>JAXLUO010000002.1:0-493688 GCA_046329495.1 Chitinophagales bacterium | reverse complement strand
CTTGGGCCATTCTTTCAAGGTCATATTCGGGTTTCCAGCCCCAGTCCTTCCGTGCAACACTATCATCAATGCTTTGCGGCCAGCTTTCTGCAATAGCTTGCCTAAAGTCGGGTTCGTAGCTTATAGCGAAATCGGGGATCGTCTTCTTAATTTCCGCCGCAAGTTCGGCAGGCGAAAAACTGAATCCCGCAAAGTTGTAACCGCTGCGCACGCTAATCTTTTCGGCCGGTGCTTCCATTAATTCAATAGTGCCCCTGATGGCGTCGGGCATATACATCATGGGTAAGGTGGTATCCTCCTTCAAAAAGCACTTGTAGGTTTGGTGTTCTACTGCTTCAAAAAATATATCTACGGCATAATCGGTAGTGCCACCGCCTGCCTTGGTCTTATAGCTAATTAATCCGGGATAGCGTATGCTTCGTACATCCAGCCCGCGTTTCTGAAAATACCAATCGCACCAACGTTCGCCGGCTTGCTTACTAATGCCATAAATGGTGTTGGGCTCCATTACGGTGTACTGGGGTGTATTAACTTTGGGGGTGGTTGGACCAAAAACAGCAATGGTACTTGGGAAGAAGACCTTTTTTATACCATTCTCAACACTAACGTCGAGGATGTTGCGTAACCCCTTCATGTTGATCCTCCAAGCAAGTTCCGGGTTCTTTTCGCCGGTAGCTGAAAGAATAGCTGCCAGGTGATAAATCTGGTTCACTTTGAATCGTTGCACCACCTCGGTTAAACTGTTTTTGGAAAGCACATCCAACCTAACAAATTCTCCACCCTGCTTCAGCACCTCCGAAGGGTCCTTCAAATCACTGGCTATTACATTTTTATATAGTTTACGAAGCGCCAAAACCAACTCGGTACCTATTTGACCGCCTGCGCCCGTAACAAGAACTGTGTCGCTATTCATGTAAATGGTTTGGTAATACGAGATTAAAGAATTTAGCCCAACCGTTACCCCGGGGTGGATAACTCGTGGTTTTTACTGCAAAACGCCCGATTAACAACAAATGCATACGTTTTTTAGGCAAATATTACGTTCCAACACTTTTTGGTGCAACCTCTCGTTTTATCTGCGAATCATTTACTTTGCAGCCGTTTTTGATGAAGACAAAACTATTCGCCCTACTTTTTAGCGCTTTTGCCTTTTTCCTGGATAGCCGGGCACAGGTAATACAAGCGCCCGATTTGCAATGCGTAATAACCACTAATGCCAGTGGCGATATTACGCTCTATTGGACTAATCCGCCGGTTAACCCGTGCGGAGCATTTGTGCAATACACTATCTACGCCAGCAGCAATGGTATTAACGGCCCTTATAACCCTATTGCCATCACCAACCAATCGCAAACATCGTACGTTTACACTAATGCCATATCTATCAGTAACACGTGGTATTTTTATATGGAAAGCAGTTACAACTGCCCCGGTGCAACAGTGCTGCAATCCGATACTGTTAATAACCTGCGGCCCGAAACACCTGTTATAATAAATGCCGATGTAGTAAACGGTCAGGCTGTATTAAACTGGCAGCCCAGTACCTCGCCCCAAACCTATGCGTATGTAGTATATTATTATTTAAGTAACGGGAATGCCAAGCCTATCGATACCATCTACGGTTATAACGTTAACACGTATACCGATGTGAATGCTGACCCCAACTCGCAATTTTTAACCTATACTGTAGCGGCATTGGATAGCTGTTGGCAGTTTAGCGCGTTTAACCCCAATCCGCATAATACCCTTTACCTGCAGGCGGCAACAACAGCCTGTCAAAACCAGGTTAACTTAAACTGGAACCGCTACATCAACTGGCCCCAGGGCGTCCTCGATTACCAGGTGTGGGTAAGTGCCAATGCAGGTCCTTTTACTTTGGTAACATCTCTTGACAGCAATAGCCAAAGTTACGGCTATAGCGGATTTAACGATGGCGATTCGCTTTGTATTGTAATACGGGCACGTAGTGCAGCCGATAGCAACATTGTATCTAATAGCAATATGGTATGCCAGCGGGCCTCCATTATTCACGCGCCGGCGTTTTTATACATCACTAATGCTACCGTAGATGTAGACAATCATATTTCTGTAACCTGGACCATTGACCCCGCCTCGGAACTTATCTTTTACAAAATGGATCGTAGCGGTAATGGCACGGTTTACGACCATATTGACCAGTGGAGTGTGCCTGTTCCGCTTAACTTATACGATACTTATATCGATTCCGTAAACGTATCGCCGGGTAGCAATCCCTATTATTATCAGGTGGTAGCGTATGATAGTTGCCAAACGGAGTACACTACACCGTACGTAAAAACCATAAGTTTAAAAGGCGAATTGTACGATTATTATGTAGCTCACCTTGATTGGAATGATTTTGAACTGCAATATGCTACCGTGTTACATCAGAAGCTATACCGCAATTACGGAAACGGCTATCAGCTAATCAAAACTTTCCAACCTGGCACCATCGCATATTCCGACTCGCTACAGCAATTTGTTGCTGAAAAGGGCGTGTTTTGCTACTATGTAGAAGCCGAGTATGATTTGAACTTGCCTAACGGATATCATGATACACTTACGAGCCGTTCCAACGAAGTATGTATAATTCACCGCCCAATTATTTACATACCAAACGCTTTTGCTCCAAATGGTGTAAACAACGTGTTTAAGCCTACCATCATCTACGGAAACCCTACCGGTTACCTGATGCAGATATTTAATCGCTACGGTGGTAAAGTGTTTGAAAGTAACGACCCTATGCTTGGCTGGGATGGCAGCGACCATGGTAAGGATGCACAGGCCGGCGGTTATGGCTACCTTATTCAATTTTATGCCGAGGATGGCGTAAAGGTGGAACGCAAAGGTATGGTGCTGCTGGTTAAGTAGCCTATATATTCTTTTTACGGAAGATGCGAACTGCCAAAAGTAGCGGAACGATGATCCAGATAGCCATAAGGCCTGTTACATAGGCCAGTCCAAAACTGCTGCCAAAGAATTGCTTATAAACAGCGCCGGTAAAGCCCATAAGTGCAGCTATATCCATCTTCATTAGTATCATAATGCGGCTCAAGTCAATTGGGTTTAGGCTGGCTAAGGCTATTACGGCTTTATCTAACGGATAGTCGTTAAACGAGAAGAGGATGATTAGAATAATGGCATCGTAAAGGATAGAGAAATAGAACCATAAAAGCAGCGATAATCCGATACCCCTTGCTTTATCGCGCGTAGCAACTGAGGCTAAAAAAGCAAGCGAAACAAAGGTGAGCGTTAAGCCAAGTCCGGCACCAACTAAAACAAAGCCTGTTGCATCCGCTGCATAAATAGCTACCGGTATACCAACACCCGCCAAAAAAACACTTGCCAGCGAAATGGCTACACCGGCATACTCGCCTAATAACAACGATCGCCGGCTAATAGGTTGTGCTACCAGCAATTCGATAAACTCGTAGGAATTATAAAAGTAGGTGGTAGAAAATACAATGCTTATTAGTGGTACTATTATAAGCGCAACACTCATAAGGCTCACCACGCTTTTAGCGGTGTCGTTGCCCAGGGCAAACAAACTGCAGGAAATAGCCAGCAAAAAAAGCATATAGGCTATGAGCACCTTGCTGCGCAGAATGTCGTAAATAACGTATTTGCAAATCTTAAACATGGCTTGGTTTTAGGATTGTGCGGCATTGGTAGCCTTCATAATTTTTGCAACAGCTTTACCCAGGCGCTCTTCGCCGGTTTCATCCTTTAGTTGTGCAATGGTTTTAAAAAATTGAATGCGGCCTTCAAATAAATACATAAGGCTGTCCGCTAATTCCTCCACTTCACTCATTATATGCGAGGTTATTATTATCAATTTCCCTTCGGCCTTTGCCTTCAAAATTTTTGCTTTTAATATTTCTGCGGCTAAAGGATCTAACCCTGCCGTTGGCTCATCCAGTATCAGCACTTTAGGGTTAAACAAAAATGCCAGCGAGGCACTAACCTTTTGCGTAGTGCCGCCCGAAAGTGTGCGCATAGCTTTGTTATACATACCCTGTAAGGCAAACTCCCTGCTCAATTCTTCATCAAATTTTTCGGTGGTTTTCCGCAGATCCTTCATCATGCTTATCAGTTGTCCTATCTGCATGTTTTCGGGGTAGCGGCCAATTTGCGGCATATAGCCTATATGGTTACGATAGCTGAAATCGTTGGCAATGGATTTTCCATCAAACTCAATGCTGCCCTTATCCGCCACCACCATACCCAGTATGCTTTTAATAAGCGTGGTTTTACCCGAACCGTTAGGCCCAATTATGCTGATGACCTGCCCGGTACCAAAACCGGCGCTTACACCTTTCAGCACTTGTAGTTTTCCAAAACTCTTTTCCAGGTTTTTTATCTCAATCATCGCTTTATCATTTTCATAACCGGTAAATTATCTACAAAGGTAGAGGGCACTATGCCCGGCATGTTTTTCTCGGCCCTGTTTATAAGGTCTACAGTAAAACTACGCATCAGCATTACGGCATAAGGCATCTGCTCTACCATTACCGAGTATAAACTAACAGGATTGAAAGGGATGTCGCCATAACCATCCCGGTTTAAGTCATACCCTTCATACTTATCCCAGTAGTTAGCCGAGAAAATATTCTGTTGTAGTTCGCCGTTGGTGGCTGCATCAAAAGTGTTGCCTGAAAAATTATTGTAGCGGAAAGTGTCTTCAATGCAATTAGCCATCACTTTCAGCCCGTAACCGTTATTCAGAAAGTCATTCTTTTCCATCCGCATGTGATTGCTGCCTTCCATAGTTATACCGATGGTGTTGTTGGCAAACGTGTTGTTGGTTATTATGCCTCCGCTCATATCCTTCAAGAGCAAGCCATAGCTTGCATCGCCCCAGTTGTTTTCAAAATGGTTGTAAAACATGTGCATGCCCTTGCTATACATTACGGCAACACCTGTTCCGTTTAACCGGAATGTATTGTGTGTATAGGTGTCGCTATCGGAGAACATGAAGTGCAGACCGTAGCGGAAGTTTTTTTCGGCCAGGTTATTCTTGATGAAACTGTTTTTAGCGAATTCGAGGTAAATGCCGTCACGATGACCTTCCAGGTAATTATTTTCAATCAGCACACTATCGCACTTCCACAGATGTATGCCATTGCCTGTATCGCTCATTCCATAGTTGGCTCCTTTACTGTGCACATTGCTAACTGAAATACGGCGGCTATCGCTCAGGTAAATACCAAAAAAGGTATTGGTTAGTCTACAATTATCAATGCGTATATCTGTTGACTTATAAATGCGGATGCCTGCATAATCCTTCATGCTGCCGCGTTTGCTGTTTCTTACATCCAAACCCTGCAGTGTTACCCGGTTTGCAGTTATTACCAGTACTTCGTCTTTTTCCTCTCCATCCAGTACCGGATAGTTTATTCCTATTATAGTGAGGGGCTTGTTTACTTGTGTGTTTACGCTGGCGTAGTTACCCGGTTTAAGTAAAATGGTATCGCCGGGCTGCGCTGCAGTTATTCCTGCCTGTAGGGTGTTTATATTACATTGTTTGCATACTTCAACCGTATGGCAGCAGGCCGCCATTGGTACTAAATACCAGAGTAAAATGGGCAGTATGTAACGCATGTTAAAAGTTGATTTGTCTTACCTTGTCCCAAAGTACCAAATCGCCGCTGAGTTCCTTTTGAAATTTTTGTGCTTCTTCAGTTGTTTTAAAGGCTGCCAGGTTGCCGCCCATAGGGCTTTTTACTTCGCCGCCGTGTAAGTAGAATGCCTTGTCCGCTGCAATTAACTCCCCGGGGTTTGCATAGTTTATTACCAGGTGCTCAGCAGCTTCAAAATGGTCGTCCATTTTAAGATATTCCAACATACATTCACCCGAATCAAACTTGATAACCTTGCCCCGGGTATTTACCAGTTCTGCACCAAACTTTTGATCCATAATGGTCATTTTACAATTTGTGCAGAGGTCTTTGCCATACGCAATTGCTTCCGGTTGGTTATTGCAACCCGTAAGCAACAAAATAAAAACGGTTAGTATGCTTATGCTTTTCATTTTTTTCTGAATTGTTCGTAAACGGTTAGTCCAACAATAATTACGGCCGGGGCTATTATTAACCACCCTCCGATATCCGGAAATGAACCTGCTAAAAAGTTAAGCAGTTGTTTCCACCCGAACAGCGGCGGCTGATACGCCATGCCGGGAATTTTTATAGCAGCGTGAGGATCCAGGTTGTGGCCATACTCATACTCCCATTTCCAAAAGTCATAGATGCCCCACGCACCGCATAATAGCAGATAGCCGCTGGTAATCCATAGCATAAATCTGCGTCCGATCAATGCAGTAGCCAGGCCCAATATTACCATAGCCCAAATCAGGTATTTCATAACCTTAAATTCAGGGAAGTTGGCTTCCTTTATCTGAGCCATGCCAATGTAATGGTTAAGGCCGTTGATCTTTTCAATATCACCTCCAATATGGTCACACCATATCTCCATTTTCAATCCTTCGGGGTATTGCGGTGCTTCTAATTGAATTTGCCACACCGACACAAACATCGAAGGGATGATAGCCAGGGCACTGATCAAGACCAGCACTCTTGTTATCATGTTTAATTTGGTTTTCATTGCTTCTAAATTTTATCAAAAACACACCGGGTTCTTTACCCAAATCATTTCTACACCTTGCAATAAAAAGTAGGGTGGGAGGACCTGCCCAGTCCCCCCGGTCCCGTTTTTAATCAACCAATTTATTATTCACCTGTGCTAAACTTTAGCGGTGAGGCAGTAGTTCCTACGCGAACGTAACCTTGCATCTCCTGGTGTAAAGCCGAGCAGAAGTCGGTGCAATACATCGGGAATACACCTACGCGGTCGGGTACCCATTTTAATGTCTGTGTTTCGCCGGGCATTACCAACAACTCGGCATTGTTAGCGCCTTTTACAGCAAAGCCGTGAGGCACGTCCCAGTCCTGTTCAAGGTTAGTAATGTGGAAGTAAACGTTATCACCAACTTTTACGCCTTCAATATTATCCGGTGTAAAGTGCGAGCGGATGGCTGTTGCATACACATGCACATCGTTGCCTTCGCGTACTACTTTCGCTTCTTTCTCGTTCTTGGTTACGTACTTATTCTGGTTATCATCCAGCTTGTAGAATTTAACTTCGTTTTTAGTAATTAACTCAGCTGGGCATGCTTGTGCGTAGTGCGGTTCACCAATGGTTGGAAAATCTAACAGCAGTTGCATTTTATCACCGCTGATGTCATACACCTGGCAGCTTTGTGCCAATTCAGGTCCTGTTTCCAGGTAACGGTCCTTGGTAATCTTGTTCAGCGCAATTACATATTTACCATAAGGCTTAATGCAATCGCCCATTGGTACGCATAAGTGGCCGATAGAATAATAGGTAGGTACACGGTCCAGTATTTTTTTGGTTTTAACTTCCCATTTTACAATCTCGCTGGATACGAAGAAAGAGGTGTAGGCATTCCCCTTGTCATCAAATTCGGTGTGTAAGGGTCCTAATCCCGGTTTTTCAACTTCACCATCCAAAGCAGCCTCGTATTTAATTACAGGCACGCCATCAAAATCGCCTTCAAATGCTTTTGCTTCTATAGCTTTTTGAATCTTACTGAAAGAATAAACCGGGATTACAGCAGCCAGTTTACCCGATGCACAGATGTATTCGCCTGTAGGGTCAACATCGCATCCGTGCGGGCTCTTAGGGCATGGGATATAATAGCATACGCCCGGCAGATCTTTTACGTCCATTACAGTTACCTCTTTTTCAATGGTAGAAGTAGCGGTATGCGCTTTATCATCGTAAACGTTGTGGGCATAGTTAGCAGGCCATTTTACGCCTTTGCCCTGAGCCAGGTATTCTTCTGCCTTTTTCCAGTTTACAGCAAGTATAAAATCCTTATCGCGCTGGCTGGCATTTACTTCTAAAAGCGAGTGCGCCTTCTCCGTATTGTAACAGCTAAAGAAGCACCAGCCGTGTGATGCCGCTTTGCCGGCACGCGATAGGTCATAATCTACACCCGGAACCAACAACTGAAAGTTAATAGCCATGTGTCCTGTCTGTGGATCTACCTTTATAAAAGATATAGTTCCTTTGAATTTGTCTTTGTATTCAGCAATTGAAGCATCTCCATCTTTATCGTATGGTAAAGAGAAGCGCGAAGCTCCTACTACATATTCGGTGTTTTGGGTAAGAAAGGGGGATGCGTGGTTACCGCCGCAGTTTGGCAATTCAATAATTTCCTCAGTACGGAAAGTTGAAAGGCTGGTGCGGGCAATTCGCGGAGTATTGTTGGCATTGATAAAGATCCAACGGCCGTCAGCATTACCATCTGTTTTAGATAATTGCGGGTGGTGGCTGTCATCCCATGGCACATAACCGTGCGAGGTGTTCAACATCGGTTTAGTTTCTTCGCTGTAACCGTATCCGCTTTCTGCTTTTTGCGAGAATACCGGAATCTCGCGTAGTAAGCGACCTGATGGCAGGCCATATACGCCTATTTGCCCGCTAAAGCCACCTGAAGTGAATAAATACAGTTCGTCTTTTTTGCCGGGGGCCACATACACTTTTTCTGCTGCATTGCCGGCAAGGGCATTGTCCACCTTTTTCGGCTTACAACTCTCCGAGCCAAAGGCAAGGGCTAAGCCACCTGCCATCAAAAGCGTGGTTTTTAAAGAAATGGTTCTCATAAAAATGAATTATTAATTAAGGAATGGGTGAGTATTATTTTTTTGCAGCTGTTTCTCCACCGGCATCATTTTGGCGGAAGTATTCCAGGATTTGTTTGGCTTGCTCATCGCTCACATCCTGAAAGGTCATTTGTGTTAGATGTTCTTCCAGCAATTTTTTAGCTGTAGGATCTTTTTGGGTCATTTCCTGCGGATTGGTGATCATGTTCAAAATCCAGGCTGGCTGACGGCGGGTAGTTACTCCTTTTAATCCGGGACCTACTTTTTTTACATCTGTAGCATTGTGGCAGGCCGAGCATTTGGCTTCAAATACGCTTTTGCCTGTTTCAGCAACTTTAGCATCAAGTGCGGCAAGGGTTACATCCTTAAATTTTCCTACACCTTGTCCGTCATCCGCCTTAGGTTCTTCTATCATACTTTTGGGGGCATCGGTGCTTTCACCTTCTTTCTTTTCGCCACTGCCACAACTTGCAAGCGAAAGCAATAAGGCGCCCGCCATAGCAGGTAGCAACATTTTAAAGCTCATCCGGTTAAATACGTTTTTCATATACCTTTTTTTTATTGGTGATTAATTGTTTTGAGAATTATTTACTGTCCTATTACGAGGCAAATGTAGAGGGCGGACTACCCATAGGTTATGAGGCTCGTCAAACCCCTATATGATTAAAGTCAATAAAAAGACCTTTTACTCTTTTATAAAGTTCGGACAAAAAAATACCCTCGCCAAATGGATGGGAGGGTGTTTTTTCTATTTGTTAAAACTCTATGTGTTACTGATAAAGGTACGCCCCTCTGCAAGGCTTTTAGCCATCTCCTGTACGGTTTTGTAAGTAAGCAGATTCTTTAACCGTGCTGAGTAACTTTTAAACTCTTTATGAATTGGGCAAGGGTGATCTTCCGAGCATTCCTTTAACCCCAAACCACAGCGTTCAAAAGCACCCATACCGTCAATGGCTTCTACTATTTCCATCATAACTATGGGCTTGGCCTTGGGGTCAATAAAGAAACCACCTCCCGGTCCTTTGGCCGAACTGATAATGCGCTTGCGAGCCAGTTCCTGCAATATTTTAGCCGTAAAGGGCTCCGGCGACTCTATCTCTTCGGCAATTTCCTTTATCCCTAAACGACTGCCATCGCGCGTATTCATACAGATATGCAATACCGCCTTTATAGCATACTCACAACTCTTGGAAAACATCATAACACCTTAAGTTTAATTTCCGTTCAAGCGGCTCTCCAGTAATACAGCTTTAGGGAAAAGTAAATTGTTCTCGAGGTGCACGTGTTTATGTAGGTCGTTCTCGAATTCCTGCAGTTTTGCATACAATACCTTGTACGTATTACAAGCATGAGCAGGCGGAGTGTAGCCGTTGCTTAAAATAGCTATGCGTTCCATCAGGGCCCCTGCATTTTCGTGTTCATTCATCATCACGTGTACCGGATTTTGTACTGTTCCAAACGGGGCAACCGGTTTTTCGCTATTTGCTACAGCTTTTTGCAGTTGCTTTATATAAGGAAACAGCATCAACTCCTCCTTCTTCATATGAACACTCAGCTCAGCCGAAAGTTCGCGCCAAATATTATTAATTTCAACGACCTCCGGGTTGTGTTGGCCATGGGCTTTTTCCACTTTATCGGCATACTGCCCGATAACCGCCAAGTTTTCGTTTACATAACTGTGATGGGTAAACTCAATATAAGCAGCTAATTTGTCTAATGGCCATGCGTTAAAGTCCTCATTATCAGATATTGAGGCCTTTTGCTCCAGCTTATTTAGTTCGGTTAATATATCCTGCACCTGTATGTTTTTATCGCGGCAGGCACGCTCAATAGTTTTTCCGCCACCGCAGCAAAAATCAATACCATATTTTTTAAAAACATCCGCTGTGCGGTAATCTTTGGCAACCAATTCACCCACTTTAGCCTGGGCTTGTTCATGTATATCTGTCATTTTATTTAATTTAGGATACGAAAGTCTTTTATTTAAAGGACGTACAAGTTGACTCCCGTCATACCGACAGATAATGTTTATCAGGTTGAGGCTGGATAATAGCAGCGGCAGGAACTGTAATCTTAATTCAATCTCCGTAGTTAAAGGCAGAGTCTACATTGGTCCAAATAGCCCTAACGCGTAAAATGGCGGCCTTACTTTCTTCCAAACTTCCCTTGCTTAATACAGGTAGTTCGGCCTTTATACTATCCAGGCGGGCATACAAATCGGCTTTGCAATCGGCACCTAACTGGCAGTAGGAGTCAATACGTTTAATATGGTTTTCAAGCAGCGCACCATATTCCTGGTAAGCTTCAGTGTTTTCAAATTTCTTTTTGTTCAGCAGCGTAAAATTGTCAATGGTATTGCCCAGCCCACGCAATTCTTCCGATGCCGCGCGGTCCATATGCCAACGCCCGTTTATCTTTTCCTGTGTTGAATTTTCAGAAGTATCAGCAGGGGCCGGTGGTTGTGGATTATTGCTACAAGCAGCAAGAAACAGCAGTACCGGAAGTACGGTCCATTTAAAAGGCAGATTAAACATATAAGGTGTTTTTAACTGAGAGTACAGTATTATGCAGTTCGTTATCCTTTGTCGGGTAATCAGTGCGGTAGTGGCAGCCCCTGCTTTCGTGCCGTTCCAGGGCGCTGCGTGTAATTAGCAATCCGGTTTGCACCATGTTCAGCACTTCACACGTTTGCACACTTTTAATTTGTAGTCGGCTTAGTTGTTGCTCCCAGGCTATTAACTGCTCCAGGCAGTTCTGCAGGTCGGTTCCGTTGCGTAAAATGCCTGCCTGCATCCACAGTAGCTCGCGCAAGGCTTCGCGTATACCTTCTGCAAAGCTGTCGTTCGCCCGTATTATTTCAGGCACACCCGCCTGTATCACAGTAGCCGTTAAGGAGGGCAATAGCGTTTCTATCAGCGAGGCGGCCTTCCTGACAAAGGCAATGCCTTCCAGTAATGAGTTGCTGGCTAAGCGGTTAGCACCATGCACACCGGTGCAGGTAACTTCGCCGCAGGCAAACAGGTTTTGTATACTGCTTCGTGCTTCTAAATCGGTTGCAACCCCGCCACACATGTAGTGGGCAGCAGGCACTACCGGTATCATTTCTTTCGTTACGTCAATACCTTCCTGTGCGCAACGCTCGTAAATGGTTGGGAAATGCTTCTTTATTTCTTTTTCTTCAAACTCGCGAACATCCAGGTAAACACATTCCGTACCTTTCTTCTTTAACTCGGCTGTAATTGCACGGGTAACTATATCACGGGGTGCCAGCGATTTCATTTCATGGTAGTGTTCCATAAAGGTGCTGCCATCGGCATGCTTAAGTTCAGCACCAAAACCACGCAGGGCTTCCGTTATTAAAAAAGTTCCTTTGCCTGGGGCATATAAAGTTGTTGGGTGGAATTGAACAAATTCCATGTTCTCTATGTCTGCTCCGGCACGGTAAGCCATAGCAATACCATCACCGGTTGCTACGGCCGGATTGGTATTCTCGCGATATACCTGGCAACCACCACCTGTGGCCAACATGGTAATTGGTGCTTCAAAACATATTGTCTCTCCTGTACGCGTATCAACAGCCGTAGCTCCGTGGCAAATGTTGTTCTCCACCAGTAGGTCCAATGCAAAATGATTTTCCAGCAGTGCTATTTCCGGGTGCGCTTTAACTTGTTTCACCAGTGTGGTTTCAACGGCACGGCCGGTAGCATCAGCGGTATGTACTACACGTGCATGCGAGTGTCCGCCTTCGCGGTGCAAATCAAAATGTCCATCGCCGGTTTTATCAAAAGGCACCTGCAATTGGCTTAATTCCAATATACACTGTGGCGCTTCCGAAACTATAAATCGCACGGCTTCTTCATTACATAAGCCATCGCCTGCTATAAGGGTATCATGCACATGGTTTTCTACCGAATCAGCATCATCAAATACACCTGCTATACCGCCCTGGGCATACATCGTGTTCGATTCGCCTATGGTACTTTTAGTAATTACAGTTACCCGCGCAAATCCTGCACAACGCAGGGCAAAGGTTAAACCGGCAATACCGCTGCCTATCACTAATATTTCAGTTCGTTCAGTTCTCATGCAAATGCCAGCATCTTTTTAATAGGCTCGTAAGCCCGGCGCATAATATCTTCTTCCAGTGTTACTTCATAATTGGCTGCCCGGTTAGTGCCTATTGCACGCAAGGTGGCTAAGGTGTTTTGCAGCGTTATCTTCTTCATATAAGGGCACTTTATACAAGGCGTTATAAATTCCTTTTCAGGGTATAAGCCTTTTAACGTTGCACCTAAATCGCATTCCGATGCCAGAATAAACTTGTTGGCTTTGCTGCTGCCAACATATTTCAATATGTCGTTGGTGCTGCCTAACACTCCTCCGTTCGTTTGCATCGATTCTTCTACTGTATCGCGCGGTACTTCCCAATGCAGCAGCATTTCAGCATCGGGGTTCATGGCCAGCAAGGGCTTCAGGTTATCGCCTTTAAACTGCTCGTGCACTTCGCAACTGCCATTCCACAAAATCATTTTCTTGCCTGTTTCAGCTTCAATCTTGCGTTGCAGGTTCTGGCCCATATAAAGGTCCGGCACAAAAATCAGCGTATCTGCCTCCATTGATTTCGCAATCTGCAAGGCATTACGCGAGGTGCAGCAGATATCTACTTCGGCCTTGGTTTCGGCATAGGTATTAACATAGGCAATTACGGGTGCACCGGGGTATTGTGCTCTTAGGGCACGTACATCTGCGCCGGTAATACTGCTGGCCAGCGAGCAGCCGGCTTCCATATCAGGTATAAATACCCGGCGGGCCGGATTTAAAATCTTAGCCGTTTCGGCCATAAATTTTACACCGCAAAACACAATGTTCTGCTGCTGTACTTTGGTTGCTTCTACACTTAAACCCAGCGAATCGCCTATAAAATCGGCTACACCGCCTTTGGGTTGTAGCACCTGTAAATCGGGTGTCATATAGTAGTGCGCCAACACTACAGCATCTTTCTCTTTCTTCAACCGGTTTATCTCGGCAATCAATTCTGCCTCCGGCATTCTTTCTAACTCACTCATTAATTCCGCATTTATTTAACCTGCAATGGTAGTAAAACCTACCCTTCCTGCTAAATGATTTTCATCTGTTGTCCTACTTCTTCCTAAAAGATAAAAAGATGCAATTATCTTTTATTGGGCGGATTTTATTCATGAGTAACCCTCTTTTTTCGTATGAGTTTGCTCATATCACCTGCCTGGCACGCCCGGTAAGTTTGCCTCCGTTATTTCACCCATAATTTTTAAAAGTCATTTGTATGAAAAAGTTTAACACCCTCATCTGGGCACTCGGCAGTAGCTTGCTGCTATTTACTGCCTGTAATAACGATGCGGCTACTACTAACACCGAAAGCGCTGCAAGCAATGCGCCCGAAGCCGGACAAAGCGCTGTGCAGGATGATCAATCCCAAAAAGATGTAGTGAAAGTCGCTATAGGTTCTAAAGATCACACCACCCTGGTTGCTGCCTTAAAAGCGGCGGAGTATGTGGATGTGCTCTCTAATGCCGGTCCGTTTACGGTATTTGCACCAACAAATGATGCTTTTGCAAAACTGCCTGCAGGAACCGTGGAAGGTTTGTTAGTTCCCGAAAAGAAAAACGACCTCCGCAATATTCTTGAGTATCACGTAACCACCAGTTCTTTAAAGGAGGAATACTTTAAAGATGGTATGACCATCGGTATGGTAAACGGCGATAAATTGACTGTAAAAATGAAGGATGGTAAAATTCAGGTAAACGATGCGAACGTTATAGCCGCTGTACCCGCCAGCAATGGTATGGTATATGTTATCGACGCAGTTTTGCTGCCTCCTGCTAAAAAGTAATCAGCTAACCTTGGTCTTTGGTTTTGGGCCGGCATGGTATGCCGGCCCTTTTTATTTTTTTGATTGTGCTTATTTCTCAACTGTATCAATTACCACAACAAACTCACCCCTGGGCTCTTTTTTGGTAAAGTGGGCTATTAATTCGTCAGGCGTGCCGCGCACCGTTTCTTCAAACATTTTCGATATCTCGCGGCTCAGCGATACACGTCTCGTCTCGCTTACAAACTGCTTCAATTCTTGCAGCAGCTTAATAATTCGGTAGGGCGATTCGTATAAGATAATGGTGCGGTGCTCTGCAGCAATTTCTTTCAGTTTGGTTTGCCTGCCTTTTTTGTGCGGCAAAAAGCCTATAAACACAAATTCATCGTTGGCAAAACCCGAGTTAATCAAGGCCGGCACAAAGGCAGTGGCACCGGGTAGGGTTTCAACGGGTATGCTTTCTTCAATACAACGCTTAACCAACAGCAAACCGGGGTCCGATATGCCGGGTGTGCCGCCATCACTTACCATGGCAATTTGCCGGCCGGTTTGCAACTGGCTGATAATATTATCCTGTGCGGCTCTTTCGTTAAACTTATGGTAGCTCAGCAAGGGTTTCGATATCTGGTAATGGTCCAGCAATTTTTTGCTTTGGCGGGTGTCCTCGCATAAAATCAAATCGGCAGCCTTTAAAACATGCAACGCACGCAGCGTGATGTCTTCCAGGTTGCCGATTGGCGTTGGAACGATGGTTAGCTTCATAGTATTAGCAGGATGGCCTTATGCCATCCGTTACTGCAAATTACTCGGCAATAACCTCAAACTTATAGCCTTCCATAATAGGATTGGCCAGCAGTTTTTTGCAGGCTTCTTCTACCTGGGCGGATGCTTCTTCTTTGCTGTTAGCGCTCAGTTTAATAGTAATGTGTTTGCCAATGCGCACATCGTCCACACTACGGAAGTTCATCTTCTGCAATCCGTGTTCAACGGCTTTGCCTTGCGGGTCAAGCAATTCTTTCAATGGCATTACATCAATTTCTGCTCTAAAGTTCATGGCTTAATTAGTTTTAAAATAACTGAGATAAGTACGTAGAATACAATAATCAGTGATATGGCCGCTAATTTAAGGCTCAGCAGCAAAACCACCGAAAGAATTATAAACAGATAGCGGACCTCGTTGCCCTTCCAGCCAAAGCTTTTAAACTTAAAGCTAAACATGGGTATCTCGGCAATCATCAGCACCGGCAGTATCAGGCTAATGCTGTATAAAATCAACTGGGCGTGCGCATTTAGCTGCATGCCCAGGTAAGGCAGGCCGTGTAAAAACACCAGCATATAACCTACCACAAAAATGGTGGCCGCCGGTGTGGCTAAGCCTATAAATCCATCGTTTTGTCTGGTATCAAGGTTAAATTTAGCCAATCGCAGGGCCGCAAAAAGCGTGATCAAAAATCCCGGTGCCGAAAGCAGCATGACCATTGTAGGGGAGGAGGCTGTATTGCCTTCATTTAACTGCAGTAATAACTGAAACACAATAGCGCCCGGCACAAAGCCAAAGCTTACCATATCGGCCAACGAATCCAGCTCTTTACCGATCTCGGTGCTGTTTTTTGTAAAGCGCGCAGCAAAGCCATCTAAAAAATCGGCCAGCAGCGATACGGCTACACAAAACGGCACAAAATCCCATTGATAGCTAAAAATAAACACCACGGCAAAACAACCGGCCAGCAGGTTTACCAATGTTAAGGCATTGGGTAAATTAAATAAACGCATGTTGAGTTCGCTTAAATCAAAAATCGTAGGCCTTACTTGCCTTGCATAATAGCTTCAATCTCGTCCGCTTCAATCGGAATATCCTTCATTAAATCAACCGGATTGCCCTTTGTAATAAGTATGTTATTCTCTAAACGGATACCCAATTTTTCGTCTCGGATATAAATGCCGGGTTCGCAGGTAAGCACAGTGCCGGGCTTTAGTTTAGCATAGCGGTTGCCTACATCATGCACATCCAACCCTAAAAAGTGGGCCGTACCATGTGGGAAATACTTTTTATAGGCAGGTGCTTCTTTGGTTTGGTTTTTAATGTCGGTTTTGGTCAACAGTCTCAAACCAAGTAACTCAGCTTCCATTACTTTGCCCACTTCATCGTTCAAATCCTGCAGCACAGCGCCGCTGCGCATCATGTTCTTAGCTTCGTTGTGCACGCGCAACACGGCATTGTAAACGTTCTTTTGGCGCTTGGTAAATTTGCCATTTACAGGTACTGTGCGGGTTAAGTCGGCACAGTAGTTGGCATACTCTGCCGCCGCATCCATCAGCACTAATTCTCCATCCTTACACTGCACATCGTTGGTTACGTAGTGCAACACACAGGCATTACCACCCGATGCAATGATAGGTTCATATGCATGGCCTGTGCCGCGGTTAACTACATACTCGTGTGTTAATGCCGCTTCAATTTCATATTCCCAAATGCCGGGCTTAATAGTTTTAAGCGCACGGATAAACCCTTTATTAGTAATGTCAATGGCCTTGCGCAGCAATGCCACTTCGTATTCCGATTTGCTTACGCGCAGGTTGTGCATAATAGGAGCGGAGCGCTCGTATTTATGCAGCGGATATTTCTGCATCAGGTTGCGGGCAAACTTTATTTCGGTAGCCTCGCCCATGGTTATGCTGCGGTCGTGTTCGTTGGTGTTCAGGTAAACCGTATCGGCCTGGTTCATCAGCAGGCACAGCATCTGGTCAAACGATTCATTCCAATGCACACGCTCAATACCTGAAACTTCAGTAGCTTCTTCTTTGCTCAGCTTTTTGCCTTCCCACCACATAACATGTTCGCTGGTGTGGCGCACAAAAAGCAACTCTTTAAACTTATCGGAAGGTGCATCGGGATATAAAATCAGAAACGTTTCTTCCTGATCTACTCCAGTTAAATAGAAAAGGTCGGGATTTTGGCGCCATCTGTAGGCCGCATCGGCGCTACGGGTTATAATATCGTTGCTAACAAACACGGCCAACGAATTTGGCTTCATGTTTTTAACAAAGTTCTTTCGGTTCAGCTTAAAAAGTTCAGCATTAATTCGTTCGTAACGCATAAAGGGCTGTTTATAAAACGAAATAAGTAAAATTTGGCGTCTTTAGGCCCCAACTCCGAAACAGCAACGATGACCACTTTAATGGTTTTGGCACCCTGATTTCCTTCATCCTTCGCACTTCGGCCAAGTTTTTTACATTTGCCCCCCTCTAAAGTGCTGATAAAATAGTTACGACATGGAAATCGTTGGTCCGAAGAACCCGAAAGCAAACCTCGAAACATTAGGCATTAAAAACACCCGTAAACAATACTGGAACCTTACCGCTGAAGAGCTGGTAGAGGAATCAATTAAGAGAGGCCAGGCTGTATTAAACGATACAGGTGCCCTTGCAGTTGATACAGGCGAATTTACCGGGCGTGCTCCCAAAGACAAATTCATTGTTAAAGACGAACAAACCAAGGATAGTGTAGACTGGGGTGGTTTCAACAACCCGGTTGCTCCCGAAGTGTTCGATAACCTGTATAACCAGTTAGTTGAATACCTGGGCGGTAAAGATGTATTTGTGCGCGATTGTTATGCCTGCGCCGAAGATGCTTACCGTTTGAATGTTCGCGTGGTTACCGAATATCCGTGGGCTAACATGTTTGCCTATAACATGTTCCTGCGTCCCGAAGCAAGCGAGTTGGAAACTATCCAGCCAGACTGGTTGGTTATTCAGGCTCCCGGCTTTAAATGCAAAGGCGAAGTAGATGGTGTTCGTCAGCACAATTTCGCTATCCTCAACTTCACTAAAAAGATCGCCATCATTGGTGGTACTGCTTATACCGGCGAAATCAAGAAAGGTATTTTCACCGTTCTTAATTATGTGTTACCGCATGAGAAGAATGTGTTGAGCATGCACTGCAGCGCCAACGTTGGTAAAGAAGGCGATGTAGCTTTATTTTTCGGCTTAAGCGGTACAGGTAAAACTACCTTATCTGCCGATCCTAACCGTCCGCTGATTGGTGACGATGAACACGGTTGGACGCCTAATTCCGTATTCAATTTCGAAGGTGGTTGTTATGCTAAAACCATCGATCTGAGCGCTGAAAAGGAACCCGACATTTACCGGGCTATCCGTCATGGTGCAATTCTGGAGAACATTGGTTTCTACCCCGGAACCCGCACGGTAGATTACAAATACAAGGAAAGAACCGAAAATACCCGCGTTAGCTATCCTATCCATTTTATTGATAATGCCCTGCCAAAGAGTGTAGGTGGTGCACCTAAAAATATTTTCTTCCTTACGTACGATGCATTCGGTGTGCTGCCTCCAATCAGCAAACTAAGCGTAGGTCAGGCTATGTATTTCTTCCTTTCGGGCTTTACCAGCAAGGTAGCCGGAACCGAAGCAGGTGTAACCGAACCTCAAACAACATTCAGTACTTGCTTTGGTGCACCGTTCTTACCACTGCACCCAACCAAGTATGCTTCGTTACTGGGCGAAAAGTTGCGTAACGCTGAAATAGACGTATGGTTGCTGAATACCGGTTATACCGGTGGCCCTTACGGCGTAGGCAAGCGTATGAGTTTACCACATACCCGTGCTTTAATTACCGAAGCGCTTAATGGCAAACTGCATAATGTAGAGTTCGAAACACACCCTATTTTCGGTGTTTCTATGCCAAAGAGTTGCCAGAATGTTCCGGCTGAAATTCTGAACCCGGCTAACACCTGGCCTAATAAAGATGCCTATACTGCAAAAGCCAACGAATTGGCAGCTGCGTTCAATAAGAACTTCGAAAAATTTGCCGCTAAGGCCGAAGAAGAGATTTTAAATGCAGCTCCAAAAGTGCTGCAAGCAAGCTAATAACTAACTGATAACGAGATTTGTAAGGGCGATTTTACGATCGCCCTTTTTTGTCGGCGGGTGTTATCAACATCCGTTATGGCACGTTTTTCGTTAAAGGCACGTATAATTAAGAATAACGATCCCCGAGCATGAGAAAAGCCCGATTAAAGCAATTTACGGTTTGTTGCCTGGTAATGGCAGGTTCGCACCTGGCCACTGCACAGGAAACCCGCCAGCAAAAAGCCCAG
This sequence comes from Chitinophagales bacterium, assembly GCA_046329495.1. Lineage (GTDB taxonomy): Bacteria > Bacteroidota > Bacteroidia > Chitinophagales > LD1 > Bog-950. Next base: position 474,018 of record JAXLUO010000002.1, on the reverse strand, counting down.
GCGCTTTACGATTCGCTGGTAGCCTACGACATTAAGCACCCTAAAACAGTGCTGGCCATCGCCCTATTTGAAACCGGCTGGCTGGAGTGTAAGAAATGTGCTTTTAATCATAATAACCTCTTTGGTTTTAGGGGGAATGGAGCGTATATGAAATTTGCTTCCATCAGCGATTGTTTGGGATACCTGAAAAAATGGCAAACCAATTTTTACGAACCCTGGCACGCTAAACATCCCGTAGCCGGCTACCACGATTTTCTCATTCACCTCAAATACGCGCAGGATATGCCCACTTACCTCAAAAAAATAAAGTGGATGGAGAAGTGGGTGAGTCGTAACATTAAAATGACTGCCTGACGGCATTCATTCGCTGAGTAGTTTTTCCTGCATTATCCCTGTTTTAGCAAGCCTTGATGTTTTTCTTATGTTTGGGGAAACAACCCGTGCATGGAGAGATTTACAGGCTTAATAGGTTTTGTTGTAATACTGGGTATTGCATACGCTTTTTCTAACAATCGCAAGGCTATTAACTATCGTTTAGTATTTAGCGGACTGGGCCTGCAATTGGGTTTGGCGGTTTTTATCTTAAAAACAGGCGTTGGGCAAAGCATGTTTGGCTGGTTGGGCGCCAAAATTACCCGCCTGCTGGAAATGGCCGACCGTGGCGGCGAGTTCGTATTTGGTGGTTTAATTCACGGCGAATTGCTGCGTCCTATTTTCGGTGATGGATTGAGTTTTCTTTTCATGTTTAAAATTATGCCTACCATCATTTTTGTGGCGGTACTGGTAAGTATTGCTTATCATATTGGCTTAATGCAGGTGGTGGTTTCCTTCCTGGCGCGTATTGTACACTTCTTAATGAATGTATCGGGTGCCGAGGCGCTCTCTAACGTTGCTTCTACTTTTGTGGGGCAGGTTGAGGCACAGATCATGATCAAGCCTTATATTTCTTCTATGACCATGAGCGAGCTGCTTGCTTCTATGAGCGGTAGTATGGCTACTATAGCCGGTGGTGTAATGGCTGTGTATATATCGTTTGGTATTAAAGCCTCTTATTTATTAGCAGCCAGTATTATGGCGGCACCGGCAGCATTGGTTATATCAAAAATTGTTTGGCCCGAAACGGAGGAAAGCGCTACTAAAGGTGCCGTAAAACTGGAAGTAAAAAAGGTGCATGCCAACTTATTGGATGCCATCTCGCACGGTGCAAGCGATGGCTTAAAAGTTTCGTTGAACGTTATTGCCATGCTGATTGGTTTTATTGCCTTAATTGCTCTATTGAATGCCATACTAATTAAAATTGGTGTTTGGCTGGCTGCTACCGGTATGGATTTGTCCGTAATCGGTCTCGATTTATCTAACCTTACCATCAATTCCATCTTCGGGGCGGTGTTCTCTATTTTTGCACGCGTTATGGGTGTGCCGGGTAACGAGGCCCATGCGGTTGGAGCGCTGCTGGGCACCAAATTGGTGATTAACGAATTTGTTGCTTACGATAGTTTGGCAAAAATGATCAGCGCCCATCAGTTATCCGAGAAGGCGGTCATCATCGCCAGCTTTGCCTGTTGCGGTTTCGCTAATTTCAGCTCCATTGCTATCCAGGTAGGTGGTATAGGCGAATTGGCCCCCGACCGCCGTAAAGATTTAGCCAAATTAGGTTTTAAGGCGTTGATGGTAGGCACTATGGCATCGTATTTGAGTGCTACCTTGGCCGGTATACTCGGCTAAGCTTGTGCAATAAAACAAGCTAATGCATCATTACTAAAACACCTTGCAATGAAAATCAAATTACTGTTGTTATGCGCCCTGGGTTCTTTAGCCGTTGGTGCACAAAATTCCCTGCCCGTTAAAAAGGTTACCATTTTTAAAAACGGCACCGGCATGCTGGTTAAAGAAGGTACGGCTGCTGTTAAAAGCGGCGTGGCTACCTTGCCTATTCCGGAGAATACCTTGTTTGGCACCTACTTTATCGGTAGTGGCAAGGATAACAGCATTAAGAGTATTGTATTTAAAAACGATACCCTGCACAAGCCCGACCAAAGCCGTAGTGTGTGGCAGTACCTGGCCGGTAATCAAAACAAAAGCGTTACCATCAATTATTCACCAACCGAGGGGATAGATAAAACTGCCACCGGTAAAGTCGTTGGTTACGACTTGTATTCAGGCATTATGCGTTTTGTTACCGATGCCGGCAAAACACTGGTAATGCACGTAGATAAAATTTACCAGGCTGATTTTAAGGAGGATCCTATCCAAACCTACATGGCCGATAGCATTAAGCGTATGATGGTACTGAAGCCCGAAAAAGCAACCGAGTCGGTAAACTTGCAGGAGCTATATATGAGCAGCGGTATTAACTGGATTCCTTCGTACTACTTGCGGCTAAAGGACGATAAGGCTGCAAGATTAGAGATGAAGGCCACGGTAGAGAACTATGCCGAGGATATTAAAGATGCGGAAGTAGAATTGGTGGTAGGTGCACCGCAAATGAAATACAGCGGCACACCCGACCCTATGACCTATAACTACCTAACCGTTAATGGCAACTATGCCGATAACGACCGTAGTATAAACTACTTGCAAAGCAACGCCGGCCTTACCTTTGCAGCAAAGGAAGCTTCAGACGGTGATTCTTATTTCGAAAATAACTTTACTACTGAAGGCGAAAAAAGCGATGACCTCTACATTTATAAATTGGGCAAGGTAAGTGTGCCGAAAGAAAGCAAGGGCAGCTTCCCAATTTTTGCCGGTAACGTAGAATATAAGGATAAATACGAAGGTACTATTTACGATGCTACCAGTTTTTATAGCAATCGTTTCGTTCCCGACGATGAAAAAACGTATGATGTATTCCATTCGCTGGAAGTAAAAAATACATCTACCGTTCCGTTAACAACAGCCTCTGTAATGGTGGTAAACGAGAAGGACCAATTTGTAGCACAGGATGAGATTAAATACACGCCGGTTGGTGCCAGCACCAATGTGCGCTTATCCAAGGCTATCGACATTATTATGAAGAACCAGGAGGAGGAAAAGAACCGCGAGGACAATGCCAAAAAAGTTGGTAAGCAAAACTATAGCAAAGTGGTATTAAAGGGCACCGTTACCGTGCAGAATTTCCAGGATAAGGAAGTAACGGTTTCTGTTACTAAAGCGGTGAACGGTACTGTAACTTCGCAAACCGATGGCGGCAAAACAACAAAGAAGAATACCTACAATTACCTGAACCCGTATTCCGAAATTAAGTGGGAAGTAAAACTGGGCGCCGGCGATAAAAAGACGGTGAACTACGAGTACGAAGTATTCTTTACCCCCTAACGTTGGTAACCTGTTGAAACTTGATGCTTCCTAATTCAGTTAAACCTGTAAATTGGAACTATCAATCTTTCATGAAAAAATTTAGCTTACTTGTTACAGCCCTTTTAGCATTTGCTTTTACACGTGCCGGTAGTGCCGATTCGCTGCAAATAGCGCCGGATACCGCGACTGTAAAAACCGTTGCAACTGCTACCGATACAGCCGTTAACTGGTTAACGCTGGACGAGGCCATGCGCTTACAAAAGCAGAACCCCAAAAAGATTTTTGTAGAGGTATATGCTACCTGGTGCGGTTGGTGCCGTAAAATGGAAGGCAATTTTACCAATCCGGTAATCGCTACGTACATCAACAACAATTATTACCCGGTTAAGCTAAACGCTGAAACACGCGATGCGTTGATGTTCAAAGGCCGGTCCTATAAGTTTATTAACGAGGGCAACTTTCATGTAAACGAATTGGCGCTCTTTCTGCTCGATTATAAGCAGAGCTATCCCGGCGTTGTTTTTTTAAACGAACAGGGCGATAAAATAAATTGCAGCAACGGATACATGGATGCCATTATGGTAGAGAACCTCGCCAACTATTATGGCAGCAATGCCTACCGCGAAATGTCGTTTGCGCAATTTGAAGAAACCTTTGTAGGGCAGGTAAAATAGTATGCAGCCTGTATTGTTATATCTTCCGTATCTGCCTTCTGTTGGTTGGTTTAAAGATTACCTCAGCGGTGCTGAAGTGTTTATCGAAGCGGAGGAGAATTTTGTAAAAAGCAGTAAGCGTAATCGTGCTGAAATTGTAGGAGGAAACGGTCGCTTGTTGTTAAGCATTCCTGTAGCCGGCGGGCGAGACCATCACCAAAAATACCGCGATACCCAAACGCATGGCACCGATTGGCAAAAAAGCCATTGGCAAAGCTTGCGCAGCGCTTATGGCAGCAGTCCGTTTTTTGAACATTACGGTCCGGTACTGGAACCGTTATTTAACGGTGCTGAAACCAACCTCTTTGCATTTAATCTACGGATGCTGAATACCTTGCTGCGCCTACTTAAATCAAGCCAACAGTATGCGCTTACCACCGCATATACAAAACAACCCGAAGGTGTGTTGGATTATCGTTCGAAAGCAGGTAGCTATACGTTTAAGCGTTACTACCAGGTGTTTGAGGACCGCCACGGTTTTCAAGCCGATTTAAGCGTGGTAGACCTGCTTTTTAATCTCGGCCCGCAAAGCCTCAATTATTTAAAGGATATTTGAGCCATGGAAATTGGCCAATTCAATATACTTACCGTAAAGCGCCGTGCCCCCAATGGTGTTTACCTGGGCGAGGATGGTTCTGAGCAGGAAGTGCTGCTGCCTAAAAAGTTTGTGAACGATAAAATGGTAGAAGGCACCAAAGGCCGCGTATTTATCTATGCAGATTCCGAGGATCGTCCCATCGCCACTACCCAAAAACCTTATGCCGTAGCCGGAGAAGTAGCCTGCTTAACGGTTAAAGATGTAACACCCATCGGCGCCTTTCTGGATTGGGGGCTTGATAAAGATTTGTTCCTGCCCTTTGCTGAACAAAAAGGCACCCTGGTGCCCGGACAAAAGTGGGCGGTGTATGTGTATGTGGACCGTGCTAATGGCCGTATTGTAGCTACGCAAAACCTGCACAAATTCATCAAGAACCGTGAGGTGGATTTAAAGGAACATCAGGAAGTGGAAATTGTGGTGGTAGAAGAAACGCCCATGGGTTTTAAGGTGGTGATCAATAATAAGCACTGGGGCATGTTTTATAAAAACGAAACGTTTGAAACTGTGGCTGTAGGCGATAAGCGCACGGCCTGGATAAAACGTTTCCGCGAAGAAGGAAAGATTGATGTGGCTTTACAAAAGCAGGGTCTTGCTGCCGCCGGCGATGCCCGCGAAGTGATCCTGGAAAAACTACGCGCATCAAACGGTAAATTGATGTTATCTGATAAATCTTCACCTGAAGAAATCTACGCACAACTGCACCTTAGCAAAAAGAACTTCAAGAAAGCCATAGGTATGTTGTATAAGGAAATGAAGATTGTAATTGAACCCGATTACATCCGCTTACCCTAAAAATTTAAAAGCCCCCGCAATTGCGGGGGCTTTCGGTTTATAGCGACGGAGATTCCGGATTAACGCATGGCTATATAGTTGTTCAGTTCGTTTACACTACTGCTGAAAGTAAAGCCGTTGTTTACCATGTAGTAGTTGTTGGGGTCAAGCGTTTTAGCGTAGCTTATTTTAGCAACCTCTACCTTATAGCTTTCAAAGGTGAACAGGTTCATAATATCTAACACCTGTTGCGAGGTAAAGTAATTGTAAGCTAATGCTTGTTTAAATACACTCAGCTTGGTGCTTTCAAAGGTGCTGTTACTTACAGTTTGCTTCAGTTGGCTGAACGACATTGGATTCATTGGCTGCGGACCCTGTGGTGCTACAACTGGTAAAGTACAGTTGGTGCTGCTGGTAGTGGTGGTGCAGGTGCTGCCGGTACCGTTCATGCGCGGTTTTACAGGGTAAAAGCAGATGCCGGTTGTATTAGGGCGGCTGGTGTTGTTGCGCACAAATATCGGGTCAACACGGTCGATAACTACTTGTTGATTGCAACCATAAACAGTAGCAAAAATTTCGGTGTTATCGTTGATGGTGATATATCCCCGGGCTGCATTATCCAGTACTTCGTACCCATAGCTGTTATCTACCTGGTAAACCTGCAGAAAGTGCTTGCCGGGGGCTATACCGGTAAACTGAACTACGTTACCGCTGTAGGTAGCAGGGCGGCCATCCAGAAATACCCGCATCATGCTGTTATCGCTCATTTGCAGATTTAATACCGAGTTAGCACAGTATTGGGCGTTGGCAAATTGCAGGGCCAGGGCCATTAATAATAACAGGGCTAAGCGTTTTAAAACGGGACGGCTTTTATATACACGGCCCGAAGGCTTTTGAATCGAACGGGATTCGCTGGCTGGTGTAGATTTGGTTTTCATAACTATCCTCCTTTTAAATTTGGTTTATTGCGTTGTTGGTAGTAGGATAGTTTTATGGCCACCGGGTTTAGCGCCGTGCTTGACCAAAAGGCCAAAATGTGCTGAAACCCTTGTAGAGCAAGGGTTTCAGCGTTTGCAAAAAAATGTAAAAGGCTTTTAACAGGATTGGTAGTAGGGGTAGGTAAGGCCCTCCTGCCTAAATTTTTTACCTTCGGTGCCCCAACAATGATTTCGAAACACACCATAGCGCGTATTACCGAAGAGGCCAGGGTAGAAGATGTGGTGGGCGAATTTGTGACCCTTAAAAAACGGGGCGCCAATTTGCTCGGGCTTTGTCCGTTCCATAACGAGAAAACGCCCTCCTTTAACGTAAACCCGGCGCGTAATATTTACAAATGCTTTGGTTGTGGTAAAGCCGGCGGACCGCTAAACTTTTTGATGGATTACCAGCAGCTTACCTACCCGGATGCACTGCGGTATCTCGCCAAAAAATACAATATCGAAATTGAGGAAGACCGGCAGAACGAAGAGGAACGCCGCGAGGAAATTGAAAAACATAACCTCACCGAAAGTATCCTCATCGCCAACGGTGCAGCCCAAAAATACTTTACCGATTACATGCTCAACAACGAGCATGGCCGCATCGGTTTAGCGTACTTTAAGGAGCGCGGTTTCACTAAGCAAACCATTGAGAAATTTCAGTTAGGCTTTTCACCCGAAGGTGGTGATGTATTTACAAAATACGCTTTGCAAAATGGCTTTCAACTGGATGTGCTGAAGAAAGCAGGCTTAACTTCTCCTAAAGAAGGCAGCACCTATGATTTCTTTCGCAACCGCGTTATGTTCCCTATCCACAGTATGGTAGGTAAGGTGCTGGGTTTTGGCGGCCGCATCATGGTAAAAGATGAGAAGGCCCCGAAGTATGTAAATACGCCTGAAAGCGAGGTTTACCAGAAAAGCAAAATCCTTTACGGTGCCTACTTCGCTAAAAACGAAATCCGTAAAAAGGATGAATGCTTAATGGTGGAAGGTTACACGGATGTAATCTCGCTGCACCAGGCTGGTATCGAAAACGCAGTGGCCAGTTCCGGCACCTCGCTTACGGTAGAGCAAATACGCCTCATACGCCGTATTACGCCTAACATTACCATGTTGTATGATGGTGATGCCGCCGGTATTAAGGCGGCCTTGCGCGGAACTGATCTGATACTGGAAGAGGGCATGAACGTGCGTGTGGTAATTCTGCCTTCGCCCGAGGATCCTGATAGTTATGTGCGCAAAGTTGGTGCCGAAGCATTTGAGCAATTCATCCGCGATAACCGTAAGGATCTAATCGTTTTTAAAACATCGCTGTTTGCTAAAGAGGCGCAGAACGACCCTATCCGCAAAGCCGAATTGATTAAGGATATCATCGATTCGATCGGAAAAATACCTGAGCCTATTCAGCGCAGTGTGTACATCAAGGAATGTGCGCAGTTGTTCGACATGAGCGAACAGTTGCTCATTACCGAAGTAAATAAGCTGCGCCGAAAAAAAGCAACCGAGAAAGATACTTCCCAACCGGTTGACAGACCCGTAAATGAAGAGACGGAGGCTACAACCCAACTGCCACAGGAAGAGCGCGTAGCTACGCCGCCAACAACATTGCCGGTGTTAGAACGCGACGTGATACGCTTGTTATTAGACTTTGGCACCTGGACCATCAACCTGGGCGAAGAGAACGTGTCTGTGGCACATTACATATTCGAAGAATTGGACGGGCAACAAATTGAAACGCCGGGTTTGAAAGAAGTGTTCGACTACATTAAGCGCGAATACCAGGAAGGAAACGTGCACGACGATAAGTTTTACGTAAACCACGATGATCCTAAAATTGCGGCGGTAGCTATTCAGTTACTTACCATTCCATATTCAGTTAGCGATAACTGGTGGAACAAATACAAAATAGTAGTGCCCGAAAAACGCCACTACTTTGTAAAGGATATTCAATCAGCTATAGTGCGCTTTAAGCAATTCATCAGTCTGCGCGAATTGAAAAAGGTAGATCAACTTATCCGCGAAGCCGAAACGCAGAAGAAGGAGGAGGAAGTGATGCGTTTGCTGAAACTCAAAATTGCGCTACAACGCCAAACCATCGAGTTTGCGCAAATTCTTGGTAATGTTATCTATCGCCCTACCACATAGGTAAGCACATGATCCTGGAAGAATTCGTAATGCACCCTTAAACCTGTTTCGTGCATATCAGGCGCAATAACCGATCCCCGCATTTCGCCGCTTTGTTGCATTTCAAAAGGTTCAATCAATAACTGACTCTTAAACTCCAGTCTGCGGCGCCCATGTAGTTTGTAGAGGGCTTCCTTAGCACTCCACAACAGTATTAGTTTTTCAATCTTTTCTTCGGGTTCAATAGCTACCAATTCTTCAGGCTTTAAAAACTTAGGAGCAATGCGTTCCACCTTCGGGCTTATCATTTCAAGGTCTATGCCCACTTCATGTTTATCGCTTATCAGTGCCCCTGCAAAAAGGGCTGTATGCGTTAACGATAGGTTGGTAAAGCTATTTGCTATTAACGGCTTGCCGAACTCATCTTTAATCACCTCTACCTGCTCGCCGCATAAATGGTTAACCAAATGCCGGGTAGCATACCATTGCAGTAGTTTCTTTTCGTGGCTAATTTCGGGTGTGTAGAAATGCTGGTCAAACCAGTCGGCATCTTCCTCAATCCGCCAAATGGCCAGCTTGCAATCCTGTTTCTCCAATACCTGATACAAAGGCATAACCGAAACTACTCCATAATTTTCGAAACTACCCAGTTACGGCAATAGCTATATTTTTTGTTGGTCGATTGCTCCGTTATTTTCAGCGGCACCAGCGTTTTTTCATCCAGGTAGTAGGTTACCTCTGTAGCAAAGCGTTCAGTTATGGCCGTTTTCGGCGGACCGTCCTTCTTTACCTGGTATTGCTCGGCAGTGGCGACTACTTTTAAGCAGTTCACCATTTTGTTAGCTATTCCTATACTATCATAACCTGCCACTTTTATAGCTCCATGTGCCGGGCAGTCGGCTCTGCTGCCATTCATAAATCGGCAAAGCAAATTATAGGCATCATGTTCGCGTATGTTAGGGTTCAGGTTAAAAAATAACATAGGTCCCGAGCCGCCCTTGTTATAAACCTGCTCCAGATAGATCACACTATCCTTTCGGCTGAATAGTAATTTGTATGTCAACTCATACCTAAGTGTAGTGTCGGTATAAACTGCAGGGTCGTCGTTATTGTAGGTGTTGGCTGCTTTGTAAATGCTTAGTGTATCTCCGTTCAAAATCATTCGCCCCGGTGTAAACCAGCCGGCAATCTTGCTGTAACAATAGGTGCTGGAATATTCATAGGCTTTGGTTTTGCTAACTGCCACCTCCGTTCTTTTCTTTACCGAAAATACCTGGTCTTCCTCCGGTTGCGCTAAGGCCAACAGAGGTAGTAATAGCAATATCAATATCCGGCATTGCCTCATAGTAATACAATGATTGTAACGCAGAAAAGTAACAAAAATCTTAGCCTTCCAGGTTTAGCGTAAGCGTAAAGGTGCGGCTATACATCCGCTCAATAGTGCGCGAGTAAATCAATTCAGGTGTAGCCGAATGCACGTTTATAAAGCCGTGACTGACCTTAATTTCCGGTGAAAGAATAAAGTAAGGAAAGTAGATCATAAAGCCCAAGCCGTATTCCGCAGCAGCATCATGCTTGTTCAGCTTGATAATGTCATCTGCTTTCCGGGCTTTTACGTTACTGGCAAGGTCAAAGTCGTAACGTAAACCTGCTATTACATAAACACGAAAGTCCTTAATGGGCTCACTCTTAAAACGCACCTGCAGTGGAAAATCAAGGTAAATAGAGGAGATGTTCTTCTTTACGATGTTATGGTTCAGGTCCTCATACTCCAACCCCTTATCCGAAAACGAAAGCGTGGGTATAAAACGTAAATCGAAATACTTATGGAACTGATAGTTGGCTATAATACCAAGGTTAAAGCCGGGGCCAAACTTAGGACGGAAATACCGGATAGAATCGTTGATGGGGTTAATAGGAGAGTGGATCACCTTAAAGTCGCCCACGTTAACGCCCATAGCAATACCAAAGTAAATAGCCTTGCGACCCAGCTCGTGCACGTTAAACTGTGCCCTGGCGGTAAACAGCAAAAAACTTAATAATAATACACCTGTTACTTTTTTCATGCCTGTCGGCTTTCGCATTGCTTTAGCGGCTCAAAAATGTCAAATTCTTATTTCTCCATCGTATAAAAAGCGCAGGCTCCTAACGTTAAAGGCTCCCAGTGCGCGTTTTTATAGCCAACTTCCTCCAGTATCTGCACAAAAGCCTTCCCTTCCGGAAACGCCTTTACACTCTCCGGCAAGTATTTATAGGCCCGTACATCTTTCGAAAACAGCCTGCCTACAGCCGGAACGATATGATTGAAGTATAAACCGTAAAACGTGCGGATTATTGCATTTGGCGGCTGCGACGCTTCTAAAATCGCCACTTTACCACCCGGTTTTAAAACGCGGCGCATTTCTGCCAGGCCTGCTTTCAGGTTTTCGAAGTTGCGCACCCCAAAGCCAACAGTAATGGCATCAAAGCTGTTATCGGCAAACGGCATCCCTTCCGAGTCGCCTTTTACAAACTCCACCACATCGGCGGCATTCATTTTAATTGCCTTCTCGCGCCCATATTTTATCATCCCTTCCGAAAGATCGAAGCCAATCACCTTTTCCGGCTTCAGTGCCAATGCCTCAAAAGCAAAATCACCCGTGCCGCTGGCTACATCCAGTATTGTTTTCGGATTATCCTTCCCCAGCCACTTGATGGCCTTCTTGCGCCAGGTAATATCAATCCCCAGCGATAAAAGATGATTCAGAAAATCATACCGGTGCGCGATATTGTCAAACATCTCCTCCACCTGCTCCTTCTTGGTGCGGTTGGCGTCATTATAGGGTGTAACTACCTTACTCATTTGCGCGGGCAAAGGTAACCAAGGCGGGCAGAGATGGAAACTATTAATCCTTGGCAAAAATCAACTTGGTGGGCATCATGCTCAGGTGCCGTATCCGGTTGCTGAAACTATCAGGCGTGCTCAGGTAAAAGTAGTCGTCGTAGCTGTCGTTCATCCAAACTACCAAACTGTCGGTCCATATACGGTTGCCATCCTTATTTGGGTGTATGCCATCCTTATGCCGCGGCATTTCCAGGTTTTTAGAAAGGAAAAAGTTGCGGTTGCTAAGTGTAGAATCAATCAGAAAATTCAGGCCGGTGTCCTTCGTCCAACTCGGCGGACCCACCCAGGCAAACCGGTAAGGGCTCAAAGCATTTTTTATCTTCTCTATATAAGGCAGCCGCTGGCGGATGTAAGGCATCAGCAACTCATTTGTGCCGCTGGTAAACACTACAAAATCAGGTTTTTGCAGCGCCAGTATGTCCTGCAGGGTATCGTGGTAACACCAGCTTTTAGTGCTGCTGCCATACCATACTATGGTAGTGGCATCCCATCCGCTGTTCTCAAAGTAATCGGTAAGGCGGCTGGTTAAACCTTCAATCATACTGTCGCCAATCAACAGCACCTTGCGGCGCTTATCACCGGGCCTCCAGGCCTTAGCCTTTGGCTTGGCCGGCGTTTGCACTACATCTTTTTTTACCGCATCGGCAGCAACAACCTTTTTACCCGAAATAGTAATCAGCAAAACAGCACAAAGTGCAGCCCCTGCAAGCAGGCTTAGCCACCATTTATTGATCTGTAAAACTCTGTTTAGGAGAGGAAGTATTGCGTTCACCGGTTCTTTCGTCAGCTATAAAAAACGTAGCACGAAATAAATAATTATCACCGAACGCAAATTTATTTAACGCAGCTTTTTTGTATTCAGTAACCAGGGCATCAGCTCGCATTCCTTAAAGGCATAATCCCAGGCATTGTGGCCTACCCCTTCGTAGGGCGTAAAACGGATGTTTGGGTTTGCGGCATTCTCCGTAGTAAACTGTTTTACACTCTTGGGGCGCACCAGCTTATCTGCCAATCCGTGGAAAAACCAGATGCGCTCCTTCTTCAAGCTCAGGTTGCTCAAATCCAGCCCGCCACAAATGCAAGCTATGCCACCAAACCTGCCGGGGTTCAGATGCGCTAATTGTATTACACCAATGCCGCCCATACTCATGCCAATCAATACTATGTCTTCATTGGCAATGTGGTATTGCTGCTGCAGGCTGTCAACCGCGTTTAATACCTGCCGCATGGCCACGTTCGCAGTGTCAGGGAAATGATAGATCGTGTCTTTCCAGTCTACATCCACCCACTTTTGCCCAAGCGGACACTGCGGCGCAAAAAAGATAACCGAATCCAACGCGCCTTTGTTGCCGCACTGTTGCAACCAGCCGTTCAAATGCTTTAGCTGAAAACTATTATCGGTTCCACGTTCGCCGGCGCCGTGCAGGTAAACTACCAGCTTGGGATGGGTTACCGCCTTCTCCGGTGTATTCACCCGCATCTGCAGGTTATTATTGGCCAGCACCAATGGCTTAAACGTAATAATGCTGTCCTGGCTATAACCCGTCAGCAGCACAAACAAAGTAGCAAGTAGTAGCGCCGTTTTTTTCATACCATACAAAAGTACGTTTTACCTCCGCAAAACCATGCCGCTTTGCAGGCCTGCTTATTCATATGCGTCTTCTTAACAGGTATTGTGCATCTTTGCTGCATGCATATTAAAACGGCCGACTACATCGGCAGCTATGTTACGGTAGATAAATGCCCCGATAAAACCATTGCGGAATTCGCCTTCATCGGCCGCAGTAACGTGGGTAAAAGCAGCCTTATAAATTACCTTACCGGGCGCCGTAAACTTAGTAAGGTGTCGGTTACACCCGGTAAAACCCAAACGCTTAATTTCTTTTTAATTAATAATCAGTTTCATCTGGTCGATCTTCCCGGCTATGGCTTTGCCAAAGTATCGCAGGAGATGCGCAAAAAGTGGATGAAGATGATTGAAGATTACCTGCTTAAACGCAAGCAGCTAACTTACCTGGCCGTATTGATCGATGCACGCATACCCCCGCAGGAGATAGACCTTAACTTCATCAACTTCCTTGGCGAAAACCGCGTACCATTTTACCTGGTATTCACTAAAGCCGATAAACCCGGCAGCAAAGAAACCAGTGCCAACATTCAACAATTCCTGCATCGCATGCGGCAGGATTGGGAAGAACTTCCACCAGCCTTTGTTACGTCTTCCGAAAAAGGTCATGGCCGCGATCAGATATGGGAGTTTTTAAATCAATTCGTTAAGTAGCATATGAACGCTATTCGTTAAATTGTACTACGAAGCTATTTTTTAGCAGGCATAATTTTTCTTCTTAACAATCTCGTCATATATATTCGTCGGACGAACTTGTATGAAGAAGGAAAGACTATTGCAAATGTTGTTCACTAACCGTGAACTGATACAACGAAATATACATGAAGCACTGGATGAACTGCAAGCTTTAAAGAACGATTACCCGCATTTGGTAGATGATGAGGTGCAATTGCATTTCGATTTTAACGATAGCCGGGTGCAGTATTATTTCTACTCAAATTATCCCGAAGCCATTGAGTGTAACCTGCGCGCTATCGAACGCTTTGCCGGTACACCGTACCGCAGTGCTTTGGGCTATCATTATTGGCACGCAGGGCATTGCTATGCTATTACCGGCGAACATCAACTGGCCGAAACCTATTTGAACGAGGCCATGGAATTTGCCGGAGAGGAGGAACTGGAACACAACTTTCTACGTATAGATTCGTTGATTTCGCATGCCATGAACTACGAAACCCGCGAACGCGGCACGCCAACATCGCGCGATTATTTGCTGCAGGCGCTGGATCATATTAAAAGCAGGGGATTACGCGAACCCATCCGTGAAGCTGCTATAGTAAACGGCCTGGGCAATTACTACTTAAACAGTGGCGATCAACGCGAAGGGCTGAAATACTTTGAGAACAGCGCACGCATTTACGAACAACACTACGACCTGGCTAACATGGCCAACGTATACAGCAACATGGGCCTCTGCTATCTGGAGTTAAACGAATTAAAGGAGGCCGAACGCCTCCTCTACAAATCGCTGGAGCTGCGCACCCAGTTTAGTCCGCCAGATGAACTTAGCATCTCATACCATAATCTGGCTATTGTTTACCGGCAAATGAACGACCTCAACAAATGCTACGATATGCTGCTCAAGTGCCGCGAGGTATTGAAAGGCACAGGCAGCAAAGTGAATATCGATACCACCGAAATGATGATAGGCGATATTGAGGCGCTGTTGGCCTCTTCTGCTTCCCGTTAGCATACTACACCTTTCATTCCGGTTGTGCATATCCCTGCTGCGTTGCTGCTAATCTGCCCTTAGCTTTACCGGCATGAAAGCCGCCACCGTTCAGGAACTGAAAGAGGAGTTAAAACATTTACCTGCGGGCAAAGTGTTAGAGTTATGTCTCCGCCTGGCCCGTTTTAAAAAAGAGAACAAAGAACTGCTTACGTACCTTTTATTCGAAGCTCACGATGAACAGGAATTTATAAAGGGCGTACAGCAGGAGGTTGATCAGCAGTTCGCTGAAATACCCAAAGGCAATAGCCTGTATCTGGTAAAAAAGACCTTGCGTAAAATTCTGCGCGGTGTAAATAAATACATCCGTTATAGCGGTAACAAAACCACCGAGGCTGAACTGCTGCTGTATTACATCGAGCGTTTGAAAACAAGTGGCATTCCATTTCAGAAAAGCCCCGTGCTGGTTAACCTGTATAACCAACAGCTTAAAAAAGTAAAGGCCGCCGTGGGCAGCCTTCACGAAGATTTACAATACGATTTCGAACAGCGAATTGAGGCGCTTTAAATAACTATCGTACTACCAACTTCTTAATCAAACTGCCTTTGCTTGTTCTAAAGGCCAGTAGGTATAAACCATGTTGGTATTCCTGTAGGTTAAGCGGTAATACCGTAGTGCCGAAAATAGAGGCTGGTTGTGTGCTTACCACTCTGCCGCTCAGGTCCATCAAAAGTAGTTCGCCGGTTAAGCTTTCATCACTGGTAAAACGTACATTGTAGTTGTTGGCATTGTTGGTGTTCAATACTTCCATTTTTACGGCCTGTAGCGTGGCACTGAAAATACCTCCGGTAGTAGTGTCAACACCATTGCAACTGGCGCCGGCCTCAATTACGGTTACATTGTATTCCGTCATGCCCGAACCATTATCCAGTTGTTGCAGTGTGTAGGTGCCCTGGCTTGTTTTTACATAACCAACAATGGTAAAGGTGTAATTGCCTGCCGCCACATTGGTGGTGCCCGAAATATTTAAGCAGCCATGCTGTCCACCTGCAATACCGCAGGTAGATGGATTACAGGTGTAGGTTAGCCCGGCAGGCAAACCTGTAATATCTGTAGTTTGAGCACTATCGATGGTCACTCCCGAAAAATCGGCTGGTATGTAGAAATAGATTGGAGCGCTGAATGCAACACCTCTTTCAATACAGGGAAAGTTATCCGAATTAGGAGCAAAAAACTCATACGAGTTCGTGTCGGGCGTGCAGCTTTGGGCCATTGCCCCGTTCATTAAGCAGGTAAGAGAAAAAACAGCAAGTAGTAATTTTTTCATTCATGCAATTTTGGGTCGTTAATTAATGGCCCCGAATATATCTAATCAGCAATTAATAAGCCTGATTTTTAGCAGTTTGTTACACGCTTTTTTGCGGCTGTACCTCTTTTTTCACCATCCCCGCGTTAGATAGGTAATTACACACCCGCGCCATGCAACATTCATCGACGATTCACCGCTTAAAATCCAACTTGTATGGCCAATCGTCTGTTGCTACTTGCCGCGCTCCTCGTGGCCGCCCTGCCCTCGCAGGCCCAGTTCTTTACAGGTTTAAGGGGCACCCCTTATGCCGGTATTACCAATGTAAATTATAACCCCGCTATTGCCGGCAGCCCCTGGATGGTTGATATAAATGTGATTGCCATAGGTGCCAATGTAAACAACAACTATGTAGGCCTTAGCCGCTACGCCCTCTTTCATTCCTCCGCTTTCAGCGATACCAACTTTCAGCAGAACTACCTGCACGAGCGGGTAAACGGCTTAGCCAAAAGCGGCTATGCAGGTTTGCAGGTGCAGGGTCCGTTGTCTTTTATGTTTCAATTCGGTCCCAAAAACAACCGCACGCTGAATGCCATCGGCTTTAGTTACCATGGCAATTTTATAAGCAACGTCGATAATGTTACCGAAGTGTTAGCCCGCACCGCCTACCACGGCCTGGGGTACGATGCCAACAACATCACACACTACGTAAACACAGAGTTAAGCAATGCCAACCTCAGCATCAAAAGCGCCGCCTGGATAGATTATGGCATTACCTACAGCCGCGTAGTAATCAACCGCCGCGAAAATCAACTTAAAGTTGGCGGCACGCTCAAATTGTTGCAGCCGGTTAGTGGGGCCTACGGCTATGTAAAAAACTTAAGCTATAAGTGGACCGAATACGAGCAACTGAACATTTACAACACGCAGGTAAACTATGCTTACAATAATGGCATGATCACCAGCCAGGGCAACAGCGATATACCCGCTTATGTGAAGCAGGGAATGCAGTTTAAAAACGGTCCGCCCACAGTAGCGGTTGACCTTGGAGCCGTATACGAATGGCGGCCCGATGCCACTAAGCCCAACCATGAAATGGATTGCAAGTGCATAGAGGCTGAACAGGTGCAACGCTATAAAATAGCAGCAGGCTTTGCTATTATGGACTTTGGTGCGCTGCGTTTTAAACGTGGCGATTACAGCCGCAACTTTACCGCCGATATACGCAACTGGGATGTTGGTGGTGCGCAATTCCCGGATGGTTTACAAAGTATTGATGATACCATTCAGTCGCGTTTTAAAGTGCAGTCCGGTAAAAAATACTTTACCGTTTGGTTGCCTACCCGCTTTAACCTGTTTGTGGACTACAATATCTGGAAGGACTTCAGTGTTAACTTCACGGCACTAGTTTCGCAGGACATGAGCCCTAAGCGCAATATGCTGCATCAGGTAACTACCTTCAGCGTTATACCGCGATACGAAATAAAATGGTTCGGTGCCTATGTGCCATTGTCGGTAGATGTGATGGGCAATGTAGGCCTGGGCCTCACCCTCCGGGCGGGACCGCTAATTATAGGCACGCAGGACTTGTTGGGCCTGTTTGTCAAAAAGCATCTCTACAATGCCGATATCCATGCAGGCTTAAAGATCAATATTCCCTACCATCGCACCTGCCCTAAAAACGGAGACATCCGCTTTAGTAAAAAAGGCTAAACGGTTAAACGGCAAAAAGCAAAGAAATGCATTGCCTCGGATTACACGGATGAATACAAAATAGAATAGGGCTTTTGTAGAGCCGCAAGATATTGCGGTTTTGTGGCGGGGCTGTTTGGTGATGCACTTAGATACCAAGCCCCATCGGGGCGGCCTGTCTGTAGCATATATTTTAAGAACAATTACAGCGCCGTAGGTGCGCCCTGTAGGATTGGGGAGCCTTGCTCATATTAGTGCTTAGTGATCCGATGACTTTAAGTCATCGGATCACTATTCTTTTTTGTGGGAAGTGGGAGAGTACGAGCGGCTGACAGCAAAACCGGATTTGTGCTAAAATCACCGGGTTAAGATGCCTCCTGCGTCGGCATGACAAAGTTTGTGCTTTTGGTGCTAAAATAGCGGTTAAGGCCCTGGCGGGGCGACCTGTCTGTAGGAGATGATAAAGAGTAGGTGCGCCCTGTAGGATTGCCGAGCCTTGCCCATATTAGTGCTTAGTGATTTGATGACATTTCGGAGTTAGAGTAGGATGTATTGCATTGCAGCATTTACTTCAAGAAGTTAGCAGTATGCGAAGTCCTTTGCACCGAACAGCGATAGTCCGTAAATTATGTGTTACTCCATTACTCTATCCTTCCCTTCATATGCGGTTTTAACTGCTCTGCCTGTAACTGCTCAAGTGCCACTAGTAAATGCCAATACGATTTACCGGCTACTGGTATGTAAGGCGCAATTGGTTGTGTATTCAAGCTAATGCCTACAATGGGTGTGCTTATTTCACCAATTACTAGCTGCTTACCTGACTGAGGAACAAAATCCTTATCCGCTTCAATAACAAGAATGCTATTGCCACTACCATCCTTGATGGCCTTAAAGAATACATTAAGAACGGTTATTTTTTGCATACTCTAAACTGTCTTAACTCATCACCAAAAACGCCTAACAACAAACGCCTAACAACAAACCCCAAACGCTAACCCCTTTTCGCCAGCGCCGTAATATCCCTCACTTCCAACACCGGTTTTTCATAACCCGTATCAGCGGCATTAATCATAGCCTGTCCAACTTCCTGCAGGGTGCAGGCAATGCCTTTAAAGAGTAATAACACAGGCGCTAACCAGGCAAAATATTTATAAGCCGGTAGCAGGTAACGCTGTCCCGGCGTAGCTTTCATAAATCCCGGTCTAAAGGCAAAGGCTCTTTTAAAGCCCAGTTTCCGTAGATCGTTTTCGGTTTTGCCTTTTACGCGGGCCCACATGGTTCGGCCTTTTTCAGTGCCATCTGTCCCTGCACCCGAAACATAAATAAAGGTCATGTCGGGATTCAAAGGCGCAAGCGTGCCGGCAAAGCCCAGGGTTAGGTCATATGTTACTTTGCTGTAGTCCGCTTCGTTCATACCCACGCTGCTAACGCCGGCACAAAAAAAGCAGGCATTGTAGCCGCTCAGTTGGGGGTTAAGTTCCTCCGGCAGGTGTTGCAGGTTGGGCGTAACCAATTCGCTTAACTTAGGGTGCGTGTAACCCGAAGGACGGCGGTTGATCAACAGCACTTTCTCCACTTTCGGGTTTTGCAGGCATTCCAGTAAAACCCCTTCGCCCACCATACCGGTGGCCCCGGTTATTATCGCTTTTATCTTCATGAATTTCGGTTGAGTTGGGTAAGACGGTTTAATTATTTATTAACGCGAATATTTCTTTAGGGATAGTAAACAAGAATACATAAAATACGCATTCCATCAATTCTGGATTTTCTCAATTTTATTAATTGAAAGTCAGCCAAGTGCAATTACGTAAAAAAAGATATTATAATTTGTGTGGTTGCGTATATTTGTGTTTTATCGACCATTCTAAAGCTACAACGATATGCAAGTAATCAGATTTGACCTTACGACATTTGAAGACCTACACACGTATGGACTTTCAAACATTTTGGACGAACTTTTCAATTTTATGCAGACCGAAATAACGAGGGGTAATGTAATTGTAATTGAAAGAAAATATTCAAATGCCCAATCAGACCCTGTTCGTTCAATAAGAACCAACCAAGAATTAACTGAATTCAAAAACAAATTCTAATGAATTACAAATACGATATTGCTCTGTCATTTGCAGGCGAGGACAGAGAATACGTTGACCAGGTTGCTCAAATCCTCAAAGACAAAGGCGTTCATGTGTTCTATGACAAGTTTGAGGAAGTTGACCTTTGGGGCAAAGACTTAGGTATTCACTTTGACTATGTTTACAGACGACAATCAAAATATTTTGTGCCATTCATCTCTGTTCATTATGAACAAAAAGTATGGACAAATTATGAAGTTAGAACAGCTATTGCCCGTGCCATAGAAAACAAAGAAGAATACATTCTACCTGTTAGATTTGACAAAACTGAACTTGACGGCATACGTTCAACACTTGGCTACCTTGACATAAGCAAAATGCAACCTGCAGAACTTGCTAATAAAATTCTTCAAAAACTGGGGAACGATGCTAACGTTCCCGTTCCTGAAAAAGAAGAACCTAAAGGACAAGTATATCTTTCGACCTACCTCCAAGTGAGTGAATTTTCTGGGATAACAGGAATAATGATTGGCATTACGGTTACAAACACTGTAAAAGATTATAGATACTTTGGATCACCATACTTCAAAATAAGTCAACCACTTCACGGAGCAGCAGACACATTTCAATTAATGGACGTTGTTACACCAGTAAGTTTCCCAAAACGAATGGAGTATGGAGAACAATATCAGATATTCTATAATCTCAAGCAAGGTTTTCTTGACCAAATGAAAAATTTTGTCGGACAAGAGGTAACGCTTACAGCTTTTGTAGGGACAACAGTTGGAGAAAAGTTCAGCTCCAATCCAATGAATATTGATGATTTGTTTAAGTTTAAAAATTAGAATGACAGAAAGCAAAACGGCAGTTACAGTACCTACCCAAAAAGAGGGGTTCCGTGTTTCAAAGACCGCTTTGTGGTAAAAGTTCCGCCCTTCAAGTAGCTGCAGAACCTAGTAATAATTTTAACAAATGACACAGCAAGAAAAAACATGCACAACTTTATTTTAAAAAGCAGACCACTTTCATATAACAGTTGTCGCGGGACAAAAAAGTTGAATTACAAAAGTGCGATTGAAGCGTCATTCCTAAGTTACAACACGACACATACGTTACTTAGCGATGACCTTTATGCGACTATATATTATTTTTTTAATAAAAATCTTGACCTGGACACGGACAATATAAGCAAACCTTTATGGGACTGTTTAAATGGATTTTTATTTAACGACGACCAACAAATCAAGATTAGAATTGCAGGTAGTTTTGACCTTACAAAAGGCGACTATAGTGTTATTGATTTAACTGGACTTCAAGGAAAATTAATTCTTGATTTACTTGATGCATTTGAAAACGAAGACCATATTGTTTATGTAGAGTGTGGAAAGTTTAAGCCTTCAATGTATAAATTCAATATTGAGTAAAATGGAAATCAAAAAGAAATACTTAGGAAAGTATCTTCATGACATAGCAATTGACCAAATTGCAGAAGAGTATTTTCAGAAAGGTTATCAAGTAAACAAAGAAGAGCGACTGGGTAAATTTCAAGCCGACCTTGTGGCAAGAAAAGGCGAAGAGCAAATAGTTATTGAAGTTAAGGCTGGGAAAATGACACCAGACAGAAAACAAAAAATTGCTGGTTTAGCTGACTATATTAGGGCTTTAGGGAATTACAAATTCTTAGTTGTTATAGCGACACCTCCAAAGGAAAAGAAGCTTGAAATCGAAGACATTGATACTCTTATTACCAACTACATTCATTACGAATTACCTACCGAGCTTGATGCATTATCAACTCATACAAGGCCTGACGAAGTATTTGATATTGACATTGATGAAATAAATATTTCTGGTGAGAACATTTTTGTAAAAGGTGACGGTGTGGTTAGCGTTGAGTTGCAGTTTGGCTCTGATGTTGACCAAGACAAAGGAGACGGCTTTAAATCGTACGACAATTTTCCATTTGATTTTGAAATTACATTGGCTTACAACTCAAAAAAGGAATTGGAAATAGTTGAAGTTGATAAATTTGACATTGACACATCTTCATATTATGGCAGCTAACGAACTAAGCAAAACTACTGATAACAGCCGTTTGGCGCAATGACAAGTGAAGTGGTTAATTGAACATTCTACCTCGCATCAACTTTTGTAGTGTAATGACTTTATGATACGAAATTCACCACTGCGCCAAGCACCAAACTACAAAGCTTAAACAACAAACAATTATTTTGCTCTCATCTTGTTTCCTTTTGCCTCGTGGGTAAGTTCTGCTAAGCCCAATTCTTCCATCAATGGCGGGACATACATGCCAAACCGGCCGCGCAACCCTTTTTTAAGACCATACCAACCACCCACGGGGTTATCGGCTGAGCGTCCCCAGGCTTCAACGGTGCCATCTTTAGCAGGCTTTTGCTCGTCGGCGCTGCCTAATTCCATCCAGTCCTTATGCTTTTTCAGCATAGCATGCAGGTCCTTTAAGCAACGGTAATCATACAGCAAGGTTGTTTTACCCACCACGCACACAATAACCTCTTTCCCATCCTTCTCGTCTTTAAACATTTCATATTCCGAGGTGCCGGGTGGGGTTTTCAGTTTCCAGGGGTTCGCTTTGGTTCCTTTTTCCATTAGACGCATTTATTTCCTAAAGGTAGCAACATTACCGGCGTTGCAAAGGCGTCATATGATGTTTTTATATATTAATGAGAAGCTAATTTGTAACCCGTAGTGTAACCCATGCTCAAAAATAGTATTTGAAAATCAAGCAGTTAGATGGGTGTCATTTTTACTTTGTAACCCGACCCCAAAATGTAACCCATTATATACAATGCCCCAAACACCACCCAATATCTGTATTCAATCTGTGTTAATCTGCGATCCCGAGTACTCGGGACTGCGGTGAACCGTTTTTTGTTTTTTATCTAAAATCAGGACGTCTTGAATTTTCTTTTGAAACTCCCGAAAAAGCCCTATATTTGCCGTCCCAAAATAGCAAGATAATGAAAAAGGACATCCATCCTACTAATTACAGAC
This sequence comes from Chitinophagales bacterium, assembly GCA_046329495.1. GTDB lineage: Bacteria > Bacteroidota > Bacteroidia > Chitinophagales > LD1 > Bog-950. The sequence goes on along the minus strand of JAXLUO010000002.1, from coordinate 451,251 downwards.
CAGTGGTTTTCAAGGACATCAGCTGCGATAAAGCATGGTTAGGTAAAAGCGCTGCCAACAGCAAAGAGAACATCAAATGGGAAGATGGTAACGAATACCCTCTCATCAAAATAGAAATCAGTAACGAAAGCCACCCTTTCTTTACCGGTAAAATGAAACTGGTTGACACGGCCGGTCGTATCGATAAATTCAAAAAGAGATACGCCAAGTAGTCGTCATATATATTATAGTAAAACGCCTCTGAGTCTCTCGGGGGCGTTTTTAGTTTAAGCAGGCCAGCCTGTTAGTAGTTTTTATAAAGTGCCGTTGTGTCTTTATGGCAATAATGGTTAATTCGCACACGCAAAAAATAAGATCATGATCAATATTACACTGCCCGATGGATCGGTTAGACAATACGAACCCGGTGTTAGCGCTTACGATGTAGCCGCCAGCATCAGCCAGGGCCTGGCCAAGGCAGTTATCAGCGCCGAAGTTAACGGCGAAGTATGGGACCTTAGCCGCCCTATCAACAGCGATGCTTCTTTAAAGCTTTTAAAGTTCGACGACCAGAACGGTAAGAAAACTTTCTGGCACTCTTCGGCCCACTTAATGGCCGAGGCGTTGGAGTTCTACTACCCCGGTGTAAAGTTCTGGGTAGGTCCGCCGGTTGACAATGGCTTTTATTATGATGTGGACTTAGGCGATAGCAAACTGAACGCCGAAGACCTGGAGAAGGTAGAAAAGAAAATGAAGGAGTTGGCCGGTCAGGACAACAAATATGTGCGCAGCGAAATGCCGAAGGCCGAAGCGGTAAAGTATTTTACCGAGAAAGGAGATGAATACAAATTAGACCTGCTACAGAACCTGAACGATGGCGAAATTACTTTCTACACCCAGGGCAAATTCACCGACCTGTGCCGCGGGCCACACATTCCAAGCACCGGTTTTATTAAGGCCATTAAGCTAACCAACATAGCAGGCGCTTACTGGAAAGGCGATGAAAAGAACAAGCAGTTAACCCGTATCTACGGTATTACCTTCCCTAAACAACAGCAGTTAGACGAATACGTGAACATGTTGGAAGAAGCCAAAAAGCGGGACCACCGTTTACTGGGTAAGGAACTGGAGATCTTCACCTTTGATGATGAAGTTGGCCCCGGCTTACCATTGTGGTTGCCTAAAGGCGGTGCGCTGATTGAAAAGCTGGAAGCGCTGGCCAAGAAGAACGAACAGGAGCAGGGCTATGTGCGTGTTAAGAGTCCGCATATTGCAAAAGATGCTTTATACATGCGCAGCGGTCACCTGCCATACTATGCCGAAAGTATGTTTCCCCCAATGGAAATGGAAGGCAGCAAGTACTACCTGAAGGCCATGAACTGCCCGCACCACCACAAAATATTTGGTGCTACACCAAAAAGCTACCGCGATATGCCACAGCGTTTTGCCGAATACGGTACTTGCTACCGGTACGAGCAAAGCGGTGAGTTGTTCGGCTTAATGCGTGTGCGTTCCCTGCAAATGAACGATGCCCACATTTACTGCACCAAGGAGCAGTTTGAGGAAGAGTTTATGAAGGTGAACGAACTGTATGTAAAGTATTTCAAGATCTTTGGTATTGATAAATACCAGATGCGCTTTAGCACCCATGCCCCTGAAAAGCTGGGTCAGAAATACATCAACAACCCCGAGATGTGGAAGCAAACCGAAGAGATGGTACGCAACGTACTGGTTAAGTCGGGCTTGCCGTTTGTGGAAGTAGCTGATGAAGCTGCCTTCTACGGACCTAAGATCGACATCCAGATTTGGAGCGCCATCGGTCGCGAGTTTACCATCGCTACCAACCAGGTTGACTTTGCACAAGCTGAGCGTTTCGACCTTTCGTTCACCAACGAAAAGAACGAAAAGGAACGTCCGATCATCATTCACCGTGCACCGCTTTCAACACACGAGCGCTTTATCGGTTTCTTGTTGGAACACTATGCCGGCAAATTCCCGGTATGGTTGGCGCCTGAGCAAGTGGCTATCCTGCCTATCTCTGATAAGTTTAACGAGTATGGTAAGGAAATCCGCCAAGTGTTGCGCCAGGCGGGTATCGAAGCTACGCTGGATGAGCGCCCTGAGAAGATAGGCCGTAAGATCCGCGATACAGAGATCCGCAAAGTGCCTTACATGCTGGTAATTGGTGAGAAGGAAATGAACGACAAAGCCGTTTCTATCCGCCGCCAGGGCCAAGGCGACCAGGGCACCAAGCCGGTAGCTGATTTCTTAGCCCAAATTCAGCTGGAAATTGCTGAATACAAGTAAGCTGAAATACACCTGAAAGGGCAATACATAACATTCTTTAAACGGCGGTTGTATAAACCGCCGTTTTCACTTTAATTCCTATATTTGGTCCTCGGTATGGAAATTCTCATCCGCTCTGCCCGGATCATTGATGCCGGTTCTCCCTATAACAATCAGGTTAAGGATATTTTAATTTCAGAAGGTAAGATCAAAAAGATCGGCGCCAAACTGATTAACAATACAAAAGCGCAGGAAGTAAAGCTGCCCAATCTGCATGTATCGCTTGGTTGGGTGGACTTACATACCTACCTGAGCGACCCAGGTTTAGAACAGAAGGAGACCGTAGAAAGCGGTTGCCGTGCGGCGGCTTTTGGTGGCTTTACACATATCTGTGCAATGCCTAATACAAACCCCGTAACCGATACCAAGGCACAGGTAGAATATCTGCTGCGCAAAAGTGCCGGAGAAATTGTAACGGTGCTACCCGTAGGCGCTGCCACTCAACATACCGATGGTAAAGATTTAGCCGATATGTATGATATGCACCTGGCAGGTGCGGTTGCTTTTAGCGATGGATTAAAGCCAAGCCCTTCGGCAGGTGTTATTGAACGCGCCTTGTTATACATCAAAGCATTTGACGGTTTATTGATGGTACACCCCGAGGATAAAAGTATATCGAAAAACGGTGCCATGCAGGAAGGGGTTGTAAGCACACGCTTAGGCTTACCCGGTGCAGCACCTCTGGCTGAAGAGATTGCTGTGAACCGCGATTTGTATGTGCAGGACTATACACAAGGCCGCTTACATTTTTTAGATGTATCGCTAAAGAAGAGCATTGAGTTAATTCGCGGTGCTAAGAAGAAAGGTCAGCAGGTAACGTGTTCGGTAAACGCCTACAACCTGTTGCTGGATGACTCGGCTGTTGGTTCGTACGACACCAATTGCAAGGTTAATCCGCACCTGCGTAGCAAAGAAGATATCGCTGCCCTTATAAAAGGCATTGCCGATGGAACGGTGGATACGGTAACCAGTGCTCACAATCCGCAGGACGAAGATTGTAAGAAACTGGAGTTTGATAAAGCCGACTTTGGTATGATTGGTTTAGAAACTGCCTTTGCAGTTACGGCTACTGCCACTACTGGCAAGATAAAAACAGAACAACTGGTGGCGCTGTTTGCTGAGAACCCGCGTAAGGTATTAGGTCTGCAAGGCAGCATTAAAGAAGGTGCCCTGGCCGATCTTACCCTGTTTGATCCTGAGAAGAAATGGACTTTCAGTAAAGAAGATATTAAATCGCTCTCGGCTAATACGCCGTTTATTGGCACTGCGTTTACAGGTAAAGCGCTGGGCGTGGTAAATAAAGGATTACTTCAACTCAACTAATACAAAAATGGGTAAGTACGCTACACTTATTAAATACGGCCTTATCGCAGGCTTTTCTATGATAGGGCTTTTAATGGCTATCTATCTTATCAGCGTGCAAACCCTTTTCGGCTTTTGGACGTTGCTGATTTATGTAGTGCTTATTTTCTGTATGATATGGGGAAGCATTACGTATCGTAAGGAGATTGGAGGCTTCAGAAATTTTGGACAGGCTTTTGTGTCTGTATTTATCATCTCCATTACGGCTACGCTCATTTTCGATACGTATTCCTACCTGCTTTATGCGGTTATTGATAAGGATCTGCCCATTCTGCAAAAGCAGATAGCATTAAAGAAGACCGATGAATACATGGAGCGTTTTGGTGCACCGGACGACCAGCGCGAGAAAACGCTGAAAGAAATGGAAGCGCAGGATCCAACACCTACTATCAAGTCGCAGGCATTTAGAATGGCTTTTTCGTTGGGCATTGGTGCAATTTTTAGTTTGGTTATAGGTGGCTTCGTGCGCCGTGGCGATGGCGATGGAAAAGGCCCGGTTGGCGAATCCGGCGCTTTGGATGATTTTAAACCCACTTCCTGAATTTTGATTTTATTTACTGCATGCAAATTTCTGTTGTAGTCCCTTTATTTAACGAGGAAGAATCGCTTCCGGAACTCCTGGCCTGGATTGACAGGGTGATGAAGGCGAACGCCTTTACGTACGAAGTGCTGTTGATGGACGATGGCAGTAAGGATAAATCGTGGAGCGTAGTGCAGCAGTTGGCTGCCGCAAACCCTAATGTACGGGGTATTAAATTTCAGCGCAACTATGGCAAAAGTGCTGCCTTGCAGGTGGGATTTACCCATGCTAAAGGCGATGTGGTTATTACCATGGATGCCGACTTACAGGATTCGCCCGATGAAATTCCTGATCTGTATAAAATGATTGCGGTGGATGGTTACGACCTGGTAAGTGGCTGGAAACAAAAACGTTTCGACCCGATTACCAAAACCGTTCCTACTAAATTATACAACGCCGCTACCCGTTTTATGACCGGCATTTACCTGCACGATTTTAATTGTGGATTGAAGGCGTATAAGAACGAAGTAATTAAGAGTGTGGAAGTATACGGCGAAATGCACCGCTATATTCCTGTGCTGGCTAAGCAGGCCGGTTACCATAAAATAGGGGAGAAGGTAGTGCAGCACCAGGCCCGTAAATACGGCGTTACCAAGTTTGGTATGGAACGCTTTTTATACGGCTTCCTCGATCTGCTTTCGGTGTATTTTATGACCCGCTTCAGCAAACGGCCGATGCACATTTTTGGCGGGTTTGGGATGCTAAGTTTCTTCCTTGGCTTTATTACCATTTTATATCTAACTATTGCCAAGTTTGTATTCGAACAATACCGTATGACCGAGCGGCCGCTGTTTTACATTGCGCTGCTTTCTATCATAGTGGGTGTGCAATTGTTTTTGGCCGGCTTTTTAGGGGAATTGGTTTCGCGCTCTGCAGCCGATCGTAACCATTACCTGGTAGCCGACCGTTTGAACCTGGAAAAATGAAAGTAGTCATCCTCGGCTCCGCGCATCCGCTGCGGGGCGGTTTAGCTTCTTACAATGAACGTTTGGCCCGCGAGTTTATGCGCCAGGGCCACAGCGTACAGATATACACGTTTAGCTTACAGTATCCCGAATTTCTGTTCCCTGGTAAAAGTCAGTATAGCGACCAACCGTCGCCCGATGACTTATATATACACGTAAAGGTTAACTCCGTTAACCCGCTTAACTGGTTGAAGATTGGGAAGGAAATAGCCGCCCTAAATGCCGACTTGCTGATCGTGAAATTCTGGTTGCCGTTTATGGCCCCGTGTTTGGGCACAATTGCACGCAAAGTGAAGAAGAACGGCAAAACCAAAGTGATATCCATTTTAGATAATGTGATACCGCACGAAAAGCGGCCCGGCGACATGGCCTTTATCCGCTACTTTGTAAACTCGGTAGATGGCTTTGTGGCCATGAGCGATTCTGTGTTAACCGACCTTAGAAAGTTTGATACAGAAAAGCCTGCGGTTTATTCACCGCATCCGCTGTTCGATAACTTTGGTGAGAGTATTACCAAGCCCGAAGCGTATGAAAAACTGGGTTTGGAATTAAGCACCGAATACATGCTGTTCTTCGGCTTTATCCGCGATTATAAAGGCCTTGATTTATTGCTGGAGGCCATGGCCGATGAACGCGTGCGTGCACTGAATGTGAAGTTGCTGGTAGCCGGCGAATTTTATACCGATGCCAAACCTTATTGGGACCAGATTACCCGCCTGGGTATTGCCGATAAGTTGATACTGAAAACCGATTTTATACCTGATAACGAGGTGCGCAATTACTTCTGTGCAGCCGACCTGGTGGTGCAGCCTTATAAGCATGCTACCCAAAGCGGCGTAACGCAAATTTGTTATCACTTCGATAGGCCAATGCTGGTAACTAATGTAGGCGGCTTGCCCGAAATGGTGCCCGATGGCAAAGTAGGTTATGTGGTAGAACCCGCACCTAAGAGCATTGCCGATGCTATTGTAGATTTCTACGCCAACCACCGCGAACTGCGTTTCCGCGACAACATACGCCTGGAGAAGAAGAAATACGCCTGGAGCAATATGCTGGCAAAAATTGCCGAGGTAACCGCATTGATTCCCGCCAATTAGTTTATACCCTTATCTTAGCCCCCCATGATTATCCGTAGCAAGGCCCCTTTGCGCTTAGGTTTAGCAGGTGGCGGAACCGACGTTTCGCCCTATAGCGACCTGTACGGCGGGGCCATATTGAACATTACTATCGGCATGTATGCCTATGCCACCATTAAGCCTTTAAGCGGCAAGCAAATCCGCATTAAGGCTATGGACCGCGGTGAGGAGATATCGCTGGAAGCCAAGAAACAACTGCCGATAAACGGTCAGTTAGATTTAGCCAAGGGCGTATATAACCGCGTAGTGCGCGACTACCTTAAAAAGCCTGTAGCGTTTGAATTAACTACCTATGTAGATGCCCCTCCGGGTTCGGGCTTGGGTTCGTCTTCTACGTTGGTAGTGGCCATTTTGGGTGCTTTTGTAGAGTGGCTGAAACTGCCTTTAGGCGAATACGATATTGCCCATTTGGCATATAAAATCGAGCGCGAAGACTTAGCCATGCATGGCGGTAAGCAGGATCAATACGCGGCCACCTTTGGCGGTGTAAACTTTATGGAGTTTTATGCCGGCGATAAGGTGATTGTAAATCCCCTGCGTGTAAAAGAACGTTCGCTGCACGAGTTAGAGAATAACCTCATCCTGTTCTTTACCGAAACATCCCGCTTGTCGTCGGAAATTATTCGCAAACAATCGGAGAATGTGAAGAAGAAAAAGAAGAGCAGCATTGATGCCATGCACAATCTGAAGGAGCAATCGCTGCGCATGAAGGAGGCAATCCTGAAAGGCGAGGTAGATCAGATTGGCCAGATATTGCATTACGGATGGGAGCACAAAAAAGCAATGGCCGAAGGCATCAGCAATCCGCAGATAGAAAGCATCTATAACACAGCGATGAAAGCCGGTGCAACCGGCGGTAAAATCTCAGGTGCAGGTGGTGGTGGCTTTATGATTTTTTATGCGCCTTACAATGCCAAATTCAAAGTAATTGACGCCCTGCACAAAATGGGCGGCCGGGTAATGCGTTACAACTTTACCCAACATGGTTTAACTACATGGACTGTTTAAATGAGCAAGATTAAATCCATCATAGCTGCTTCGATAGAAGTAAAAACCAAGGTGCTGAACGATGAAGCACTGGTAAATCGTATTGAAGAAGTAGCGCATGTAATTGCCAATGCCTTCCGCAACGGTAACCGCGTTTACCTGTGCGGTAACGGTGGCAGTGCAGCCGATGCACAACACCTGGCAGCAGAATTTACCGGCCGTTTTTACAGCGACCGCGAACCATTACCTGCCGAAGCTCTGCACGTAAACACCTCGTTTATGACAGCCGTAGCCAACGATTACTCTTATAACGAAGTATACGAACGTGCCATTAAAGCACATGGCCGCAAAGGCGATGTGTTGTTTGGTATCTCTACTTCCGGTAACTCAAAAAATATTTTGCTGGCGCAGGAAGAAGCTAAAAAACGCGGCATGATCGTTATCTCCTTTACTGGCGAAACAGGCGGTAAAATGAAGGATAGCTGCGATTACCTGTTCAATGTGCCAAGCACCGATACCCCGCGTATACAGGAAAGCCATATTCTGATAGGTCATATCATTTGTCAATTGGTGGAAGAAGAACTCTTCGCCAAACCATAAGCAATCCATGTCGAACACCCACGTGCAAAGCAACCGCGATATACCTGCCATCATATTGGCCGGTGGACTCGGCACCCGCTTGCGTGAGGTAGTGCAGGATTTACCAAAGCCTATGGCACCAATCGGCAACTTGCCATTTTTGCACTTTGTGTTTTGTTATCTGCAAAAACAAGGCATTACACATGCGGTGCTCAGCGTTGGTTACAAAAACGAAATCATCCGTCAGTTTTTGGGTAAGGAATACAAAGGCATTACTATCTCGTATGCCGAGGAAAACGAACCCCTGGGCACCGGCGGCGGTATCCGCGAAGCATTTCGCTATGTAGATGGGCTTGCCTTTGTACTGAACGGCGATACCTTTTTTGATGTGCCACTGAACGATCTACGCGAATTCTATTTCGAAAAAAATGCCGATATCGCCTTTTCGCTCAAGCGCCTGCAAAAGTTCGATCGCTATGGCACCGTTGAAGTAAACAGCGATTGCCAGGCTCTTGAATTTGCCGAGAAGAGGTTCTGCGAAGAAGGCCTGATTAACGGTGGGGTTTACCTGTTTGATAAACGAATCTTCGACCGCATCGAACGCCGCGAGGATCAGGACCTGCCCTACAAATTTTCATTCGAAAAGGATGTATTGGAGCGGCAAGTGCACCGCATGCGCTTTTTCGGGAAGGAGTTCAATAGCTATTTTATCGACATCGGTATACCCGAAGATTACCGCAAGGCTACAACCGATCTGCCGGCCCTGTTTACCGAATAATCCGCCATGTTACGCATAGGTTTAATAAGCGATACACACGGTTATCTCGATCCCAAAGTTTTGGAGGTGTTTAAAGACGTGGACGAAGTTTGGCATGCCGGCGACTTAGGCACTATTGCGCTTTGCGACGAACTTAAAAACTTCAAACCCTTCTACGCCGTTTACGGCAATATCGATGACAAAACCATCCGCAGCGAATACCCGCTAAACTGGATTGCCGAACGCGAGGGATTTAAAATTTTAATGACCCACATCGGCGGTTACCCGGGTAACTACGAGCCTAAAGCACGCAGGCAAATTGAAGAAGTAAAGCCTGATATTTTCATTTGCGGGCATAGCCATATTCTACGGGTAGCCAAGGACCCTAAATACAACAATATGCTGGCCATGAACCCCGGTGCAGCGGGTGTGCAAGGCTTTCATAAAATCAAAACCGTGTTGCGCTTTACCCTTAATAAGGGTAAAATTGAAGTGCTGGAAGCCGTGGAACTGGGTAAAAGAGGTGAAATAAAGTGAAAGCCTATCTCTAACCACTTCCGAATTAACCCCGAAAGGCTATTTTCGTGCCCGCAATGGCCATCCAAAATCATCACGATTTACTAACAAAAGCTTACAACATTAAGCGCCGCTTTTTGGGCATGTATAAAATGGCCAATGCCGGTCACGTGGGTTGTTCGCTTAGCGTTGCTGAGGTCATCACCTTTGTGCGTTTTGGCTGGATGAAGGATAACGACGAGATCATCCTTTCTAAAGGCCATGCAGCCGCTTCTATCTACAGCACACTGGCCGAAGAAGGCATTCTGAGCGAAGAGGACATTCAAACCTTTTACAAGAACAACACCTACCTGGCAGCACACCCGCCGGTAAACAAACTAAAGCGCGTACCCTTTGCCACCGGCAGTTTAGGCCATGGACTTTCTATTGCCGCCGGTTTGGGCATTGCCAATAAATTAAAGAAAACCGATAAGCAGATATTTTGCATTACCTCCGATGGTGAGATCAATGAAGGCTCTACCTGGGAGGCAGCGCTGTTTATCGCCCATCATCACTTAACCAATGTGGTGTGGTTAATCGACCGCAACCGTTTGCAGGGCTATGGCCGCACCGAGGATGTAATGAAATTGGAGCCCCTGGCAGACAAAATCAAGGCATTCGGCTTTCAGGTTATTGAGGCCGATGGGCACGATTTTGAATCGCTGGAACATGCCCGTTTGCAGGTGCCCGGTGCCTGGGGCCCGGTTGCTATTATCTGCAACACCACCAAAGGCCGTAGTTGGAAACAGTATGAAGATAAACTGGATTGCCATTACCTGCCTATGAAGGACGACCAGTACGATGCCGTGCTTTCCGAAATTGAAAAAGATTATACCGGCCGTTTGGCTACCATTAAATAGTGCTTAACCATGCGTGTAGAGTTTGCCAATAGTATGATTCAAGCCTTCGATAAAAGCCCCAACATGGCTTTTATTACAGGCGATTTGGGCTATATGGCATTAGAGAAAGTGCAGGAGAAATTCGGCGACCACTTTATTAATGCCGGTGTTGCCGAACAGAACATGGTAACCGTGGCAGCCAGCATGGCTTACGAGGGTTTCCTGCCGTTTGTTTATAGTATTTCTCCATTTGTTACCCTACGCCCGTACGAGCAAATACGCAACGATGTTTGTTTACATAAACTACCTGTTAAGCTGGTAGGTAACGGCGGCGGATATGGTTATGGCATTATGGGAGCCACACACCATAATATTGAAGATATTGGGGCTATGCGCATTTTACCTAACATGCGCGTATACGTGCCCTTTTTAGCAAGCGATGTAGAGCAAGCCATCAACCAAATGGTAGCCGATCCTAACCCTAACTACCTGCGCCTGAATATGGGTGCTAAAATCAATGCACAGATTGAAGGGTTCTCGCCATGGCGTAAAATCAAAAGCGGTAACCGCGGGGTTGTGGTTGGCACTGGTCCCGTTTTAGAAAACATCTGTAATCATCCTTTAGCAGAAGATCTGGAAATTTGGGTGCTCAGCGTTTTCCCTATTATTGATATTCCTGCTGAACTGGCTGACGCTGTTAACCGTACCGGTAAACTGATTACCATCGAAGAACACAACGGCGAATGCGGCTTGCGCGAAACACTTTCATGGCACTTAATGAACCGCCTTTCACGTGGCATCAAAATGCTTTCTTTAGCGGCAAATGGTTACATCTCCGGTAAATACGGCGATCAAAAATTCCACCAGGCCGAAAATAGCCTGGGCGGCGAAAATCTTACCGGGGCGCTTACCGGGTTTATCGGCTAAGGTTTTTATCTTGCCCGCGCTAAACCAAACTACTCATGAAAAGAATTACCCTGGCAGTTGCAGCTGCCCTGTTGTTGTTTGCTTCGTGCAACAATAAGCCTGCAACCGACCAACCTGCTGCGGCTACAGAAACCAAACCTGTTAACCCCGATGGCGAAGGCTTTAAGCGCATTAAAGTGGCGCAATACTCTATTGCACTGCCCGATAACATGACGCAGCAAAACAACCTGAACGATGATGCCTCTTTGCAATATGCCGACTTAACCGGTGAGTTTTATATCATAGCTATCGATGAAACTAAACTTAGCGTTGATTCTGCCCTGCGCGATGCCGGTTTGCTGGGCAAAAAGAAAAGCGATACGTCGCTTTGGCTCGGTTTCTGCGATCTGATGGCTAATAACTACAAGAATAATGTGCAGGATTTTAAAGAATTCCACCAGCGCGAATTAACAATCAACGGTCTGCGTGCCCTGCGTAATACCTTTGAAGGTAAGGTTGATAGCTACGATGTTTTTTATACCATCGATTTTATTGAAGGTAAAGACCATTTGTATCAGGTAATGACCTGGACTATGACTAAGTTCCGCGACCAGTACAAGGATAAAATGGATCATATGCTGAACTCCTTCCGCGAGGAATAAGCGCCGGCACTTCAGCTAAACATAAGTTTTACGACCGCTCCCTCAACTTTTGGGAGCGGTCGTACTTTTTACCCATATTTACACCCATGACCTTACAGGAAAAAATTGCATCTGAAATACGCCAGCTCGAAGGCCCCATTGTGGTTTTTGGCGCAGGTGGTTTCATTGGCGCTAATCTGGTAAGAGCCTTGTTGGCACAACGGGATGATGTATATGCCGTTACCAGCAAGCCTTTTATACCCTGGCGCCTGGATGATGTGAATCCGAAACACATACTGCATTGCAACATCATTAAAAAGGATCAGCTTGAACGTTTGTTCGATCAATACCGGTTTAAAACCATTTTCGATCTGGCAGCGTATGGAGCTTACAGCAAACAGGATAATGTAGAGTTGATTTACGAAACCAACTTTATTGGTTTGCTTAACTTGCTTGAAGTATCTACCAAATATGCTACTTCGGCTTTTGTGCATGCAGGCAGCAGTTCCGAGTATGGCTTAAACGCCGGCGGTCCCGCCGAAGATGCTCCATTAGTGCCCAACTCGCACTATGCGGTAACTAAAGCAAGTGCGGCCCAAATGGTTAAGTTCTATGGCACTATTAAGGAAGTGCCTATCGTTAACCTGCGTTATTATTCCATTTACGGCCCTTACGAGGAGCCCGACCGCCTTATACCCGTTATTATTTCAAAGGGCATGAAGGGCGATTACCCGCCATTGGTACAGCCTGATATATCCCGCGATTTTGTGTACGTGGATGATGCCGTATTAGCAACGGTGCTTTCAGCTACCCAAATTCAAAAGCTAAAAGGTCAGTCGCTGAACATTGCCAGCAACCGCAAAACCACCATTCGCGAAATAGCAGGCGAAGCAAAGCAACTGTTTAATCTGCAGGGCGAACCGCAATGGGGCGATATGCCTAACCGTAAATGGGATTTAAAGGAATGGTATGGTAATGCCGCCAGGGCCAAAGAGCTGTTGAACTGGCAAAGCGAAACCCAGCTTTCCGATGGCTTGCGCAAAACCTGGGAGTGGCAGAAGGATTATTCCATGCCCCTGTACGAAAAGAAACTGGTGCAGGATAAAATCCGCCATAAGCTTACGGCAGTTATCGCTTGCTATAAGGACGGGCAGGCCATCCCTTACATGCACAAACGCTTAACCGATACCTTTAATAAAATTGGGGTTGACTACGAAATAATCTTTGTAAACGATTGCTCGCCCGATGATACCGCGCAGGTATTGCAGCGCATTGTAAACGAAGATGACCACGTTATCGCCATTGAGCATTCGCGCAACTTCGGTTCGCAAAGTGCCTTCCTCTCCGGTATGGAAATTTCAACCGGTGATGGGGTAATTCTGCTCGATGGTGATTTACAGGACCCACCTGAGTTAATTGAACAATTTTACAACGAATGGCAAAAAGGTTTTGATGTAGTATATGGCCGCCGCGTAGCCCGCGAAGGCAACCAAACCCTTGTTACTTTCTATAAGCTGTTCTATCGCTTGTTCCGCAGTGTAAGTTATGTGCCCGTGCCATTAGATGCCGGCGACTTTAGCCTGATGGATCGCAAGGTGGTAAACGAGCTTATTAAACTGCCCGAAACCGACCAGTTTATGCGCGGTTTGCGTGCCTGGGTGGGCTTTAAGCAAACAGGGGTAGACTATATCCGCCCCGAACGTATGTTTGGTGTAACCACCAATAACTGGCGCAAGAACATTGGTTGGGCACGTAAGGCAATTTTCAGTTTCAGCTTTGTTCCGCTCGAACTGTTAACCTACGTGGGGTGGGGTTTAACCCTGCTATCGTTTGTGGCTATCATCGCTCAAATAGTAGCCTACTTCGTGTTCCGCAATGTGCCACACGGTATCACTACCATCATTGTTTTAATACTGTTCTTCGGAGGACTTAATATGCTGGCCATCTCAATTCTGGGCGAATACCAGGCCAAGATATTTGAGGAGGTCAAACGCAGACCTAAGTTCATACGCCGCAACATTTTCAGGAAGGAATATTAGAATGCCATACCTGCCGGCTATACTTGGCTAAACTGCTGCAAAGTGTATATTTGGCAGCTTTATGGCAGAAGGATTTCGCCCGTTTTCGCATCAACCACCTACCGGATTTAAAGGAGCGCTCAAGTTTTATGGGCGTATGCCGCTCGATCTGCAATTTCTAACCATCTACCGTCATGCAAAAAAGCTATTACCGTCTTTTGCCGGCGAGGTGCTGGATGTGGGTTGTGGTCAGTCGCCTTATCGTTTTTTACTTAATAGCAGCACCACTAAATACACCGGTATTGATATTGTAGAGGCTGGGAACTTCGATTACCATAATCCTGATATAGTGCCATTTAATGGCAAGGATATACCTTTTGAAGCGGAAAAATTTAATGGTCTTATTTGCACCGAGGTGCTGGAACATGTGGCACACTATCAACTATTGATTAACGAAATGCACCGGGTAATGAAAAAAGGCGGAACAGCCTTTGTTACCATACCCTGGAGCGCCCGTTATCATTATATGCCGCACGATTATTTTCGTTATACACCAAGTTCGCTCAAAACCATGTTTTCAGGCTTTAGCGAAGTAGAAATTATTCCCAGGGGCTCCGATATCCCTAATATTGGTAACAAGGTTATTGTGCTATGGTTTCGCAATCTGTTGCCACAAGCCTGGTGGCGTTGGTTGTTTGTGCCATTTTGGATACTTACTTCACCCATTTTGGTGCTTACTATTTTAGCGGTACATCTTGCGCTTTGGTTTAACTGGGGCAGCGATGACGACCCTCTTGGTTATACAGTAATTGCAAAAAAATAAGCCCACTCAACTATGGAAAATATTAAGGACGACAGAGGTTATAACCAGGTTTGGGGCGATAGTAAATCAACCCGTATACGTGCCGAACGCCGTTGCGATTATATGGTGTCGCAAATGGTGGTGCGCCCTAATAAAAGTGTAATGGAAATTGGCTGCGGCACCGGTAAAAATGCTTTTTTGTTAGCCGGCAAAACCGGTATGCAGGTGTTGGGTACCGATCTATGCCATCCGTTCGTGGAAGCAGCACAGTATAAATACAAGCTGATGAACCTGCGCTATGAGGTGCTTGATTTTAATAAAGCAGCCGACTTTAAAGGCGAGAAGTTCGATTACATAATAGGTAACGGAATACTGCACCACTTATATCATCATTTAGATGATGCTGCGGTGAACATGAAAAGCCTGTTGAAGGAGAATGGTAAGATCATTTTTCTTGAACCTAACATCTGCAATCCATACGTATACTTCATTTTTACTTTCCCGTTTCTGCGTAAGCTAACACATTTGGAGCCAGATGAAATGGCCTTCTCCGATAAGTTTATAACGGAAGTGTTGCAAAAGGCTGGCTATAAAAATATCAAGGTGGAGTTCCGGGACTTTTTGTTACCCGGTATTCCATCGTTTCTGATAGGGCCTTCCATTTGGTTGGGTAAGTATCTCGAGCGTATTCCGGGTATCCGCAAATGGAGCCAGAGTATTTTTATTTCAGCCACTAATTAGGTTGGTTGTGGCTTACCTGCCTTGCAAATTCAGCAAGGCTCTCGCAGTAGTAATCTACAAGTTTAGTATCCTCACCCGTTAAGCGGCTTTCATCGCCCACAAAAACGGTTTTCATGCCCGCATTACGGCCAAACAGCATATCGCTAACCGAATCACCTACTATCAGCGACTTGCTAAAATCTATTTCAGGGAAATCTTTTTTTGCCTGCTTAGCCATACCAATAGCCGGTTTGCGCATGCCGCGATGATCGTTTGCAACCAGATCAGTAGCCGCATAAATGGCATGTATACGTCCGCCGTATTTGCGCACCTCCTTCAACATTTCATCATGTATCTCTTCCAGGTGGTAAGGTTCCATAATACCCTTGCCAACGCCTTGCTGGTTCGTAACAATCAGTATGCGCCTGAACACAGATGAAAGCGTTTTGATGGCGTCCAGGGCTCCTTCCAGAAAGTAAAATTCATCCCACTTTTTTACATAATCGTTTGGGTAATGAAGGTTTATTACGCCGTCCCGGTCAAGAAACAGCGTCCAGGTTTTATCAATGTTTAAGCCTGCCAGCGACATAACGCAAGGTTAAACAAAAATGCCGAGGCGTCCTTAAGGGGATATATGAACGTTTATTTTTTTAAGCATTCATTAACGGTAAGAACAAATTTTAACGGCCTCCGTAAAATCAGGGTCTGTAAGCATGCGCCATACCCTACATACCGCCTGGGAGAAGGTTTCTTACCTGGGGGTTGGACCCGATAGTGACCATCCTGATAAGGAGAACATAGTGCTGGTGAACCAGATTGTGTACTTCCTGGGATTAACCTTATTGGTATTAGGTGGCGTATGTGCCATGCTGGGCTTATACCTGGTGGTTTGGTTGCTAACAGCCATGATTGCCACCTTTATGGCCTTAAGTGTTTTAATTTATAAAGGGTGGTTTCAAACCGGCAGGGTACTGGGCATTATAGCACTTGGCCTCAGCATATTCGGGCAGGCTATTTATCTGGGTTACGAAACACGTGTAATAGATTTTCTTATCATTTCGGCCTTATTGCCATTGGTGCTCTTTCATCCGCGGCAGGTAAGGCTTATTATGCTGTGTGTTACACTCGATTTTTTGTTCTATATACTTTACCATGTATACCAACCCGGGCTACAGAATTATGGATTGCCTATAGAGCAACAAATGCTTGTTTATCATCTTACCATCCCCGTAAAGTTTGTCACCATTCTGTTGGTAATGTTTGTAATCCTGCGTAAAACAGCCAATCAGCAAAAACGGCACGAAATACGTAACAATAAGCTGTTAGAGCAACGTAATTTTTACAATACTGCGCTCGATCAAATGCCTATTGATATTGCCATGCTGGATACCGAACTGCGGTTTACCTTTTTAAACAAGCATAGCATACAGGATGATGAACTAAGGGAGTGGATGATTGGTAAAACAGATTATGAATACGCCGAACGGCGCAATCTGGATAAAAGCTTTGTGTTAGAAAGACACAGAATGTATTTACGTGCACTTGAAACAGGTAAGGTAAGCACCATGGAAGAACGTGCAATTGATAAGCACGGCAAAACACATGTAACCATGCGCGGTATTGCACCTATTCGTGCACAGGGTACCGGTCAGGTGTTGGGCCTTATAGGATTTGGTTTGGATATTACCGAACGTCAACTGGCTGAGGAAAAGATAAAGGCGGCGTATCACGAATTGGAAAAGGTAAACGCCGGCTTAAAGCAATTTGCCTATGTAACTTCGCACGACTTAAAAACACCGTTGCGCAATATTGCTACATACTTACAGTTATTGAAACGCCGTAATCAACTGGATGCCGAATCAGCCGAAATGGTGGATGATGCCGTTAGGTCAGTAAAGCATCTCAATCAACTTATCAGCGATATCTTCCTTTATACCACTACCGATTTTAAACAGGACCATAACGAAACCGCCGATTTAAATGAGGTAATACAAACGGTTACCTCGGATATAAAAGCCATTGTGCACGAAAAAGCGGTGGAGTTGATGATACCGGGCAATCTGCCGCCTTTAAAAGTTAACCGTACCCAGGCCATTCATGTCTTCTCCAATCTTATAGGTAATGCTATTAAGTACAACAAAAGTGAACGGCCAAGGGTAGAACTCAACTTTAAACGCAATGGTGTTAAAACCGAATTCTCAATAAGGGACAACGGTATTGGCATAGCGCCTGAATACCAGGAACAGGTTTTCGAAATTTTCCGCCGCCTGCACACCCAGGAGGAATTTGAAGGCACAGGAATAGGTTTAGCTATCTGCAAAAAAATAATCGAATCGTACGGTGGGCATATCCGCGTAAACAGCCAGGCAGGTGCAGGAGCCGAATTTGTGTTTACGTTGCCTTCCTGATCAGTGCTGATGGTGTTGGCGTTGATAGGCTTTAATTAGCCAGTAATACCAGGCTACGCCAATTATATAAAGCGTTACCGTAATAAATATGATGTTGGAATAGGCTATGCCTGCTTCGCGTAATACCGAAAATATTTTTGCGCTTACAAACCAGCAACCGCTCCATATAGCGGCATTAATAGCTGATATCATTTCCCGGTTTTTTTCGCCCACATAGTTCAGGGTTAATTCGCTGGTCATAGGCCCGGCCATATTCATTAAAGGCTGCCTAAGGGTATAAGTTACTACGGCAATCAGCAAGCCCCAATGGGTATAGTTGTACCACTCGGTAGTAGCCATGGTAAATAATAGAATTACAGCCAGCGATTGTACCAATGTGATGGCTACCTGGTAACCGAATTTTCTTTTTATCTCTGGAATTAATAGGGCCGAAACAGCCACCAGGGTAAAAGCCGCTGAGTTCATCAACGAAAACTGCGGAGCCTCCATGCCATGCACATCATGAAAAAAGAGATTGATAACAGGAATAGTAAACCCTGCACCTAACGCAATTATAAAAGTAGGAACCACGGCCCGGGCAATCCGTGCCCAGTCGTAATCGGTATGCACTTGTGTAAAGGGCACCTTTGATCCAAGCGTTTCTTTATCGGGCAAACTCTTTATAAACCATATGCCTGCAAGACCCAGCGTTGAATAGAAAATCAGCAATGCTTCGGTAGTAAAAAACGGATGCGCCAGCGGAAGCAAATAGCTTAAAACACCGGTAATGATGGTTGTAAAGTTACCTGCCGAAAAAAATAAGGCTATTGATTCTGTTTCGTGTTCCTTGCTTCCGTTCAGCAATATGTATGGCATCACCAGTATTTGCAGCAACGAAAAACTGATTCCCCATAACGACATTAAGATGCGTATCAACTCGCTGTTATGGGTATGTATGGCAAATATCAATAACAGGGCTACAACAGGAGAGGAGATGCTGCCCGCCAGCATGATTGGCTTCAGTCGTTTGCCTTTTACAAACAGTGCCAATGGTACCGAACACAATAATACAGTAAGGTATCGGTTGCCTACCATGCTGGCTATTTCAAAATCCTTAAAGCCATGGTCCAGCATCAGGTAATTCAGCAACATGGTAAAGGCCGAATTGATGAGCTGCAAAAACACATCGGCCAGCATCAGGTAGATGATGAAGCGGGGAATAGAAAGATATTGACGGAGGGCGGCTTTCACGCTAAAGGGTTTTCAATCTTCCCAAAACGGTAAGTTGCGTAGTTTAATCCATCTAAGTTTTCTTCCAGCCAATCCATTTCGCCGATAAATTGCCAGGCACCCTCCTCGTATTTAAACTCAAAGTATTTTTTGCAAGGCGGTTCTTTAAACGTGAAACATAAATGTAATCGGTCTTTCTCCTGTGGCACTAATTCAAAATCAAAGCAGTTCCGTTCATTCAATAGTTGCTTTAGCCGGGGCAGGTTTAATCGGTCTATTTCATCCATTTGGAACACTGCCTCGCCTATCTTGTATAAGGTCTGTTCACCGTTACCAAGGCGTTCATATATCCAATAGTTATCTAATTGTACCACATCTGCTTCGGAAACTTCTCCTCCGCACGAGCACAACTTTAATTCTTTGGACACCTTACACATTACGGATTATTTGTCCGTTAATATAGCTAACAATTTCTTGCTCTTGTTCGGGCTGAAACCACTTAATACCATCATCTTTCCTGAACCAGGTCATTTGCCGCTTGGCGTAGTTGCGGGTGTTCTGTTTTATTAACTCTACGGCTTCGTCTAAACTCAGTTTGTCCTCAATAAAATCAAAAAGCTCCGTATAGCCTACGGTATTAAGCGTATGCAGTTTTTTGTGCAGATAAAGCTGCTTTACTTCTTCCAGCAGCCCTTCTTCCATCATTTTATCTACACGGGTATTTATGCGCTCATACAATTGCTCACGCGGCAAACTAAGGCCAATCTTTATACAGGTAAAGGGGCGTTCCGCTTTTTTACCAATCCGTTGTTCGCTGTATTTTTTGCCGGTGGTATAAATTATTTCCAGCGCGCGTTTTAACCGCACCGGGTTTTTGGTATCAACTATCGCGTAGTATTCGGGGTCAAGTCGTTCTACTTCCTGTTGCAACCAGCTTAGGTCTTTGGTGTTCAGTAAATTTCGTACTACGTACAATTGTGCTGGGTCAGCATTTTCAAACTTATCGAACCCGCTGCATACGGCATTAATGAACAACCCCGAGCCGCCAACCATTACCGCTATATCGTGTTTGGTATAATAGTGCTCTAAAAAATCAAGTACCTCGGCTTCGTATTTGCCGGCGCTGTAATTTTTGTTGTGTATGGAGATGTTGTTTACAAAATGATGCTTTACGGCATTTAACTCTGCCTCGGTAGGCTTGGCGGTGCCAATCGTCATTTCGCGGTAAAACTGCCTTGAATCAGCCGAGATGATCTCTGCTTTATAACGCAATGCCAGGTTAATAGATGAAGCGGTTTTGCCTACTGCTGTTGGGCCTGCAATTACAATTAAAAATTTTCCCGCTTCCATTTTACTTCACCTGCTTTAACCCTAAGCCGGCAGCTAATTCCAGCATCAGCGCATAGGCTTCGTTGTAGTCATTATGAATTTTGCCATCCAGTATAGCTTCCTTTATCGCCTCTTTTATCACTCCCACTTCGCGCGAAGGCGCAATGCCGAAGGTTTCCATAATTAGTTCGCCGCTAACCGGTGGCTGAAAATTCCGCACGCGATCTTTTTCTTCCACCTCCTTCAACTTTTCGCGCACCTGTTCAAACTTCATCAGGTAGCGCTTTACCTTTTCGCGGTTCTTACTGGTAATATCCGCTTCGCAAAGCATCAGCAGGCTTTCAATATCATCACCTGCTTCAAACAATAAACGGCGGATTGCAGAGTCAGTAATTTCCTCCTTGGTTAATGCAATGGGGCGCAGGTGCAAAAAAACCAGCTTCTGCACAAACTTCATTTCGTTACCCATAGGCAACTTCATGCGCCTGAAAATTTTGGGCACCCATTTACTGCCTAATACTTCGTGACCGTGGAAGGTCCAACCTTCGCCCGGCACAAAACGCTTGGTAGGTGGTTTAGCTATATCGTGTAAAATAGCCGCCCAGCGCAGCCAAAGGTCGCGTGTGGTTTTGGTAATGTTGTCCAATACCTGCAGGGTGTGGTAAAAATTATCCTTGTGTCCTTTGCCTTCGTAATTTTCTACACCCTTTAGCTTTTGCATCTCGGGAAAGATGATCTCCAGCAAGCCGCATTCTTCCAGCAGTATAAAGCCGGTGCTTGGTTTGGCAGCCAGTATTATTTTGTTCAACTCATCGCTTATGCGCTCCTGCGAAATAATATGGATGCGCTCCCTGTTTCGTTTAATGGCTTCAAATGTTTCGGGCAGAATGGTAAAGCCCAACTGCGTGGCAAAGCGAATAGCCCGCATCATGCGCAATGGGTCATCACTAAATGTAATATCCGGGTTAAGAGGCGTGCGGATCAGTTTGTTTTCTAAATCCTGCAAGCCGTTGAAAGGGTCTATCAGTTTTCCGAACGTTTGCATGTTCATGGAAAGGGCCAGAGCATTAATGGTAAAGTCGCGGCGGTTTTGGTCGTCCTCCAGTGTACCATCTTCTACCACGGGCTTACGGCTGTTGCGCTCATACGATTCTTTACGCGCTCCCACAAACTCAATATCCAGATCGTGCCACCTGAAATGTGCCGTCCCGAAATTTTTGAAATACGAAACATGCACATCGTGCGGAACCAGCGAGGCTGCTTTCTGGGCCAGTTCAATACCGCTGCCTACGCACACAAAATCAATATCCTTGCAGGTGCGGCCCAGTAGCTGATCGCGCACATAACCGCCTACGCAATAAGCTTCTACGCCCAACGCATCGGCGGCTTCAGCTATTATTTTAAAAACAGGATGCGATAAATCGAATGTATATTTTGTGTCCACGCCGATACTTTAATACAGGTATTAACCCTGCCGCAAAAATAACCATGTATTTTACAGCTACTCTACACTTTACAACAAGTGTAGCAGGCTTATCTGTGTAATTGCCCGCAACTGTATACATTCACTACAAAAACACCGCTATGGCATACGCGCTGATAACAGGAGCAAGCAAAGGCATAGGCAAAAGCCTGGCACATGAATTTGCCAAACGAAAATTCGATTTGCTGCTAACGGCCCGTTCTACCGATTTGCTACAACAATTGGCAAACGATATAACACAACAATACGGCGTACAGGTGCAAACAATAGCTGTTGATTTATCGCAGCATTCGGCTCCGGCAGAATTGGAAGCCTATGTTCGTTCTAACAACATTCCGTTAGCTGTGCTGGCAAACAATGCAGGATACGGTTTATGGGGTGCTTTCGCCGATTTGAAACTGGAGGACCAGTTAAACATGCTGCACCTGAATGTTGAAAGCCTGATTGTCCTTACACACGTTATGCTTCCACATCTGCGCAAACAGCAACAAGCGTATATTCTAAATGTGGCCAGCACAGCAGCCTACCAGGCAGTGCCGTTTATGAGTTTGTATGCAGCCAGCAAGGCACTGGTGCTTTCATTCTCACGCGGCCTGGCAGCCGAGTTATACGGTAAAGGTGTAAGTGTAACCTGCCTTAGTCCCGGTGCTACGGGTACAAGCTTTATGGAGCGCGCAGGTATGTTAGGCAATAAACGCCTGGTAAAAGCAGCCAATAAGTTTGAAATGACTTCGGATGTAGTAGCGGCGGGAGCTGTTAATGCACTATTTGCAGGTAAGGTGGGGTATGTTCCGGGCTTAGTTAACCGGGTGCAAATTGGTAGTCAGTTGTTATTGCCGAAGGGCTGGATAGAACGGATGGCGATACAGATTTTTAAAGCATAAAAAGCTATAAACAAAAAAGCCCCGCTTTGTGGGCGGGGCTTTTCATTGTATCATTCAGTATTAAACTAAACTCACGTTAACAGCGTTAGGGCCTTTTTTGCCTTCGCGAACTTCAAAAGTTACAGCGTCGCCTTCTTTAATTTTGTTGTTCAAACCTGATACATGGACAAAATACTCTTTTCCGGTTTCAGCTTCTTTAATGAATCCGAAGCCTTTTGTCTCATTGAAAAACTTTACATTACCTTGTTGCATAAAAAATTTTATTTATTGCTGCAAATATAGGTAAATTACTAAAACGGCCAACTTACTGTTCTAATCCTTTGGTTTTAAATGGATTAAAAATAAGGAAAAACTAAATCGGGCGGGTTTTAAGCACTTTACTACTCCTTCTCTACCTTCACTTTCTCCACCGGGTTGGCAGTCATTTCCTTGAAGTCTTCGCGGTTGCGCACTACATCTAATCCCGTAAAAATGGCATTGCGTAACGAATCGGGCGAGGCTACATTTTTGCCTGCTATATCGTAACCTGTGCCGTGGTCGGGCGAAGTGCGCACCACATTTAAACCGGTAGTAAAATTAACCCCAGTGCCGAACGATAGGGTTTTAAAAGGCACTAAGCCCTGGTCGTGATACATGGCCAACACACCATCAAACTTGCTATAGTGGTGTGCACCAAAAAAGCCGTCGGCCGGGAATGGTCCCACAGCCAGTATGCCTTTTTCTTTAGCACGGTTAACAGCCGGGGCTATAATGTCTTTCTCTTCCTTGCCCAGCAGCGAGTTGTCGCCTGCATGTGGGTTTAAGCCCAACACGGCAATACGCGGACGGTTAATTAAAAAGTCGCGCTTCAGCGCCTGGTTCAGGATCTCAATTTTGTTGTAAATCAGGTTGGCATCAATCTTACCGGTCACCTCTTTCAGCGAAACGTGATTGGTAACCAAACCTACGCGCAAAGCATCATCCACCAACAACATCATCGAATTTTCGTTGCCGGCTTCTTTGCTCAGGTGTTCAGTTTGGCCTTTAAAATCTGGATGGTGTTCGCTAATAGTGCTCTTGTTCACAGGGCCTGTTACAAGCACATCAATATTCCCTGCAATCAAATCTTTTATACCTGTATTTAAGCAAAGCAATGCGCGCATACCTGCTTCGCTGGTAACCTGCCCTGGTTGTATCTGCACCTGTTCATTCCAGCAGTTAATTACATTCGGAATTTTAGGGTTCAGCTTCTCGGTATCAGTAACTTCCTGTATGTTAAAGTTCTGCACCTTCAGCAACTTAGCGTAGTAGCTTATAATGTTGCGCTGCCCGTATACTACAATACTGCAATACCGGTACAATCGCTCATCTTCCAGCGCTTTAATAATCACTTCCGGTCCAACGCCGTTGTAGTCGCCTAAGGTTATGCCAACACGGTATCTTTTATTTTCCATCCTTACTTGCGGGCCTGGCCCAAAGCTTTAACTGCTTATTAATAGTTCTTCAAAAAGTCGGTGATAAGGCGCACGCCCACAGCCGTTCCGTATTTACCGCGATAACTGTCCTCCGCCATCAGGTAAGCCGTGCCGGCAATATCAAAGTGCATCCATGGGTAATCGGTAAAATGCTCCAGGAATTTACCTGCAGTAATAGCACCTGCCTCAGGTCCGCCTACGTTTTTAATATCGGCCACATCACTCTTAATCATATCACCATACTCATCCCACATCGGGAATTCAATCAAACGCTCGTAGGTGTTATTTGCGCTGTTAATTAGTTTGCTCTTTACCTCTTCGCTGGCAGTGCCCATATATGGCGAAGCAACACCACCGGTAGCGGCTTTAGCAGCACCGGTCAGGGTAGCAAAGTCAAATACCAATTCAGGGTTATAGCGTTTAGCATAGTGCAGAGCATCTGCCAAAATCATACGGCCTTCGGCATCGGCATTCAGCATTTCTACATTCATGCCGCTCATCATTTCAATAACATCGCCAGGTACATAAGCATTTTCGCCGGGGCGGTTATCGGTGGCAGGTATTAAACCCACTATATGCACCGGCAACTTCAACGAAGCAACAGCAGCAAAAATACCTGCAACTGCAGCAGCGCCGCTCATGTCGCACTTCATCATATCCATGCTGTTAGGCGTTGGCTTTAAGCTTAAGCCGCCGGTATCGTAAACAACACCTTTACCAACCAGCACAATTGGTTTTTTATTTCTGGCTTTAGGGTTCTTGTATTCCAGTATGGTAAAGGTTGGCGGGTCCTGGCTGCCGCGGTTTACCGATAATAAACCACCCATCTTTAACTGGGTAATTTTCTTTTTATCAAGCACCTGCACGTTAAAGCCGTAATCACGGCCTGCCTTTTGTATTTCCTTGCTCAGTTGCACGGCTGTTAAGTAGGAGAGCGGCTCATTAATCAAGGTGCGGGCAAAAAAGTTAGCCGTAACCATTTTGCTCAATACATCCAACTCAGCTTTGCTTAAGCTACGGGCATCCACCTGTAACTTCGCCAGCGATTTCTCTTTTTTCTCCTTGGTCTTGTATTTCAAAAACTCATAATTGCTCAGCGCTATGCCTTCTACAAAAGCATAAGCTATAGCTGTTTGCTCCGTAGCATTAAACACCGAAGCTTCTGAAATGCGCTTTGCATTCAGGTATTTGTTTACAGTATTACCGGCGCGGCGGGCAGCCTCCAACACTTTGTATGCTTCTTTACCGGTATCCAGTTTCACAATCGATAGACTTCCATCCGGGGTTATCTTCTGCCACAGTTGATCAATCTTTTCATCAAAAAACTTTTGGGCTGCAGCGGCATCAGCTTTATCTAAGCCAAGGCTGTTTAATTTGGTTTCGCTGCCGGCTACTATCACCGCATGTTTAAACTGTGTGTAATCTTTACAACTAATCAGGTTCACGGACATATCATTAAATTAAGGGGGCTAAGATAGTAAGCTACCCGAGGGAATAAAACTGAAATTCTTACGCCATTATTATGCGTTCAACGCTTTTGGCTGTTCCCTTAGCCTATTCCTCTATATTTGCGGCGTGAGTCACCCCTTTCTTAAAAAATCGCTAGGCCAGCACTTCTTAAAGGACGAAAACGTTTTGCGCAAAATCACCGAAGCCATCGGCGATCTCAAGCGTTTTAAAACCGTTGTAGAAGTAGGCCCCGGCATGGGCGCGCTTACAAAACACCTGCTGGCCCAAAAGCCCGATAATTTTTATGTGGTGGAGCTGGACGATCGCTGGGCTGCCTACCTGGCCCAAACCTATCCGCAACTGGAAGGCCGCATCTTTAATGTCGATTTCCTGAAAGCCGACCTCAGCTTTATGCAGCAGCCTACGCATATAGTAGGCAACTTCCCCTACAACATATCTTCCCAAATTGTATTCCGCATGTTGGATTATAAGGAGGTGGTGGAAGAAATGACCGGCATGTTCCAAAAAGAAATGGCCTGGCGTATTGCAGCCAAACACGGCTCAAAAGATTACGGCGTAATAAGTGTGCTAACCCAGGCATATTACGACTGCCAATACCTTTTCGATGTATCGCCCGGCTGTTTCGATCCGCCACCAAAGGTAATGAGCGGCATAATAAAACTTACCCGCAAACCAGCCGATAAAGCCCTGCAATGCGATGCCGGAATGTTTAAAAAGGTAGTAAAAGCGGCCTTTAACCAGCGCCGCAAAACTATGCGCAACAGCCTCAGCCAACTGGTTAGCGATAAAGCCTTGCTTAGCGATGAGGTCTTTAACCTGCGCCCCGAGCAACTTTCAGTGGCCGACTTCGAAAAATTAACCGTTAAACTACAAGGCTTACAGGCATGAAACCCAAAGTGCTGATTACCGATGACGTGCACCCCATTTTAGCGGATGGCCTCCGCGCCGATGGCTTCGAGGTAGATTATCTGCCTACAGTAACCGAAGATACCGTTTGGCAAATCATCCCCCAATACGAAGGCCTCGTTATCAATAGCCGTATCCCCGCTACACGCAAGCTTTTAGAACGTGCTGCACGCCTTAAATTCGTCTGCCGTGCCGGTTCGGGGTTAGAAGTTATAGACCTGGAGGCAGCCAAAGAGTTAAACATCGCCGCCTTTAATTCGCCCGAAGGTAACGCTATAGCAGTTGGCGAACACGCCTTAGGCATGCTGCTGGCCTTACTCAATAACCTGGTGCAGGCTAACAGCGATGTAAAAAGCTACAATTGGAATCGCGAAGCTAACCGCGGCTATGAGTTAAGCGGTAAAACAGTGGGTTTAATTGCCTACGGTACCAATGCCCGGGCCTTTGCCAAATTGCTGCGTGGTTTCGATGTAAAGATTCTGGCGTACGATAAATACCTCTCAGGTTTTGGCGATCAATGGGTTACCGAAGCAAGCCTGGATCAAATTTTTGCAGAAGCCGATGTGTTGAGCCTGCATTTGCCGCTAACGCACGAAACAGAATACATGATCAACGATTCCTTTTTCGCGCGTTTTAAAAAGCCCATTTGGTTCATCAATATCTCGCGCGGCAAAGTGTTGGATACCAACGCCCTGCTACAGGCTATGGCTCATGGAAAAGTTATTGCCGCTGCCTTGGATGTGCTCGAAAATGAAAAGCTCGCCATGTTAACGCCCGGCCAAAAAGAAACTTTTGAACAGCTCGTGAACAACAAAAAGATACTGCTCTCGCCTCATATTGCCGGGTGGACCTACGAAAGCAAGCAGAAAATAGCTACCATCCTCTTGCACTGCATTCAGGAACTGTATAAGGGATAAACTCCACTCTTTTTCTGACAGAAAGATTACGCAATAATTTATTTATTCGCACCGGTTAAAAGTAAGTTTACAACACCCAAAAAAGTTGTACAACTAAGTGACAGTGTCATTTTTATGTCATAATGGTTGCAACAGGTTTGGCGGGGTATTAACATCATTTATATTCGTTTTCGGAAAAAAATTACTTTTGTCCGCTTTTGTTTTAAGGCTACATTATTTGCGTATGAAGAAAATTGTTACCCTGCTCAGCCTGCTGCTGACTGTGTTTGCGCTCCGCGCTCAGAACGGTGATATCTCCGGTAAAGTGATCGACGAGAATGGCGATGGTATCCCATTTGCCAACGTAGCTATTGTGGATGCCAAGGGTGTTCCTACAGGTCGTGGTACCTCTACCGATATGGACGGTTACTACTCCATTAAGCCCCTTACACCCGGTAAGTATAACGTGCAGTATAGCTACGTGGGCTACCAAACCCAGTTAATTAAGGATGTGCTGGTAAGTGCCGATAAAAGCACCGGCCAGGATATCAAATTAACGCAGGGCCAGGCTTTAAAAGAAGTAGTGGTAGTAGAATATAAGGTGCCTTTGATCGATCCGGGTAAAACCTCATCGCAAAACACCGTTACAGCCGATGAAATTAAAAACATGGCTACCCGTAACGTATCCGATATCGCTGCAACCACTGCCGGCGCTTTCCAAAGCGACCAGGGTAAAGGTATCAGCATCAAGGGTGGTCGCGAAGAAGGCACCGAGTACTATATCGATGGTGTTAAAGTAACCGGTATTCCTACGCTGCCTGCTTCTTCTATCGAACAGTTACAGGTTATCACAGGTGGTGTTCCTGCCCGTTACGGCGACGTAACCGGTGGTATCGTTAACATTACCTCTAAAGGCCCTTCTTCTCAGTTCAACGGTGGTGTTGAATACCAAACTACCCAGGGCTTAGATGCTTATGGTTACAACCTGGTAAACGCCAACTTAACCGGTCCGCTATGGAAAACAAAGGCAAAAGAAGGTAGTCCTTCTAAAACCATCATGGGCTTCTTCGTAGCGTTCGAATACCTGCGTCAGCAGGACCCTAACCCTTCTGCCGTTGGTGTTTGGCAGGTGCGTCCTGAAGTATTGGACGAACTGCGCATGAACCCGCTGCTGCGTAAAGAAACTGCCAAAGGTTTTAACCTGGCTTCTGAGAACATTACCTACAAGGACATGTATAAGCAGAAGGTGAAGCCTAACACAGTTGATAACAACTACCGTGCTAACGGCCGTATCGATATCCGCCCTGCCGATAACTTTACTATTACTGTAGGTGGTTCGGTTGTTTACCGCCAATACCACGACTGGGTTGAAAAATATACCCTGTTCAACAGCGAAAACAACCCGCTTTACAACGAAATGAACTGGAGGGTGTTTGGCCGCTTTACGCACAACATCCAATCTAAACCTTCTGAAGATGAAGACGGCAAAAAGAAAAAGTCTTCTGCTTTCCAGAATGCTTACTACTCTGTTCAGTTCGACTACGAAAAATACACCAAGTCATACCAGGACGAAACCCACGGCACTAATCCGTTTAACTACGGTTACATCGGTAACTTCGATGTGCGCCGCACACCGGTTTTCGGTTTCGATACCTTTGCTGTAGGCAACCAGATTTACACCGGTTGGAAACAACTCGGCTTCCAGGATACTGCCGTAGTATTTACACCGGGCGCTTTAAACCCTTATGGCACCCGTTTTACCCAACAGTATTATGAGTTACTGGGTGCAACACCTGATGCTAATGGCGCTTATGAAGTGCATGGTGTTGATAACGACCTGTTCACTTCTACACTTGATCAAATTCAGAGTAACCAGGCTCTCATTAACGGTCAGCGTTCTAACATTGTTTACAACGTATGGTATAACACCGGCCGCCAGTACAACGGTTATGGTTTCGATCGTAACGACGACCAATTCCGTATTCGTTTAGAAGGTGCCTTCGATATATTAAAGCCGGGTGCACCAAGCCGCAACAAACACTCTTTCGAGTTTGGTGTGGAATTCGAACAGCGCACACAGCGTAACTATACCGTATCGCCACTGGCTTTATGGCAACGTGCCCGTTTGCTGGCTAACCAGCACATCGATGCATTGGACCACAATAATCCTGTATTCCGTATCAATGGTCAGGATTACACCTACCAGCAATTGCAGAGCGATCCAAACCTCAACTTCTACTTAACCGATACTATCCTGTTCACCCGTTTATATAATGCCGAAAAGCATTCGTTCTTCGATAAGAGCCTGCGCAAAAAACTGGGTAAGGACATCACCAACACCGATTATATCAATGTGGATGGTCTGGATCCAAGCTTCCTGAGCCTCGACATGTTCTCACCTGAAGAGTTACTAGCCGACGGTTCTTCTTTGGTTAGCTACCGCGGTTACGATCCTTATGGTAACCAACTGAGCAAGCAACCTTCGTTCAACGATTTCTTTACCAAGCGCCGTGCTGATGGTGAACTGGAAAGAGCAATTCCTGCTTTCCGCCCTATCTATACTGCCGCTTACATTTCCGACCGTTTCTACTTTAAAGATCTTACCTTCAACGTAGGCGTTCGTTTCGACCGTTTTGATGCTAACCAGCCGGTGCTGAAGGATGAATACTCCCTGTATCCTATCCTTACAGCTTCTGAGGTTACCCAAATCGGTGGCAATGCAGTTACGCATCCATCCAGCATCGGTGGCGATTACAAAGTATATGTAGACAACGTGAAGTCGCCTACACAGGTAGTAGGTTACCGTAACAACGGCACCTGGTACGATCGCTTTGGTAACGAGTTAACCAGCGGTAAGGCAGTAGCCAGCGCTTCAAGCACCGGTACCATCCAGCCATATTTAAAGAATGCTTCGGCTGATATCAAGAACCCCGATACGTTTGATCCGAACGGTTCTTTTACCGATTACAAGCCTTCACTTATCGTAATGCCGCGTTTACAGTTCTCGTTCAACCTTACCGACCGTGCCCTGTTCTATGCTCACTACGATATTCTTAGTCAGCGTCCGCAAACACGTTCTATTATGGACCCTACCGAATACCTGTATTTTCAGGATAACATCGGTACGGCTATCAACAACCCTAACCTGAAGCCTGAAAGAACTATCGACTTCGAATTAGGTTTCAAACAAAAAGTAAGCAACACTTCTGCTTTCACCATTTCTGCTTTCTACCGCGAATTCCGCGATCAGATCCAGATCCGTAAAATCATCAACGCTTACCCTAAAGATTACATCACTTACGGTAATATCGACTTCGGAACCACCAAAGGTGTATCGCTCGATTTCGACTTACGCCGCACAGGCAACTTCAGCATGAAGGCCAACTATACCCTTCAGTTTGCCGAAGGTACCGGCTCCGATGACCGCTCGCAGTTAAACCTGGTTAACAGTAACCAGCCTAACTTCCGCAGCATCAACCCGCTTAACTACGATTCTCGTCACTTAATTAACCTTAACCTTACCTACAGCTACGGCGAAGGCAAGGATTACAATGGTCCTACTATTAAGAACAAGCAGATCCTTTCTAACGCCGGTATCAACTTACAGTTAGCTGCCCGTTCAGGAACCCCTTATACCGAGCAGTGGTATGCTACTCCGGAAGGTCTGGAAGGTCAACCCGGCCGTCCTATCACCAAAGGTTCTGTTAACGGCTCACGCTTACCATGGTATTTCCGTGTTAACATGCGTGTATGGAAGGACTTTGCCTTCTTAGTTGGTAAGAAGAAAGAGAAAGAAGACAAACGTCAGATCTCTCTGCAAATTTACCTGCAGATCCAGAACCTGCTGAACAGCAAAAACCCTGTTAGCGTTTACCGTTACACCGGTGTTCCGGGCGACGATGGTTACTTAAACGATCCATCAAGCTCTACAGCTATCAGCGCAGCGCTTAACCCGCAGGCTTATCGCGATCAGTATGCGGCTTATATCAATCGTCCTGATAACTACGCCTTACCACGTCGTATTTACTTAGGCGCAGTATTCAGCTTTTAATTAATAACACTAACCTAACCGAACGGAAACATTAATAAACGTAAACTTTCAAGTATGAAGCGATTTTTTTGGAAGACAACACTTTTGGCGGCGGTTAGCCTTGTAAGTGTTACTGGTAATGCCAGGGAGTGGATGAGTGGAACGGGTAAAACCAACGCCCCCAAATCTTCCTATAAAACGGAAGCGGGCGATTGTGTATCTCCTTCGGCCCAGTTCGATATGGACATCAACAACGTACGCGCCCGCCTGTTAACAGGTGGCGATGCATGGTGGAACTTAAGTGAAGCCCGCTACCAGGTGCCTAAAGGCGATGGAACAGGCGCTTCATTAAACGCCCTTTTTGCCGGCGCTATCTGGATATCGGGTTACGATGCCGGTAACAACTTAAAAGTTGCTGCGCAGCGTTACCGCCAGGGTGGCGATGATTACTGGCCCGGTCCGGTAAACACAAGCTCTACTGTAGATAAAGCAACCTGTAGCAAATACGACCGCTTCTTTAGCGTATTGGGAGCCGATATCGAAAAAGCACAAACTGCCTTCCTGCAAAAAGGTTCGCAAACTACTATTGCAGATATACCTAAATCGGTTTTAGCATGGCCTGCAAAAGGTAACCAGTATCTGCAAACTGATCCTACACTGATTGGTGAAACGTTTCTGATTACCGATAACCTGGCTCCGTTTAAGGACGTGGACAATAACGGCGAATACGATCCTGTTAAAGGTGACTATCCTATCATCCCATGCCGCAACGGCGAAGCCGAGGCGTATGGCGATCAAATGGTATTCTGGGTGTTTAACGACGTTGGTAACCAACATACCGAATCAAACGGTCAGTCTATCGGTGTTCAGGTAAACGCGCTGGCATTTGCCTTCCAAACTACCGATGATGTGAACAACATGACCTTCTACAAATACGAGATCATCAACAAATCGCCTAACCCGCTACTAAAAACGTATGTATCGCAATGGAGCGACCCCGATTTAGGTTGCTTTAGCAACGATGCCGTTGGTTGCGACGTAAACCGCAGTTTAGGTATCGTTTACAACCGTTCGGCTATTGATAATGACTGTAACGGTGTATCGGGTTACGGAAGCGATCTGCCTTTGATTGGTATCGACTTCTTCGAAGGTCCTATCAGCGATAGCGGTCAGCAGTTAGGTTTATCATCGTTCGTTTACTTCACCAACGGTGCTACCACATCTCAAAGCGACCCCGCTTCTGCTGCGCAATACCGTAACTATATGACCGGTCTGTGGGCCGATGGTACACCATTTACCTATGGTGGCACCGGTTACAACAGCGGTGGTCCGGTAACTAAATTTATTTTCCCTGGTAACCCTGCCATCTCTACCGAGTGGAGCGAGGTAAACCCACAGGGAACGGCCATAGCCCCCGGCGACCGCCGTATGGTGCAAACTTCAGGTCCGTTCACACTGGTGCCCGGCCAAAGCCAATATATTACTGTAGGTGTGGTATTTGTTCGTCCTGCCGGCGGTGTAGGCAACCCGCCTAACTTTGCTACTTCAATTGGCCCTGCCGATGATAAGGCCCAGGCATTATTCAACACCTGCTTTAAACTGGTAGATGGTCCCGATGCGCCTACCTTACAAATCCGCGAATTAGCCAACCAAATCATCATCAACCTGTTAAACCTGCCCGGTAGCAATAACGAAGGTGAAGGTTACGATCAGGTAGATGGTCAGGTTGCTCAGATCATTTATAGCGACTTAGCCGGTAAAGGCGATTCAACCTATACCTTCGAAGGTTATAAACTTTATCAGGTAGCTGACCCTAAGGTAGCTGCAACCGATTTAGATAACCCTGCCAAGGCATTATTGATTGCACAAGTAGATATAAAGAATGGTGTATCTAAAATCATCAACTTTGTAAAAGATGCCACACTCAACCTCAGTGTGCCGGTATTAATGGTGGATGGTGCCGATAAAGGCATTACCAACAGCTTTAATATTACTACCGATTACTTTGCTACCGGCAACAATGCGGCACTGGTAAATCACAAAACTTATTACTATACCGCAGTTGCTTACTCGTACAACAACTATAAGCAATTCGATCAGGGAAATCCTTCTGCAGGTGGTCAGCAATTGCCTTATCTTCAGGGCCGTGGCAACTTCAAAGTTTACTCGGCTATACCTCATATGCCCGATCCTCGCAACAATGGCACCACTTTAACATCTGCCTGGGGCGATGGTGTGGAAGTGAAACGTATCGAAGGCCGCGGCAACGGTGGCAATAACCTGTTCCTTACTGCCGAAACTATTGCTCAAATATTAGGTTCGGGAAGCAGCTTAAGCGATACGCTTACTTACCAAAAAGGATTTGATCCAATTGGCTTCCGGATTACTGATCCGGTAGCGTTGAAGGAATCAAACTTTGAACTGCAGGTGGTAGAACAGTTGGATACACCTATCGGTGTTAAAACTACCTGGTATCTGCGCGATCTGATTAGCGGCGATACTATTTTCGGCGACCGTGCGCTCGACCGTCCTTATCCGCAACAGATAGTGGCTACTAAGAATGGATCAGTTACCGATTATGGCTTCTCTATTACCTTAGGTACACCGGCACCGGTACATACCATTCCTGGTCAGTACTTAAATCACCCGGTTAACAGCCCTGCCCGTTATGTATACGATGTGCAGGAATCTTCTATCGAATTCCAGAACCCGGTTGACCGTTGGCTGAGTTTTGTAAAAGATGAAGGAACCTCTCAGCCTTCTAACTGGATCCGTTCAGGTGTAAATATGAACGACCCTGCCAGCGATGCTAAGAATACCAAGGCTTCGGCCGAGTCTTTCGACGACAACTGGTATTATACTACGCCAACTCCTCCAAGTCCTGTTTTCCAGAATACCGATACCCGCATGACCGATTCC
Source organism: Chitinophagales bacterium (assembly GCA_046329495.1). Lineage (GTDB taxonomy): Bacteria > Bacteroidota > Bacteroidia > Chitinophagales > LD1 > Bog-950. The sequence continues at coordinate 417,091 of JAXLUO010000002.1, read as the reverse complement.
ACCGAGGTGTTTGAGAATATTCTTGACGGTACCTGGGCACCTTATTGCTTAACTTCTAACTACAGCAAGCGCAACCTTACCGCTACCGAACTGGATGCAGGTAAGCCGCCATATGTTTATGGTCCGGGCTTTAAGTGGAGAAACTATAGCTCGCACGTTCCACCGGAAAATAACCTGGATAGCATATTTAGTGTTGACATTGTTATTACACCTGACCGTAGCAAGTGGAGCCGTTGTGTGGTGTTCGAAACCGGTGAAGACGAAAGTATTAACCTGGGTGCCGATATAGCCCCTAACGGTAAATCAGCCCGTAAAGGTCAAATCCGTATGGCTATCTCTAAAGTGATGGATAACAACGGTAACCTGGTTACCGATCCTACACAGATAGATACCGGCCGTTCTTATTTCCCTGGCTATGCTATTAATGTGGAAACCGGCGAACGTTTGAATATTGCCTTCGGCGAAAGTTCCGACCAGGGCGATCAGAATGGCCGCGATATGTTATGGGATCCAACCCATGATGTGTACAGCGCTATTTCTTTCCCCGGTAACCTTATCGACCGCATCCCTTACTTCGGTGGTAAGCACTTCATCTATGTTATGAAGAGCCGTTACGATGGAGGTGCCGGTGCACAGCGTTTATTGCTGGATAACTATACCGGTGTTGGTACTTCCAATCCTTTCAGTATTCCTGCTCCGCTGCGTTTATTATACCGCAGCTTAACATGGACTTCTATTCCTTACATTACTAACGGATACGAATTACAGCCTGATGGTAATGGTGTTAAATACATTCCGCCAAGCGAAGTTAAGATACACCTGCGTGTTGAACGCCCTTACGACCGTTTCTTAACCAATGCTTCTAACGGTATCGACTCATTACCTCGTTACCAGTTTAGCACTATCGGCTTAGGTACTAAGGAAGAGCAAAAAGATATAGCTAAGTCTGCGCTGGATAATATCCGTGCAGTACCTAACCCTTATCTGGCCTACTCTATCTACGAAACCGACCAAAACAGCAGCAAGATTAAGATCACTAATCTGCCGAATACTTGCACCATTACCATTTTCTCGATGGATGGTACCATTATCCGCAAATTAGAGCGCTCTATAGGTGTTGACCCTGCTACCAATAAAAAGATTGATATCAGCGAAGGAAACAGCGTAGATGAGATCAACCTCGATAACTCAATTGAGTGGGATTTGAAAAACCAGAAAGGTATTACGGTATCAAGTGGTATGTATCTGATACATGTGGAGGCACCGGGTATAGGCGAACGCACCATCAAGTGGTTCGGCGCTATCCGTCCGGCCGATACATCTAACTTTTAATTTAATTGTATAAAGAATACGATATGAAGCGAATTTTAGCAATAGTTACAGGCCTGGCCATGGCTACCGGAGTTTTTGCCGGTAACCCCGACCGACGCGGCGAGGCAGGTGCTTACGAACTGATAATGAATGGTTGGGCTCGTTCTTCGGGTTTCTGGAGTATGAACACGGCTACCATTGCTGGTCTTGAATCGGAGCGCATTAACGTGGCCGGTTTGGCAATGACCCGCAAAACAGAAGCGGCTGCCTCTTACACTATGTGGATGCAGGGCTCAGGTGTAGGTCTTATCCATGCAGGTGTAGCACAGGGTTTTAAGGAAACCAACACGGTGGCCTTAAGCATTCAGGCGCTTAACCTGGGTAACATCGAAAGAACGACTACCGAAAGTCCCGAAGGTGGCCTTGGCACTTATAAGCCTACCTTCCTTAATATCGGCGTATCGTATTCACGCAAATTCTCTAATAGCATCTACGGTGGTGTAACCCTGCGTATGATCAATCAAAGCATTGGTAACCTGAATGGTTTCGGCTTTTGTGTGGATGCGGGTTTACAATATGTAACAGGTCCTAAAAACAACATACACTTTGGTGTTTCGTTGCGTAACGTAGGTACCCCAATGCGCTTTAAAGGCGATGCATTGGCTAACACCGTGCAGATCATTTCAAGCACTACCTACCAGTTAACGGTTGAAAACAAAACCAACAAATTTGAACTGCCAACCCAATTAAACATTGGTGCAGCTTACGACTTTTGGATGGGTAAAAAGAAAGAGGTTGAGCCTAAAGTTTACAAGCAGGATTATCGCTTAACTGCTATGGCTAACTTTACGTCAAACGCTTTCGGTTACGATAACTACGGTGTAGGTCTGGAATTCGGCTGGCGCGAAATAATTATGCTGCGTGCTGCTTACCGTTTTGAAAATGGCATCTTTAAAAAGGATACCCGCCTGAACGTTTATAACGGTTTGGCTGCCGGTATCTCTTTCGATGCTCCTTTAAAGAAGGATGGTCCTAAGCTTTGTATCGATTATGCGTTCCGCGCTACCTCGCCTTACAAGGGCACCCACAGCATAGGCCTGCGTTTAACTTTATAGGAAGATTTCCTACTTTCGTATCAATACAATATTAAGAGACGTCCCTGCAGAGGGACGTCTCTCATTTTTAAAACTATATACAATGGCTATATTTTATGTTACCAGAGAAGGCATGGACAAACTGGTAGAGGAGTTGAAATACATGAGAAGCGTAAAGCGCCCCGAAATAGCAAGGGCCATTGCCGAAGCACGCGAGAAAGGCGACCTGAGCGAGAATGCCGAATACCATGCTGCTAAAGAAGAACAAGGCCACCTGGAAGCCAAGATAGCGGAGCTGGAAACACAGTTAGCCAGTGCACGCGTTATGGACGAAAGCAAGCTCGATACATCCAAAGCCGGTATACTTTCTACGGTAGAGGTAATGAACCTGAAGATGAAGAAGAAAATGACCTTTACCCTTGTTAGCGAAGCAGAGGCAAATTTGAAAGAGAACAAAATTTCCGTTACCTCACCTATCGGTAAAGCCTTGTTGGGCCGGGTCGTTGGCGAAAAAACCAAGGCATTAACACCGGGTGGCGAAATGGAATTTGAAGTGCTGCATATCTCCATTCAATAAGCAAGTAAAACACCGGCGCTATGGCATCCATCTTCACCCGCATCATTACTGGCGAAATACCCTGCTACAAAATTGCTGAAGACGATAACTACTTTGCCTTTTTGGATATATCGCCTTTAGCGAAAGGCCATACCCTGGTAGTGCCCAAAAAAGAAGTGGATTACATCTTCGATATCGAGGACCAAACCCTGGCAGGCCTAACCGTATTTGCTAAAAAGGTAGCAAAGGCTATCGAGGCTTCTGTTCCCTGCAAACGGGTAGGCGTAGCGGTTATTGGTTTAGAAGTGCCACATGCGCACATCCACCTCATTCCGCTCAATGCCATCCACGACATCGACTTTAGCCGTCCTAAACTTCAACTACCCAAAGAAGAAATGGAAACCCTTGCCGCCACCATCCGCAGCAAATTCTAAATAACCAATCAACACAACATATAAGGCCCGCCAGGGCCTTTTTTATTTGCCACCAGGCCCTTGTTCGTGGTCTGGCTTTCCGGAGGGCCATTGGGCTTGTCATCCCGACGCAGGAGGGATCTTAACCTATGCTGCGCGTATTACCTCCCTATCTTGTAGCGCGTCTATCCTGTAGCGCGTTTACAACGCGTGACAACCAAGCTTCGCGTTTGCAACGCGATAACGGTACCCACCGCTCCATAAAATCTGTGGGGCCACTAGGCTTGTCATCCCGACGCAGGAGGGATCTTAACCTATGCTGTGCGTATTACGTCCCCTATCCTGTAGCGCGCCTATCCCGTAGCGCGTTTACAATGCGTGACTACTACCTATCCTGTCGCGCGTTTACAACGCGTGACAACTAAGCTTCGCGTTTGCAACGCGATAAAAGTGCTTCCCGCGCCTCAAGCAAAGCCCAACTCCATCATGGCACTACTTCCCTGTCATCCTGAGCCATTCCAATAAAAGAAAAGAGGCGAAGGATCCCTGCACACAATACGCAGATAAGTGCCAACGACAAACAACCGACCCCAAACAACAAACGAGCAATTTATAAGAAATAAAATTAGAAACTAAACATCTTATATTATACCTTTGTAAAATGATAGTTCCTTGACATACCCGTGAAACACTAAAACAACCGGCAACCACGCGGTTACTCCCTTCGGCCCGCCAAACCGAACACGTCACGACCTTGCCCTCCCGGAAACGCATTATTATTTTGGCAATTTGTGCACGCAAAAGCAACTGCACAAATGTGCACAAATGCTAAAAATCGTAATCTGTGCAGGAAGGTGTTCCCCTAAAAGCTTATGCGAAAGTGTAAAGTTAGGGCACTTGTTTATGCTGAAAATCCTCTGCATCCAGAACATCCTGGTTCAAAAAGTGTAAAGGAGTGTAAAGTTAGATCCGTTAAAATTTCATTGCACCTTTGTGTGAAGCATTCGTTTTGCTCCGTTTTAACACAAAAATCGCTCATATGAAACTTTCTGTAACTTGTGCACAAGCAAAAACTTGCACAAGCATGCACAAGCAGTGTTGATAACCTTAAATGACAGGGAACTCTAAACTCAGTACCCCTAACTAAAAACTAACAAAGTGTAACCTCAAAATTCAATGTAACCTTTTGTAACCTTTTTGCTGGAAGTGGGGTTAGCAATCAAAGGCCCTGATGACAACAAACGACAAACACCTAACAACAAACCCCGAACTACGGTCTCGTCAAATAATCCTCCATCATCATGGCGATGATAAAGTCCGCCTCGGCCGGGTTAAAGCGCAGTTCATGAAGCTTATCCAGGTATTCCTTGTTAAGGGCAGCGCGGCTGCGGTGGTCATCCGTCCGCATAGCCTCCTTCATATAACTAACAGCAAACTGATGGATAGGAGAGGTGTAGAGATAATTCATAAAGAAGCGATACGTGCTCTTCAATAAATTGGAGAGATACGTGTACTCCTTCATCTCAAACCTCAACATCAGGTTAATAATGCGTACAATACCTACATAATCGCGACGCGTTTCCCCATTGGTTAAGGCAAGCAGATCGTTTACTTCAGTAAGACACTCTTCAATTTTACCCAACCGCAAAAACGCATACGCAATGGTAGCCCGCAGCGAATACACAAACGACTTATGTAGAAAAGCAGCGTTCTTCTCTAACCCGTCTTTCGAATACTGTATGTATTGCTCGATCTTCTCCGCCTCATGCTGGCGGATGTAATAAAGTAGCGCAAACGTGCTCACCGTCTGAAACCGGTTCGCATCATGAAAATGACTATGCAAATGCATTTGCTCCAAAAAGCGCAGGTTCTTCTCAAACTCCGAGAAGTTGCCCGTCATCATACTGGCGGCCATGTAATGGTAATACCCTACCACCACCCAGTTCGAAACAGTTGGCGGAAGCTTTTCGTGCAGTACAAAGTCCAGTTTTTTTTGCGCATAGGCAAAATAGTTGGGGTAATCGCCAAGCGCACAATAGTAAAGCGTCCAAAACTCAAGGAACGTATGCCGGGCTTTCAGGCTCTTCATCTCCTCGTTATTGCGCAGGTAACTGTTCTTTACCAATTGCTCCAGTTCGCTGCGCAGTGCATTCGGCTGGTTGTTGCGCTCATAGTGCATCATGCTATGCAGCTTAATGTTGGCGTTCATCAATTGGCGCAATTGGCGTATCTTCTCCAGCAACAGGTCCTCCTCCTGGTCCAGCGTATCCAGCGTAACCTGCGGTTCGTTTTGGTAATAGCCAATAGCAATCAAGCCGCGTTGCATGGTAATAATATGCAACAGGTCGTTCAGTTTTTCATCGGCATAGGCCTCCTCCTTCAGCTTTTCAATCATGCGCTTGGCCATGGGGATAAGCCCCTTAGCAATCAGGCGTTTGATGTCGAGCACCTGCACGGTAATATCCCGCTCCTCGCGAACGGTCAATTCGCTGTGGCGCATGGTTTTAATGATCAGGTTTTTGAGGTAATGCTTGGTAACCGGATAATTCTTGCGGAATTTCTGGTCGCGGAACTTCTTAAACAGCCGCTCTTCATCATAGCGCTCTTCTTCATTCAAAAAGTTGAAGAGCTGGAGGTAAATAGGGCTGCTGCCTTTCTCGTAAAGGTTTACGTATTGCGTAAAGAATTTCTTCTCGCTTTTACTTAAGCTTTTAACCAGAAGAAAGAGTTCGTCCTGCTGTTCCATAGCCTTTGGCTGTGCAGGTAAAGATACACTTAGGTGTTTCAATGGGCAAGGGCAAAAAGGAGAAAAAAAGTGCTCTTTTAAAAGACTATATAATTCTATAAACGGCTAAAAAACAATGATCTATAAAATAATTTTGGTGTGGATGCCTTATTAGATCCGGAAGGATGTATACAAAAGCATGTTTTGCTAATTAATTAATTTAAAATCAATGTATTATGATTAATTCTGGGCCTTGAATTTTTAATTAGCACACATTTTTAGTGCCAAACTGCTTTTTAGCACTACTTATTTTTGTCTTACTAAATCGCAACGCTATGACAAGTCCCGAATCTAAGCAGGTGGTTTTTATGGTAATGGGGTTCTTTTATATGCTATGCTTACTGGTGGCCTGTATTGCCCTCATTTACTACAGCGGTCATTAACCGGTCCCGAACTTTTGCCGGTGCTACCGGTTAACCTATTGGCAGCGGTAGTCCGCATTTTAAGGGTTTGCGAATTGCTTTGGCTGCCAAACTAACTTCCTTTATGGTAGTGGGGTTTTTAAATACCCGCAGGGCCTGCATACGGCTCTGCGGTTTTTACTTCTTTACCTTGCTGGGGTTATTCTTAACAAAGTCGCCCCAGCCGGAGAACTTCTTGGCCCCCGCTACAGCATGCCCCGATTGAAAGTGGTGACATACTGCCGCCGCTAAACCATCCGTTGCATCCAGGAACTTTGGCTGAATCTCAAACCCTATTAAGCGTTGCATCATAGCAGCCACCTGCTCCTTACTGGCATTGCCATTACCGGTAACCGACTGCTTGATCTTCTTAGGTGAGTACTCAAACACCTCTACGTTATTGGTAAGCGCCGAGGCAATAGCAACACCCTGGGCGCGACCCAGTTTAAGCATACTTTGTACGTTCTTTCCATAAAAAGGAGTCTCAATGGCACAGGAAGTAGGGTGGTAGTTTTCAATGAGGCCCTGCACCTTTTCGTAGATGATCTTGAGCTTCACCAGTGGCTCATCATACTTGGCCAGTTGCACTACCCCCATGCTCACCAGGCTTATTTTGGTAGAAGCTTTGGCCGTGCCGCCAATCTCGATAATGCCATAGCCCAACACAATGGTGCCGGGGTCGATACCGAGAATGATACGCTTGCTTTCAGCCATGCTGTAAATGTAATCGCATAGGGCTAATTTGCTAAACCGCTACGCATAGGTATACGAATTGCTTAAGTTTACCACGCATGCTAACAGGCAATAGGAGCGTAGTTACAGGGTTAAAGGTGGTGCTATTTGCAGTGCTAACGTATGTGCTGGTGCATCAAATTCTGCAACCCGATTTCGGGCAGGAAGTTAGCAGGTTCAATGCACGCTTGCAGGTCGCACCGCTTTGGTATTTGTTGCTTGCCATGGCTCTTATGCCTGTTAACTGGCTCACCGAAGCTGTAAAGTGGAAGTGGCTGCTGCAAACACAGGTAAGCATAAGCGACTTGTTGAAAGGCGTGCTGGCGGGGATTACCTTTGGCCTTGTTACACCCGGCCGTAGCGGCGAGTTCATTGGGCGTGTGCTCTATGTAAAGCAGATGGATAGTGCCCGTGTGTTTTATCTCAGCAGCTTGGGCGGTATAGCGCAAACGGTGGTAACGCTGGTGGTCGGCACCTTCTTTTTAGCCTGGTGGAGCGGCGACCAACTGTATACCGGCATAGCCATAGGTTTAACCGTCGTGTTCCTGCTACTCTATTTCAGGTTCGATGTGTTGAGCAACCTATTAAGGAAAATCCCTTTGCTTGTAGGCTACGGTTGGGTATTAGATAATGCCCATCTGCCATCGCCTGCCATGGCTATGCAGGTGCTGCTGATCTCGTTCATACGCTATAGCATTTACCTGCTGCAGTATGTATTGCTGGGCTTGTATTTTGGCGTAAGCGATAGCTATACGGCGCTGTTTGTATATAGTGGAGTATTGTTGGTAATGCAAACCTTTTCGCCGCTGTTGCCTTTGTTGGATGTAAGCTTCCGGGGAGTAGTGGCACTCTATGTATTTGCCTCCCTAACCGGCGATCACCTATCGGTGTTATGCATGGTTACAGGCATCTGGTTCATTAACCTGGTGGCGCCGGCATTAATGGGTTATCTGTTTATCTTGCGCCGCACAAACTACATGCATGCTGTTAGGGGATGAATACTATATGCGCCTGGCTTTAAAAGAAGCCTCCTATGCCTACGAGGAAGATGAAGTGCCCGTGGGGGCATTAATAGTTTGCAATGGCAAAATAATAGGCAAAGGCTACAACCAAACCGAACGGCTAAAGGATGTAACGGCCCATGCGGAGATGATTGCCATAACAGCCGCCGCCAACTACCTGGGCAGCAAGTTCCTGGATGACTGCACCATCTATGTTACGCTGGAGCCCTGCCCAATGTGCGCTGCCGCCCTGCGCTGGGCACGTATCGGTAAACTGGTATATGGGGCAGGAGATGAGAAGGCCGGGTTTATGCAGCATGGGCTTAAAATGCTGCATCCTAAAACCGAGGTTTCCAAAGGTGTAATGGAGCAGGAATGCAGCATGCTGGTGAAGGACTTTTTCAGGCAAAAACGCCTTACTTAAGCAAAGCGGCAATAAAATGCCCTCTGGCCCGTCATACTATAGCGGCACAGGGTATGCTATAGTTGCTTATACTTGTGCTCTCATTTATCAAACTTAAAACCAAACTATATGGCTTTTACCTTACCAAATCTGCCTTATGCCTTCAATGCACTTGAACCGCATATTGATGCCCGCACCATGGAAATTCACCATGGCAAACACCACAATGCTTACGTAACCAACCTGAATGCCGCGCTGCAAGGCACTGAGTGGGAGAACAAATCGCTGGAGGAAATTCTGGCTAATATCTCTAAGCTATCACCAGCCGTACGAAACAACGGTGGCGGCCACTGGAACCACAGTTTCTTCTGGGAAATTATGGCCCCCAATGCAGGTGGCACACCCGGCGGGGAACTGGGCGATGCAATCAACAGCACCTTTGGTTCATTCGATAAGTTTAAAGAGGAGTTCAGCAAGGCAGGCGCTACGCGCTTTGGCAGTGGTTGGGCATGGCTGGTTGTAAGTGGCGGTAAACTGGTTGTTACCAGCACACCCAACCAAGATAATCCTTTAATGGATATCGCCGAAGTAAAAGGTACGCCAATCCTCGGTGTGGATGTGTGGGAGCATGCTTACTATCTCAACTATCAAAACCGTCGCCCCGACTATTTAGCGGCCTTCTATAACGTAATCAACTGGAACGAAGTTGCTAAGCGCTTTGCAACTGCAAAGTAAACTGTCACTAATCATAAATAGAAAAGGCAACCGCGAGGTTGCCTTTTCTATTTGGTATATTCTTACTGTAATTACTCAACAGTAACGCTCTTGGCTAAGTTGCGTGGTTGGTCTACATTACAGCCACGTAGTACAGCGATGTGGTAACTAAGCAACTGCAATGGTATAGTAGCAATAAGCGGCTCCAGATATTCTTTTGTTTCAGGTATCTCTATCACGTAGTCGGCCATCTTTTTCACCTTATCATCACCTTCGGTAACGATGGCAATAATCTTGCCTTTACGTGCTTTTACTTCCTGAATGTTGCTTATAACCTTTTCGTAGATGTTATTTTTAGTGGCTATAACCACTACAGGCATTTCAGCATCAATAAGGGCGATAGGGCCGTGTTTCATCTCAGCAGCAGGGTAACCTTCCGCGTGGATGTAGGAGATCTCTTTCAACTTTAATGCGCCTTCTAAGGCCACCGGGAAACCGTAACCACGGCCCAGGTACAAGAAGTTGTGACTATCCTTTAGCTGCTTGGAAAGGGCAATTACCTGTTCTTCGCATTTAAGGGTTTGTTCCACCTTTTGAGGTATTGCTTCCAGTTCAGCAAAGGCGGCGCGTAAATCGGCCTTAGTGGCCTTGCCGCGTATTTCCGCAAAACCGAAAGCCCAAAGGGTTAAAACAGCCACCTGTGCAGTAAACGCTTTAGTGGAGGCTACGCCAATTTCAGGGCCTGCGTGGGTGTAAGCACCCGCATGCGACGCACGAGGAATAGAAGAGCCTACAACATTACATAAACCGAAAATAGTAGCACCTTTCTCTTTGGCTAACTCAATAGCTGCCAGTGTATCGGCCGTTTCACCTGATTGCGAAATAGCAATTACCAAATCGTCCTCATTGATAACCGGGTTGCGGTAGCGGAACTCAGAGGCATATTCCACTTCAACCGGTATACGTGCAATATCTTCAAACAGGTATTCGCCAACTAAACCGGCATGCCATGAGGTACCGCAACCTACAATTATAATGCGGTTCAGGTTCTTGATTTTGCCTTCGTATTCTTTTAAGCTACGCATAGCAAAATGACCGCTTACACTATCAAAACGACCTCGAATTGAATCAAAGATTGATTTTGGCTGCTCGTGTATTTCCTTCAACATAAAATGCTCATAGCCGCCTTTTTCAATGGCTTCCAGATTCATTTCAAGCGTTTGGATATAAGGAGTTTTTTCTACGTTATCGATTGTTTTAATGGTAAGCTTACCTTCTTTTATAAAGGCAATTTCACCATCATTCAGGTAAGTTACGTTCTTGGTATATTCTATAATCGGAGTTGCATCCGAAGCCATAAAATACTCATCATCTCCTAAGCCCACTACCAATGGAGAACCTTTACGGGCACCAATCATTTTAGTAGGATCATTTTTGGAGATGATAACCAGGCCATAGGCACCTACAACTTCGTTTAATGCCAGGCGAACGGCTTCTTCGAGCGGTTGATTGGTATGCTCCTTTATTTCTTCAATGAGGTGGGCCAACACTTCCGTATCGGTATCGCTAAGGAATTTATGACCACGATTGATCAACTCCTCCTTCAGGGTAGCATAGTTTTCAATAATCCCATTATGAATGATGGCTATGTCGCCGCTTTGAGAAACATGCGGATGCGAATTAACATCATTAGGTTCGCCGTGTGTAGCCCAACGGGTATGCCCCATACCAAGGGTGCCGGAAACATCCTTTCCACTGGCTTCTATTTCAAGGTCAGCGACTTTACCTTTCTTCTTGTATATGTTTAATCCGTTGTGAAGAAGTGCCACGCCGGCACTATCATAACCCCGGTATTCAAGCCTTTTCAAACCTTTAATCAATATCGGATACGCCTGGCGATGACCGATATATGCTACTATTCCGCACATGGGCTACAGTTTGGTGTATGTAATAAGTAAAGTTACCTGTAATTTTTTGTCAGTTGGAGAATTGGCAATTGCCACCCTTTCCGTATTGGTGTTTGCCGATAGTGTTTTCAGGTAAAAGCCGTTGTTACGGTAGGTTGCGTTTAATAGCTTTTGGAAGTAAGTGGTAATAACAAAATGGTAACGGTTCAGTGTTTGTCCGTCAATGGTTTCGCTAACACGCACTCCACCGAAATGCGACAATCCATCGTCTTCCAGTTTTTGTAGTTGCCCTGCATCGTCAATGCGATACAGATCTAGCAATAAGGGCGCCAGGAAGCTGGTGTCGCCGGGACTTTGCGTTAGAATAAGTTCGGCCTTATTGATGCTGATATTTTTCGGGAGGCTATCAAGGTCGGTTATTTCAAGTTTGCCAAAAGTGCCGGCTCCGCTTTGGATAAACACTTTTTCGTCGCCTGCGGGATTGGGGCTGCTGAGAGCAGTTTGTACTTGTGTGCCGCTATAATTATTATCGGTATGCTGAACGGTTACCCCGGTAATAGGGATGGTATAGGCAAGCGAATCGCCTTGATTATCGTTATGGTAATATAGCGTTATGCCGCTTATAGCATTTCGTATATCGAAATAAACTGCACCATTACCTACCGTTGAACTACTTGTGGTAATGTAAAAGCCCTTAAACAAGCTAAGAAATGAAGTCAGATCTCGCAAGGCATTGGTATCGGCTGTCAATATTTTATTGCCGAATGCATTAGAAAGTTTCACACGTAAATGAGGAACATATTTTGTGCCCCAAACCTCAACACTATCGGTAATGTTAGGAACGAATCCGGTTACCTGACCGATAGGAGGCGTATTAACCGCGAATGAGCTATTGGTATAATATTTCACCGAGTCGATCAGGCTCTGGCTGAGTTCGTAAACATTAAGGTCAACAGGCTGATCGAAGTTGCCATACTTGCCACTATAAACTAAGGATAGGTATACTTCGTCGAGCACCGGATTTTCGCCAAAGCTGATGTTGTTACTGGTTATCCTTGGTTGGCCATAAAATCCGGCGACGGTGGTTCCGAAAACAGGATCTGTAAGATTTCCCACTAAACCAATGGATACACCATTACTGGCCAGATTGGTTTCTGCCAGTGTTTGCACTTTAAAGTGCAGCGTGTCTTTGGCCAGGTTAATGTTATCGTCAGAATTTAGCAGATCCTTATCCTCGATGGCAGGGTCTTTACAGCCAGTTAAAATAAAGAAGCACCAGCAAGTTAATATTGCCGGTGCTCTTTTAATAAGTAGCCAGTATGTAGATGTTGAATGAAGTTGAATCACAGGGCGCAAATAAAGCAAAAACCTTCAAACGGCTAGTTCGCCATTAAATTGTTATAGAACAATGCGAAGTTCGATATCAGGCTTTCTTCGTTGTTTTCCTTCAATTTGAATACTTGTTTTCCTTTCGCCTTCTTCAATTGTGTGTTTACCTTTTCATCCAGGCTTTCACCAACCATCAAGGCGTCGGCATATTGCAGCCCCCCAATGTGTAAACTGGTGTTATCGCCATTTTTGAACAATTCGATGTCCTTTTTGGTGATTTCATCACTGATAGCCAACTTAGTGGTGAAATCGCTCTTCAATTTCTCCTCAAATTCGTTTTTGGTAACCGAATAGATGATTTTTGCATTGGCAAATACCGGATCATCCTTGTAAGTGGTTTTCAAATACATAGGTATCAAACTTGTCATCCAGCCAAAGCAATGAATGATGTCAGGTGGCCAACCGAACTTGCGTACGGTTTCTAAAGCACCTTTACAGAAGAAGATCATTCGATCGGAGTTATCATCGAAGAACTTGTTGTTTTCATCGTGGAACACCAACTTTCTCTTAAAGAAATCTTCGTTATCAAGGAAATAAACCTGTAAACGAGCACCGGGAAGAGAGGCTACCTTAATTACTAACGGATAGTCTTCGTCGTTGATAATTACGTTGATGCCGGAAAGGCGAACAACCTCGTGCAGACGATGACGTCTTTCGTTAATGATTCCGAACTTTGGCATCAGCACACGGATTTCCATACCACTTTCCAAAATATACTTTGGAAGTTCGTTGGCAATCTTCGAAACCTCAGTTAAAGCCAAATACGGATCCATCTCCTGCGTAATAATTAGGATTCTCTTTTTTTCCATATTATTGTTGGGTTTAGAAAAAGTGAATAAAAGCGTAGAGTGTGTTTCAATAGACAGTGTCTTTTAGGAATGGGAATGCAAAAATAACAACAAAAACGCCAAAAAACCTAACTTTTGCTCTATTATTGTGTTAATGCGCTTCTAAAATGCTGCTGTTTAAACGCCGACAAGACCTTGAAAATCGCCTTAAAACGCTCAGAAGCAAGGGACTATCCGTAGGATTTGTTCCTACCATGGGAGCTTTGCATGAAGGACACCTAAGTTTGCTTAAAAATGCCCAAAAGCGCACCAAAATCACGGTTTGCAGCATTTTTGTGAATCCAACCCAGTTTAACGATCCTGCAGACTTTGACAAATACCCGATTACCATTGAAAGGGATATTGAACAGTTATTAGCCATTGGTTGCGACATCCTCTTTCTGCCTTCTGTTAAAGAAATGTATCCAAACGGCCTTGAAAACAAGACAAGGATAGATTTTGGCTTTTTAGCTCAAACGTTAGAAGGAGAGCACAGACCGGGACATTTTGATGGAATGGCTCAAATAGTTGAAAAGTTGCTGAACATCGTTAAGCCGGATATGCTGTTTATGGGATTAAAGGACTTTCAACAGCAGCTAATAGTAGGTGAATTGATTAATAAACGCCGATTAAAGGTTAAGCTAATACCATTGCCTACATTACGCGAAAAGGGTGGCTTGGCCATGAGTAGCCGCAACGTACGCCTGGACAAGTTTGCACGGAAAACATCTCTTGTATTGTCGAGAACATTGAACAATATAAAAGATGAGATGATACGTGGGCGAAAAGAAAGGAATGCAGCAGGCGAGACTCTAAATAAAGCTCAAATTAAAGCGCTGGCCCGATTAAAGGCGGCCAAGGATGTAGAAGTAGAATACCTTGAAATTCGAAATGCTAAAACCCTGGCTCCTGTTAAGAACCTAAGAGAGAAAATGGTTGCCTTGGTGGCTGCAAAAGTCGGCGGAGTGCGGTTAATCGACAATGTGTTGATTTAGGGCTTTTAAGGTTATTGCGAACTATTCCAAAATCGGAGTGCCAAAATCCAAAATCTGGTTACTTTCGCCCCGCTATGCAAATTACAGTTTATAAAAGCAAACTACACCGGGTTACTGTAACTCAGGCCGACCTGAACTACATCGGCAGTATTACCATTGATGAGAATTTGATGGATGCTGCTAATCTGGTGGAGCATGAAAAAGTGCAAATTGTGAATGTGAACAATGGCGAACGTTTGGAGACTTATGTTATAAAAGGCGAACGTGGAAGTGGCATCATCTGCTTAAACGGTCCGGCTGCCCGAAAAGTAAGCGTGGGTGATATTATCATCGTTATTTCTTATTGTAGCCTTACCATGGAAGAATATAAGCAACACAAACCCGTTACCGTGCATGTAAATGCTGCTAACGAAGTAACCGAATAACTGAAAAAGCGGCAATAAACGGCTGATCTGCACATGAAAAAATACCTTGTTTCCGGCATAAAGCTTGCGTTTTCACTGGGCTTAGGCGTAGGTTTAATTTGGTGGATTGTTAGCCACATGACACCCGAAGAGCAGGAAAAAACCTGGGACGCTTTTAAGCGCGCTAAATACGGATGGATTTTACTTGCACCTGTTCTTGGTATTTTAAGTAACCTGAGCCGTACGCAGCGTTGGCGTCAATTATTAGAACCAACCGGCCATATGCCCGGCTATTGGAATACGTTTTTCAGCGTAATGATGATGTATTTCTTCAACCTTTTCTTTCCGCGGTTAGGAGAAGTTACACGTTGCGGCGTGCTTGCACGTTACGAAAAAGTTCCGCTTGATAAATCCATTGGCACAATGGTTGTTGAACGGTTTGTTGATCTGATTTCTATCTTGCTGATTGGTGGCGTTCTGTTCTTGTTTGAAAGTGAGCGATTAATTACTTTTTGGAATAAGAAGGCAGAATTGGCCAATGCAAAAGGAGCAACTGCGGCTGATGGATCCTCTACTATTTACTGGGTTATCGGAGCAATACTTGTGCTGGTGATTGCGGCTGTGGCTTTCTGGTTTTTGCAACGCAAACATGGTTTAGATAAATTGAAAAGCATGGCGCTTGACCGCATTAGGGGATTGTGGGAAGGGCTAATGAGCATCCGTAACCTGAAACGTCCCTGGGAATTTTTGGCTCATACGGTATTTATCTGGTTCTGTTACCTGATGATGGTGTATGTTAGTTTCCCTGCACTGGAAGAAACAAGTGGCCTTGGTATATTAGCCGCTATGGCAGGCCTATTTATGTGCGGTTTTGCTATAGTGCTTTCACCGGGTGGGGTTGGTTTCTACCCATTGTTTATGCAGTTTGTGTTAATGATGTACGGGGTTGATAAGAACGTGGGCTATGCTTTCGGCTCAGTGGTTTGGGCTGCTCAAATCGGTTCCATGTTTATTGGCGGCTTATTATCATTGATTTTACTGGCAATATTAAACCGGGAGCCTGCGTTAGATAAAGAGACACCTTTAAACGCCGCACCTTGATTGAAGACGATAACATCCGGTCTAAAATCTTCGCACTGCCCGACCTGCTGAAAAGAATTGAGTTTTGGCGACGGTTGGGCGATTCCATCGTTTTTACCAATGGTTGTTTTGATATTCTTCATGCCGGCCATATTCATTTACTAAGCAGCTGCCGGCAGTTCGGCGATAGATTAATAATCGGGCTTAACAGTAACGAATCAGTAAAACGATTAAAAGGAGCGGAGCGTCCTATAAATGGCGAAGTTGAGCGAGCAGTGGTTTTAGCTGCTATGCATAGTTCCGATGCCGTTTGTATTTTTTCTGATCTTACGCCTGAAACACTAATCCATGCTGTTAAGCCGGATGTTCTCGTAAAAGGTGGGGATTGGAAAATGAAAGATATAGTTGGTGCAGATTACGTTCTGAGCTACGGTGGAACGGTTAAAACGGTTACTTATATGCATGGGTATAGCACCACCCAAATTATTGCTGCTGCTAAGAAGTAGCCTTTCTAGTGCGGCAAGGCTTTCATCCAATTTAATCGGTCAAAAAACACCTCGTTGCGTTTAATAAGGCCGTC
This sequence comes from Chitinophagales bacterium, assembly GCA_046329495.1. Lineage (GTDB taxonomy): Bacteria > Bacteroidota > Bacteroidia > Chitinophagales > LD1 > Bog-950. Next base: position 400,499 of record JAXLUO010000002.1, on the reverse strand, counting down.
TTCCATTTCCACAATATCTAATCCGGTCTCTTCAATTGTTACAATTCCCACAGGTATAGTTGCTTTCCATTTAAGGACGAATCCTTTTTCAGTGATAAACAATTCTACAACCTGCCATTGCCAGTTCGGATTCATGCCCAACAATTTTATGAAGTAAGGACGAATCTGCAGGTGCCCCTTCAGTCCACCGCGTTTGGCGGGGTCGGAGTAAAATGCATCCGGGTGGTATAATTCCAGCAAAGCATCAGGCCGGTTTCCCGACCAGGCGTTTAGCCATTTTTGAGCGAACTGCATCAGAGACATATGGTTAGTTAATTTAAAAACAAGCTTGAATTACTCTTTATACTTTGCAACATCTTGCTTTTTACCAAAGTATTGGCATCCATAATCATTTTCAGATCAGGAGGGAAGGGCAACGGTTGTCCACCTATCCGTTGTTTGCTCATTTTGCTCAATGCCCTTTGGTCACCTTTGTAATATCCGTAGTAGTTTTCAAAATTAACTGTTTCGCCAAACGGAATACTTTTAAGCAGGGTGCCATTGTTATTCTGCTGGAATTCGTATTCACCTGCCACCAGGCAACTTTTGGTTTGTGCAGTTTCTTTAATTCTTGCCACCACGGTTACCATTTTGGCGGTTTTAATGTCGTTGCCTAAGCTGTCCTTTAATACATTCCCTTTTTTATCCTTTGAGTATATCCAGCCATCTTGTATAGTCTGACGATCCTCATACTCACGCTCACTGATGCGTTCGGGCGTAACATCTATCCGGGTAATTTTAACTAAGACTTTATAATCGGGGGCGGTAGAAGCATCAGTTGTAAATTGTATCCAACGACTGTTTAGGTCGGCGGCGTTTATCTTTTTCAATTCCGTTTCAAAATCCTGCGGCAATACTACCCTGGCATCATTACGCATTTCAATTAGCACATATTCGCGACCTTTAGTCAGTGCCTCATTCATTTTTTGTTTGCTGTCTTTATACTCACCTGCAATGCTTTGCAGGTTTTCCAGCTTGTCGTAGGCATCGCGGATATCGCGCTTGCCGGAGCTTTCCATTAATTTTAATGCACCTGTATATAGGTATTCACTGGTTTTATTTTTGGAATCGGCCAGTTCAGCATCAATATTTATAAGCTTAATATCTGCGTTCCTGAACTCTTTTTTAATAAATAGAGGTAATAACGGCGCTACCAGTTCCTGGCGCCTGCGTATCTGTTCATATGTGCTGTATATCCTTTCATAGTTGGCAGGGTTGCCTTCCAACTTTAGCTGGTTAATGCGGGCCATGTCTCGCTCATTGGCAATCTTAAAAGCCTGCTCTAATACCAGAATATCGGTTTTGCGATTTTTATTGGAGCGTAGTTTGTAACTTGCAGCACTTATGGCATTATCATAATCTCCCTGCTTTAAATAACTTTTACTGATTGAGCAGGCACTAAGAGCTAATGAAATCAAAAAAAATAACGGTATCTTGCTGAAACCTTTCATGGGTAAATGTTGTAAAACAGTGATTACGAATAACTGTGCCAAATTAATCGCGAATGGCAATTTTTTATGATAATCCGAAAGAATTGAACGCTAAATCGGATGAACGGGATTTTGAAGAAAAGGTTCGTAACAACGAAATGAACCCTGTTCTATCTGTGTACTTAAGCCTGCTAAACCTGGGTATTGAGGATGTAGAACACCACAATCAGCAGAAATATATAAGGCTCAGCAACTTCGTTACACTCATCACTTTTATAGGTGCTTTAATTTACGTTGTATTTGCAATACTGTGGGAAAACTGGTACTGGTTAGGCGCTATCGTTGCGCTGGGTTTTACTTGCGTTAGTGTGCTTATGCTAAATTCTTTTGGCAAAACCAACATCAGCAGATTGGTTTATCTACTTGTAGTAAATGCACTTGTTTACCTTAATGCCTTGTTTATTGGCCCCAACGGCCACCTGGAGCAATACTTTGCTGTTGCTGTTATAGTGCCATTCCTTATATATGATTTGAAGGAAACAGCCATGATTATTTTTGGCGTGGTGCTTCCAATAGTGCTCATCTACACTTTCGATTTTGTTAGCCCTTTATTCACCGTTTATAATCTAACGCCGGGGCAACAAAGCATCATGGAGCGGGTAAACATTATGGGGCAATTGGCTTTAGCCATTGCCGGGGTGTATCAGTTGGTTAACCTGAACAAAAAAACGGAGTTGGAGTTGGAGGCCAGCAATGCACAAATGATGCTACAGACTGCCGAACTGCGCCGAAGCAATAACGATTTGGAGCAGTTTGCCTACATTATTTCGCATGATTTGAAGGCCCCGGTACGCAATATCAGCAGCTTTATGAATCTGCTGGTGAATAAGTACAGTACAGACCTAAGTCCAGAGGCTAAAGAATTTGTGGGCTATTCGCATACCGGTGCCAAACGCCTTGAACGCTTAATTGATGATGTATTGGCGTATTGTAGGATAGGTACGAATCTTCCCAGGCCTGTTCCTGTTAACGTAAACGATATAATTAGCACTATACGCTTTGAATTACGTGATAAGTTAAGTTTGGTAAACGGCAGTATCAATATAAATAGAGAATTGCCCGTTGTAAACAATGTTCATGCTTCATTGATGTATCACGTTTTTCAGAACCTGATTAGTAACGGTTTAAAGTTCAATAAGAGCGATAAACCGGAAATTGAAGTAAGTTGGACTAACTCACTTAATTACTATACCTTCTCCATACACGATAACGGAATCGGAATATCCAAAGAATATACGACCACTATCTTCCAGATGTTCCGCCGTTTACATGGCGAACAGGAATATGATGGAACGGGTATTGGCCTTGCCATCTGCAAAAAGATAGTTGAATACTACCATGGCGAAATTTGGTTCGACAGTGAACCGGGTAAAGGCACCACTTTTTACTTTACTGTTCGAAAGTTTTAAGCTATTCTATAGAATTTGCTGGATCCGGTGAACCCAGGATCGGATTGCACGGGTGTGCGAAATTTCAGCCTTTTTACGTGTAGAAGCCTGTTTTTATACCCGTTTGGCTTCTGTATTACCTGCCCGGCCTGCAACGATACACGGGATTAAATGAATTTTTTTTTGCGATAGGTGTAACCTTTAGCCGGCTGGTGGCGTAAAGGTAGGTAACAAAAAAACCGAGTCATGAAAAGAACATTACAAAAAATGCTGGCCGCTGTCCTGGTTGTGGTTGCTTCAAATAGTTACGCATCCGTAACAGAAAATTTTGAACAGACATCCGGACATACCGGAAGCGCTAAAGATTATTTGATTACCCAAAACTGGCAGTTCCCCAGCTTCAACATCAATCCTGAAGGATCAGCCCCACTAAGTGGTAGTCAAAGTATTGGAACCGACGTAAGCTATTCACCTAACAGTTATGCAGGTATGGTAACTCCGTTCCTCACCTTCAGCAACACCGAAGCCCTTCAGTTTTCGTATGCCATTAACCGCCCTATGCAATTAGGTGGCCGTCGTTACTTTAAGGTTTATCTGGTTGATCAGAGCCGTAATCTTACTTTAATCGACAGCGTTGAAATCGGGGCTAACCAAACTGCTGCCCGCATCTATACTAAGATCATCAGTGGCCACGCAGGCACTTACGCCATCTACATTAACGTAAAAGGTGGCGGCTGCACTACTAACACTACTTTTGACGATTTCTATTTCAGTGGCAACAATGCCGGTGTTAACCACCCTGCTAAAGTTGATGATGCTGAAAGTGCAACAGGCATCAGCGAAGCTTCAGCAAACGCTTCTATCCTGAGCTTATATCCTAACCCTGCCAGCAACAACGTAAACATCCAGTTGGCCAGCAACGGTAGCCAGGAAGCAACAGTAGAGATTTACAACGTAAATGGTGCGCTGGTTTACAATAACCTTACCACCCTTACTGATGGCAACAATACCTTGAATCTGGACATTGCTGATTACACCGCAGGAAACTACTTTGTTACTATCCGCACAGCGGATGGGGCTATAGCCAAACGATTCGTAAAGTTCTAAACGGAAGATAAACCTTAACAAAAGAGAAAGGGCTGGATGGGAAATCCGCCCTTCTTTTTTTTTGTATCTGCTACAAACAGAGAACTTAAAATAAAGGCCGCCCTTAAGGGGTGGCCTTTTGCTTTTTTATGATTGAATGGTCCGGCAATACTGTCCGGATCTTGCTTTTAGGCTAAGGTTTAAGTAGCCGCCCACTTTTTCCCCCACAACCGGGTTCCAGCCCACATTTTACCACCCGTAATGGCAGTTTTAGATGCACAATGCTGCTTGAGGTTGTGTTTTAACTGTTCAAAAGCTGTGGAAAACGCAACACTTTATGCACAGATAACGTTAATGATGATAATGTTACCACTTTTTTCCACCGCTGAAACCGTTGATAGATAAAGGTTTTAACGAAAAATTGAGTTGTGAATAAATAAAAAGACTATTTTAGTGGTATGTAGTGGTAAAAAGTGGAGCCGGTATCTATTTTTGTCGTAATAAACCCGAATAACCAAAAGCTATGAACTTCCGCGGGCAATTTGACTGCACAATGGACGACAAGGGGCGCATTAAAATGCCTGCCACCTTGCGTAAGCAGTTTCCTGCAGAGGACGGTGCCCGCTTTATGATTGCGCGCGACATTGAGGATTGCCTGGTGATTTACCCCCTACCAACCTGGGATAAGCAGGAAAAACTGTTACAGCAGTTAAACCCCCTAAACCCACGCCACCGCCAGTTTACCGGTATAATGATGATGGGCCTTACCGAAGTTGAAATGGATAATGCTGACCGCTTCCTGGTTTCAAAAAGCCTTGTGAAATACCTGGGCAATAGCAAGGACGTGGTACTGGTAGGTCGTTTTGACCGTGTGCAGTTATGGGATGCTGCCCGATATGAACAATACATGGCTGGTGGTGTGGCAAATGTGGAATCGCTGGCTAAGGAAGCTGCCGATTACATCGATGGTCAGAAGGGTGGTAAAGAGTAATTAAGAAAACAATATAGCGTGGCAGGTAAAAAAACGGAAAGCGGAAAACCGACTGAAACCGAATCAACTTATCACGTACCCGTTCTTTTCCATGAAAGTTTAGATGGCCTGGCAATACAGTCGGGAGGAATATATGTGGATGCCACGTTTGGTGGCGGAGGACATAGTACCGGTATTCTGGAACAACTTGGTAAAAAAGGTCAATTACTGGCATTTGACCAGGATGAAGATGCAGCCCGTAACGCGTTAAACGATAAGCGATTTACGTTGGTACGCGCCAACTTCCGCGAAATGAAACGCTTTTTGCGCTTACATGAAGTAACGCAAGTGGATGGCATACTGGCTGACCTGGGTGTATCGAGCTGGCAATTTGATACAGCCGACAGAGGGTTTAGTTATCGTTTTGAAGGTCCGCTGGATATGCGTATGAACCGGGCTGATGGCATTACTGCTGCGGATGTGTTGAATACCTACGATGCAGAAACGTTACAGGAAATGTTTAGCCGCTATGGCGAGGTAAGCAACTCAAAAACACTGGCCCTGGCAATAGTAAATGCACGAAGCATTAAACGCTTTGAAGTAATAAACGACCTGCTGGTATTGCTGGATAGCTTGGCAAGAGGAGAACGGATGAAATATCTATCGCAGGTGTTTCAGGCTATACGCATAGAGGTGAATGATGAATTAGGTGCGTTAAAAGACCTGCTGCTGCAAAGCGCAGATCTGCTGAAACCCGGAGGCAGGTTGGCGATCATCACTTTTCACTCGTTGGAAGACCGGCTGGTGAAAAACTTTATGAAGCATGGCAGCTTTGGTGATGAGCCCGAGAAGGACTTCTTCGGCAACTACACCAGGCTTTTTAAAGTGATTACTAAAAAGCCGATTGAGGCAGGAGATGAAGAGTTAAAAAGAAATCCGCGTTCGCGCAGTGCCCGTTTAAGGGTTGCAGAACGCCTGTAAGAATAAAATGAGCGAAAAGGAAGAAATACAAAACGAAGGTACACCGCCCACCGCCAGGAGAAAGTTGGGCCTGGGCGGTATACTGGGCAAGATGGACAGTGCCGGAGAAAGTGGCTTAAAGCGTGTGCTGTTTAATCTGCCTTTTGTATTGTTTCTGGTGATTCTGGCCATGCTGCACATTGCCAATAATCACATGGCAGAGAATTATGCCCGCCGAATTGCGCGTACGGAAAAGGAAGTAAAGCAGTTGCGCTGGCAGTATATGACCACTGCAGCAGGTATGATGGAAAAAAGTAAGCAGAGCGAAGTAGCAAAGCTGGTGGACACAATGGGGCTAAAGGAATTGCGGATTCCTCCCTTTAAGATAGAAGTGCGCTAAGCTTTAACCGGTTACTGACCAGCCGGATAGAGGGAAGGCATAGTAGATATAAATAACTTAAGCAATGCATGGTTCTTATTAAGGAGCCGGCATTATGGCATATGGCAAACAAAAAGAAAGAAATTCTCTTACGGGCGTACCTGGGCTTTGTAGCCATACTGGTGCTGGGCATCGCCATTTTGGGGAGGGCTTTCTATATACAAACTGTAAAAGGCGACTACTACCGTGCTATGGGTGATAGTTTGACCATTGAGGAACGCGAAGTATTGGCCGACCGTGGAAACATATACAGCATTGATGGACGATTAATGGCAACCACACTTCCAACGTTCGATATCAGGATGGATTTTAAAACTACCTATAGCCATAGCGAATTGTGGAATGCTAAGGTAGATTCAGTGGCGATGTTGTTGGCTGGTTTATTTAAGGATAAAACCAAGGACCAATACAAGAAGGAGTTATTGCGCGAACGCCGGAATAAAAGCCGTTATTATCTCTTAAAGCGCAATGTGCGTTTTAATGAGCTGGCCGAAATGAAAACATGGCCGTTGTTCCGTGAAGGCCAATATAAAAGCGGCATGGTAATAGTGCAGAACGATAAGCGCTTAATGCCGTTTGATATGTTAGCCAAACGTACCATAGGCTTTATAAATGAAGGTGGCGCCCGTGTAGGCTTAGAAGGGAATTTTGATACGATATTGCGTGGCGAGAAGGGAATAGTAAAAGTACAGCGCATAGCAGGCGGTGGGGCCATACCATTGGATTCAAAAGACCAACTGGTGCCCAAACCCGGTCGTGATGTATATACTACCCTTGATATTGAGTTGCAGGATGTGGCAGAAGATGCATTGCAACGTGCATTAAAGCATCATCAGGCCGATCACGGTTGTGTAGTGTTAATGGAGGCAAAAACCGGTCGGATTAAAGCCATTGCCAACCTGGGAATGAACAAGGATTCTACCTATGGCGAAAACTTTAACTATGCAGTTGGGGAAGCTACTGAACCAGGATCAACATTTAAACTGGCAACGGCGGCTGCATTAATGGAAGATGGCCTGGTGAATAACAATACCATGGTTGAAGTAGGGAATGGTATAGCTAAATTCTACAATCTTACCATTAAGGACCACGAGGCACCTGAAGCAACGCAAATTACTTTAAAGAGGGCGATTGAGGTGTCATCCAATGTGGCTATGGCCCGTTTGGCCTTTGATAATTATGCAAGTAATCCCGAGAAATTTTACAAGCATTTAAAGGATTTTGGATTTACGCAAAAAGTGGGAATTGAATTACAGGGTGCGGCTAAGCCCGTTCTTCGCGATCCTAAAAAATGGGATGGCACTTCTTCAGCCTTTATAGCTTATGGCTACGAGATACAAATTAGTGCTTTGCATACCCTGATGTTCTATAACGCCATTGCTAATGGCGGTGCAATGGTGCAACCCCATATTGTTGAAAAGGTGAAGGAATACGATCGTACCGTTGATAGCACCGTTACAAACGTTTTAAACGAAAGGCTATTAAGTGAACACACCGTTAAGCAGTTGCAGGAGATATTGGTTGGTGTAGTAGAAGAAGGGACTGCCACAAACCTTAAAACCGATTACCTGCATATAGCAGGCAAAACCGGTACTGCGGTTATTGCGCAGGGTAATCAAGGTTATAAAAAACGCATCTACCAGGCATCGTTCTGTGGTTATTTTCCGGCCGAGGCACCTGAATATACCATGATCGTGGTGATCAATTCCCCCGGCACCAATGGATATTATGGTAATGTGGTAGCCGGTTCCATCTTCCGCGAAGTAGCTGACAAGGTTTATTCGCTTTCGCTTGATATGCATAATTCGGTAAATGGCGGGATAGCTCACAACGCAATACCGGCCATTGTAAAAGGCCATGTAGAAGATATAAAGAAGATATATGAGTTTTTTGGCCAGCATGTAAACAGCGATGGAGGTGAATGGGCTTCGGTTGATGTTACAGCGAACAGCATACTACTTGCGGAAAATGAACCAGTAAACAACGTTGTGCCCGATGTAACCGGAATGAGTTTAAAGGATGCCATTTATATGCTGGAAACTTTGGGAATGCATGTAAGTGTAAAAGGTATGGGCCGGGTACATACGCAAAGTGTGGTTGCCGGAACTCAACTCCAAAGGGGAATGACAATTACCATTGAATTGAATTAAATATTTAGATAAGGTGAGTCCTGCTACAAATAATATCAACCACGCCATCGGCAAACCGGAAAAACCGGGCCGTTTGGTAGTGCTTGGAGCCGGCGAAAGCGGTGTAGGCACTGCTGTGCTCGGTGTTAAGCAGGGGTATGAAGTATTTGTAAGTGACAAAGGCAAAATTCAGCCGAAATACGAGCAAATGCTCAAGGAGTATGGCATTGCCTATGAAGGTGGATTTCACACGGAAGAAAAAATATTAAATGCTGACCTGGTAATGAAAAGTCCGGGTATTCCTGAGAAAGCGGAAATGGTGAAGAAACTGCGCACTAAGGGCGTTAGGATTGTTTCGGAAATGGAATTTGGCAGTTGGTATACTAATGCACAAATAATTGGTATTACCGGCGCTAATGGCAAAACTACCACTACTGCTCTTGTTTACCACCTGTTAAAACAAGGTGGCTTAAATGTGGGCTTGGGTGGCAACATTGGTAAAAGTTTTGCCTTGCAGGTGGCAGAAGAGCAATTTGATTACTATGTGTTGGAGATATCAAGTTTTCAGTTGGATGATATCGAGACCTTCCGCCCGCATGTTGCAGTGCTTACCAATATCACTCCGGATCATCTGGATCGTTACAATTACGAGTTACAAAATTATGTAGCATCCAAGTTTAATATCTGTAAATACCAACAGCCGGGCGATTATTTCATCTATTGTGCCGATGATGAAATAACACGCGCAAACCTGCAGAAATATCCAACCCAAGCACAAAAGTTACCCTTTGGCTGGGAGCATGAATATGCCGAAGGCGGGTATGTTAAAAACGACAACATCATTATTAATCATAAAACCCAACAATTTACCATGAGCATTCAGGAACTCGGTTTAAAAGGACGTCATAACGTCTACAATTCATTGGCAGCTGGGATAGTAGCCAACATTTACGGACTGCGTAAAGATCAGATCCGCGAAAGTCTTTCTGACTTCAAATCGCTGGAACATCGATTGGAGACAGTAACCAAGGTGCGCGGCATCGAGTTTATTAACGATTCGAAGGCTACCAATGTAAATAGCACCTGGTATGCGTTAGAAAGCATGACCAAGCCTGTTATCTGGATTGCGGGTGGTATTGATAAAGGCAATGATTACAGCGTATTAGAGCCCCTGGTACGTAAGAAAGTTCGTGCACTTATTTGCCTGGGTCACGACAATACCAAGATGCATTCTGCCTTTGGTAAAATGATAGACATTATTGTAAATACGCAAACTATGACCGATGCGGTTAAAATGGCCTATGGCCTGGGCAACCCCGGCGATGTGGTATTGATGTCTCCTGCTTGTGCCTCGTTCGATTTGTTTGAGAACTATGAAGACAGAGGTAATAAATTTAAAGAGGCTGTAATTCAATTATAGTTGCCAAACGCGGTAAACAAGCAGTTTTAAATATTACGTATACCATGATTGATAATGATAGGTGCTGTTTGTGCACGGTTTGTTTACTGCAATTTAAAGCGCACTAAAAACTAACTTATGCTGTATTACCTTTTCCGTTTTCTCGATCAGCATTTCAATTTTCCCGGGGCTGGGTTGTTTCAATACATCTCCTTTAGGGCGGCAATGGCAGTTTTGTTATCGCTGGTCATAACCATGATCTACGGAAAGAATATCATTAGCCTGTTACGGCGTAAGCAAATTGGTGAAACCATCCGCGAGTTGGGTTTGGAAGGTGAGAATCAAAAAAAGGGAACGCCTACGATGGGCGGATTAATGATATTAGGCAGCATACTGATACCTACTCTGCTATTTGCTAAACTGGAGAACATCTACATCCTATTGATGCTGATAACTACGGTGTGGTTAGGTGTAATTGGTTTTGCAGATGATTACATCAAAGTTTTTAAAAAGGATAAAAAAGGTTTGGCCGGTACATTTAAAATTATCGGACAAATAGGTTTAGGTGTCATAGTAGGTGCTACACTCTATTTTAATAAGGGAGTAATAACAAAAGAGGAGATACCGCAGGGAGAAATTTACAGATACAATAGCGATTTGGTGACCACTGTTACCGATGATAAGGGAGAGGTTCATTATATGGTTACTGAAAAAGCGCCTACCACTACAATTCCCTTTATTAAAACACACGAGATTGATTACAGTGCAATACTGTGTAAGTTTACCAATGAGGGCTGCAAATACGCATGGTTAATTTTTATACCCGTTGTAATTTTTATAATTACTGCCGTAAGTAATGGTGCCAACCTTACGGATGGAATTGACGGTTTGGCAACCGGCACCTCAGCAATAATAGGAGTTGTGTTGCTGGTTTTTGCCTATGTAAGCGGTAATATCATTTTCTCCGACTATCTGAATATTATGTACATTCCTAATGCCGGTGAGTTGGTTATATTTTGTGCGGCATTTGTAGGGGCTTGTGTTGGCTTTTTGTGGTACAATGCTTATCCCGCCCAGGTTTTTATGGGCGATACCGGATCATTGGCAATAGGTGGTATTATTGCCACATTGGCCATTATTGTTCGAAAGGAACTTTTAATACCGGTAATGTGCGGCATCTTTCTGGTTGAAAACCTCTCGGTTATGTTGCAGGTTAGTTATTTTAAATACACCAGGAAAAAATTTGGCGAGGGCCGCAGGATATTTTTAATGAGTCCATTACATCATCACTACCAAAAGAAAGGTATGCATGAAAGTAAAATTGTAAGCCGTTTTTGGATAGTGGGCATTCTTTTAGCCATTCTTACTATGGTAACGCTTAAAATTCGCTAAGTCAATTTTGCAGGCTATGGTTCTTCGCGGGTTGTTAAAGGATATTGCTGTTAAAGCGTTGATTGGAAATGCTGAAGTTGATATTGCCAATTTGCAAATTGATAGTCGCAACGTGGGTAGTAGCGATTGTTTTATTGCGATAAAGGGCACCATTGTTGATGGACACCAATATATTGCTAAGTGCATCGAACAGGGTGCATCGGTAATTGTTTGCGAAGTGTTACCTGCAACTTTAGAGGATAATGTTACTTATGTTCAGGTTGATGATACACATAAGGTGCTCGGACAATTAGCGTCGGCATTTTATGCGAATCCGGCGGCGCAACTTTCAGTTATAGGCGTTACCGGAACCAACGGGAAAACTTCGACGGTAACATTGTTATTTCGCTTGTTCCGTTCCCTTGGTAAAAATGTAGGGTTGTTATCTACGGTGCAGAATCAAATTAATGAAAGTATAATTCCTTCCACACATACAACGCCCGACGCTATCAACCTCAATAAGCTGCTGCGCCAGATGGTAGATGGCGGTTGCGAATACTGCTTTATGGAGGTTAGTTCACATGCAGTAGATCAGCATCGTATTGAAGGGATACAATTTACGGGAGCTGTGTTTACTAATATTACGCACGACCACCTGGATTATCATAAGACTTTTGAAAATTATCTAAAGGCGAAAAAGAAGTTTTTTGACGGCTTACCTGCCTCTGCTTTCGCGTTGGTAAATGTTGACGACAGAAACGGGAATATTATGTTGCAGAATACGAAGGCAAAAAAATATTCCTATGCTTTACGCAGTGCCGCTGATTACAAAGCGAAAGTGATTGAAAATAGTGTAACCGGGTTAATGTTAGATCTGGATGGGCAGGAACTTCATACTCGCTTAATAGGTGAATTTAATGCCTACAATCTTACAGCGGTTTATGGAGTTGCAAGGTTGTTAGGCGTAGATAAAATGGAATGTCTTACAGTTTTATCTGCATTAGCCCCGCCGGAAGGAAGATTTGATCAGCTAATTTCAGATAAGGAAAAGATAGCGGGTATTGTGGATTATGCTCATACTCCCGATGCGCTTAAAAATGTGCTGCAAACTATCAATGCTATTCGTCAAGGTTACGAAAACGTGATAACCATTATTGGTTGTGGCGGTGACCGTGATGCCGCAAAAAGGCCCATAATGGCGGAAATAGCTTGTCGATTTTCACAACAGGTGGTGCTTACTTCTGATAATCCGCGGAACGAAGAGCCGGAGAGTATTTTGGAACAGATGAACACCGGTGTACCCGCCACAGACCGCAAAAAGGTATTAACCATCGTTGACAGGAAAGAGGCGATCAAAACTGCCGTGCGATTGGCTAAAAAGGGCGATATTATCTTGTTAGCAGGTAAGGGGCACGAGAAATACCAGGAGATTAAGGGAAAGAAATATGACTTTGATGATAAAGCGGTGTTAAAAGCCGTTTTTGCCGAGCAGGAAAGATAAAAGACTATAGGTCTTTCTACTACACATTTCGAGCCTTATCCACTATTTCAGGCGAACAAGCCTTAAGTGATCTCTGCCACATTATTCGTCTTTTCGTAAAATGGCGGATTTTATTCTGCCGAAACATTATAACCATGGCAACCGCAATAAGCAAAGAAGAAATATCTACTTCAAATCCCCTGGAAGGTTACAAGTGGTCTGACTTCTTTCGTGGTGATAAGATGATTTGGTTGGTTATAATCATCCTTTTTATTTTTTCGATGCTGGCTGTATATAGCGCCACAGGAACGCTTGCTTACAAAATGCAGGTAGGCAACGAAAAATACTTGTTTAAGCAAATTGCCATGGCAGTGGCCGGCATAGTCTTGATGTTTATTACGCATTTAATTGATTACCGTTATTATAGCCGTATTGCCCAGGTGTTGTGGTATTTGAGTATTCCGATGTTGCTTTACACCATGTTTTTCGGCACATCCTTAAACGATGCAAGCAGGTGGATCACTTTGCCGGTTGTTGGATTAACATTTCAAACTTCTGATCTCGCTAAACTTGCCTTGATCATGTTTCTGGCAAGGCAGCTATCCATCAAGCAGGATAACATCAACGATTTTAGAGAGGCCTTTGTGCCAATATTGGTACCTATCGTAATTACTGCTCTGTTTATTGCCCCCGAAAACTTAAGTACAGCGGTAATTCTATTTTTCACTTCTGTGTTTGTAATGTTTATCGGTCGTATCGCCATAAAGCATATTCTGTTGCTGTTTGGTACAAGTCTGCTTACCATTACCCTGTTTTTTTTGTTGCTGTTTGCTCTACCGGAAAGCGTTTTAGCCAAAATGGGACGCGCACAAACGTGGAAACATCGCGTTGAAAATTTTATCGCTGCAAAACAGGATGCGGCGGATGAAGATTATCAGGTTTTACAAGCTAAAATTGCTATTGCCAAAGGCGGGCTGGTTAAAGTAAATCCTGGCGGTAGCGAGCAGCGGAACTTCTTACCACATCCCTACAGCGATTTTATTTTTGCAATTATATTGGAGGAATATGGCTTACTGGGTGGGGCTTTTATAGTAAGTCTGTATCTTTTCTTTCTCTATCGCTGTATTCGTATTGTAATTAAAGCTCCTAAAGCATTCGGCGCACTTTTGGCTGTTGGCTTAGGTATTGCCTTAGTTATTCAAGCCATGATCAATATGGCTGTAGCTGTTAATCTGGTTCCTGTTACGGGAGTAACACTTCCGTTGGTCAGCATGGGCGGTAGCTCGGTCATTTTTACTTCCATAGCTTTTGGGATAATCCTAAGCGTTAGCCGTAATGTGGAAGAAGAAGCTAATGTTTCTGTAGAGGAATAAAAAAAAGCGGCCCTTGAGAGGTGGCCGCTTTTTAGAACCCAAAACTGACATGAAAGGAAGGAAATCTTTATTCTGCATTATTACTAATCCGGTATCGCTTGTATAACCAGGGAACTTCGCATTTGTGAAGTTGAACCACTAACGGTTGCATTTGAGCCCGATACCTTTGCTGCCTTTACCAGGATTGTATGTGAACCTGCTGCCAAATCAATGCTTGCTGTTAACGCCCACGGTTGGATAGTGCTAACCGAAGCACTGTTATTTACAGCGGATACACGTTGATAACCGCCAAAACCGGTTGATGGCATTTGTGTACCGTCCACATACACCGCTATGTCTACCACCGAGGCGCCAGTAGCGGATGAAGAGCTTGTTTGCACTCCACCACTGGTTGAAATTATAACGGTTGAAGCCGATGAAAGTGTAAAGGTATTAGATAGGCCTGTAACATTAGTAAATGAGCTACTAGAAAGAGATACCGCTGTAGTGCCGTTACTTGCTAATGCACTGGATGATGGAATTGTAGACCAGGTAGCCCCGGAGCCGGTAGATTTTAAATATTGACCGCTGGTGCCTGCTGAACCATTAGCGTATAATCCTCCTGTAAAGTTGATGCTGCCAGCTACATCTAATTTATAATTAGGTGAGTTAGTACCTATTCCAAAATTACCATCTGCATCCAGTCTGGCTGATTCAGTTGAACCTTCGGTATAGAACACCATAGGAGCTGGAGTGCTGCTGGCCACGCCAAAGTGGATGGCGCCACTCCATGATTCGTACTTTGCTTCCAATCCATCGGTTTGGTTTTTTACATAGAACCCACCACCACCGGTAAAACTTGTGCCTATACCATTCCCGGCACTTGTAAAGGTGGGGTTGCTGTGGTTGGTAGCAACTAACCATTTGCTGCTTGGTACTGTTGATGTTCCGATACCGATTTGGCCACCTGAGGTAATGCGCATTCTTTCGTTTCCATTTGTTTTAAATACCAGATCTTTTGCATCTGTTGTTCCTACAAAATTGGTGCCGGCTGTAGTGCTTGCGTTGCCGGTTAATAACCATCCATTGGTAGCACCGGTAGGTCCGGTTGCACCGGTAGCACCTGCAACACCCTGCGAACCCGTTGCGCCTGCAACACCCTGAATACCTTGTGGGCCTTGGGCACCGGTAGGTCCGGTTGGTCCTTGAATACCTTGTGCACCTTGAGATCCTGTTGGGCCTTGAATACCTTGGGCACCTTGAGAACCTTGTGGTCCGGTTGCACCTGTAACACCTTGTATACCTTGCGTGCCTGTGGCTCCGGTATTACCAGTTGGGCCAGTTGGACCCGTAGAACCTGTTGCGCCTTTACTTCCGGCTGTACCGGCAGCACCTGCGGGGCCGGCTACACCCTGAATACCCTGCGCACCGGTTGGGCCGGTAGCACCTTGTATACCTTGTATACCTTGTAAGCCTTGCGAGCCAGTAGGACCAGTTGGGCCTTGAATGCCTTGTGCTCCCTGTATACCCTGCGAACCCGTAGGGCCGGCAACACCTTGAATACCTTGTACCCCCTGAGCACCCGTAGGGCCAGTAGGGCCTTGAATACCTTGAGCACCTTGAATGCCTTGAGAGCCTGTAGGTCCTGTAGCACCTTGAATACCTTGTACCCCCTGAGCACCCGTAGGGCCAGTAGGGCCTTGAATACCTTGCACACCTTGAATGCCTTGAGAGCCTGTAGGTCCTGTAGCACCTTGGATACCCTGTATACCTTGCACACCTTGTGAACCCGTAGGGCCGGTGGCTCCTGTAGCACCTTTAGCACCGGCAGTGCCAGCAGCACCTGTTGGCCCTGCTACACCTTGAATACCTTGTGCCCCTTGTGCCCCGGTAGGGCCTGTAGGGCCTGCTACACCTTGAATGCCCTGGATACCCTGCGAGCCGGTTGGCCCGGTAGCACCCTGGATACCCTGTATACCTTGCACACCTTGCGAACCCGTAGGGCCGGTTGCTCCTGTAGCACCTTTTGCACCAGCCGTTCCGGCAGCACCTGCGGGGCCGGCAATACCTTGTATCCCTTGCGCACCGGTAGGGCCTATAGGACCTTGAATGCCTTGTAAACCTTGTGGACCGGTTGCACCGGTTGCACCTGCAGCACCCGGTAAACCTTGTGGGCCAGTAGCGCCGGTGGCGCCGGGGGCCGCATGGGCAGCAGCGCTATCGCTGTTAACCCAAAGTATACCGTTAAATACATAAATGCTATTAATGTCTCTATCGTATACCAGAAGACCTTCCGCCGGATTAACGATTGCTAATTTTTGGGCAGTGGTCATGCGAGGGATTAAAACGCCTTTGTTGGTTGATTTTAAATCCAGAATGGCGCTCGTTGTATCGGGCGTACTAGTACCGATACCTACTGTACCTTCGAAAATAGCACCGTTTGCCGGGGCTGTTTGTGTGGAGTAGTTGCTCCCTACACTTAAATTTCCTTTTACTGAAGCACGGCTTCCGGGGTGTTCTTCTCCTATACCCAGGTTTTGTGCCTTAGCACACGTTGTTATAAATGCCAATAGTATGGCAAGGTAAAAATGACGATTCATGGCGTA
Organism: Chitinophagales bacterium; assembly: GCA_046329495.1. Classification (GTDB taxonomy): domain Bacteria; phylum Bacteroidota; class Bacteroidia; order Chitinophagales; family LD1; genus Bog-950. The sequence goes on along the minus strand of JAXLUO010000002.1, from coordinate 383,790 downwards.
TGAATTTTATGCCTGCTGTTACGGGCATGTGGTATTAAGGTTTTTTGCATTTGATGTGCATTGGGGCAAAAGAGGCCTAAATACAAGCTATATGTTGTGTAGATATTGCTACCGGTTGTATACTTCGTAGAGTAATTTGTATGTTTGTTTATCTGTTTACTCAATAATACCTCGCTGCTATGCGCTTTGGGCTCTTCGTATTAGTTGCTATACCATTGTATATAACCTGGATAGTTTACCATGTTATAAAGGGGAATTTTGCCTCTATCAAAAACGATGCTATCGTAGGTGGACTCTTTTTAGGTGTTTCAGGTGGATTATATTATTGGCTATTCGTTTAAGCTAAGCATAGTTCGGAGCCCTAATTCGCCGGAATTCTTAATTTCGGTAAAAACCAGGTTATGAAAATCAAAGTACTGCTCATTGGCTTGTTGCTTACAGGAATACTTTCAAGTTGCAAAAAGGATTTAGCTACCGATTGGGTGGGAACCTATACCGGAGTTGCCGGTAATTCTACCGTTAACCGGGTGGTAGTTAGCAAGGTAAATGATGAGACCATCAAGATGGAGTTACAAACCTTGGTACTGGGTACGTATTATACTTATGCCACGGTAGCCGATGGTAAACTTGCAAATGCCAACACCGTTAATATCAGCGAGAATGGCACTGTTTCCAGTTCCCCAGGTAATATTTACCATTTTAGTGGTGCTGGCACCAGAAATGGCAATAATCTTATTCTATCCGGTATGGGGGTAAATATAAACGACGCTTCAGATCAACTCTATTATACCTTTAATGGAAATAAGTAGTTCAAAGGACCTGTTTAAATGAAAAAGCCCCGATCAACGGGGCTTTTTCATTTAACATTAGGCAGAAGAATGTTAAGGCGTTACATTAAACATCACTTCCTTAGTAGTTAAACCATCCTCATGATCCTCTGCAGCTACATGCAAATGAAACATGCCTGTATCAGCAGGGTGAAAATGATAATGGAAAGTGTAGGTTTTCATGGCATGTACAGTAGGGTATTGTGCGAATACCGTATCGCCCATGTGCGAGGTAATCAGTATACTCATCTCATGTAGTTCATCATCATCACTTGCCGTACCTTCAATATGCAGCGAATCGGTAATGGCAATGGTTTCTCCATCAGCAGGTTCATCCAAAACAATTACGGGTGCTTTGTTTTCTGTTTTTTTGCACGATGGCAGCGTGTAAACAAGGGCAATCACTGCAATTGCTAAAATTCCGGTTAACTTTTTCATGTGTTTAATTTAGTATGTTATTTAAATTGTTTACTGCTCGGCGAAACGCTGGTCGTGTAAAAAATCATTGTCCGTAAGCGTTTTTAAAAATGAAATCAGTTGTGTTTTTTCTAAAGCGGTTAGCGGAATGCCATATTGGTTACCGTTAATAAATACAGAATCAAGCGTAGAAGTATAGGTCATCCCTGAGCTATAATGATCCAAAACCTGCTCAAGCGTTTGAAACTTACCATTGTGCATATAAGGAGATGTCTTTTCTACATTTCTCAAACTGGGTGTTTTAAATTTTCCTAAGTCTTCAGGGCGAAGTGTTACGGCATACCGGCCGCTATCGCCAATGGCTACCTGCGAACCATTATTATGAAAGTCTCTATCTGTAAACAGATCGGTTGCATGGCATGTAGCACATTTTTGTTGAAATAAGGATAGTCCGGCGAGTTCGTCAGTTGTTAAATTGCCTCCTTCATTGCGTACATATTTATCATAGCGGCTGTTGGCACTAACAAGTGTTCCCATAAATTGGCTCAACGCCTGTAAAAAGCGCACACTATTTATTTCCTCGGTGCCAAAGGCTTCTTTAAATAAGCCGGGGTAAGTGGTTGAGGCTTGCAGTTTTTCAATTACATGGCCAAAATCTTCATCCATCTCTAACGGGTTGTGGATAGGATTGGGGGGAACTAAATCGAGGTTATGTACACCTCCATCCCAGAAAAAATCAATAGACCATGCCATATTCATTACAGGCGGGGCATTGCGCTTACCTAACCTATCATAAATTCCATGGCTAACAATATGGCCGGCATGCACAAATGCTGCAAATTGCTGATGACAGCTACCACAGCTTATGGTATTGTTTTTAGATAAAATGGGGTCATAAAATAACTTGCGGCCTAACTCAAAGCCTTTAGTGGTAACGGGGTTTATCTGAAAATTATAAACCGGAGGCGGAAAATTAGAAGGAAGAAACGGGGTTACATCCTGCTTCACTGCTTCTTTTTTACAGGCAGCTATCCAGGTAACACTCAATAGCAAAAATACAACACTTAATTTTCTCATCTTTTCGGCTTTTGCGGATAAAGTGCAGGAGCAGTTAAAACTGCCCCTGCTTCGATAACCATTCCTTAATCGTTGTGTATGTGGTTAATAGTAAACATGTCTTTATAATTATCCGCAATGGTTGTAGAGTATGGAGCAAACATTACACCCGGATGATCGGCAATGATCAGATTAGTAGGTGTTTTAAAAACTTCCATAACATCGGCAAAAATGTGGATCTCAGGAGCTTTGCCTGTTCCGGCATGGCCGGCTTCGCCACTGTAGTTTAAGGTTACTGTTTTGATGTTGTTAATGGTAGGAGCGTTGTATCCGCCGAAACCACCAATGTGATAATAGAACATGCTCATGCCCATCATTGAATCGTATGGAGCTGAGGGCGATGTGCCTTCTAACTTATAAAATATGTAACCGCTGTTCCAGGTCCAGTACATATCCGAAGCAGCATCTGCAGGATCTAAATCACCGGTACGCTGCGAAATATCGGTAGTGCTTTTCAAGCTATCTACACCAATAATAAAACGCACGCCGTTGTAATCGCCACCGGGTACGTTGTTAATGGTCAATTCTGCACTTTCAGGGTCGCTTTCCATTACCAGATGATAGCAGCTATCCTTGGGTACCACATATTCGCTTCCATCTGTTTTAATAAAAACAACGTTACTTATGTAATAGTTGAATTTTGAAAAGTTTACGCTTTCGCCATTTGGCGTGGTGTAATTAGTGCCAAACACCAGATCATCCGATCCGGCTCGGTTGTCAAAATGCAAGGTTATTGGGCCGCTGCCGAGATCGTTATCCTTGTCTTTTTTGCAGGATGAAACAGTAAGCAAGGCGATGATTGCAATTACTGCAAATGGTAAAAAAGTTTTTTTCATAATTACTTGGTTAATGGTTTTTTGGTTTGAAAATTGTAAAACACTCCAACTTCAAAAAAATACTTCTGGCGCAGTTCTCCGCTCCAGTTTAACCGGTTTACCAAGGCAGGGGTAAATGCAGTGGTAAAGGCAATGCTCTTGTAGTATATATCTAAGCCTGCCGTGGCAGTTAAGAAATCACCACCGGTGTAGCTCAGCTTTTCTTTTTTGGAATGATTAAAAAATCCGTGATCGTAATTAATTCCGATCTGCGGCATTATGGATAGTGCCTTAACGGGGATTACATAAAAAAACGATGCTCCGCTTTGTACACGGTCACCGAATTTATATTGGTAAGGGTTGGCCGTGTTTAAACGGTAAGCTGCTGTTAGGTTAAAGCCGAATTGTTTGAATCGGTATGTATAAATACCGTTGAAAAGGAAATCGACACTGCCCGTACCCAGTTGTAAACTGGTGGCAAACATATTAGCGGCAGTCATGCTAAATTGGCCCGAAGGGAGCTTAACCCCGGCGCCTAAACGCAGTTGGTGTTTACTTGTTTTACCGTTACAACGGAGCGGATCAAGTAAGCCATACTGCAGCATAAAACTCATATCACCCAACCCTGCACTGCGGCTATCACCTTTTCTATCTGTTTGGCTGATTATGTTAACCGGTAAAAAAATAGATAGCTGCAGGCGTTTGGCTATGTTGAACCTGCCAAAGAGCTCCATCGTATGTAATTGCTCCTCGGTGCGGCTGTTCGATAGCTCAGGGTTAAGACTATGCGGATAAACCGAATAAAAAGTTTTATAGTAATACCGTGCGCCTACTACATGCTTTTCTAAATTGGGCATTATACTCCAATTCGATCCTGTACTTGCGCAGCAGCAACTTTGTGCCGATATGTTGATATATGCTGCCAATAATGCCGGCAGGCACATCATTAATTTCCAATTCATGATTAAGAAATATAACAGTGATTAATAGCAAAAAGGGTTATGCTATTATCTTGGGAGGCTGTTGTATTTCCGCAAAGGGAGAGGTTGGCAAAGATGTGGTATACACCCGGGCATAACCGGTTATAGTATAAATAGGGAAGTAGCTAACCTTTAGTTCGTTATCTAAACTGATAACTACTTCCTCTTTTTCTTTTAGTAGCTGCGATTGACTCCTATTCTCGCCTTCTTCAGCTTTTTTTAATTGCTTACTCAAATAGCAATGACCTTCACAATGAAGTTTCGGGTTGTTCCTGTTTTCGCAAAGTTGTTTGCTAATGTAGGCCTTGTTAAGGTTATAATACACGCCAATACCCACATTCACCAATGCCTGACTAAGCATAGCGAAGGACAAAAATATGGCGAGCAACTTTTTCACGACGTCAAAAATAGTACTGCAAACTGGGAAATCCTAATGATTTAGGTCATAAAAATGTTTTCATGTTTCGGATCGCAAAAAACCGGTGCAATTAAGCACCTGTTTAACAGTTATCGATTGTATAAGGGTATTATACATTTCAGCACAAAGTTTCTACCCATATTATAGATACCTGTCCTACCGGTTAAAGGATTTTCACCATTATACTTCCATCGGCTCAGATGATCCTGGTAACTTATGCTCAATAAATTATTGGCGGAAAGCTGAATGCCTAATCTTTTTTTTCCCTTTACCAGAATATCGGTGCCCATGGAAGCATTTAATAACCAGTACCGTGGTGTTACGGTTTCAGTATTAGCGTAGGCAAGCACAAAGTTCTGCCTGGCATGATAGTCACTTTCAACACCAACATAGGCATGTGCTAATACCTTACCGAGGTGATCGCTTTCAGCACGTAGGCTACATATCCATCTAAGCGGCGGCATAAAAGGCAGGTTTTGAGATTCTTTGGTTGCGCCGGGTAGCAAACCACGTACATAACTAAGCGTATTCTCAATATGCAGCCAATCCAAAGGGTGTGGATGAACATCCAGTGTGGCCTCTCCTCCAATTAATAATGCATCGTGTTGCGTAAAAGTAAACAACACAATGGGTTGGGTAGGGTCCGGTAAGCTATCGCCGCCAGTTGATGCCAACACCTTTACTGCATAGGTAAAGCGCTTAATGTAGTTTGCAAAAGCTGCAACCTCGAAAGTTATGTGTGCGTTGGTAAAGGCCATACCCAAATCAGCCTGTATGCTGTATTCAGGTTTTAGCTGTTGGTTGCCTAACTCATAACGCAAGGTTCCTTCATGTACGCCGTTTGAGGCAAGTTCCGATACCGTTGGCGTACGGAATCCCGAGCCTATATTTAGCTTAAGCGTTAATTCCGGTAACGGATTTATGGCTATGCCGATATTGCCGGTGGCATTGCCATAAAATTTGTGTTGAGCGGTAAATAATTGATCTGCACCTGCTACCCCTTGCTTTGATGGCACACCTGAACTATCCATCCATAAGGGATTTATGTTAATGGATCGCAGGTCGCCACGTACGCCCGCGCTAAATGAGATTTTTCTCCAGCGCTTTTGGGTTATGGCAAATAAACCTGCATCACCCTGAACATAGTCTGGTATAAGGTATTCGTTTCCTTTGTTGCGGTTTAATTGCACCATGCCATTTAATCCAATAGTGGTTTCCCATTTCTTGAAGTCCGGTAGATGGTACTTAATATCGTAGTTAATGGTATGAAGCATTAAGAATAATCCAGGTCTTAACTTGCTCTCTTCATATTCTCTTCGCATATTGTTTTGGTAGCCAAGGTTAAGTTCTACCGAACTTTGGTTGTTAAGATATACGAGGTTTCTTAGCTGTATTAACTGATGATTTACGCGTTGAAATGGCAGGCGAAGTTTATATCCTCCCCAGGTTGAAGGATTTATTGAACTTCCATCTTCCTGTAGCCAGTAACCGGTACTGTCGCGCTCCCCTTCGTTAAAACCAAGCTGTGTATTATAAGATGATAATACCACTTGCGTGTACCCATACTTATGTTGCGCACTCAGCAATCCGTTTCAGCTCCATTCATTATAACCGGTATTCACAACAAATCCATCATAGCGGTTTCTGAAAGCACCTGCATCGCGATTACTTATCCTGGCTTGCCAGGAGAGTTTGTTTCGCGTACCGGCACTGAATAAACTCCAACCAATCAAATGATTGTTACTTTGATATTCGGTTAAAAGTTCTGTTGTTACTTTCCCTGTGGGTAAGGGTTGAGGACGAATAAAATTTACCACTCCGCCCATTGCATCACTTCCATACATTAACGAACCGGGGCCTTTGATAATTTCAACCCTGTCAACACTGTACTCATCAATTTCAACACCGTGTTCATCCCCCCATTGCTGGCCTTCCTGACGGGTGCCGTTATTTAGTGTAAGCACACGGTTATACGATAGTCCTCTTATAACCGGCTTCGAAATGCCGCCGCCGGTACTAATTTGGGCAACGCCGGGCGTTTTGCTGATTGCATCTACAATATTGGTAGAACTGCTATGAAACAGTGCTTCGCTGTTTATGACAACTGTGGGCACGGTGCTCTCGCGTAAAGCTGTACTTTTTGAAGTGCCGGTTACTACTATTTCTTCAATTTCTTTATGAGATGGCTGAAGTGTGAATTGGTAAAGAGTATCTGCCGGCACACTTATTTTTAATATCTGAGTACCGTAACCAATAAAGGATGCTTGACAGAGAAACGTTCCTTTAGGTATGTTTTGAATTGTAAACGCGCCTAACGAATCACATACCGCACCGCTTTTTAATTCCGTGAGATATACCATTGCTCCAGGGATGGCATCGCCGCTTTGGCCGTCGATAACGCGGCCGCTTATTTTTTGCTGTGCTGCCAGCATAAAGGGGAACAGGACATAGCACAGCCATGTGATTATAATTTTGTTTTGCATTACCTGTATGTATTAACATGAAAAATGCCGGCTGTTGTAGCCGGAAGAATGCCCGCGAAGGGCCATATACTACCAGTAGGTTAATGCAGGCGGGCCACGTAAATTTATTGTGCCAGGAGATGCTAAAACTTCAAATCCTTGATAATTGTAGACTGCTGTTATATGCCATTCTTGCGGAACTAATACAGACTCCCTGGCAATGGCATCAGTAAACGTTGCCATGTCAAACTTACATACCTCACAACTTCCGTGTTCATCGCCACTGTGCAGGTGGTTCTCGCAATGCTCATGGCTTCCGTGCTCGGCAAACAAATAGTGCACCTCTTTTACCGAAACGGTAAAGAGAATAGCCATCGTAAACAATACAGAAAGCAGGGCTTTAATAGCCGGCCGCATACGCATAGGGCAAATATAGAAATAACCCCATTTTTGCTATTTAAGCATAAGTTAAGTTGATGTAAAATACCCTTGTCCTTATTTTGTAACTTCAAGCCATGAGAAGGCAATTAGTATTAGTAAGGCATACAAAATCGAGTTGGAAGGAGTTAGGCCTTACCGATTTTGATCGACCGTTAAAAAAGGACCGGAAGGAAGATGCCATTAAGATGGGGAAATATTTGAGTAGCCTGAAACTAAAACCCGACGCTATTATCAGCAGTCCGGCCTTACGTACACGGCAAACTGCTGAATTGCTCTGTCAAAACCTTCGGTTTCAACCAACGGAACTAATATTCGATAAACGGATTTACGAAAGTAGTGCTGAAGATGTGTTGCAGGTTATACGTGAAACAGATGAGAGTGTGCAAACCCTGGTTGTGGTGGGTCATAATCCTTCCTTAACCTATCTGGTTAATATGTTGGTTCCTAATAGCATTGAAGAATTGCCTACAACCGGCGTAGCCTGGCTGGAAATAGAATGCCACAATTGGGAGATATATACCACCAACAAGGTTGTTTTAAGGTATTTTATATCTCCTAAAACAATGTAGCCAGGTGTTGTAACGTTAAATTAATGTGTCTAGAATACGTACATACCTGATTGCCTTGATATGGGGAATTACTATAGTCTTTTTAACTGGTTGTAGGGTAAAATACGATTGTCGCGGTCACGTAAAGCACCGGCTTTCAAACGGCATCTGGATTTAATTTAACGTTAAATATTGATGCACATCACCACCGATATTCAGGGTTTCGTGTATTTTAGGATTTCTAATATTTTGACCCACAGCGGCATTGCAGAAGTTCTATGGCCAAGATCAATCAGTTTATCAATCGCGAAATCAGTTGGTTATCATTTAACGGGCGCGTTTTGCAGGAAGCAGCCGATACACGTGTACCTGTATTGGAACGCCTGCGTTTTTTAGGGATTTTCTCTAATAATCAGGATGAGTTTTTCAGGGTAAGAGTTGCAACAGTAACACGTTTACTCGGCATCGGCAAGAAAACCCGCGGCGACCTGTATCATAAGCCTAAAAAAATTCTGGAAGAAGTTCAGCAGACGGTGCTTAAGCAGGGCAAATTGTTTGAAGAAGTGTATGCGGATATACAACGCGAACTAAAAAAGCAGAAGATATTTATCATTAACGAAACGCAGGTAAATGCTTCTCAGGGCGAGCTGATAAAGGATTACTTTAATGAGAACGTAAGGCCCTCACTTGTTCCTATTATGCTTAGCCAGGTAAAACAATTTCCTTATCTGAAGGACAAGGTGATTTATTTGGCGATTAAACTGCTACCAAATGGTAAGCAGGATGCTCAACAATATGCATTGATTGAAATACCGCCTGATGCGGAGCGTTTCATAATTCTGCCCCAGGAAAACGGGAACAACTACGTAATTCTGCTGGATGATATCATCCGCTATAACCTCCCTGAAGTATTCTCTTCCTTCGGTGTTAAAAGTATAGAGGCTTATACCATTAAAGTAACTCGCGATGCGGAATTGGATATTGATAATGATATTTCCCAGAGTTTTATCGATAAGATCTCCAAAGGCGTAAAAGCACGCCAAAAGGGTAATCCTGTACGATTTGTGTTCGATAGTAAATTACCTCCCGATTTGCTCCGTTACTTAATGGCTAAACTTTCCATGAAGGATGAAGGAAACCTGCAACCCGGTGGCAGGTATCATAATTTTAAGGACTTCATGAAGTTTCCGGCAATTGGCCCGGCCAACTTGCTATATGAAAGCCAAAAGCCTTTACAGCACAAATTGCTTGCTGCAAATCAAAGCTTCTTTGAGGTTATGAAGAAGCAGGATATTATGTTGCATTACCCCTATCAAACATTTTCTCATTTCATCGATTTACTTCGCGAGGCAGCTATTGACCCTAATGTAAAATCAATTAAAATTACCCTCTACCGCGTGGCTGCACGTAGCCGGGTGATAAATGCGTTGGTTAATGCCGCTAAAAATGGCAAACAAGTAATTGCGGTAGTAGAGGTACAAGCCCGCTTTGACGAAGAAGCAAATATTAAATGGGCTAAAGAATTACAGGAAGAAGGCATTCAGGTGATTTATGGTGTGCCGGGCTTAAAAGTGCATTCAAAGCTCTGTTTGATTACACGTTACGAAAGCGGAAAAAACGTTCTTTACGCGAACATAACTACCGGTAATTACAATGAGAACACATCCAAGGTGTACAGCGATGATTCGTTGTTTACCGCTGACGCAAAAATTACTAAGGAAGTAGATAATATCTTCGATTTCTTTGATAAGAACTATAAGGTGCATAGCTTTAATCAGCTCATTGTATCGCCTCTTTCCACCCGCAAGCAGTTTATTAAACTTGTTGAAAATGAAGCAGCTGTTGCCCGTAAGGGTAAAAGAGCCGAAATATTTTTGAAGATGAATAGCCTGGTGGATGAGGAGATGATAAAATGCCTGTATGATGCCAGCAGAGATGGTGTAAAGATCAGAATTATTGTACGGGGCACCTGTGCACTAATTCCCGGTGTTAAGGGTATGAGTGAGAATATAGAGGCGATTAGTATTGTAGATAAGTATCTTGAGCATTCCCGTATTTACGTTTTCTATAATCAGGGAGAGGAGTTGTATTTTATTTCATCAGCCGATTGGATGACCCGCAACCTTGACCACCGGATAGAGGTTACCTGCCCGGTAAAGGATAAGAATCTTCAAAAGGAATTACGCAGGATGATGGATATCCAATGGAGCGATAATGTGAAAGCCCGGGTTATGGACGAAACACAGCAAAATGAACACCGCACTACCGGTTCAAAAGAGGCTGTCCGTTCGCAGGATGCCATCTATAAATACCTCAAGCAACTGAATCCTTAGAATGCACAATTCAGTGGTTGAAAACTAAGTGTACTACTGATTTTATTGGTTGGTATTTTTAATAAAATTTCCGACACATTGGAAATCAGGAGATTTGCTGCAATCGACATTGGCTCTAACTCTGTAAGGCTTTTAATTGCAAACGTTTTACAGAATGGTGAGGGACCTTTTTTCAAAAAAAGCGCCCTTATCCGCGTTCCTATCCGCCTTGGTGTAAACGCATTTACTGATCATCGCATTCCTGAGGTAACCATCAAGCATTTGGTTGAAACCATGCTGGCCTTTAAATATCTGATGCGGGCTAACGATGTGCTGCATTACCGGGGGTGTGCAACTTCGGCTATGCGCGAGGCATTGAATGGCCCGCAGATTATTAAGCGCATTAAAGAACAAGCCGGTATCGATATAGAAATTATAACTGGTAATACCGAAGCTCATCTGATTTTTAATAGCCAGAATGCCACCCTGGGTAAAATTAATGATACCTGTTTGTTTGTAGATGTAGGTGGCGGCAGCACAGAGATTACCATCTTTAACAACCGCAAAGCAATAGCGGCAAAGTCTTTTAACATTGGTACCCTGCGTATTTTACAGAAACAGGTTACAAAGGATGATTGGAAAAAGCTAAATGCATGGCTGAAACTCAAGGCTGGTAAAACCAAAGGGTTTTCCATGATTGGCTCGGGTGGTAACATTAACCGTATATCCAAGCTGGTCAACCTCAAACCCGGCAAACCAATGCCTATCGACATGCTGGAGGATATCATGGAGGAGTTGAAGCGCTACTCGTACGATGACCGGATGAAGGTTTTTGACTTGAACCCTGATCGCGCGGACGTAATTATCCCAGCCGGCGAAATCTTCCTGAATATTATGAAAAGTATGAAGGCTGATAAGATATATGTTCCCAAAATAGGTCTGGGCGATGGTATCGTACGCGAGGTATATAAGGAATATCTGAATGGCAAAAAGAGTAAGCTGGAATAAAGACGGTTTCAGTCAATAAAAAAAGGGCGCTACGAGCGCCCTTTTTTTATTGACTGAATAAATCAAATTACTTCGCAATGATCACCTTGCGGGTTTCGCGGCCCATAGGCGAGTTAATTACCACCTGATAAATACCGTTAGGCATATCGCGCAGGTCTAAAGTGGTCTTCAGTTGACCCTGCACTTCGCTATAGGCATTGCTCTGAACTTCACGTCCGGTAAGGTCATAAGCCTTAATTTCAACACGATCCATCACATCATCAAAATTCATCTCAACGGTTATTTCTCCGGTTGATGGATTTGGATATAACGAGTAGTTAATGTCACTCATTGCTTTTGGAACGCTTAATTCTTCTTCATCCTTAAATGCTGTGCTACTGATGCTTGCATTCAGCGTATAGCACGAACTTGTATTATAAGCCCCGTTGTAGCCATAAACACGAACGTAATAGGTACCTACGGTAGCGTTGTTGTATTTAATGGTTTCAGAAGTTGTTCCCCCATTGGCTGAACTTGCCACCTGCGTACCGGAAGATTTGTATAACCGCACATCATAGTCAGCTGGTAAATTGGTTAAGCTGATGCGTATATTTTTCTGCGTGCTGGTATTGGTAAATTTAAAATAGTCATTATCGCTGCTTGAATTTATAAGTGCGGTTATATTGGTGTTAACAGGAATGCTCTTAGCTGTTGAAAGAGAGTTGTTGCTCTCGTAAGCATCGGTACAGGTAGTGGTAACCGAAGCGGTTGTAAACGTACCTGCAACATAGCTGCCTGTACCTGCTGTGCAAACCGATTGTACCTGATAATTGTAGGTGGTGCCTGCAGTTAAACCGCTTAACGTTAATGAAGTGCCGGTGGTAGAGGTAGTGGTCCAGGTAGTAGCCGAGCTTGTTTTGTATTGCACATTATAACTGGTTGCACCGCTAACAGCACCCCAGGTTAAAGTTGCGCCGGTTTGGGTAATGCTGCCTGCACTCAAGCTCGTAACCGAGCCGCAAGTGGTGGTAGTTGGTGCCTGACAGCCTAAAGAAGTTAGTAACGAAGCTCGTGCGCCACCTGTTGCAAATAAGGCTTGCATACGGGTGTTTTGACCTGCGCTGAACATATACATGCAGGCATCATCCGTATAGTCCATATAGTTCATAAACATATCGCCGTTAGGGCCGTTACTGCATGAAACATGCGGGTAAGTAGGGCAGCCATAGTTTTCACCGGCTTGATTAGGCGTGTCGCCTACGTTATCAGTACCGGTGCAGGCAGTGCCATCATCACCCCAAATGTGGTACAAGTTCAGCCAGTGGCCAACTTCGTGTGTGGCTGTGCGGCCCAGGTTATAGGGTGCAGCAGCAGTACCTGTATTGCCGAACGCCGTATAGTTGATTACAACACCATCGGTTGCCGCAGCACCACCGGGAAACTGCGCATAGCCTAATATTCCGCCGCTGATATTACAAACCCAAAGGTTTAAATAGGAACTGCTCGGCCATGCGTCGTCACCACCTTGCGAACTCTTCTTTACGGCATCGTTGGTGCTGAACGAAGTAACAGTAGTTGACTTGCGGAGTACGCCGGTTGTCGCATTGCCATTAGGGTCGCGTTGCGCCAGGCAAAACTGGATTTGGCAATCAGCAACCAGGCCTTGAAAAGCTGATGGAGTGCTGGTCCAGTCAGTATTCAGTTTATGGTAATCACGATTCAATACATCTATCTGCGATTGGATTTGTGCATCCGAAATGTTTTGTGAAGTGGTGTTGTAAACAACGTGCACCACTACAGGTATAGTGATAATTGCACGCGCATCCATGCCTGCGCCACCGCTGTTTACAAAGTTCTGTGTAAATTGTTCAATTGCATCGCGATTTTGCAGGATGGAAGGATCTTCCATGGTAATGCGATGTAAATGTTCCATAGCGCCACACTTGCGTTGCGCCGAAAGGCCACCCGTAAAGAGTGCCCCTGTCAGGAGTAATAAGGCGATTTTCTTCATACGCTGTTTTAGTTAGTGACACTAAAAAACATAAAACCATCCTATGGGTTTTATCTATTCAACGCATGGTACAGGCAGTAAAATCAGATAGGAACAACCGGGAGTTTACCGCTCGGTGTAAATCAAGTACTTATCACCGAAAAAGGGCTCGTTAAAGTAGTCGCTCAGCTTTTTGCGGAGCACATGTTTTAATCCGGCCTGGGCTATTTCTTCGTCCAGATTGCCCCCCTTAAGAGCAATTAGCCCGTTTTTTACATCGTTACGATCCTTGGCGATATACTTGTGTTTGGTCCAGTTTAGCAGATCGCTTAATGGGGCCACAGCGCGGGTAACAACAAAGTCGTATTGAAAATCCATTTGTTCGGCCCTACTATGGAAAGTAAATACGTTCTTAATACCCGTTGCCTCTGTAACAGCATCAATTACATTCAGTTTCTTGTTAATGGAATCAACCAGGTGAAACCGGCATTCAGGGAACATGATAGCCAGCGGCACACCGGGAAAACCTCCGCCTGAACCCAGGTCCATAATTTTAGTGCCATCCTTGAAGTTTACAAATTTGGCAATGGCCAGCGAGTGCAGGACATGTCGCTCATAGAGGTTCTCAATATCCTTACGCGATATCACATTAATACGCTCATTCCATTCGCTGTATAGCTGTTGTAACTGCGTAAACTGTTGTACTTGTGCAGGCGTTAAATCGGGAAAGTATTTGAGAATAATATCCATAAACAGTTATGCCTACTGCACAACTAGTATTTCTCCTTAGTTATCTTAAGAATGTTGTAAAGCATATCCTTAGCGCGGAACAGTTGGGCTTTTACCGTACCAAGGGGGATGTCAAGCTTTTCGGCAATCTCTTCGTACGAAAGCTCATCCAAATAGCGTAGCTCGATTAAGGTGCGATATTTGGGTGATAGCTGCTCAATGGCCCCCCGTATCTTTTGGGCCCGCTGATCCTTCATCATGCTTTCTTCCGGATCAGGATTATGATCCTTAACGGCAATCGGAGTTATTTCACCATCATCGGTTTGCGTCTTTTGGTCCAACGAGGTGGTTTGCAGGCGCTTTTTCCGAATAAAATCGATGGAGTTGTTGGTAGCAATTTTGAAAAGCCATGTGCTAAAGGCAAAATCGGCCGAATAGTTGCTGATGTTGTTAAACGCTTTACCAAAAGCTTCAATCGTCAAATCCTCGGCATCGTCGCGGTTGTGCACCATTTTCAACACCATAAAGTAGATGGAGTCGCGATAGCGGTTCATCAACTTGCTAAAGGATACCTGGTCACCTTCCTTGGCCTTGGCCACCAACTCCAGGTCCTCCTGCGCACGGGTCGAAAACTTTGAGTTTAAATCTTCCAATTGTCTTTTGGTTTAAGCAATAATAATAAAAATATAAGCAGTAAGTAGCCGCTATAGATTATATCCAAAATTGGGGAGAATATTTTTAAATCCCCAACACCCAGTTTTACAAAGATACGCCAGGTTAAAATGGCTTGCAAAAGAACAACACCTGCAAAAACACTACCCACCAAAATAATAGGCTGGTGCAGTGCAACGGCTGCGATAAAAAAGGTGTAAAAAGCAAATTTGGCCGTAGCAAAAAGAAACAATAGTGCCTGATGGTGCAGTTTGTAACTAAAACCGGTGCGCAAATGCCGGCGCTTTTGGTTTAACCAATCTCTGAAGGTGGCCTCTGCCTTAGTTACCATAAACGCATCTTTATCAATGCAAAGGGTGGTATTTTTGCCGGTAGCAACGGCGTTAATAAAAAGATCGTCATCACCGCTTACAAGGGCAGGATTCTTTTCAAATCCCTTGAATTTTTCAAATAGTGATTTCTTGTAAGATAAATTACGGCCAACCCCCATATAGGGTAAGCCGGAGGCTGCAAAACCAAAGTACTGCAGTGCCGTTATAAAATTTTCGTAACGGATAAGTTTGTTCAAAAAACCGGGTCGCTTTTCGAAAGGGGAGTGGCTTAATACAATTTTAGTGTCTTGCAGGTAGGCTCCTACCAATTTAGCCAACCAGCTTGTGCTGGAGGGGCGGCAATCGGCATCGGTTACCACTATGGTATCGAAACTGGCAGCTTCTATGCCTTTCTTTAGCGCATACTTTTTACCTGCATAGGGTCTTTCTGCTCCGGCAGGTAAGCTGATGAGTTTCATGTTCGTGTTGCGCTTATAGTATTCTGCCAATACGTCCAACGTATCATCCGTGCTGCCGTCATTAACCACTATTACCTCAAATTGCTGATATTGCTGAATCAGCACCACCTTGAGGTTTTGGCGCAGATTGTCTGCTTCGTTTCTGGCACAAATAACTACCGAGGCAGGTGGTAAAAATTCAGGTAAGCCTTTAAAGCCTCTAACAAAGTTTAACCGGGCAAAGAATAACAGGTAGTAAATTACCTGAATACCTGCTGCAGCCAAAAATACCTGTAGTACCCAATACATTTGTTACAAAGAAAAAAAATCAAGCGGTAGGAAAGACGCACTTATGCACAGCGTTGCATTTAACAACAACTATCTATACGTCAGAGCCAAGAACTCAGGCCCCTTGTTTCTTTTGGCGCGAACGCCACCAGAAGTAGCCGATGGTGCCCATAATAATATAAGGCATCACCAGAATATACATTACCCCTTTATTTATGCCGTCCGCGGCTGAGGCACCAGCATCATGCGAAGTTTCAGCAGTAGCCTGACACATGGCACATTGGGCATCTACCGTTAAAGTAACTACCAGCAATATGGCTACCAGCGCTACAATTGTTAAAGCACGTTTCATATCCCAAAGTTATTGATTTACGCAAATGCGCGTTGCAAAATAATTTCCTGTTCTTGCTGATGCACCTTTTTAAAGCCGGTTGCAGGAGATGCCGAGTTTTTACGGGCAATGCCTTTTAATCCCAGCTTATCGTGTAAGCGGGCATGTATAAAGTACCAGGCACCCATATTCTCCGGTTCTTCCTGAACCCAACATACTTCTGCTTTCGGGTATTTCTGGGTTAACTCTATCATTTTATCCTGAGGCACTGGGTATAGCTGTTCTACCCTTGCAATCACTACGTCTGTAATCTTATCACGTTCTTTGCGCTCCAATAAATCGTAGTAAATCTTGCCGCTGCAGAATAAAATTTTGCGCACCTTTTTCGAAGAGGCTTCATCTACCAGTAATTCCTGGAAACCGCCTTTCATTACATTCTCTATAGGAGAGATGCAACGAGGGTGACGTAGCAATGATTTCGGACTCATTACAATCAACGGCTTACGGAATTGCCAATAAAGCTGGCGACGCAGTAAGTGGAAGAAGTTCGCCGGGTCGCTAACGTTGGCAACAACCATATTCATCTCGGCGCATTGTTGTAAAAATCGCTCCAAACGGGCCGAAGAGTGTTCAGGGCCCTGGCCTTCATAACCATGGGGTAGCAACATTATCAGGCCGCTGCTGCGTTGCCATTTGCTTTCACCTGAGCTGATAAACTGGTCAATAATGATCTGGGCACCGTTGGCAAAGTCACCAAACTGTGCTTCCCACAATACCAGCGATTGCGGGCTTGGTAAGGTATAACCATACTCAAAGCCTAATACGCCGTATTCGCTAAGGTGCGAGTTGTAGATAAAGAAACGTCCCTGCTTTTCGCCTAAATTACAAAGGCGGCAGTATTCTTTATCGGTGTTTTCATCGCTGATTACAGCATGACGGTGCGTAAAGGTGCCGCGTTTAACATCTTCTCCGCTTAAACGGATATCGTGTCCTTCTAACAACAAGCTACCATAGGCCATAAGTTCCGCAGCAGCCCAGTCCAACTTGCCTTCGTCCTGCATCAGCTTTTTGCGCTCATCCATATACTTCTGCACTTTACGCAACGGAACAAAATTGGCGGGCACTTTGGTTAAGCCGTCAATAAGTTGGTTAACCATCGGCTTTTGAATGGCAGTAACCGGCGATTCTTTGAAGTCATCAATCTGCGCTTTACGCAATTGCGACCAGGCAATTTCGGTTGGTTGTGGTTTATAGGGCAGTGGATTTTGCTTCACCATGTTCAGGCGCTCCTGTAACTCATTCCAGAACTCCTTCTCCATACGCTTAGCCATCTCCTGATGCACCGTGCCCTCGGCTTCCAGCTTCTGAGAATATACATCACGTGGATTATCGTGTTTCTCAATCAGCTTATATAACACCGGCTGTGTAAACTTCGGATCATCGCTTTCGTTATGGCCCCAACGGCGGTAGCAAACCATATCGACAAAAATGTCTTTGTTAAAGGTCTGGCGGTATTCAGCTGCCAGTTCGCAGGCAAATACCACGGCCTCCATGTCATCACCATTTATGTGTATAACCGGTGCTTCGATGGTGGCGGCAATTGAAGTTGAGTAATCACTGGATCGTGCTTCATCAAAGTCGGTGGTAAAGCCAATCTGGTTATTGATTACGAAATGGATGGTACCACCACTGTAATAACCTTCCAGCTTCGCCATTTGCAACACCTCGTAAACAATACCCTGGCCTGCTACAGCAGCATCGCCGTGTATCAGAATAGGCAGTATTTTATCAAAATTTGACCCGTAAATAGCGTCTGCCTTAGCACGGGCAAAACCATTAACGATAGGGTTTACGGCCTCCAGGTGCGAAGGGTTCGGCATTAGTTTAAGGTAAACGGCCTTATCCTGGTTTATCGGGTATTGGCTCGAAAAGCCAAGGTGATATTTTACGTCACCATCGCCCATGGTTAGGTCAAACTGAGCATTACCTTCAAATTCGTTGAAGATCTCTTCGTAGGTTTTGCCCATTATATTGGCAAGCACGTTCAACCTGCCGCGGTGGGCCATACCTATTACTACTTCTTCTACTTCCTCGCTGGCTTTGCGGATAATAGCATCTAATGCCGGAATAGTAGCCTCGCCACCTTCCAACGAAAAGCGCTTTTCGCCGATATATTTAGTGCCCAGGAACTTCTCGAATACTACGGCCTTATTCAGCATGCGCAGGATGTGTTCCTTCTTTTCTACAGAGAAGTTCACCAGCTTCTCCGGCTTTTCAATGCGGTCGCGGAAGAAATCTATCTCCTTTTGCAGGCGCAGGTAACCAATTTCAAAGCCCAGTGTGCCACAGTAAAGGGTTTTTAAGCGAGCTAAGATGTTGCTCAATGTGGCGTTTGGCAGGCCTATTTCAGCGCCAATCACAAATTTGCGCTCTAAGTCCTTATCGGTAAGGCCAAAGAACGAAAGGTCTAATTCTGCCTTACGGTCCTTGCGGGGTTTAAGGGGGTTGGTATTGGCTACCAGGTGGCCACGCCGGCGGTAGGCCTCAATCAGGCGGTAAACTTTAACTTCATCCGCCGAAACACCTGCGCCTTTACCGTTATAATTGGTGCTGGCAAAGTCAAAACCCTCAAAAAACTTGCGGAAATCAGGGTCTACGGCCGAAGGATTGGTTTTGAAGTCGTTATAAAGGTTTTCGAGGTATTCGGGGGTGGCATTCGCCAAAAAAGAATAACTGTCCATAATTGTGTTGAGCCTACTTATATAAGGACTGCAAATTTAGGGCGGAAAAACGGATTATTAAAGGGATATTTGGAAATAACGCAGCATAAGCTATATTTGCAGTCCTTTTTTAAAAGCATACAACAATGGCAAATCACAAATCGGCAGAAAAGCGTTCACGTCAGGCAGCAAAGCGCAGACTTTATAATCGTTACTATGCAAAGAGCATGCGTAATGCAATTCGCGATATCCGCGCCGAAAAGAAAGAAGGTGAAGCTAAGAAGGCTCTGCCTAAAGTTATCAGCATGGTAGATAAGCTTTCTAAGCGTGGCTATATTCACAAAAACAAGTCTGCTAACTTAAAGAGCAGCTTGATGAAGCGTTTTGCCGCTAAAAAGAAATAAGCATAAACGGCTATAGAACTATTAAAAAAGGCGCTCCAGAGCGCCTTTTTTAGTTTGTATTAATCGATAAGTCAGGTCTAGTTCTTAAATGGCGACCGTATCACATACTCTTTGGGCTTTAAACGGGCCGTATAAGGTTTTATGATAAAGAAATTGAAAAGCGGGTTGCGGTGCTTTAAGTAACCATACATGGCACGTGGCGCGGCTCCGATCGTACTTTTAATTTCAGGAGCGGTTCGGCCAAAGTGAAGGCGTTCAACCTTATGCTCAATGCCATAGGCCACCATATCATACATCATGTGCTGGTATAAATGGATAGGCTGGCAAACAGCGTGGTCCATTCCCATATAGTGTACTTCAATACGGCGGCCAATGTGGTATATGCTGATAAACCCAATAATCTCTCCATTCTTGTAGTACGCGAAAAGATGGTATTGGTTTGGCATTAAGGCCTTCTGTTGCTCAAAAAAGTCGGGAGCCAGGGTGCCCAATTTAAAACCTGCACGGGCCATCACCTTGCCATACAATTCATTTAAGCGCGGGCTGTTGCTCTTTATTTCCGACAGGTCTAATTCTTTCTCTGTTACGTGGTTTTCGGCACAAAGGGCCATTACCTTTTTTGTACGAACCCGGTATTTCGATTGCAGGTCCTGCAAATAATCTTCCCGGGTTTGCCAGGTAGGGCGCAGGGTAAGTATCATGTCGCTCTCCACGGTTATTTCGTTGTAGCCATGATGTTTAAAGGAATAATCGAATGCAGTTTTTGGTTCGTATAAATCCGAAATCAGAACGGCACGTATGCTCTTGTCGGCCGCCTCAATTTGTTTAACAGCTTTACGAACTATGCGCGCGCGAAGTGTTTCTTCAATATCTGCTGCAAAGTAGTAACCATTCTCGCCGGTCATAAACACATTGCCGCTTACCAGCAATTTAAGATTCAGGTTGTTTACAAACTTTTCGGTAATGGTTTTCAGCCATTCTTTCCATGCTTTACCCTGTGTATCGGGGAAATAGTTAATTAACTGTGCTCCATGAAAGGTAACTACCTGAAAGTAAACTGCACCTGCCACATCGCCATTTCGTTTAACTAACACATAGCGGAACTGCATATCACTGCTATTCAGCGTTTCAATCATGCGCAGGTAGTCGTGCTGCATTAACAAATTGGCTTCAGGGATTACCTTATTCCATTGTAACGGGTTAACCGCATCTACCGATTGGTAGACTTCTAAACTATATTCTGCTGAAAGTTCCTGTTCTGCCCCTAAAGGGCAATAAATGCTGGTATCCATGCACTAAATCCTTGACGAATATAAACGGATAAAATTGTAACAATCGGCGCCACTTAAAGTTGCCTGCCTAATTGTGAAAATTAAAACGGCCCTGCAAAGGGCCGTTTTAATAATGTTGGTTTAGCTTAATGCGTTACAATTAACTGTTTCGTTCGAATTAGACCGCCGCTGTTTAAGCTATAGAGATAATTACCCGGTTGCAATGCCGATGTATTATAGGTAAAGGAATTAAAGCCTTTTGCCTGCGGCACTTTTAATTGTTCTACTAAACGCCCGTTTAAGTCATAAATAGAAAGGGTTGTGTTTCCACCTTCAGGTAAAAAATAACTAAACAAGGTTTGATTATTGGCCGGGTTAGGTTCAGCAGCATATAACTGAGCGGTGCTTACCATACCTTTGATATCCTGCACCGCATTTGGCGCTTCAACCGTATCGGTTAAGTTAACCGGTGTGGTGCTATCCATTACAATATTCTCATCGCCGGGTTGGTAAACCATGTAGGAGAAATATACCAGCATCATTTCGTCGGTAGTAGCCTCACCCAAACTTACATCCTGCGGTGGGTTATTAGGGTTATTGGGGTTGTTGCTGGTATTATCGTAGGTGCAAAAGCCATACAAATCGGAGTTGGCCGGTATTTTAACCACGTTGCGGAACTGGTAAAAGCCCTGCCAGTGGAAATCCCAATTATTAATGCGAATAAAAGGAATGGTATCGCCGGTAGGTGTTACTGCATAGCTAACCCAATTGGTTGAAACCAGGTGGCTATGCGGACCAACCGTAATAAACGAAACGTTTACGTTAGGGATCTTATAGTGCGATTCGAAAGTTTTTACCTCGTTGGCAGGAATATAAAGCGGGCCGTTTACCAGACTGCCTGTTGGTGAAGGTATGTGATTAAGCGCCGGTGCAATCATTACCTGACGAACACTGTTAGTTGTTAACTGGAAATTGATTTTGGTGCTATCGCTTTGGCCACCGCTGCCTGCCGGGTAGTGTATTTGTAAAACAACATCAGCATTGGCATAAAGCTTAATGCCTAAGCCTTGTGGTAAATGGTAAGGTTGCATGCCGGGAACCCAACCACCAATCAATATAGCCTTGTTGCTGCCTACACCACCAAAGTTAGTGTAACCCGGCCCTGCTGAGTTGGCATCTAACTGCGCACAAGTGCCGGTAGTATCCTGGTAAACCAATACGTGGTGCACAATAGCTCCGTTACCCGGTAAAATCTCCATAGCCGTTATACTCTTATTTTGCAGTAAGCCGCTGGGGATGGAAAAACACTGATAAAGATCGCCGCTTTGGTTGCCCGGCACCGTATAAGTTGGAATGGTTAGCGTAAGGTCAACTGAACTTAATGTTGAACCGTTGGTATAAACAGGTTTGGCGGGTGCAAGTGTAGAATCGCCCATGGGAGAACCACCCGCTACCCAATTATTAATTTTTTGAATGTCCATAGCCGAAAGCAAGCGCTCATGTGCCAGGCGCGAATAGTTGGCGTCCGGAGGCCATGGCGGCATTTGCCTTGTAGTGGCCTTATCGGCTACATTAAAGCGATGGCTGAAGGCATCGGCATAATTAATAAGGCTAAAGGGTGCTAACCCACCGCTGTGGTGGCAACTGGTACAATTGCTGTACATAATTTGAGCAATGTCGCTGCTCCAGGTTGGGGTTTGCGCTTTGGCCGTAACCAGTGCCAATGCACCGAGCAATAGGAGGAAAGGTTTTCTCATCTTACGGAATAATTTAGGGTATACGCCTTTTATGGTTTTAAGGGTAGACTACCGAAGATAAGTAAAGTTTAATGAACTTGCTTTTGGCTGTAATTTATGGGGTATTAAAGCCGCTAAAGGTGCTAAGAGGCAAGGTAAAAAACCGGCCCGGAATATATTGGGCACAATAGGGAAGCCGGGCGCGGTTTTTACTAAGCGCAAAAAAGTTATAGGTCTTCAATGCAGGAATCGCTGCCACATAAACTAAAGAGTGGTATTCGTTTTTTCTTTGGTATTAAAACCACCTTTGTCCATTCTTTCTTTTCTTCGGTTAGCATTAGGGGCAGGCTAATTGCCGGTGTGGCTATCAGGTAAGCACCTTTCTTTCTGCCGGTTGTTTCATCCTTTTTCATTTTCGGGGTAGTTTGTTTACGAAAACAAAAGTAGGTGTTGCGGCAGCGCCCGTGTTTCCAACTTTTTTCAGAAAATCGGAATTCCGGTTCTTATGGTTCCTCTCTGTAAAGCCCTGCAACTTGCAAATTTGGCATTGTGTTTTGTTATTTTGTTGCGTATACCACTATGAGGAAACAAGATTATTTATTGCAGTTAATACAATCGCTCTCGCCAAACGAGAAACGATATTTCAAGTTGTTTTGCCAAACGCAAACCGGCGGTAAGCACTACTTAAAGCTCTTCAATTATCTTGAGGAGCAAACAAGTTACAACCCGCAGGCGGTGGCTAAAGCGCTTGGTATTACCAGCGCTAAGCTGGCGCACGAAAAGGAATATTTGCAGGATGTGTTGCTACGCAACCTGCGTATGTTTCACGAGAACAATTACGTAGAGAGTAACCTGATGGGCCAATATCTGCAGGCCGATTTAATGTATCGTAAAGGATTAAGCACCTATGCCGTTAGCATTGCTAAAAAGATTTTGGTGAAGGCTGTACTGTATGAGCGTTTCGGGCTGGCATTGGGGCTTACCCGTTTACTATCGCACAGCTATGCGCATTTGGGTATTTACGACGAAATGGAGAAGATTAATGAGGAGGAGCAGCGCATTATCGATCAGCAGGTAGAATACCTGAGTATCATTCACCTGCGCGATCGTTTTATGTCGCCGGTGATGAACCGTACCGGTTATGAAACATTGAAAGATGTAGCCGAACATCCACTATTTAAAGCGGACCCTGCCACGTTTAAAAGCTGGCATTCGCGCCATTGCTGGAATGAGATGTGCCAGTTTTATTATACGTATGTAGAACGTAATCCCGCAAAGGCATTGGAACATGCGCAGAACCTGGCCAAGATGTTCAGCAAAGCACCGCATTTTAGAAGCATACTGCCTACCGGCTATTTTAATGCCTATGCCAACATTTGCGTTAGGCAATACAACATGGGCAACTACCGCGAAGCCCTTACTGCCGTTAACCAATTATTGGAACGTTCATCGCAGAAGGTGCCATCGGTTTCGCCTGAGTTAATGGATAGGTTTCACCGGTTCGGACTTACTACTAAAATGACCCTGCTATCCTTGTTGCATCAGTTTAACGAGGCTTGTGTGTTTGGCGAGCAGGTGCTGAAAGTATTGGATACTATAAAACATGGTGAGCAGATTACCTTCCTGTTCGATTATGCACTCTCGCTGTTTCATACAGGCGACTATGATGGTTGTTTGAAGAACCTGAACCGGTTGATTGATATGAAAACCAAGGAGCGCGTAGATGTACAGTTGTATGCCCGGCTGCTATTTGTAATGCTGCAATTGCAGTTAAAAAACTACCAGTTGATACCTTACCAGGTAAAGAGCATTAAGGCCTGGAAGAAGCGTATGAAGATTGATGCAGAGCATTGCGATGAGTTGCTGGGCTGGTTCGATAAGTTGGGTAAGGCAGGCATGCAGCAGCAATGGAATACTGGCTTTGCTAAGTTTAAAGAGCACTTGCAGGAAGGCCATATTAAGGAGTTGAACACCGAACTGGCCCTCAGCAAATGGAAGACCCGTAAGTAGAAAAATACCCTGTTTTTTTACTTTGTTAAAAAAGTGGGGTTACAAACGGGTCGGGTTACAAAGTTAAAATGACACCCGTTTAACCGGTTGATAATCAATGCCTATTTTTGGACATGGGTTACACTATGGGTTACAAAGGGTATACCATTATATATGTTAACGAATGGTATGATACCCAATTTTTGCTCGGGAATGCCCCCCTAAAACTGCCATTTAGCAGCCTGTCGATTTGTGTCAAAAAACTATCTTCGTGCCGCTTTTAATAATCCTAACACCGCTATATGAATTTCGATTTAACAGAAGAACATTTAATGATACGCCAGGCTGCCCGCGATTTTGCTCAAAATGAGTGCAAGCCGGGTGTAATTGAGCGCGATACCAACCAAACTTTCCCTAAGGATCTTGTTAAACGCATGGGCGAACTGGGCTTTTTGGGTATGATGGTTTCGCCGGAATATGGCGGTGGCGGTATGGATGCCCTGAGCTATGTAATAGCTATGGAAGAGATATCGAAGGTAGACGCTTCGTGCTCGGTAATTATGAGCGTAAACAACTCGCTTGTTTGCTGGGGTTTAGAAGAATACGGCACCGAAGAACAGAAGAAGAAATACTTAACACCGCTTGCCAAAGGCGAGAAAATAGGCGCCTTTGCATTGAGCGAGCCTGAAGCAGGCAGCGATGCTACCAGCCAGCGCACTACGGCAGTTGATATGGGCGACCATTACGTGCTGAACGGCACCAAGAACTGGATTACCAACGGCGGTAGCGCCAGCACTTACCTGGTAATTGCACAAACCCATCCTGAGAAAGGCCATCGCGGTATAAACGTACTGATAGTGGAGAAGGGCATGCCGGGTTTTGAAGTTGCGAAGAAAGAGGACAAACTGGGTATACGCGCCAGCGATACACATACGCTGTTGTTTAACGATGTAAAAGTTCCGAAAGAGAACCGCATTGGCGAAGATGGTTTCGGGTTTAAGTTTGCCATGAAGACCCTGAGCGGCGGCCGTATAGGTATTGCTGCGCAGGCTTTAGGAATTGCTGCCGGCGCTTACGAGTTAGCTGCTGAATACAGCAAGCAGCGTAAAGCATTTGGCAAGGAGATCATTAACCACCAGGCGGTTGCATTTAAACTGGCCGATATGGCTACTGAAATTGAAGCGGCCCGCCTGCTGGTTTACAAGGCTGCCCGCTTAAAGGATATGGGTAAAAACTACGACCAGGCTTCGGCTATGGCGAAGGTTTTTGCCAGCGAAACAGCTATGAAAACTACTACCGAAGCGGTACAGGTACACGGCGGTTACGGTTTTGTGAAGGAATACCATGTAGAACGTTTAATGCGCGATGCCAAGATTACGCAGATCTACGAAGGCACCAGCGAAGTGCAGCGCATTGTAATTTCGCGCGGCGTGTTATCGTAGTTGATACAAACTATAAAATCAAAAGGGCGATGCAGTTTCTGTATCGCCCTTTTTTATGTTTTATCAAGTAAACTTAGTAGCCACCCAGGTATTTGCGCAAGCCCCATTCAAGGCTTATAAGCACCAGGATGATGGCGAATATCCATTTTAAGTTGATGGCACTTTGGGTAACAAACGTATCGTATAAAATCGGTTTCAGTTGATTTTGGGCATCAATCTCCTCTGCTATTTTTTCGATGTCGTTTTGGTAGTGCATTTGTCCGTTATGCTGCGTAGCCAATTGGTATAATACCTGATGATCGGCCCGGGTACGCATTTCTTCTAACTGCAACGGACTAACCGAAAATTTACCGGCAGCGGTATATGTGTTGTTGCCCAATTGCACCTTCGCATTATAGCTGTAATTACCTACAGGTAAAAAACCGGCGTTCAGGTTATAGGCATTCTCCGTTTTGTTGAAGTTGTAGGTGTATTCCTTACCATCCTCGCCTTTGATGGTCATGGTAGCATCGGGAGTGTTAACCGGCTCGTAATTGGCATTATACAATTGTGCATCAAAGGTAACGGCTTCGTTATCTTCAAAAATGTTTTTGGCCAGTGTTACCCTAAACGGACGCTTATCAGCCTTTACCGAAAGGTATTGCACCGTTTTATTGATCAGTTCGTTGGTAGCATCCAGGTTTTTATTCAGCACATAATCGTAAATCCGCCACTTCCAGATACCCTCGGCGCAGATAACGCCGAACTTGATTTCACCGGCTTCGTTAAACAACCACAAAGGGAAATCGGTATTTACGGAGTTGATTTTTTGCGTTAGCAATACTTTGGAAGAAGGATTTGCATTGTATTCGCCAAAGAAGTTGTTGAGCGGGGGCAGGCGCGGAATGGTCTGCATAGTTTTATCGCTCAACGTAAACAGCGAGAAATCTTTTGAAACATTGGCCGTAACATCATTAAAGCGGTCCTGTCCGCCTTTAACCAGTACGCCGTTCTGTACTTTGGCAAAATCGGCAATGGCAGTTTGCGAGCCTATCACAAACAATAAAGGCTTTTTTAAATCGCGCGCATCGCGTAGCAGATTTTGTACTTTTTGGTTGGCCGATGGCAACTGATGCAGGATAACCAGGTTGTAGTCGTTCAGCTTTTTATCAAAGGTTTCGGCATAAGCCACATCTACCTGATAATTCTTGTTGTTTTCAATGGCTTGCTTAAATGCACTTACATCGGCATGTGGGGAATTGGCAACCAATAAAATCTTTTGGCGGCCATCCAGCACTTCTACAAAAATATCGCGGGTGTTGTTCTTGTAGGTAATCTCACCATCGGTAGGAGAGAGGCTAATGCGGTAATGCGCTATGCCGGTTTTATCGGCAGGTAGAATGAAGTCGTACGATTGAAAGAACGCGTCGCCCGGGTAGGTAATATCCTTGCTTTGCAACAAGCGTGTATTTCCGCCTTCCAGTATTTCCGACACATTGAGCTTAACCGACCGGCCATTCAGGTTATTAGCTTCTACATCTACCTTTAAACCAAACTGATCGTTGAGGTAAGCAAACTTATTATACCAGGCGTTGGCCAGTTTCTGATCGCGTTGTATGGTGGTATCGCCTAAGGCAATGGTGTAAACAGAGTAAGCCGATTTTTCGGCGGCGTAAACCGGGTTAACGCCTTTGTTATAAATACCATCGCTGGCAACTACTACAGCTCCAAGATTCTGGTTATAATACAAGTCGTTCAGTTCTTCAATGGCATCGCTTAGGTTGGTGCTTTTATCGCTGAACGAAAAGCTGATGCCGCGTTGTAGTTTATCGCCTGCGCTAAACTCAGCCACTTCGTATTTATCCTTCAGTTTATCAATCAGCGCTTCTACTTTTTTACGGTATTCGATGCTATCCTTGCCCAAACCGTTTTTAACCGATTCGCTGTTATCCTGCAGGATAGCAACGATAGGCTTAAACGTTTGGGTATTACGGCTGCGGATAAAAGGCGATAACAACAAAATAGCCAACAAGGTAACGCCTGTAAAGCGCAGGGCACCCATAGCATACTTCCAGCGCAGGTTGCCGGCAGCTTTTTCATCAAAGGTTTTATCGCGGTAATACAGCAGCAGTGCGTAGGCAGCACCTAAGGCTATACACAGCAGTAAAAACCAGGCAGGATATTGAAACGAAATTCCGGAATTCAAAAACTTTACTGTTTAACGGTTCACAATTACACTTAGCGGTTCATGCCGCCGCATACACTCAACACCTGTCCTGATACATAGCGCGATAAATCGCTGCCTAAAAATACGGCTGCATCGGCTACTTCTTCGGGGGTGCCCATACGTTTCATGGGTATCTTATCTAATATACCCTTCTTCACTTCATCAGTTAGCACACCGGTCATATCCGTTTCGATAAAACCGGGGGCAATAGCGTTGCAACGGATACTGCGCGAACCAAACTCGTCGGCAATACTTTTTGTAAAACCAATAATGCCTGCTTTTGAGGCTGCATAGTTGGCTTGCCCTGCCTGCCCTTTCTCTCCCACAATGGAAGTTAAATTAATAATGGAGCCGCTTTTGGCGCGTAACATATTTTTAGAAACATGCTTGGTAAGGTTAAACACCGACTTAAGGTTGGCAGCCATCACCTGGTCCCATTGTTCTTCGGTCATGCGTAATAGCAGGTTATCGCGGGTAATGCCGGCATTGTTTACCAGTATATCAATAGCACCGAATTCCTTTACTACTTCGTCCACCAGCTTTTCGCTATCGGCAAAAGAGGCGGCATCGGATTGATAGCCTTTAACTTTTACACCCATGGCCAGCAATTCCTGTTCTACAGCCTTTGCCCGTTCGGCAGAGCTTACATAGGTAAAGGCCACGTTAGCACCTTCCTGCGCAAAGCGTTTTAACATACCGTAACCAATGCCACGGGTGCCGCCGGTTATTAATGCCGTTTTTCCTTTCAGTAACATGCGTTCCTTATTTTCTGCCGAGGTACTTAACCAAAGCTTGCTAAACAAATGTTAAAGCAAAGAAAGAATATTTTCTCACCATTAAACCACGGGTTTGTGGCACCGTCTTACCACACATAAGGCAACCGGTAAAGGTTGAAGAAAAACAAAAACAAGAAGTATGGATAAGAAAACAATCATAGCAGGTTTGTTCCTTTTGTTAGGAGCCTTGCTGATAAGCGCTAATGCTGCACCGGGTGGTGAATTCAATAACCGTCACCGTAATCAGGAACAACGCATACACCAGGGCAAGCGCAGTGGTGCAATTAACCACCGCGAAATGGCGCAACTGCAGCGCCAGCAAGCCCAGATAAAACATGATAAGTACATTATGAAACTGGATGGCCGCATAACACGCCGCGAACGTGCCTACTTGCGCGATGAGCAGGCAAAAGCCAGCCAGAACATTTACCTGAAAAAGCATAACGGCCGCCATGCGCACCGCAATTAACAGGTGGTAATGTAAGGGTTATTGGTGAACCCTCCCGGTTAATAGGGCCGGGAGGGGCCCTTACCTAAGCAGCAATTATACTGCGCCTATATATCGCAAAAGGCTCCTTACGGGGAGCCTTTTGAATTTTATAAAACCTTTATAATCAGCAGTTTTTGGGGTTGCACGCCACCAGGTGCTTGACAAACCTTTGAACGGCGTGTATATTGCTTATAACGAGTTTTGGTTTTAGGGTTAAACCTATCCCGCTCCTGCCATAGAGCGGGATTTTTTATGCCTAATTGTAATCTAACTCCATATGCAGGCCACCGGTATGCAATACCTCCTGTGCCTTCTTTAGATCTTCTTCTTTACCCTGCAGAAATACCAGAAACTTACCTTCGTTTAAATGTTTCTCGTAGCGCTGGGCATTTAGCTGGTCTACTCCCATTGAAGTTAGCACAGCCACCAGCCCCCCGCCGATAAGGCCAAAATCTAAGCCGGCAAAGGCACCCACCAGCGCCCCTGCACCAAACAAAAAGCCCAGACCCGGAATAGCAAAAACACCGATACCGGTTAACACACCCAATACCGTGCCGGCTACCACGCCAATGCTCACTTCAGCTTTTTCGGCAGTATGCTCGTTTTTAATGTGAATATGGTTGTCTACCAAATCGGCTTTACCAAGTAACGAAATCTTACTTTTAGGGAAACCGGCCTCCTGCAATTGTGTTACCGCCTGTGTGGCACCCGCCTGCGAACCATAAACGCCAACAATGGAATTCATACGTGTAAAATTTAGGTTAAGGAATAGCTGCCGGGCAGAGGGAGGAGGGATGCGCCGGTTTAACCTTACTAAATTAACGAAACAACGGCAGATTATTTGTTTCTTAACTTATTAATAAAATTATAAATTGATTAGAGCTATAAATCTTCTGCCAGTACCTGTAAGCTTTGCTTTACCAAACCGCCCATGGAAGTTTGTTTTTCGAAAACCGGGCGTTTGAAATGTTGTGCAAGCTCCTTACCTAATTGTGCAACTTTTTCAGGCGAAGAGACTACATCCTGCTCCATCACATCCAGCAATTGATTTAAGCGGTGGTGTGATGAAATGCTGCGGCGTGCAATCAGCGTACGTTCTTCCTTTTGATATTGGATGATGGTTTCGGTGGTTAGCAAGTCGAGCGTTAGTTTTACCAACACGGCATTTTCTTTAAAGAACTGTGGCAGGTAAAGCGTGCGCTTGCCTTCGTAACTTTGTTGGTCGAAGTCAATAGCGCGGATGCGGAACTGCACTTCTTCAAAATCAGGCGTGATATCAAATACATAATTATAGCTGCGCATATCGCCTAACAGGCGCACAAAACAACGCTCGTTGAACTTTACAAATTCCTTGGCAATACGCACCTTATTAAACTCCGGATTTTCGAGATAATATTGAATGAACTGATCGCCGGGAATACCTGCAATGTGTTCTTCAATTAAAGTACCACGGTCCACAAAATAGTTGATACGGGAAGGTGAGAGGATATGCTCCAACTCCAAACCATACACACGCGATGCGTCGGCCTGCTTTACGTAGAAGTAATCGTAGTTATCGTTAAAGTTATTTACGATTTTGATGCGAAACGGATTGCTGTTGCCAAAGGTGCAGTAGTCAATACGCTCCACGTGCAGATGTTTGTGCACGCTGGTATCGCCACCGGTTTTAAGTATAGAGTAAATCTGCTTTAAGCCATCATGTATATGGTCAATTTCAGTATGCGGGTAAAGGGCGGCCTCCCATAAGGTGTCTTTCCCTTTTTTATCGCGCACGGCAACGGCTCCGTTAAAGTGGCGCAGATCGGCATACGAAACCGGTAAATCGATTGCCCGGCGGTTTTCGGCCAGGTAAGCACGCAGCGGTTCCGTAACCGGGTAAATGGTTTTCTTTTTGGTAATTATTTGCTGTGCGTAGTTCTTCGGTGTTTTCATACAACCGGATTAGCGGGCAGCGGCTTCCACGCTTCGGTAAGCTTTCAATCCTTCAGCTAAACATTCTACCGCTGCAGTAAGGTCATCGGTATTCAGTACATAAGCTATGCGTACCTGGTTTTTGCCGGTGCCCGGTGTTGAGTAAAAGCCTGAGGCAGGCGCCATCATAACGGTAGCACCTTTATGGTTAAAGCTTTCCAGCATCCACTGACAAAATACATCGCTATCCTGCACGGGTAATTCTGCTACGGCATAAAATGCTCCACCGGGGTTAGGGCAACGAACGCCTTCAATTTTATTCAGCAGACCTACTACCGTATCACGGCGCTTTTTGTATTCACCTATTACACCGGCGTAGTATTCATCGCCCAGATCGAACAAAGGTTCGCCCGCTATTTGGCCAAGTGATGGCGGACTTAAACGGGCCTGACCAAACTTTAAGGCGATATTTACTTATTGCGTAACCAATGCACCGATGCGCGCACCACAAGCGCTAAAGCGTTTGCTGATTGAATCGAATACAATTACGTGCTGGTCCATACCTTCCAGGTTCAGCGCGCTGAAGTAGGTGCCGCCATACAGGAACTCGCGGTAAACTTCATCCACAAACAGGAAGAGGTCGTGCTTTAAACAAATCTCGCGCAGGGTAAGCAATTCTTCTTTGCTATAGAAATAACCGGTTGGGTTATTGGGGTTGCAAATGAGTATCGCCTTTGTTTTCGGCGTAATTATTTTTTCGAAGTCGGCTATGGCCGGTAGCGCAAAACCGTTCTCGATGCTGGTAGGGACCGGTGTAACTTTAATATCGCCTGCCGTAGCAAAGCCAATGTAGTTGGCGTACATAGGCTCGGGGATGATGATCTCATCGCCATCGTCCAGGCAACTCATCATGCCAAAACTCAGCGCTTCGCTGGCACCTTCGGTAATCATAAAATTACCTGCATCAACCTGAATGCCTATGCGCTGGTAGTATTCTGCAAACTTTTTACGGTAGCTTTCTAATCCATTGCTGGGGCAGTATTCCAACACCTTCATGTCCAGGTTTTTCAGCGTATCCCAAAAAGGTTTTGGAGTTTCAATATCGGGTTGGCCGATGTTGAGGTGATATACTTTTAATCCCTTCTTTTTAGCGCCATCGGCATAAGGTACCAGTTTACGAATAGGTGAAGCGGGCATGCGCAGCCCTTTATCGGATATTTTAGGCATTGTAGTAGTAATTGTGCTGCGAAGTAATAAAAAAACAACAAGAGCATTTTGCAGCTCATGTTGTTGCAACTGCAAATAAAAAAAGCGCCGCAAGGGCGCTTTTGATATAAGTTGAAGAGCTATTATTTAGGAGCCAACATAGAAGGCTGCTCCATAGGAACACTCTTGTTTGGGTCTTCTTTTACCACTTCGCCCTTAATGGTTAATATCTCGGTAGCATTTTGGCATTGCTGGTAATGGTAATAGTTTTGGTAAACACACCGGGGCGGCCCTGGGTATTATAAGTAACAACAATGGTTGATTCTTTACCGGGCAGGATAGGTTCCTTAGGCCAGCTTGGTGTGGTGCAACCGCAACTCGCGCGCACGTTCGATAAAATCAAAGGTTCTTTACCCGTGTTGGTGAATTTAAATTCGTGGGTAACCTGTGGGCCTTCAGGTACTTCGCCAAACTCGAAGCTGGTTTCTTTAAACACAATTTTAGGTGCGTTAGGGTTTGGGGCTTTGGTGCCTTCTTTGTTAATCTCCTGACCAAACACCAGGATGGTGGCCATTACAAATACCGAGGTCAAAAACTTCTTCATAGCTATTTAATTACGTGTCAAAAATAATTTTCCCTGTTATTTAAGGGAGCAATTTTTTTGCCATGATGGTTTGTGTTAACAATTCTTAGAGGAGAGGGGCGCTTATTAGCGCGGGATGTATTTGGTGATTACACAGATGGAAGAGAGATTACACAGATAAGTGCATTGGCGTCGTTACCCACTAACTCCCTAAAGGGAGAACCACTGCACATTGGCTGTGCAACTCCGTGAATAGCGCTTGGTTCAATTCGTCCAATCTGTCCAATTCGTTCAATTCCTAAATGTCGCCTTCTAACGGACGCAACAATACTTCCTCCATTACCGCACCTTCACTTAGGTTGGCAGCGGTCCAGATAATTTCTGCAATGTCTTCAGGTTTCATAAAGCGTTCCTGTGGCAAGCCGCTGGCGGCCCAGCTATCGGTGTAAGTAGCGCCGGGTAGCAAGGCGGTAACTTTAATGCGATACGGTTTAAGTTCTTCGCGCAGTGCTTTCGAAAAACCCAGCAATGCGAATTTAGAAATGCTGTAAGATCCACCGTTAGGGTATTCTTTAATGCTGGCAACGGAGCACATATTAAAGATATGTCCGCCCTTGCGTTGCAACATAGGCTGAAGTAATGCACGTGTTAGGTGATAGGCACTATACAGGTTGGTATCCATTAATTTTTCGAGCGTGCCTTCGGCTTCGTCTATTACACGGCCGGGTACAAAGGTGCCGGCGTTGTTTACAATTACATCAACAGCACCGTAGGCCGTATTTACTTTTGCTGCAAAAGCTTTTGCTTCTTCGGGCTTGCTGAGGTCGCAGGCGTAGGCTAAAATTTTAATTCCGTAGCCATGCAGTGCCTGCCCCAGGCTTATTAAATCCTGTTCGCTGCGGGCGCAAACAGCCAGGTTGTAGCCTTCTTTCGCAAACTTTTCGGCAACAGCCTTTCCTATACCACGGCTGCCGCCGGTAATCACTACAGTTTTACTCATGGCCCAAAACTAAGCAAGTTCCCAAACTGCAAACTGCTAACCTTTTCTATATTAGCGCACCTTTAGCATGTTTAAGCCTTTCGAAACCCTTGGTAAATACCTGTTGCTGATGTGGCATGCCGCCGCTAAGCCCGAAAAAGCCCGCATGTTCTGGAAAGAAGTTTTCAGGCAGTGCAGCGATATAGGTGTTGGTTCATTAAGTATAATAGCCATTATAGCCACGTTTGTAGGTGCCGTAACTGCCGTGCAGTTCTCGTACCAGTTGCGCACTATCAGTTTAGTGCCTATGTGGTGGGTTGGTTCTATTGTGCGTAAATCCATGATCCTGGAATTGGCACCAACCATCAGCGCTTTATTATTAGCCGGTAAAGTGGGCAGTAACATTGCTTCGGAGTTAGGCAGTATGCGCACTACCGAGCAAATTGATGCCTTGGAAATTATGGGTGTAAACACACCCAGCTATTTAATAGGCCCCAAAGTAATAGCAGGTGTATTGATGGTGCCTATGCTGGTAGTTATAGCGGTTTTTTTAGGTATATCGGGTGGTTTGGTTGCCGGTATTTTGGGAGGCTATTATTCACCGGCCGAATACCTGCGCGGTGTAACCGATATGTTTATGGCTAAGGACGTAAACATTATGCTAATTAAATCGGTGCTGTTCGGCTTTATCCTTTCTTCGGTTAGCTGTTATAAAGGCTTTACAGTAGAAGGCGGCGCCATTGAAATTGGTAAAAGCAGCACCCAGGCTGTGGTTATGAGCAGCATATTTATCATTATCGTTAACTTCTTTGTAGCCTTCCTGATGTTGTGATTGAGATTAAAGACATAAAGAAAAGTTTTGGCCAGCAGCAGGTGCTAAAAGGCATTTCCGCCACGTTTGAGGATGGAAAGTGTAACCTTATTATCGGTAAATCGGGTTCGGGTAAAACCGTAACGCTAAAGTGCATGGTGGGCCTGCTGGAGCCCGATTCGGGTTCTATTGAATTTGATGGCCGCAATATGACGGCCATGACTTTTAAGCAGCGCAAGGATATACGGCGCGAGATAGGTATGCTTTTTCAGGGCACGGCGCTTTTTGATAGTATGACGGTGGAAGAAAATGTGCGCTTTCCGCTGGATATGTTTACCACTAAAACCGAAGAGGAAAAGACCGAGCGTGTAAATTTTTGTTTGCGCCGGGTAAACATGGAGAATACCAACAAAAAGTTCCCCGGTGAGCTTTCGGGCGGTATGAAAAAGCGTGTAGGTATTGCCCGGGCAATTGTTATGAACCCTCGCTACCTGTTTGTGGACGAACCCAACAGCGGCCTCGACCCCAAAACATCGTTGGTAATTGACCACCTGATACAGGAGATAACCCAGGAGTTTAAGATGACCACCGTAATTAACACCCACGACATGAACAGTGTAATGGGTATTGGTGATAAGGTGTTATTTCTGCACAATGGTATGAAATACTGGGAAGGCAATAACAAGGAGATTTTACAAATTACCGAAGGTGAACTTTATGATTTTATATTCGCATCGGATTTTTTGAAAGACCTGCGGAGCAGGGCAAAATATTAAACCATCTATAACTTAGCCGTGCAGGCAAAAACAAACGTAGTATGAGCGTACTGGTTAATAAGAACTCGAAGATTGTAGTGCAGGGGTTTACCGGTAAGGAAGGAACCTTCCATGCCACCCAAATGATTGAATACGGCACCAACGTGGTAGCAGGTGTAACCCCCGGAAAGGGCGGCGAAAAGCACCTGGATAAGCCTATTTTTAATACTGTTGCCGATGCTCGCAAGGCTACCGGTTGCAACGTGAGCATCATATTTGTACCACCGGCTTTTGCGGCAGATGCCATTATGGAAGCTGCTGATGCAGGTGTTGAACTGGTGGTATGTATTACCGAGGGTATTCCGGTGCAGGATATGGTTAAGGTTAAGAGCTACCTGAGCGATAAGAATACCCGTTTGGTAGGCCCTAACTGCCCTGGTGTTATTACTCCTGAAGAAGCCAAGGTGGGCATTATGCCGGGCTTTGTATTTAAGAAGGGCCGTGTAGGTATTGTATCGAAGAGTGGTACCCTTACTTACGAAGCTGCCGACCAGGTTGCTAAAGCCGGTTTAGGTGTTAGCACGGCAATTGGTATTGGCGGCGATCCGATCATCGGCACTACTACACGCGAAGCAGTAGAATTGTTTATGAACGACCCTGAAACAGATGGTATTATTATGATTGGTGAAATTGGCGGTAGCCTTGAAGCTGATGCTGCCCGCTGGATTAAAGCTAACGGAAATAAGAAGCCGGTGGTTGGTTTTATTGCCGGACAAACAGCTCCTGCAGGCCGCCGTATGGGCCATGCCGGTGCTATTATCGGTGGTAAGGATGATACCGCTGCTGCTAAAATGGAAATAATGCGCGAGTGCGGATTATACGTTGTTGAGTCGCCGGCAGGTATAGGCGAACTGATGGCCCAGGTACTGGCAGGCAAGGCAAAAGGCGCTTAATCAGCGCTTTAGATAAATGAAAAACCCATCCGAAAGGATGGGTTTTTGTTTTAAAGGGCATTTAATGAGCAATTATTTCCCCCTTTACCTTTTTATTGAAATAATTCTTTTAGAAATTAATCTTTCATTTAAAAAGAAACTCCTACTTTCACCAACATTAGTAAATAACAAAAAACAAGTAACGTGAACATCTTCGTTGGAAGTCTTCCATTCAGTTTAGAGGAAGCAGATCTGAAATCACATTTTGAAAAGTATGGCCCTGTTAGCTCATGCAAAATCATCATCGACAAATTCAGCGGCCGCAGTAAAGGCTTCGGATTTGTAGAGATGGAAGACGACACACAGGCCCAGGCAGCTATCGATGGCCTTAATGGTGCCAGCGTTGGTGGCCGCAATATTGTGGTAAACAAAGCCGAGCCTAAAAAAGAAGGCGGCGGTGGCGGCGGTGGCCGTAATTTTGGTCCTAACAAAAGCAAAGGTGGCGGCTATGGCAACAAAGGCGGCTACGGCAATAAAGGTGGTTATGGCAGCAAAGGCCATGGCGACGACCGTTGGTAATCCAATCTTCTGTTAATAGAAAACCCTGCCCTGTAAGGCGGGGTTTTTGCTTTTTAGGAACAAAGGCCCCTACATAATTTTTGTTCATGTTTTGCCTGCGCCTTAAATGCTTTGTATTTTGCCGCAAAACTAAATTATGGCATCTGCGGTGGTAAGTTCCTTTAAATATGGTGTGCGGGGTGTTTTCTATTTCCTGAAAAACATCTTCCGAACCCTGTTTTTTGTGCTGCTTGGCCTTGTTACCGGTTTGGTGGTTAATGTCCAGCAGGTTTTCGGCCCCGACTATGCTACCTACATATTTATAGGAATGGGGGTTTCGCTACCTCTTAGTTTTTCGCTTTGGCTGTATTTCAGGCGGTTACATAACAAAAGTGTGGAGGAGCATATAGACCAGTTGCAGGTTAATTTGATGCAAGATTTAAAGAAAGACGGCCTGTTGAGCCAGGAAAGTTTTGACGCCGCTGTGCTGTAATCGCAGAGCGCGTAATCTGGACGCTTTTGAGGTCAACAGGGAGAGTTTTTTTGCAATGGAGCTGGTGGTTTCGGGTTCGCCTAAAAACTACCATTTCCAGACGGAAGTTTCTGCCGGCATACCGAAATTTTCAGCAAGTCCTCTTTACCTTTACAAACGCTAAATTCATATGTTTATGAAGCTCAAAGTATTCAATAAGGACGGTCAGGACACCGGACGCGAAATCAATCTTTCGGACGACATATTTGCCGTTGAACCGAACGATCATGCAGTTTATTTGACCGTTAAGGCCCAGTTAGCCGCTCAGCGCCAGGGTACACACAAAGCCAAGGAGCGTTGGGAAATTGCCCGCACTACCAAGAAGGCTTTCCGCCAGAAAGGTACCGGTGGTGCCCGCCGCGGTGATATGAAGAGCCCGCTGGTGCGTGGTGGTGGCCGTGTTTTCGGTCCTAAGCCGCACAGCTACGATCTTAAGATCAACAAAAAAGTAAAAGATCTGGCACGTAAGAGTGCTTTAACTTATAAGGCAAAAGACGGTAACCTGATTATCGTTGAAGATTTCAACTTAACTGAAATCAAAACCAAGGCTTTCGGCGCCGTATTAAAAGGCCTGAACCTGAACAACACAAAAACTGTGTTTGTAATGGATAAGCCGGAGAAAAACACCGTGTTAAGCGCCCGCAACATTGCCGGTGTGCAATTAACCGAAGCCCGCCTGCTGAACATTTTCGATATCATGAACTGCAAAAAGCTGGTATTAAGCGAAGCTGCTGTGAAGTCTATCGAAGCAAATTTTTCTAACAACTAATTTACACAGGAGGAAATAAGATGGCTACAGTATTAGTAAAACCGGTTATTACCGAAAAGAGCACCCGTCTTGGCGAAAAGAACAACACCTACGC
The DNA here is from genome assembly GCA_046329495.1 of Chitinophagales bacterium. Lineage (GTDB taxonomy): Bacteria > Bacteroidota > Bacteroidia > Chitinophagales > LD1 > Bog-950. The sequence continues at coordinate 345,524 of JAXLUO010000002.1, read as the reverse complement.
TTTCCGTGTAGATAAAACCGCCAACAAACTGGAAATAAAAAAGTCGATTGAAGCTTACTATAACGTGCAGGTAGAGAATGTAAACACTACTGTAAACGTTGGTAAAAAGAAGGTGCGTTACACCAAAAAAGGTATCGCTGCCGGTATGAAACCAAGCTACAAGAAGGCTTATGTAACCCTGAAGGCCGGCGAAAGCATCGACTTCTACGGTAACGTATAAAGTAAACCCGGCAACGGGCTGATAGAAAGAGAAAAAGTAATTAGTTAACTATAGTGGATACCAACCACTGATAAGAAAAAGAGGGATAGAAAAATGGGAATTAAGAAGTACCGCCCAACAACCGCGAGCATGAGGTTTACTGAACTCCTCACGTTCGACGAGATTACCACCAACAAACCTGAAAAGAGCCTGCTTGCCAAGTACAACAAAAGCGGCGGCCGTAACAGCGGTGGTGAATTAACTATGCGCTACCGTGGCGGCGGGCACAAACAGCGCTACCGTATTATCGATTTCAAGCGTAACAAAGTAGATGTACCGGGCAAGGTAGTATCAGTAGAATACGATCCTATCCGTACAGCTTTTATCGCCCTGCTGCAATATGCTGATGGCGAGAAGCGCTATATCCTGGCTCCTGCCGGTATAAAAGTTGGCCATGTAGTATTGGCCGGCAAAAATGCAGCTCCTGAAGTAGGTAACGCCCTGCCTTTAGGTTCAATGCCACTTGGTTCTATCATCCACAACGTTGAGTTGTATCCCGGCCGCGGCGGTGTTATCGTTCGCAGTGCAGGCAGCAGCGCACAGTTACTGGCTAAAGAAGACAAGTATGCTGCTATCAAATTACCAAGCGGCGAAATCCGTCGTATTCTGTTAGACTGTGTTGCTACCATCGGTACTGTATCCAATGGCGACCACAGCCTGGTTAGCTACGGTAAAGCGGGTCGTAAGCGTTGGTTAGGTCGTCGTCCTCGTACACGTGCTGTAGCCATGAACCCAGTCGATCACCCAATGGGTGGTGGTGAAGGTCGTTCATCGGGCGGTCACCCACGTTCTCGCAAGGGTAAAAAATCGAAAGGCCTTAAAACACGTCACCCTAAGAAGAGCACCAGCCAATTTATTATCCAGCGTCGTAAAGGTGCTAAGGCTAATCAGAATAATCAGTAATAACTGAAAGAGAGAAATTAATAAAACGAAATAAACTAAGAGGCCGGTAACGGTTTCTAAAATCAAAACAAAATGGCTCGTTCAATTAAAAAAGGCCCTTACGTAGGATACAAACTGATGAAGAAGGTGGACAAGATGAATGCCGGTGGTAAAAAGGCAGTTATCAAAACCTGGAGCCGCGCTTCGATGATTGTTCCTGAAATGGTAAACCACACGTTTGCCGTACACAACGGTAACAAGTTTATACCGGTGTATGTAACCGAAAACATGGTAGGTCACCGTTTAGGCGAGTTTTCACCAACCCGTCAGTTCAAAGGCCATGCCGGCAAAAAGATTGCATAATTAAGTATTAGTATATAACACGGATAAAAAGAAATAAAATGGAAGCAGTAGCAAAGCTTAGAAATAACCCCACCAGCACCCGCAAAATGCGTTTGGTTGCGGATTTAGTACGCGGTAAGGGCGTTTATGAGGCTTTAACCATTCTTAAATACAGCAAGCAGGAAGCTTCCGTTAAACTGGAAAAACTGCTGAAGAGCGCTATCAATAACTGGGAGCAGAAGAATAGCCTGCGCCCTGAAGACAGCGAGCTGTTTGTAAAGGAAATATTTGTGGATGCCGGTACTATGCTTAGCGCTTTTTACCAGCCCCACAAGGCCGCGCCTACCGTCTGCGTAAAAGAAGTAACCACGTTACAATTAAAGTAGACAGCCGTAACCCGGTTGAACAGGGTGCAGCAGTAGAAGAGGCTTCTAACTAGTTTTTTGGTTAGCAACAATAAATTGCCCGGTAGCGATACCGGGCTTTTTTATTTATACCTATGGCAGTGGTGTTTTATGCGTTGTAACGCTTACCGGGCTCAGAGGATGCGAACTTCATGTATGGTATCTTTTTATATAAAAAAACGTATATTAGGTTTTGAAATGTGATCCGGTGCTACCCCCCATCCACGGCTCGCAGCAAATTCATTTCCGGTGAATACTGATAAATTACATAGCAGCGCGGAAACTGATCACCGCCTGCAGGAACTGAAAAACCTGATAGCCAGGCGGGATGCAGCTTTTGAGCGTACCAGTGTTGCTTACCTGCAACAGGCGCGAACAGAAGATTACAAAGCACTGGAAGCCGAGATATTACTGCAGCAATGCATTTACCATAATCACCTTAGCAGCAAGTATGCAGTGTCGCATCAATTAGCTTACGAATGCCTGGTTTTAGCGCGCGAGTTGGGCAATGCAAGCCTGGAGGCTAATGCACTTCGAATGATTGGCGTTAACTGCAATTTTTTAGGCGAATTGGCGCAGAGCCGCAGGGCATACGATGCAGGTATACGTTTGCTGGAACATCAGCCTGCTTTAAGTAACAACGACAAGAGCATTCTGGCCGGCCTTTACTTTAATATTGTAACGCTTTACCGCGAATTTGAGCTCGATGAATCGAGGTTGCAGTATATAAATAAAGCGCACGACCTGTTTGTTGAAATAGGTAATAAGCAGGGCATTGCCCGTTGTTATATTTCGTACGCCAATAATTATCCCGGTATTAAAGGCACACAAAAGGCTATTGATTACCAGGTGCAGGCCGAGGCTATATTTCTTGAAATAGGGGATAAGAGAGGGCTGGGGAATTGCTGTGTAAACATCGGCTATCTTACCTGTGCCCTGCACAGCGATTTTGATAAGGGGCTTGCAAAACTGGAAGAAGGTATAGGCTATCTGTCGCAGGCCGGCAGTGCTTTTTACGTTATAAACGGTTACTTTAATATGGCCTGTGCGCTTCGCCTGAAAAAGGATTATGATGGCGCCATTGGTTACCTGCAGATGATTGAGGAAGCGCAACGCGATTCTGAATCGAAAATGAACCAGGCTAATTTGCTGGAAGAATGGAGTTTAACGCTGGAAGAAAAGGGCGATTATAAGGGCGCATTGGAGATGCGTAAGCGTTTTCAGGAAGAGAAGGATAAAACCTATGAGTTCGATAAGTCTTCCGCAGTTTCGGATGTGCGGCTCGGTTTTGAGTTAGAGGAGAAGCAGCGGGAGGCCAATATGCTTAAACGCAAAAATGAAGAGGTAGAGGAATATGCACATAAGCTCGAGATATCGAACTACGAATTGAAACAGTTTGCGCATGTAGCTTCGCACGATTTAAAAGAACCGTTGCGGATGGTAACTCTTTACCTGCAAATGCTTGAAAAGCGAAGTAGCGGAAAACTGGATAAGGAAGAGCTTGATTACCTGTTTTATGCGCGCGAAGGTGCAACGCGGATGTATCACTTAATAAACAGCCTGCTTACACTCTCGAAAATTGACCCTAAAACAAGGCTGGAAAACGTTGATTTGAATAAAGTGGCTGCCGATGCCTTAGCGTTTTTAGAGCCTCAATTAAACCTTAAGCAAATGGTGGTTAAAGTTACCGAACTGCCAACCGTACTTGCTAATTACAATTACATGGTTGAGTTGTTTCAGAACCTTATCAGCAATGCCATTAAATATTCCCGTACTACCGACCCTACTCTCGAAATAAGCTGTATGCGCAGCGATAACTTTTATTACTTCAGTTTCTGCGATAATGGTATAGGTATTGAACCCGATTACCGCGAGAAAGTGTTTGATATCTTTCAACGGCTACACTCGCGCAACGAATATTCGGGCACGGGCATCGGACTTACCATCTGCAAAAAAATTGTAGAGCACCTGCATGGCAAAATATGGATTGAGGATGGAAAAGCCGGAGGCACTTGTTGTAAGTTTACCTTACCTGTATAAGGCTAAGCCTTTGTGAAGTTTACAACCACGGTAAACCGCCGTAATTCTAATTCTTTACCGGTAGCTGTTTTTTGCACCCGCATAAAAACCAGATAAAGCGCAGGCATATTCCCCTCAATTACTTCCTTCTGTGCTGTTTTAGCAAAGGTTATTTTTTCAATGCGGCGTTTGCAGATAAAAGCCCCGTTGTCATTAACTACGGTATTAAAACTGTGCGTGCTGTCATTTTCATAAAACCAATAGGCGGGGGCATCATCTGCCAGCAAAATTTCTTTTCCCTTGTTCAGATAACCTTCCTGCAATACCGGGTTCACAAAACCAAGCAGCTTTTCTTTTGGCTTGCCCTTATGTGCGGGTTTATAGGTAAAAGGTTCCAGCGAGGCATTTACAAGCACCCCGCCTTTTTCAGGCAGTTCTATTACCAGGTCAAACGGTGCTGCACTAAGCGTAACCGCACCTTTTGCAGGGTCTATGCGCTTGCCATTTTGCTCAAAATAAACGGTAAATGCTCCCGGTATTTCGCCGTTTACCTGTGGGGGCACCGGGTTGTGAAGTAGTTGCAATAAAACCAGGTATAGTTTTATAAAAAGCACGGAAGGATAATTAATGGGGTAAACATACCAAAAAGAAAAAGACGGCAAGGGCCGTCTTTTTCTGATTCTTTTATGCTTGTCCTCTTTCGGCTGTAGCTTCGGTGCGAGCCCAGCGGTGGCGGCACCTTTCAGCAAACTCGTGCTTAAAGTTTTCCCGCTCTTCGGAACTCATGCTTTCCCATTTAGCTTTCCAGTACCGGCGTTGGCCCCAGGGGCCCTGTGCTTTTACACGAATACCGCCCAATAATATTTTGGAGAGTACGACCATGCCAATCGCCATTTTAAAATCAACCACCGGCAGTTTAAACAGGTAGGGCATAATCCAGTTCCACAATTCCATGGTTACATAACCAAACAACACAAAACCCAGGGCAAAAAGCGCTAAGCCCCCTGCAATTCTCCAAATCCAAAACATCGGTTTCATAACACAATTATTAGTTAGAGAATAGGTCGTTATACAGGTTCTGTAAACGTTCGCGCAGGTATAACACCGCATAACGTTTACGCGAAAGCAGCGTATTTACGTTGGCACCGGTTTTTTCTCGCTTATTTCCTGAAAACTCATGTCTTCAATCTCGTGCATAATAAATACCTCGCGTTGTTCTTTCGGTAACTCATCTAACGCCTGTACCAATCCCTGCATGATGGCTTCGCGCATCATTTCTGTTTCGGGGCTATTGGTGTTCGACGGCAAAAAGTCGGAAATATCAAGGCGGTCGCCATCGTCACCGGCACGCAGGCCAAAGTGCTCTTCCAGCGAATCGGGCTTCTTTTTACGATAACGGTCGGTAATTTTATTGCGGGCCACCGTAAACAACCAACTGGCCATTTGCTCCACCGGCTTCATCAGGCGATAAGTGTTCACCAGTTCATAAAACACATCCTGCAGCACATCCTCCGCATCTTCCTGCGTAGGTACCCGTTTGCGAATGAACTCGAGCAGGCGGCGTCGTTCTTTTTCAACTATCTGCCGCAGGCTTTCGTTCTGTGCATCTGCCATTGTTATACTTAAGTTTACCATAGTCATTCCATCTCGTATAGCATGTATTGACGGGTGGAACGAATGAATATTTTATCAAGACGGGTTAAAATTAGCTATTTCCAGGGCCAGGCGGGCATAACTACCAACGAAGCGCTCAGGAGAATTACACTGAAGGCAATGCCAGAACAAATATTAAGTAATACAGCATATGCAAATACTGCATTATTAAGCTGTTATTTATTTAATTAGCCTGTAAATTCATTGCCACCTTTTAATACTTTTTTAAGTCTTCTTTTATATTTACGTCCATAAGCCACTAAAGCATCTGTATGAACCATAATACACCCCCAATCCCCTTGTGGAGTTGGTAGCCACTGTAATACTTCTACTATTTGCCATAGCAGTTAACGCCCAACAAGTTAATCCTTTTAACGAGTTTTAACTATGGCCGGTTTAACCCGCGACAATCCTGAAAAGTTTCCCCCAACTAACTAAGGTTTTGGCTAAAGAGCTATACGCTGGAGGATATAAATAAATGGATCGGCAATCAGCTAAGGAGTGGAGCAACGAATTCAACCAATTAACAGTTAGAAATTAAATATCGCCTGGAGCACCCTGGGGGTTAAAACTCCTGAAAAGGCGACGAGTTTCATCACCCGATGTATGACTGGTATAAGGCTTCAAAAATCAGCGAGCAGAAACGCAACCAGTTATTCCCGCACTTCCCTCTGCCTGATTTAAAGAAAGATGTAAATACCGAACTTAGTAACTACGAACAACGCATCAGTGCCTGGCAACGTTTGTATACCGAGGAGTATCAAACGTTTCGAGAACACTTGGAACTTACTGCATTAAACCCCTACTATAACGGGTACTACAAACTGCCTTATATACCTAAGTTTATAGGCGTAACAATTGGTTTAGAAAAGCCGGTAAAGCAAAACACCGGAAATGAGATTAAGGATGACTACAACTACCAATTAGCGCTGCGCAACTGGTACTTTGTATTTAAACCTGCCGAATTTGAACGCCTATACGGTAAGGACTTTAAATTCCCCGAAGATTTTGATGCGAAGACCTATCGCGAGCATACCATAAAAGTGCTGGAAGACACCAAGAAAGGTGTTTACCCTAACATGCAAAACGAACACTAAACCCTATTAACCTAAGCTACCTTAAATAAGCAGCAATGATTAAAGCTTTACATAAAATTACCTTACTGTTAGCCGCATTTGTTATGCTGGCTACAACCCAGTTGAAGGCACAAACATACAACGATGGTTGTATGAACATTCAAATGGCAGTTGGTTACAGTTGGGTGGAAAGTGTGGATGACCCTATTACCGGCGAATTAAACGACAATGAATTTCGTTTCCGTTGGTGGGGTGCAGATAATGCCGATCTTGACGGTCAGGGTTTTGTTGGTGGAACCACTATTGGCGTTAACTCCGGAGGAGTTATGGCTGGGTTACCGGTCGGGATGTAACCTTGTTGAATAGCCCGCGTAGTGCGAGTAGTGCAGCAGCGTATCCTGTTCCGCAATACCTGCAACTGCAGGGTTGAAGGTTGGGAAGATGATTGTTTTGACTGTTACCGCAGCACGATGCTTTGCCTGCGGGCATGCGACCAGTGTAGCTCTATTCTTACGATGGTGGCTGTTCTTTGCAGCACCAACATCTTGCGGCTGTTCTGCCGAAGATCAGCACTGCGGTCCTTACGTAATCAGCAACAGCATTAACTGCAAGTGTTTTGCCGCCTTGTATGGGTCTGTTCTCTCCACCAGCTACCGGCAACGGTTGGGTAGGCGATTTTGCAAATGCCTGCGGCAGCGATGACATAGGGGCTGAAGTGTTGGCTACCTGGACTCCGCCAATTCCTGATCCCAGGTGTTTCTGCAACCAGATATTTTGTACCAACCCGGCCTTGTTACACTTTCCACAAGTGGTGCCGTATTTGGTGGCGATTACCACTGGTATAATAACGGCAATGGCTTATTGGTAGGTGCCTGGCTCGCAGATTACGCCGTTTGTGGGAACCACTACCACGTTTAAGGTGCATACCGTAAACGGTAGCTGCGAAAGTTTAAGCTTACCGCTTGATAACTATTACAGTTGGTCAGCCTTCAATTGTTAGTGTAAACAGCACCAATCCAAGTTGCTATGGCAGCACCGATAGGCGATAACTATTAACGCAACCGGTGGCAATGGTGGCCTTCAATATTCTGTTAACGCCGGCGGCGTTTGGCAGGCCTCCAACGTATTCAGTAACCTTGCAGCAGGTTTCTATAACGTATGGGTAAAAGATGCCAATGGTTGTACAGTGGTGTATAGTGGCAACTCGGTAGTATTAACACAACCGCAGCCGGTGAGTGTATTCATTAATAAGGTTGATGCCTTATGTAATGGCTCGAAATGCCCGGGCGCATAGATGTGTTTACAGGTGGTGGTTCAGGCAGTTACTCTTATTCTGGGATAACGGCGCAACCTACCAGCCTACCTCCGTATTCAGTAACCTGCCTGCAGGCAGCTATAACATTGTTGTTAAGGATGGAAACAATTGCACCTATGCCTTCCCGGCTAACCCGGTAGTAATTGGCCAATAACTGGCAATCTGCAGCAGCTGTAGTAGACGCAGCTTGTGCAGGCACGCTAACGGTAATATTACCGTAAATGCTTCCGGCAGCACATCGCCTTATAGTTACTCCTTAAATAACGGACCGTTGTTTAGTAACCCTGTGTTTACAGGTTTACTTGCCGGCAACTACAACATCATTGTTGTGGATGTAAATGGATGCCAGGGAACAACCTCAGCAACGGTTAACAATGACTGCGCCGCTATGTTTCTGTTCAATCACCAAACGGATGTAAGCTGTTCCGGCGGTGCCGATGGTAGCGTTACATTAACCCAAACAGGTGGCGTGCCTCCCTACCAATATTCAATTGACAGGCACAACCTGGCAGCAGTCAGCATTTACCGGCCTTTCAGGCGGTGTATATAACGGACTGGTGCGCGACTTTAATACTTGCCAGAACAACGTTACCATAATTATCATCGAGAAGCCGAAGTTAATGGTGAACGTAGTTAGTGTAACTAATGTAGGTTGTTATGGTGACGATGCCCGGCGCAATTACCGTTGCCGCTACAGGTGGCGATGGCACTTACAATTATAGCTGGAGCAATAGCGCCACAGGAGCTACCGCAAGTAACCTGCCAGCAGGCAACTACAGCGTAACAGTTACCGACGGTGCAGGCTGCAGTGCCAGCACAGCACAAAGCATTACCAGCAATCCGCAATTAATTCTGCAATTAGAAAAGAATATAAGCGTATTGTGCCACGGCCTAAGCACCGGTGGAATAGACGTAACCGTAATAGGAATGCCGACATGCTTGTTATGGTCTAATGGCTTTACTACCGAAGACTTATTGGGTGTGCAAGCCGGCGTATATGAAAGCCTTGTTGCAACTGATGCCGCAGGTTATGCCCATGCGAATCAACTTACCAAATTACCCAGCCGGGTTCGCAATTAGGTGCAACCTTAACACCGGTTAATACCAGTTGCTATGGCGGTAACGATGGATCGGTAACTGCGGCAGGTGTTGGTGGTACTGCACCTTATACTTACTTGTGGAGCGATGCTAACATAGGCGCAACCGATGGCTTATTAGCGGCCGGCCTGTATGTGGTTACTGTAACAGATAGCAATAGCTGCCAATATGTAAAAGCCGCTACGGTAGGACAACCTGCACCAATAGTTATAAGCGAAACTGTTACTCCTGCAAATTGTAACGGATCGCCTGATGGCGCCGTTAGCCTTGCTGTAACCGGAGGCACACCGGGTTATACCTACGGATGGTCGAACGGACCAACTACCCCGGACAACCGGCGTAGTGCCGGTATTGCAGCCACCGTAACCGATACAAAGAACTGCACTTCAGTTGAAGGGCTATAACTGTAACCGAACGCTCAGGCTATTTTATCCAACGTATCGGGTAACGATCCCGATTGCAACGGCAATGCTACAGGCTTTGCTGTTGTAAGCACTTCGGGTGGCAGTGCGCCGTATGAACATACATGGAGCACCACGCCTGTTCAGTCGGGCGTTATGGGCGTGCATCTAAGTGGAGGCATTACCTACTTTGTAACGATAACAGATAGCCCTGGTTGTACATATCAGTCAGGTTACTTTAACCAGAACCTTCCGCTGTAACTGTAAACACCTTACCGGGCAATGTAAATGTTTCCAGGGTAATGATGGTCGTGTTGAGATACAGGCAACCGGTGGTAGCGGCAACTACGAATACTTCCTGAATGGTATTTACCAAACCAGCCCTATTTTTACAGGCCTTGTTGCGGGCACTTATACTGCTGTAGCACAGGACGACCACAATTGTATCAGTTCGGCTAACTTTACTATTACTGAGCCACAGGCTTTTGTGGTAGATGCAGGACCTGACAGGTTTCAGTGCGGGGGCAAACCGTTCAGCTAAACGGTAATGCTTCATCGGCACACGGCATATTAAGTTATACCTGGGCGCCTGATTTCCACCTGAGCTGCACTGCCTGCAGGTTACACAGGCAACACGATACAACTACCCGCTACGTTTTAATAGCGATGGACGGCGATAGTTGCCTGGGTTACGATTCGTTGGCAATTGAGGTGATTAAAAATGCGGTGCAATACTTTATCCCAACCGCCTTTACACCAAATGCCGACAAACTGAACGACTATTTGAATTTGATATTCTGGGTGCAAACTCTGTAGAGTTTATCAGTGTTTAAACCGTTGGGGCGAGCGCGTTTATTTTAACGAGGCTCAACGCAACGGCATCATTAACAGTGATGCATGGGATGGAACAAATAAGGATGGCAAGAAACTTCCTTCAGATACCTATGTCTATCAATTGAGAGTCAAGTTCTTTGATAACGGCGAAGAAAATCTTAGCGGAACCGTAACATTAATGCGGTAATCGGTTCATAAACTATATGAAACCCATTTAAACCGGGGTTTTTATTTGGTTATAGAGTGTTTTTAGGCATTCATAAGGGTTAAAATGTATTCAATTACAGTCTGTTAGGCTTTTTCCGGCGAAAAATTTTTGAATTTGCCTTTAACGTTTTATTTTGCCACAAAGTTTCATTTTACCGAAACTTTTTATTCGTGGACTTTTGCTTATCGGACTAAAACGTTGAAAACCCATACCCCTGCCGTAAAACCTCTATCTGCTTTAACCGGAACAAAACTGTTGCTTTATTAGCCTTTTTGGTGTTTTTAGCACCTAAAAAATAATTGCCGAAAACTCAATGCGGTTTATCTGCATTCCCTGAACCTGCCGGTGCATTGAACCCAACAGCAGCCTGGCAACAGGTGGATGTTAGTATGAGCTACGCCGACATTAGTAATGTTACCTCGGGTAACCCATACTCCTTCCGCTATTTGGGTAGCAGTGTATTAACCTACAAGTGGGATATGACCATCTCAATACTTCGGCGGTTATTGTTTTAACAACTCTACCTCTCCATTGCGCGATCATGGACTGGCAGTATATGCCCTCCGGGTGGTAACCCACCGCAGTCATCAAACTCGTATTCTACCTTTAACGGAACAGTGCGTGTAAACACAAAAACGTTTGATGGCACTTGTCATGATTATGTGCCTGGCTTAAGTTCTGCTACCTTACAATATAAGGTGTGCACCCCTGCAGCCGACCCCGGCATAGGCAACAACAGTTGGAACGTAGAAGCATTTGCCACCGGCGATATCGCTATTCCTAATACCAATGCCCGTTGAAATTATTACAACGATGCGAACATTGGGTTTAACAGCAAAAACTATTGGGCACTTACCTCCAAGCCCTAACACGGCAAGCGGCTGGGTTGGTTGCGAAATGCCCGAAGATATGTTCACCATCCGTGCACGTCATGCGGTTTTTTCCTTGTAACTATTACAACTTAACACTTGCTACAGCCGATGATGATGTAGCCGTTTATATAAATGGTAACCAGGTTTATTCAGCCGCATGTTGCGCTTCAGGTATTAACCTTGGAACTGTTTAGGTAGTGCCGATAATATTGAGTTCGTTTTACCGCATTGTGCGGTGGCGACCAGGTTAATCTGGTTGTAACTCCTGTAGCTCCTCTGCAGTAGATGGCGGACAAATAGGTGTATGGCTAACGGAACTAATATTTGCAGAAGCCAGCCTGTTGGTTTATTAACCGATGTAACCCCCGGTAGCGGTAGTGTTCAGCCTAAATAACGGTGGAAGCATTGTTTATGAATGGGAAAGTTCGGTTGATGGCGGCGTTACTTTTGTTCCATCAGGCGTAACCACTCCATCATGGAACATTACCGGCACTGTGCCTGCAAGTGGAATTTCATGTGTTCCGCCGTAAGAGCACCGACCGTTGCGGTAACTCTGCTTACTCAAACGCTATCTTTATTATCGGTAATCCTGCGCCTAACGGCAGCCTGTCGCCCGTGCAACAAACTATTTGTCATCCGGGCACTACAACAACCTTAATTTAAGCTTTGCCCCGGGCACTGCTCCATTTGATATAGTATATACCGATGGCCTTATCCTTACTTCTAATATCAGAGTTATTAACACAGGCGATAACTTTGTGGTATCACCAACAGTAACGGCTAACTACAACTTTGTTTCTATTACCGATGCATTGGGTTGCAGCCGTACCCAGCAACTTTAACGGCGGTGCGCGGGTTATTGTGCAGCCCCTATTTCAATCAACAATATTCAGGTAACTGATGTGGCTTGTAACGGTGGCAATACGGGCGCCATTACCATCAGCGCAACAGGTGGTGTTCCTCCATTCCAATACTCCATTGATAACGGCGCTACGTATCAAAACTCCATCCCATTCAACGGTCTTGCTGCCGGAAGTTACGACGTAGTAATACGCGATAACTTTGGTTGTACAAGCGTATGGCGTACTTTCTGTTGGTAGGTCAACCTACAGCGCGCTGCCAACCAGAACAACTACTGATGCAAGCTGTGCAAACGTGTTCGATGGTAGTATTACCATCAGCGCAGCCCGGCAGTTCACCTGCTTATACTTACTCTTTGAATGAGTGGCCAGCTTTTGACATTGGGTAATGTGTTCAGCGGTTTAGGTGCTGCAACTTATACTGTTTATGTAGTAGATACATGGTTGCTTGCTTAGATACCAGCTCGGTTGTGATAGGTAATGCTTGTGTAATAAGTGTAGATGTTGATTCGTTTAAAGATGTATCGTGCTTTGGCGCTATAGATGGTTCGGTTACCGTGCATGTAAACGGCGGCATACCTCCTCCTGCTTCTACTCCATTAACGGCGTAACCTTCCAGCCATCAGTGCTTTCAATAACCTGAGTGCGGGCAGTTATGTCATAACTGGTCGCGATTCGAAAAGGATGCACCGAGTTTGCGCAGGTAGTAATTAATCAACCAAGCCAGGTGCTGGTTCAAATAGATTCTGTTATTAATGTGTTGTGTAACGGCTCTTCAGCCCGGTGCTATTTACACATCAGTTAACGTAACTATGCTCCGTATACATATTCGTGGAATACCGGCTCAACAGCTGATGATTACACGGGTATTGCTGCGGGCTTCTGTAACGTTACCGTTACCGATAGCAAAAAGTTTATGCGGCTGTAGGCGGTGCCAATGTAACCGGGCCTTATGCCTTGTTTGTAAACGTTGCCGGTTATAGCAACCTGCTTTGCTATGGCGATACTTCAGGCAATATTGATATTACTGCTAACGGCGGTGTGCCACCTTATAGCTATGCCTGGAACACCGGTGCAACTACCGAAGATTTATCAGGCTTATTATCGGGCACATATACAGCCACTGTTACAGATAACAACGGTTGCACAGCAACCATCAGCCAAACACTGGCTGAGCCTGTTGTATTGAGCAGCTCGGTGGTAGGCACTAATGTGCTTTGCTACGGAACCGCTACCGGCAGCGCCGATTTAACCGTAACCGGCGGCACACAACCTTATGTATTCCAATGGTCAACTTTTGAAGCTACTGAAGATATTAGCGGATTAAGCGGTGGCTTATATTATGTAGTTATTACAGATAATAATGGTTGCCAAACCCGCGACTCGGTTCTGATTAACGAACCTGCTATACGCTTTAGTGCTTACACTTAATGTAACCAACATAAGCTGCTTTAATGCTAACGACGGTGCTATTGATTAGTAATGACCGCGGTGCAGGTAGCTATACATGCGCCTGGAGCAACGGTGCCAACACCGGGAATATCAGCGGTTTAGGTGGTGCTACCTATGTAGTTACCGTTACCGATGGCAACGGATGTACAGCCGCTGCTTCGGCTATGGTGGTTAACCCAGCAGCGCGCAACAGCAGCGCCATTGTAACCGATGTTACCTGTAATGGTGCACCAGCGATAGCCGTATTGATCTGATTATTTCAGGTGGCACACCTGGCTACGTATGCCTGAACAGCGGCGCTACCAGCGAAGACTTGAGTGGTATAGTTGCCGGCAACTATGTATTCACCACCGATAGCAAAGGCTGCACCATCAGCGATACCGTGGTTGTAATCGAACCGCAACCACTTTCAACTTCCGGTTTCATTAAACATGTTACCTGCGCCGGCAATGCTGATGCATGTATTGATATAACCGCCTACGGTGGCACCTGCCTTACTCTTTTACCTGGAGCAACGGCTCAAGCACCGAAGATGTTTGTAACCTGAATGGCGGCAATTACTTTGTAAGTGTAACCGATGCACAAAATTGCCAGGTAGCTTCATTGTGTATAGTAATTGAACCGCGCAGCCTTTAACTACTAATATTCTTTCTCTTAACCTTTCGTGCAACGGTAGTGCAAACGGAACAGTAGCGGATTGTGCCGGCAGGTGGAACCACACCTTTTAATTACTTGTGGAACAACTTCGTTACCGATTCTGCGCAATCAGGTTTAGGCGGAAGTCGTTATGTTGTATTAGTTACCGATTCAAACGGTTGCCATACCTACGATACAGCAGGTAGTTGAACCCGCCCCAATTGCCATTACCGGTGTTGTAACCGATGCTCCTTGTAATAACACCTCAACCGGTGGTATTGATATCACTGTTACTGGCAGCACTTCGCCTTATACCTTTAGCTGGAGCAATGGTGCAACTGAAGATCTGCCGAACCTGCCTGCCGGGTTTATACTGTAACGGTTACAGATAACAATGGCTGCACGGCCGCAGCAACGTTTGAAATCCATCAGGCACCGGGTTTATTCACTACTATTTCTACAGCTAATCCATTATGTTTCGGAGCAAGCAATGGATTTATTTCCGTGGATGTAGTAGGAGGTAGTATACCTTATACCTATACGTAGATGCCAACCCGCCACAATCGGGTGCAATTGCTACTAACCTTAGCGAAGGCATTTATACAATGACCGTGGTTGACATAAATAACTGTTCAACTACTGTTTCAGTAACCCTGAATGACCTACAAACTTACCGTTACTGTGGATGCTTCCGACTCGAAGTGTAAGAATACTTCTACCGGCCGCATTGTAGCACATGCCACCGTGGCAAGCACGCCACCAATACGAGGTTAACGGTGTGGTAGGCTTCGGATGATGCTTTCTACAACGTAGCGCAAATGCTTATACAGTGGGTGTTACCGATGCCAACGGATGCACCGGAAATACCGTTGTAACTATCGCTTCGCCGAGTGTGATAAGTGGGTGCTGCTCCGCGATCTATTTATACTGCAGGGTATGACTACCCAACTGGTGGCTAATACCGTGTCGGACAAGCCTGTTATCAATTACTTCTGGGGGCCTATCGATTCGCTGATCATTTTATGATTTCAGCAATTGTGCCGATCCTGAGAATTGCTTTAATCCGCATGTTAATCCATTCTACACCACTACTTTCTATGTAACGGTTATGAATGCCGATTCCCTGCACCGCCAGCGATACAGTAACGGTAGTAGTAGAGGTTGAGCCACAAGGCCTTCATTCAGAGTGCCTTTGCAAACGCCGACGGACTGAACGACCGCTTTGAGTTCGACATTTTAGGCGCTACAGATATTGAAGTAAGTATTTGGGATCGTTGGGGCTCGCGCTTATTCTACAACCAACACCAGGCCAATGGCTTTAGCGGTGCAAATGGTTGGGATGGAACCAAAGACGGCAAGCAACTGCCAAATGATACATACGTTTACAGATGAAAATTACCTACTTTGATGGTAGAACGAAGGATATTACGGGAACGGTAACGCTGATGCGTTAATTCTTAACAATACGTTGAAAAACCCCGGTTTTACCGGGGTTTTTTGTTTTTTATAGGTAGGTGGGGAGGACTTTTCATCATTTGGTTCAGTTTCTTATCTTTTGAGCATTTGCTTTGAAATTGCCTCTAAACATCCTATTTTTCCCACCTCTTAAATACCTGATTTTAAAGGGATAAAAGGGACTAAAGCACCGAATAAATCAACGCTCTGCTCATGAGAAATTTTGCTTAAGCACTAAGCTACTGGGATTGTTAGTGTTGTTTGCCGTTTTATTGCCGCAGGCAACAAATGCACAGTGGTTTGGCATCATTTGCTACCCCGGCGGGAGCATTGAGCCCAACCAGCGCCTGGCAAAACGTTTCAGTTGGCTCCGGAACTTACGCCACGTTTAACGTAACCAGCGGAAATATATATTCTTTTCGCTGTACACTTTTACCGGTAACGCTGGCTATTTCTGGGACATGACGCTGTCTAATACCTCTACAGCGCTGCCTTACAATAACGGCATAACCCGCTGCGCGATCCCTGGACTGGTGGTGTTTGCCCAAACCAACAACCCTCAATCCGGCTGATTGGGTAGCTACTTTCTCCGGCACCATCCGCGTTAATACCAGCAATTAACGGTGTGATGCCCTGTTTCGATTATGTATCGGGCATGGGTTCGGCTACTGCAATGCAGGTTTGTTCTCCAGTTGCCGATCCCGGAACAGGAAAACGCCGTTGGAATGTGGAAGCTTTGCAACCAGCGATGTTTCGATACGAAACACTAATGCGCGTTGGGGATATTACACCGATAACGCCCATAACTTTAATACAACCACTGCATGGACCAATACTACCAATCCCGGGCAACCGCTTCGTGGACGGGTTGCACCATGCCAAACGATATGTTTGTGATCCGTACTTTGCCATCACCAATTTCCCTTGTGGTTATTACAATTTGGTATTGAATAATGCGGATGATGATGTGCGGGTGTATGTAAAATGGCACGCAGATTTATGCGGCACCTTGTTGCGTAAACTCAGCAGTTAGCCTTGGCAATTATGTATTAGGTAGGCGATAATGTGGAAGTTCGTTTGGCCGGCGTTTGCGGCGGCGATAATGTGTATAGCTTCAATACAGTGGCGTTCTCCTCGGTAAATGGAGGAACAATTGGTGGTGTAACAAACGGTGCAAGTATTTGCGAAGGCCAACCGGTTGGTCAGTTCACTAACGTAACCTTGGGTAGTGGCGGCGCCTTCAGGCCTTACCAACGGTGGTAGTATAACCTACGGTGGGAGTTTTCTACCGATGGTGGTGCTGCGTTTACTTCTTCAGGTGTAAGCACGCCAACATGGAACGTAACCTCACCGGTGCCAATTGGTGGTGTATATGTGTTCCGCAGAAAAGCGAGCGACCGTTGCGGTAATTATGCTTATTCAAACACCATTACCGTAAACGGCAAATCAGCGCAATGGTAGCTTTTCGCCTGCCAGCCGTCTATATGTCCGGGCACATCTGCTAATATTGCAGCAACTTCTCACCGGGTGTAGCTCCATTCAATGTAGTTTATTCCGATGGTGTAACCAATACAACCTTAACAGGTATTTCAAACGGTGCCAGTTTAACCCTTTCCCCCGCAACTAATACCACATACAGTTTTGTGTCTATCAGCGATGGTAACGGTTGTAGCCGCACAAGTGGTTTTACAGGAGGAGCTGGAACTGGTTCAGCCTGCTATCAGTATTAATACAATTTCGGTTACTAACGTAAGTTGTAATGGCGGCAACGATGAGTAGCATTACTATTACGGCTTCGGGCGGTGTTTCACCTTTGCAATATTCTATTAACAACGGTGCCACCTATCAGTCGTCGAACGTGTTCACGGAGTTTAACTGCAGGCAACTACAACATCAAAGTTAAGGACAACTTTAATAACTGTTCGCTGGCAGCCGGTGCAGTAACTACCATTACACAACCCCACTGCACTTACGCATACAACTGCTAAAACCGATGCAAGTTGTGGTAACGTATCGGATGATGCCTCGGTAAATGCTTCGGGAGGCACACCCAGGTTACCTGTATTCTATTAACGGTGGACCAACCCAATCAGGTAATCAATTCACCAACCTGGCCGCAGGCACCTATACTATCCGTGTATTCGATACTAAAAACTGTGTTAGCCTTTCAACCTGTTACCCTGGTTAATAGCTATGCTGTAACCGGTAGCATTACATCACAAACCAATGTATCGTGTTTTGGCGGTGCCGATGGCGGCATTACTGTGGCGCTAAGCGGCGGGTATTCCTCCATATGTTTATTCAGTAAACGGCAGTGCTTTTACCGGCACAACAACTTATAGCGGTTTAAGCATATAGATGCTTTAACGTCATGTGCGCGATTCGCACGGTTGTATCGATACTAAGAGCACTGTAATTACTCAACCAACCTTGTTAACACTGGCAGTTGACAGTACTGGAACGCTGCTTGTTTCCGGTTCTTCAACCGGTGGCGTATTTGTTACAGCAGGCGGCGGCACTACTCCATATACTTTTGCATGGAGCAATGGTGCTACATCTGAAGATAACATTAACCTGCCTATAGGCACCTATACAGTAACCGTAACCGATAACAAAGGTTATGCAGCTACGGGTAGCAGTGTAGTTACGCAACCTACCTTGCTGGTTCCTTCTATTGCAGCTTTCCATAACCTGAATTGCTATCACGATTCTACCGGTTGGATTGACCTGAGTGTTTCAGGTAGCGTGGCACCTTATACACTTATTTGTGGAGTGATGGAGAAACAACAAGAAGATATTTCGAATCTTACCCGCCTGCAAGAACTTATGCAGTAACAGTTACCGATGCACATACCTGTGCAGCAACTATCAGCAAAACACTTACTGAACCAACCGACGTAGTATACTACTGATACCGTCAAGCTGCTCTAACGTGTTTGATGGTAAAATTACCGTAAACGCAAGTGGCATCTCATATCGGTATTCATTAAACGGTGGGACTACACGGGCAGGTAACCAGTTTACCGGTTTAGCTTCAGGCACCTACACCGTGTATGTATACGATGCACACGGCTTGTGCCGATTCGTCAACGGCAGTTATTGCAATTTCATATGCAGTTACCGGTTCGGTAACAGGCCAAACCAACGTTAGCTGCTTTGGCGGTGCCGATGGTTCGATAACTGTTGACCTTGACGGCAGTATTCCTCCTTACTTATACTCGTTGAACGAGCGGCACGTATGCTGCGGCCAATACGTTTACAGGTTTAACAAATGGCGTATATATGAAATTGACGTAACGACTCAAGGTTGCAGCGATTTCAAATCGGTAACCATTTCGCAGTAAGCCCAGCTTACCATTGTTATTGATAGCGTAGTGAATGCTACCTGTAATGGTTCTTCAACCGGCGGTATCTATATTAATGTAATCGGTGATACCGTTTAATGGCAACGCTATACCTACAACTGGAGCAATGCGTTAGCGACTACCCAGGATAATGCAAATATTTGGAGCGGGAACATGCCGCTAACGGTAACCGATAACAATGGTTGTACTACTACAGGTGGTGCTACCATCACTCAACCATTGATTTTGGCGGTGCTGTAGCCAACTTCCACAATCTGAACTGCTTCTTCTGACCGTGCCAGCTCTGTTAAATATCAGCATTGATGGTGGTGTTCCACCTTATAGCTATAACTGGAGCAACGGTGCGATTTACCGAAGATTTAACGGTTTGGCTGTAAGCGCACATAAGCGTAACCGTAACAGGATGCTAATTTGTGCAGCATTGTATCAACAAAACCTTAACCGAACCTTCAACACAACTTACCAGTACTCTTATCAGCGGCAACAATTTAACCTGCTTCAGCAATGCTACAGGCAGTGTTGATCTTTCGCCAACCGGTGGCACAACGCCCTATACCTTCTACTGGAATACCGGTGCTACTACCGAAGATATTACCGGTGTTGCAGCAGGCAACTACACGGTTATTATTACCGATGCACATGGTTGCACCGCTACTAATGCAATAACTATTACACAACCTGCACGGGTAACTGTAAGCGGTGTGGTAAAGCAATGTGCCTGCAACGGCGCTACAACCGGCAGCATTGGTTAACTGCTGCGGGGGGCACTGGCACTATTACTTTGCATGGAGCAACGGAGCTACTACGGAAGATGTTAGCGGCTTAACTGTAAGCACCTATAGCGTAACCGCTACGGATGCCAACGGTTGTTCTGCTTCTGCTACTTATACTATAACACAACCTGCTGCTTTAACTTTAGCTGTATCATCATTTGGCGATGTAGCTTGTAACGGCGGTAAACGGCTTTATAAACGCGTAAGCACCTTAGGTGGTGTGCCGGTTTACGCCTATGCTTGGAGCAACGGTGCCGTTACTGAAGATATAACCGGATTGGCTGCAGGCACTTATACGCTTACCGTAATGATGCTAATGGTTGCACCGCAACTATAGGCAAAACTATAAGCCAACCTGCCCTGTTAACTGCTTCGGCAACCGCTGGAACAATTAGCTGTAATGGCGGCACCACTAACGTTGACTTAACCGTTAGCGGTGAAATTACCTTTGGCTTATTCGTGGTTTGGAACAACGGCGCAACAACCGAAGAGATTTAACGGCTGTTGGCCCCGGCACTTATACCGTAGTGGTTACCGATGCGCATAGCTGTGCCGCTACTGCCAGCGTTGTAATTACCCAACCTACAGGCATTGCATTAAGCGGTATTGTTACTAACGTAAACTGCTTTGGCGGTAACGATGGTGCTATTGATCTTACTGCTACCGGCGGCACAGATGCGCTTACTTTTGCATGGAGCAACGCTGCCGCCACCGAAGATCTTTCGCCATTAGTGGCCGGTGCTTATAGTGTAACGGTAACCGATGCTAATAGCTGTTCAGCAAGCACTTCATTTACTGTAACACAACCTACTTTGTTAACTGCTACAGTTGCTTCTTCCGGGCAATATCAATTGCTACGGTGGTAGCAACAGCTTCAGTAATGTAACCGTAACAGGCGGTGTAACTAACTATAGTTAGCCATGGAGCAACGGTGCCGCTTATTAAGGATCTGGTTAATATACCTGCCGGTGCTTATACGCTAACTGTAGCTTGATGCACGGTTGCGGCTACTACAGCAGCAGCGCTTACCCCAGCCCGATACCTTAACTGCAGGCATTATTGCCGGTACTTATTACTTGTAATGGCGGCACTACTAATGCCGACTTAACGGTAAACGGCGGCACAACGGCTTATACTTATTTCTGGAACAACGATTGCTACTACTGAAGACTTAACTGCGGTTGGTCGGTTTATATACCGTGGCTGTAACAGATGCAAAAGGGTGCACGGCAACTGCCTCGATAACCATTACACAGCCAACAGCAATTACCTTAAGCGGCACCACAACGAATGTTAGCTGCTTTGGCGGTAACGATGGCGCCATTGATTTAACAGCAACCGGCGGCACCGGCACACTAACTTTTGCCTGGAACAACGGTGCAACTACCGAAGATCTTGCTACCCTGGTAGCAGGTGCTTACAGCGTTACTGTAACCGATGCTAATGCTTGTTCAGCAAGTGCTTCATTCACTATTACGCAACCTGCCTTACTCGTAGCTTCAGTTGCTTCTACCGGCAATGTAAATTGTAACGGCGGCAGCAACGGCTTTATCAATGTTACTGTAGCGGGCGGTGTTACCAACTATACCTATAGCTGGAGCAATGGCGCAAGCATTCAAAACCTGGTAAACATTCCTGCAGGCACTTATACCTTAACAGTAACCGATGCACATGGCTGCACGGCTACTACCGGTGCTACTATTTCTGAGCCTGCTGTATTAACAGCAAGCATTACTATAGGAACCATTGCCTGTAACGGTGGCACTACTTCAGTTGACTTAACTGTAAGTGGTGGAACAACTGCTTACTCCTACTTCTGGAACAATGGCGCTACTACCGAAGATTTGGCCGCTGTTGGTGCAGGCACATACACAGTAGCCGTAACGGATGCAAAAGGGTGCACTGCTACTGCTTCAACTACTATTACCCAACCTGCTGCCATCGGTTCCAGGCAGTTATAACTACCAATGCAAGCTGCAACGGCGCAACCAATGGTGCAATGATATTACTGTTGGCGGTGGTGCCGGCACCATTACATATGCATGGAGCAACGGCGCTACTACCGAAGATTTAACCGGCCTTGGTGCAGGTAGCTACAGCGTTACCGTAACCGTGGCAACGGTTGTTCAACAAGTGCTTCGTTCACCGTAACACAACCTACTTTATTAGTAGCTTCAGTAGCTTCTACCGGCAATGTAAATTGTTATGGTGGCAGCAATGGCTTTATTAATGTAACCATAACGAGGCGGTGTTACCAACTACAGCTATGCATGGAGCAACGGCGCAGTAATTGAAGACCTTGTAAATATTCCTGCAGGGTGTTTACACCTTAACGGCTACCGATGCAGAAATGGTTGCCTGAAAGCTACTACCAATGCTACTATCACCATCACCTGATACATTAACGGCAAGCGCTGCTGCAGGCACTATTATGTCATGGCTTACTACCAGCGTTACCTTAACCGTAGCAGGCGGCACTACTAACTATGCTTATTTCTGGAACAACGGCGCTACCACACAAAACTTAAGCAATGTTGGTCCGGGCACTTATACCGTAGTTGTTACCGGTACCAAGAGCTGCACAGCTACTGCATCGGTTGTAATTACAGCCTGCTGCTGTTGTAGTTACAGGCACTGCAACCAACGTTAGTTGCTTTGGCGGCAACAACGGTGGGGTTGATTTAACGTCTACCGGTGGCACAGGTAAACTTAGCCTTTGCATGGAGCAATGGTGCTACTACCGAAGACCTGAGCGGATTAACAGTTGGCACATACGATGTAACCGTAACCGATGGTAACGGTTACTTTATGCAACAAGCTATATATCTCAACCTGCCAGCACCGTAACCGTTTCGGCTGTTGCTACCGATGTAACTTGTAACGGCGCTGCTAACGGCACTGTTAATGCTACTGTTTCGGGCGGTAAAATTTGGCTACACCTACTTATGGAGTAACGGTGCTACTACTGAAGACATCAACGGTCTAGCTCCGAATACCTACACCATTACTGTTACCGACGGTAATGGTTGCACGGCATCTGCCAGCGCAACCGTTAGCGGTAAGCAGCACTCACTGCTTCCATCAGTGGAACCGATGTTAGCTGCTTTGGCGGTAACAACGGCGCGGCTAACTTAACTGTAGCAGGTGGTAACACCCTTACCTACTTCTGGGTAAATTTGAGTTTACGGAAGATATCCTTGATTTAACGGTAAGCAGCTTCTCGGTAATTGTTACCGATAGCAAGGTTGTTCTGCTATAGCTTCTGTTACTATCTCACAACCTGCTCAGTTGGTAATTACGGCTGCAGTAAACAATGCAAGCTGCAATGGCAATACCAATGGCGCTATTGATATTACCGTAACCGGCAGTACAGGAGCAGGCACTTATTCCTACCAATGGAATACTTCGGCTACTACCGAGCCTGACTAACCTGGCTGCAGGAACTTATACCGTTACAGTAATAGATAACAACGGTTGTACAGCAACTGCTTCTTATACCATTACACAACCTGCAATTGTAATTACCGGAGCACCTACAACCATCAGCTGTAATGGTGGCACTACTACTATCGATATTACAGTAAGCGGTGGCACTGCTCCTTATACCTATAGCTGGAGCAATGGTGCTACTACACGGGATTTAAACAACGTATCTGCCGGTGCATACAGCGTAGAGGTTACTGATGCTAATTTCTGCACAGCTACTGCCTTCTACAACGTAACCCAGCCAGCGGCTTTGGTTTCTTCTTATTAGCAACTAATGTTAGCTGTTTTGGTGCCAGCAATGGTTCTATTGATGAAACGGTAAGCGGCGGCACTGCACGCTATACCTTCTTGTGGAATACCTTTAATACTACCGAAGACCTGAACAACATCAGCGGCGGCACTTACTTTGTAATTATTACCGATGCAAATGGTTGTAAGAAAACCGATAGCATTGTTATTACAGAACCTACTGCATTACAGTTGTCTGTTTCGGCTACCAACATTTTATGTAACGGTGGCACCGGCGCGGTTGACTTAACCGTTAGCGGCGGCACGTTGGTTTAAGCTTTGCATGGAGCAACGGTGCCAGCACGGAAGATCTTTCTGCGGTGGGCCCCGGCACCTACACTGTTACTGTTACCGATGGTAATGGCTGCACAGCTACAGCTTCGGCTACTGTTACACAACCTGCTGCCATAAGCGCTGTAATTGCTTCTTACAACGATGTTAGCTGCTTTGGTGCTAACAATGGCAATATCAATATCTCTGTTACAGGTGGTGTAACTCCATACACCTTTGGAGCAACGGTAAAGCACTTACTGAAGAATCTGGTGAATGTTGGTCGGGCACTTACACGGTAACTATTACCGATGCAAATGCCTGCTGCTACGCACTTACACAAACTATTACCGAACCTGCTGCTACCAATGACTTCAGCTTCTGCAACTACCATCTCTTGCTACGGTGGCACGGCTGATGTTGACTTAACTGCAACCGGCAGTTCTACTCCATACACTTACTTCTGGAACAACGGTTCATTAACCGAAGACCTGACAGGCGTATCTGCCGGAACATACGGTGTTATGATTACCGATGCACATGGCTGCACAGCTAATGCTTCAGTAACTATTACACAGCCTACTGCCTTGCAACTTTCTGTAGCGGTTACCAATGTGCTTTGCAACGGCGGCAATGGTTCAATCGATATAACTGTTGCAGGTGCTACACCTAACTACAGCTTTGCATGGAGCAATGGCGCTACCACCGAAGACATTACTGCCGGTGCCGGAACCTATACGGTTACTGTTACCGATGCCAACGGTTGCACAGCAACTGCTTCGGGTACCATCACGCAGCCTTCTGCTTTAAGCATGGTTGCACAAACGGTAAATGTTAGTTGCAACGGTGGCTCTAATGGCTTTATCAATATCACAGTTAGTGGTGGCGTATTCCCATACAGCTACGATTGGGGTGGTGGTAATACCCAGGAAGACCAATACAGCATTGCTGCAGGTACCTACACGGTAACTGCTACCGATGCCAATGGTTGCACTATATCACAAAGCTATACCATCACCGAACCTGCTGCAATAACCTCAAGCATTGTAACCACCGATGTTACCTGCGCAGGTGCTAATAATGGGGCAGCTGATTTAACCGTAAACGGTGGCACAGCCCCTTACACCTTTAGCTGGAGCAACTTTAAAGTTAGCGAAGACCTAACCGGTATTGCCGGCGGAACCTACTATGTTATTATTACCGATGCCAACGGTTGCACACACCGCGATTCGGCTGTAATTAACGAACCTACCCCACTGGTACTTTCTACAGTAGTAACCAACATTAGCTGCAACGGTAACAATACCGGCGCTGTTGATTTAACCGTAAGCGGCGGCACACTGAACTACAGCTTTGCCTGGAGCAACGGTGCTACTACCGAAGATCTTAGCGGTTTAGCTCAGGGCGTTTACACAGTTACTGTTACCGACGGCAACGGCTGCACGGCCACCGCTTCGGCTATTGTAACACAGCCAAATGCTTTAGCAGTAGTTGCGGCAATACAGGATGTTACCTGTGCGGGCGATAACAATGGTGCTATCAACTTAACTGTTTCAGGCGGTTCATTACCTTATGCGTTCAACTGGAACAACGGTGCTACTACCGAAGACCTGGTGAACCTGTTAGCAGGCACTTACGACGTAACAATTACCGATAACAATGCTTGTTCGGTTAGCGGTAGTTATATAGTAAACGAACCACCTGCTATTGCTTCAACAATTGTAGGAACCAACGTGCTTTGCCAGGGTGCTAACAACGGCACTGCCGACTTAACCGTAAGTGGCGGCACACCGCCTTATACTTTCTTGTGGAGCAACTTCCAGGGCAGTGAGGATGTAAACAACCTGGACGGCGGCATCTACTATGTATTAATTACAGATGCCAGTGGTTGCACACACCGCGATTCGGTTATCATACTTGAGCCTTCTCCGCTAATCCTTTCAACGGTTGTGGTGAATGTTTCTTGTAACAACGCTAACGATGGAACTATTGACCTTACTGTACAAGGTGGCACCAGCAACTATAGCTATGCATGGAGCAGCGGCCAAACTACACAAGATCTTTCAGGCTTAGCCGGTGGCACTTATGTGGTAACTGTAACCGACTTTAACGGTTGCACCGCAGTAAGCTCTAATACCGTGGTTAATCCTTCACCTATTGCGGCCAACTTCATCAGTCACCGTCCGCTTTGCTATGGCGATGCGAATGGTTCAATTGATATGATCCCAACTGGCGGCACACCTCCGTTCAACTTTGCATGGAGCAACGGTGCAACTACCGAGGATGTAAACGGCCTGATAGCTGATACTTACTTTATTACAATTACCGATAGCAGAGGTTGTACTAAAACGGACAGTGTTGTAATTACACAACCTGATCCGCTTGTAACATCCGGCTTTATTAAAAACGTAAGCTGCGCCGGCTTTAAGGATGGTTTCCTTGATATAACCGGTTACGGTGGCACCTTACCGTACACCTTCCAGTGGAATACCCTGCAGAGCACCGAGGACATCGGCAACCTGTCGGGCGGCAATTACTATGTAACCGTTACCGATGCTAATCTGTGTCAGGTAGCTTCTTTATACGTAGTAAGCGAACCGGATACCCTGAAGCTGGAATTGTTTGGTACCAATGTTAGCTGCAACGGCGGCAACAACGGAACTGCCTTTGCGGTTTACAGCGGCGGTACTACACCTTACCAATTCCTGTGGGAGGACTTTACAACCGGTCCTATCCGCACGGGCTTATCTGCCGGTTATTATGCAATTATGCTAACCGATAGTAACGGCTGCTTTGCATTAGATAGCATTACACTTACTTCTCCAACCGCCATTGGTATAACCGGTGTTACTACCGATGTGTTGTGTAATGGAGCCGGTACAGGCGCTATCGACATTACCGTTACCGGCGGCACAGGTACCTTTACTTTCGCATGGAGCAACGGTGCTACCACCGAGGATGTAACAGCGCTGGTAGCTGGTAGCTACACAGTAACTGTAACCGATGCTTCAGGATGCACAGCTACTGCTTCGTATACTATTACCGAACCACTGCCGATGGCGCTTAGCACCATCTTTACTAACCCTGGTTGCCATGGTGGCACCAACGGTTCGGTATCGGTAATTGCATTGCAGGGCGTAGGTCCTTATACCTATAGCTGGAATACAACTCCGGTTCAAACAGCCGCTTCTGCACAGGCATTAACTGCAGGCACATACACCGTAACTGTTACCGATAGCAAAGGTTGCACAGCCAGTGTATCGCAAACACTTACACAACCCGATTCAATTGTAGTTACTACCGATTCGCATGCTGCTAAGTGCTTTAACACAGCATCAGGCTATGTGGTGGCTGATGTAACAGGTGGTCAAATGCCGTTTGTTTACGAGTTGAATGGCTTTGCACAAGCCAGCGATACCTTTGCCAACTTGTTGCCTGGCGATTATATCATCCTGGTAACTGATGTAAACGGTTGCGAAGGCACAGCTACCTTCAATATTCCGCAAGCCAGCCAAATTTCGGTTGACCTGGGCGTAACACAACAGGTAATTGCAACCGGCATGAACACCCAACTGGTGGCCACTGCTAACAGTACTTCGCCGATATTGAACTACTTCTGGACTCCGGATTCGCTGTTCGATTTCAGCGCTTGTGGCGATCCGCTGAACTGTAACAACCCGTTGGTTCACCCGGCTACCACTACCCTGTTTACCGTAACAGTTATGAACTCGGATTCCTGTTATGCTTCTGATACCATTTCGGTATTTGTAAGCTCAAGCTTAAGCTACTTTATAAGCACTGCCTTTACACCTAACGGCGATGGCTTAAACGACCGCTTCCAGTTTGATATTTTGGGTGCCGATAACCTGGAGATTGACATCTTCAACCGTTGGGGCCAACGCTTCTATCACGATGATAATCAAACCAATGGACTTGGTAACAGCGATGGATGGGATGGTACTTACAATGGCAAACCGGCTCCGGAAGATACCTATGTGTACAAGCTGAAGATTACCTACTTCGATAATACTACACGCGACATAGAAGGAACTATTACCTTAATGCGGTAATAACCTCCTGCTAACGTTTTAGATAAAGGCCCTTAAAAGGGGCCTTTATCTGTTTTAGAAGGGGGCACAAGTGTATCTTTTTCTGCGCTTTCCGATTATATTTACCCCCACACATTAACACACTACCACTTAACCTGTTTTATGAGAAAGACATTTACCCTGACATGTCTGTGTACACTACTGGCTATAGGTCAAATTTTTGCGCAAAAAGCCCGCTCAAGTGATCCTGAAGCCGGAAAAAGTTTCGATGTAATTGCAGCCGCCAGAAAGAATACGGCCGGTGTTAAAGCACCGCGAAGCGAAAAATATCCCGAAGGCTTTGAATCGGCCCCGGAGTTCCAAAAGTTGTATGCCCCCGGTGGTGCGTATGATTACGTGAACCCTGCCGCCGAGTTGCTGGATAAACGCGATGCAACAACACGTCATTATTTAAATAATAACGGTTCTATTACGGCTGTTTCAACTGCCGGTCCGTCGCATTACCTGAAGGGTGGTTTGTGGCATACCATCCTGAACGATATTCTGCCTGATAATAAATTCAACGGTTATGGCTATGCCTGTGTAAACAACATCTTCCAAACCTATTACAACAATAATCTGGCTAACGGTGTTAAGGTAATCAGCGAACAGAATGTGCAGGTAGAAGCCATGCAACAATCGGGCCTGGTATACCTGGATAACAATATGAAACAGGTAGGCGCCACAACGCTATTTGGCGGCACTATCAACGCTGCTAAAAACGAACACCTTTACTACAACAATCTGGCACAGGGTATTAATGCCGAGTTTACACAAAGCAGTATCGGTTACGAATTAGATTACCTGTTAGCGAGTGCATCTTCCGTACAAATTCCGAATGGCGCTTCATACGTGGCTTTCCGCGAAGGTGTTAAAGTGCCTGCCGGTTGCTCGGTAGTTATGGAGCAGAACGATGAGATCATCCGTATTGTGGATGCAAAAGGCGCAACGCTGGTTAAATACAAAGCCCCTATCTATTACGAAAAGAACGACCCATATAACAACGATACACGCATAAAAGGTAAATACTATACCGAACAGAAAAATGGTTTGATCAACGTGTACGTGTTGGTGCCTGCAACCTGGTTTGCACAGGTTAACCCAACTTCTGAGTTGGTTATTGACCCGGTTGTTACTTACTTCCCGGTAAACACCACCTTCTGGACTTTTACCGTGGATAACGACAGCGGTTGCGATTACAGCACCGATAACGACCAGGACGATAACATGCGTGTTGGTTTTGATGATGGTAACTTCGACAACGACGACTACCAATGTTATGCCGAATACTCTATAGGCTCATTACCTGCCGATGCATGTATTCAGCATGCTAACGTTCGTTGGTATCAATACAACTTCAATAACCCGCGTAACGACGATAATTTCCTGCGCTTTTATTTTCAGGCCTACGATCCTATTTCAACCGATCCATCACTTGCCAGTGTTAGCTGCGATCAGATAAAATCTGATATTGATGCTACCGGCTTATGGTACCGTTATTATGATGTTTGGAGCAATGCAGTTGCCACCTGGTATACTAATCACTCATCGGGTGCTTGGGAAGATTTCTATAACCAGGAAGTTGGAGGCCGTGTTAAGGCAGCCAGAGTAGCCGGCTACAACTACGTGGCATTTTCGCTGGATGATAATCCCGAAGGCTCTCACAGCGATCCGCTGATTGATAATAACGATGAATGGATCGACTATCGTGGTTACAGCAGTGGCAACCGCCCGCAATTAGTAGTTAACTACGAAACGCCTTTTATTGCGGCTACCAGCATTACAGCCTCGCCTTCTTCAACTATTTGCCCGGGTACTACAGTAACCCTTAGCCGTTTTGATGGCACCACCGGTTCGGTAGGTAACTGGGGTTGGTATACAGGAAGTACCCTTTTACAATACACCAGCGGTAGCATTAACGTTACACCGGCCAGCACCACAACTTACTGCGTGCGTGGCGAAAATATTTGCGGTAACACTACCTGCACACCAATTACTATTACCGTTCAAAGCAACTCAAATGCACCCGCCGGCATTTTAGGCACTACAAGTATATGCCCCGGTGGTAACACCACCCTTACCGTAAGTGGTGGATCGTTAGGCACAGGTGCGCAATGGTACTGGTACAGTGGCAGTTGCGGTGGCACCTTTGTGGGCAACGGCAGCTCGCTGGTAGTGGCTCCGGCTTCTACCACAACGTATTATGTGCGTGCACAGGGCACTTGTAATACAACGGCCTGTGCTTCGGTTACTGTTACGGTTAACAGCAATTCAACTGCACCGGGTTCTATCTCTGCTACGCAAACTACTATCTGTAATGGTGGTAGTACCACATTAAGTGTTAACGGCGGTGCGCTTGGCACAGGTGCTTCGTGGAAATGGTATGCAGGCGGTTGCGGCTCAGGTGCATCTATCGGCACAGGCCCTTCTATAACTGTTAGCCCATCAAGTAATACCGATTATTATGTACGTGCTGAAGGTACTTGTGGTAACACAAGTTGTGCTTCTGTCAGCATTACCGTAAATCAACTCAGCACTGCAGCAACAAGTATTAGCGGTACCTCTACAATATGCAACGGCGGCTCCACCACCTTAAGCGTGGTTGGCGGTTCTTTAGGAACAGGCGCTAACTGGCAGTGGTATAGCTCAAGCTGCGGTGGCACCTTAGTGGGTAGCGGACCAAGCGTTACAGTTTCGCCTACCACCACTACTACATATTATGTACGTGCCGAAGGTACATGTAACACAACTACCTGTGCTTCGCAAACCGTTACTGTTAATCAATTATCAAGTGCTCCAACTTCAGTTAGCGGCACTACTACTATCTGCGAAGGCCAATCAACTACGCTTACGGCTGTAGGTGGCACGGTAGGCACCGGCGCAGTTTATAACTGGTATACCGGTAGCTGCGGCGGCACACTGGTGGGTACGGGCGTTAGTCCTAACTTTACCCCAACAAGCACTACAACCTATTATGTTCGTTTAGAAGGTATTTGTAATACCACCTCCTGCGCGTCAACAACCGTAACGGTTAACGACAGCTCGGTGGTAGCTCCTTCGGTAAACGGTCCGGGTGCAATTTGTATCGGCAGCTCCGCTACGCTTTCGGCCAACGGTGGTCACTTGGGTATTGGCGGTAGCTGGAAATGGTACACCGGTAGTTGTGGCGGCACTTTAGTTGCCTCCGGCGATCCTATCACCGTATCTCCAACTATTACAACTACTTATTATTTACGTGCTGAAGGCTTGTGTAACACTACCGTGTGCACACCTTACACCGTTAACGTTAATCCGTTGCCTAACGGCAGCATTAATGGTTCTAATACCATCTGTAATGGAACTGATACCGTTATTACCTTCAACTTTGCAGTGGGCACCGGTCCGTTTGATGTGGTTTATACCGACGGCACCAACGTACTTACTGCCACCGGCATCAGCAATGGTTACACGGTAACGGTTCAACCTACTACAACCACTACTTATACGCTTAGCCAAATTACCGATGCCAACGGTTGTGTGCGCACTTCGGGCTTCCTGGGTTCAGCTACAGTAACGGTGGCGCCGCTGCCTGTTGTAAGTAACATCAGCGTAAGCGATGTACTGTGTAATGGTGGTAACACCGGTACTATAACCTTAACTGCCGGAAGCGGTACACCCGGTTATACGTATTCTATAGATAATGGAGCCACTTACCAGGCAGCAAACCTGTTTACCGGTTTAACAGCAGGCACCTATTATCCAATGATCAGCGATGCGTTAAATTGTATCTCGTTACCAATCAACGGTGTGCCGGTTAACGAACCACCGGTGCTTGACCATACTACTACCGTGCAAAGCGCAAGCTGCGCCAACGTATTCGATGGTTCAATTACAGTAACTGCTACAGGCGGTGTGCCTGCTTACCAGTATTCACTGAACGGCGGCCCTAATCAATTAGGCAATGTGTTCAGCGGTTTACAGGCCGGTAACTATGTAGTGGGTGTAGTAGATGCGAATGGTTGCAGCGATACTTCGCAGGTTAACATTCCTAACAGCTATGCCGTAACCGCAAGCCTGGTTAACCAAACCAACGTTTCCTGCTTCGGCGGATTAGACGGTAGCGTTACCGTTGATTTAACCGGCGGTATACCTCCATACTCATACTCTATCAATGGTGTTACCTTTCAGGGCTCACCAACCTTTACAGGTTTAGCTGCAGGCAACTATGTGGTTACCCTGCGCGATAGCAAAGGCTGTACTGATTTTGTAATGGTAACCATTACCCAGCCAAACCTGCTTACAGCTATTATCGATAGCGTAACTAATATTCTTTGTAATGGCGGTAACACCGGCGCTATTTACATCAGCGTAAATGGTGGCACCGGTCCATACAGCTTTACGTGGAGCAATGGTGCTACCACCGAAGATATCACCAATCTTACTGCGGGCACTTACAATGTGGCTATTATCGACTCTAAAGGTTGTTCAACTTCAGCAGGTGCTACTATAACCCAACCACTGCCTTTATACTTAAACATTGCCTCTTACAGCAACCTGCGTTGTAATAACGATTCATCAGGTTCTATTGATATTACCGTAAGCGGTGGTGTTCCGCCATACAGCTTTAACTGGAGCAACGGTACTACGGCCGAAGACGTATCGGGCTTACATGCCGGTTCATACACCGTAACAGTAACCGATGCCAATGCTTGTACAGTTACCATCGGTCAAACATTAACCGAACCAGCTCAATTAACTTCAAGTGTTGCTACAACCGATGTTACTTGCCACGGTGTTAATAACGGTGCCATTGATGTTACCGTTAACGGCGGCACTACACCTTATACTTACTTGTGGAATACCGGCGCTAATTCCGAAGACCTCAGCAATATTGGCGGGGGCACTTATACAGTAGTAGTTACCGACTTACACGGTTGCACTACCTCTAACACCGCAACTATCGCCGAGCCTGCTGCTTTAGTGCTTTCAGCCAATGTAACAGCTATCTTATGCAATGGTGCTTCTACCGGTGCTATCGACTTATCGGTTAGCGGCGGCACAGTAACTTACAACTACGCATGGAGCAACGGTGCTGTTACCGAAGACTTGAGCGGCCTTAGTGCAGGAACTTACACCGTAACTGTTACCGATGGTAACGGCTGCACCGCTACTGCATCTTATACTATTACACAGCCTACTGCGTTAAGCGTTGTGCTTAGCAGCAAAACCGATGTTACTTGTAATGGCTTCGCCAACGGTGCCATTAATGTAAACATCTATGGCGGTACTACTTTATACAGCTATGCATGGAGCAATGGTGCAACTACTGAAGACCTGAGCGGCTTAGGCGCAGGCACCTACGATCTTACAGTAACCGATGCCAACGGTTGCACAGCTACTTTCTCGGCTACTATCACCGAACCTGCTGCCTTAACTACATCAGTTAGCGCTACCGATGTTACTTGTCATGGTGCATCAAATGGTAGTGTTGATCTTACCGTTAGCGGTGGCACAACACCTTACAACTTCTTCTGGAGCAATGGCGCTGCCAGCGAAGATTTATCTAATGTAGGGGGTGGTACTTATTCAGTAGTAGTGAGCGATGCCAACGGTTGCACAGCTACCAACAGCGTGGTGGTAGGCGAACCTGCTGCAATTTCTCTTTCAACAACTGTAACCAACATACTTTGTAATGGTGCCACAACAGGTGCAATAGATTTATCAGTTAGCGGCGGAACAGGTGCTTACAGCTTTGCATGGAGCAACGGCGCAGTAAGCGAAGATCTGAACAGCCTTGCTGCCGGTACGTATACCGTAACTGTTACCGATGGTAATAGCTGCACAGCTACGGCCAGTGCAACCGTTACACAACCTGCGGCTTTAGTTGTGGTAGAAGCCGGCCATGCCGACGTTAGCTGCAACGGTGGCAATAACGGTTCTATCGATATCAATGTGTTTGGCGGTACACCGCTGTATACATATATATGGAGCAACGGTGCTACCAGCGAAGATCTGAATGCTTTAACCGTAGGCACGTATGATGTTACCGTAACCGATGCAAATGCTTGCACCGCTATATTATCGGTAACTATCAATCAGCCAACTGCTATTACAACTTCTATAACCAAAACCGATGTTACCTGCCCGGGTGCGGCAAACGGTGCTGCCGACTTAACCGTTAGTGGTGGTGTTAGCCCTTACACTTATTTGTGGAGCAATGGTGCTACTACCGAAGACTTAAGTGGCGTTACCGGCGGTACCTATACCGTTATTGTTACCGATGCCAACGGCTGCACAGCGGCTAACAGTGTTGTAATTAACGAAGGTTTACCATTGGTTATTACCGGTGTGGTTACCGATGTGCTTTGCAACGGTAGTTCAACCGGTGCTATTGATATTACAGTAACCGGTGGCAATCAGCCTTATGGTTATAACTGGAGCAACGCAGCTAATACACAGGACTTAACCGGCATCAGCGCCGGCGCTTATAGCGTAACGGTTAGCGATGTAAACGGTTGCAGTGCAACGGCTTCGTTTAACGTTAGCCAGCCTGCAGCTATGGTGCTGAATGCCACCGTGCAGAATGTAACCTGCAATGGCGGCAATAATGGCTCGGTAGATATTACAGTAAACGGTGGCGTGTTCCCTTACACCTTTGCATGGAGTAACGGCACTACAAATGAAGATGTGCACGGCGTAAGCGGCGGCAACTATGCAGTTACGGTTACCGATGTAAACGGTTGCACACTTACTCAATCGTTTACGGTTACCGAACCTGCAGCTATTGTTACTTCAGTAGTTGGCACTAACGTAAGCTGCAATGGTGCGGCTGATGGTGCTGCTGACTTAACAGTAACAGGCGGCACACAACCTTACACCTTCCTGTGGAGCAATTTCAACGGCTCGGAAGATGTAAGCGGTCTGGCCGGTGGTTTATACTATGTAATTGTAACCGATGCCAATGGTTGCGATAAGCGCGATTCAGTGCTTATCAGCGAACCTGCTCCATTGGCGCTTTCAACTACCATCACTAACATTAGTTGTTACAATGCCAACGACGGCGCCATCGACTTAACAGTTACAGGTGGTACTACTCCATACAGCTATGCATGGAGCAACGGGGCAACTACCGAGGACCTCAACAACCTGCAAAACGGTGTTTACGCAGTAACTGTAACCGATGCACACGCTTGTTCAGCATCTACATCAGTGGTTATTATCAACCCATCTGTTATTACAGCCAACTTCGTAGTACACGATCCGTTATGCTTTGGTGATCTGAACGGTTCTATTGATCTGATCCCTTCAGGCGGTACACCTTCTTACGCTTATAACTGGAGCAACGGCGCTACGTCGGAAGATATTTCAGGTATTGGTGCCGGCACTTATATCGTAACCATTACCGATTCAAAAGGCTGCAGCCGCATCGATTCGGCTACTACAGTTGAACCGGATCCGTTGGTTACTTCCGGCTTCATTAAGAACGTTACTTGTGCCGGATTAAAGGATGGCTTCCTGGATATTACTGCTTACGGTGGTACCCTTCCTTACTCGTTTGAGTGGAATACCCTGCAAAGCACCGAGGATATCGGTAACCTATCAGGTGGCAATTACAACGTTACTGTTACCGATTTTAATGGTTGTCAGGTAGCTTCTTTATATGTGGTAACCGAACCGGCTCCGCTCACATTAAATGTGGTGGGCAGCAATGTAACTTGCTTTGGTGCTAAGGACGGCCACGTAGCCGCCGTGCCTGCAGGTGGTACTACGCCTTACAACTATCTGTGGAATACCTTTGATACTGATTCGGCAGTTTATGGTGTTGGCCCAGGCAAATACACCGTGCAGTTAACCGATAGCAACGGATGTTTCACCTACGATAGCATCCAGTTAACTGAACCTACGCAGATTGTTATAAACGGTACTACTACCGATGCACTTTGCTTTGGTGCTGCTACCGCTGCCATTGATATTACCGTAACCGGTGGTAACCCTGCTTACACCTACTTGTGGAGCAATACAGCTACTACCGAAGATCTGAGCAGCATTGTTGCGGGCACTTACACCGTTACCGTTACCGACCAAACCAATTGCCAAAACAGCAAGTCGTTCACCGTTGGCCAGGGTAGCGAAATACTGGCGGCTATTGCCACTTACAACCCAATATGCCACGGCGGCAGCACGGGTGGCGTAACAGCTTCGGTTAGCGGTGGTGTTGGTCCTTATGCCTATGCATGGAACACCACACCAACTGAAACAGGTATTTCGGTTAGTGGTTTAAGCGCCGGTGAATACACCTTAACCGTAACCGATAGCAAAGGTTGTACAACCGCTGTTACCGATACCCTGGTTGACCCAAGCGCACTGGTGGTTACTGCCAATGCAACAGGCTCTAAGTGCTTTAATACAGCAACAGGTTTAGTTACGCTTTCTACTACCGGCGGCAAAGGCCCTTACAACTACATGTTAAACGGCATTGTGCAAACCGATACAACCTTCAGCGGTTTGGCTCCGGGCAACTATGCAATACTGGTTACCGATGTTAACGGCTGCCAGGGCAACGCGCAGTTTACTGTTGCTTCGCCAAGCCAGTTATCGGTTGATTTAAGCGTAAGCCAGCAAACCATCCTAACAGGTATGCAAACGCAACTGGTTACTTCAACAACCAGCACTTCGGCAATACTCAACTACTTCTGGAATCCTGATTCAGTAATCGTATTCAACAACTGTACTGACCAAACCAACTGTCCGAACCCATTAGCGGCTCCTAAAACAACTACCACTATCATGGTAACTGTTATGAATGCCGACTCTTGTTTTGCCAGCGATACCGTTACAATCACGGTGTTAAACGAACCTGCTAAGTTTATCCCTACCGCCTTTACACCTAACGGCGATGGATTGAACGATACCTGGGAATTCGACATCTTAGGTGCTTCTAAACTGGATGTAAGCATCTTTAACCGTTGGGGCGAACGCGTTTACAGCAACGCTAATCAGGCTAACGGCTTCCATGGAACAGGATGGGATGGAACCAAAGACGGTAAATACTGTCCGGATGATACCTACGTTTACAAAATCGTGGTTACTTACTTCGATGGTGTAGAGAAAGAAGTTACCGGTACGGTTACCATCATGCGCTAACATAACTTCAATTAGATACACAAAGGCGTTCCTTTTAGGGAGCGCCTTTTTTATTTTACTTGTGCGGTAGTCTTTCCATATTCGGTATCCAATTCAAGCAAGCGTATGAGTTACAATGCCACCTTTTTTGTTGAGCAATTACAAATGCTACCACACCCCGAGGGTGGCTGGTATAAAGAAACTTACCGCAGTGCAGACATAATACCGGCAACAGGTTTACCAACCCGTTTCGGGGGCGAACGTGCTGTATCTACCGCGATTTATTTTTTATTGGAACACCATCACTTCTCAGCATTCCATCGAATTAAGAGTGATGAGGTATGGCACTTTTATTATGGCGGTCCGCTGGATGTATATGTGTTGCAGCCTGACGGTTCGCTGGAGATAATACGTGTAGGAAATAACCCGGCGGAAGGGGAGGTATTTCAAGCGGTAGTGAAAGCAGGTTGTTGGTTTGCCAGTAAACCGGCAAAGCCGCATACCTTTAGTCTGGTAGGTTGCACCGTAGCACCGGGTTTCGATTTTGCTGATTTTGAATTAGCAGATAAAAACAAATTAGCGGCGGAGTTTCCCGCACACGAACAATTGATCCGTAAACTTTGCCGTTAAAATAAACTGAGGCGTTTGCCGCTTACTTTCCCTTCATGTTCCAGCAGCCAGCTTTTGCGCCACATGCCGCCTGCATAACCGGTTAGCTTACCGTTTTCGCCTATAACACGGTGGCAGGGTAAAATAATAGCGATAGGGTTTTTACCATTAGCCGTACCTACGGCGCGGGTGGAGTTTTCGTCATTCAGTTTACGGGCTATATCCAGGTAACTACAGGTTTCGCCAAAAGGTATCAATTCCAGTTCGTGCCATACGCGGCGCTGAAATTCCGTTCCCTCGGTGCCGATAGGAACACTAAAGACCTGCCGGTTTCCTTCAAAATACTCCTGTAACTCCTTTACGCAATTCGTAATCACCTCCGGTAATCCGGCTGTGCTGTCCGGCTTTGGCTCCTCAACAAACCACACCGAGGTAATAAACTCGGCAGTACCGGTTACCTGTAAGTAACCCAGCGGGGTGTTAAAAGAAGTAGTAAACAGGTTATCCATTACAAGCCTAAAGGTAATCAAAGGAGTTAGAGTTACGGGTTTTGAGCGATGAGTTTTGAGTGACCACGCTCCCGGGCAATACGGTGTACCGCCAATTTATTTTTTTAAGAAATAAAATTTGAAACAAAACGTCTTTTGTTATATCTTTACACTGGTCAAGTTCTTTGACATACCAATTGAAACCACTAAACCGCAAAAAGCACAAAGGGAGGGGTATGCCCCAAAGCGAACCGGAACAGTTTAACCCGGCATGATAGGGTTGATAGGTATATGCGTACAACCAATCATTTCCTATCAATCCCAAGCATTCCCAATCAAAGCCTATCCGCTAAGCCATCGACTTGCGCAAAAAGTGTAAAGGAGTGTAAAGTTCGAAAAGGCTACTTAGAGAAAAAGTGTAAAGGAGTGTAAAGTGTGGTCATACTCTATCATAATCAGCAGCCTAATCAGCGTTCCATTTGTATTCTTCTTAGTGCCTTTGTGTGAAAAGATTCCTCCAACCTTCCATTAGCTTTCCTTTTCTACATTTACCCAACAATTAAAAAGGGATGAAAAAGATAGTTGTTTTTGGGGCGGCTGGCCGCACAGGTAAAATGGTAGTAGCCTATGCGCTGGAAGCAGGGCATCAGGTAACGGCCTTTGTTCACAACCATGCGCTGGAAATCAACCATCCGAACCTCACAACTATTAAAGGGGACGTCTATAACCAAAGCCAGGTGGAACAAGCCATTGCCGGGCAGGAGGTGGTAATCTCTACCCTCGGCACTAACGACATTACCGGCGACGCCGTAAACCTGATGAGCGATGCCATGAAACTGTTTGTAGATGCCATGCAAAAGCACGGCATCAAGCGCGTACTGGCAGTAGGCGGTTTAGGTGTGTTACAAATGAACGAAACCATGCAGTTGCTGGACAAACCCGATTACCCCGCCGAATACAAGAACGTAGGAGAGGGGCACAACAAGGTTTACAAGGTGTTGCGCGAAACCAACCTGGACTGGACCTTCATCTGCTGTCCGAACATCGTGGATGGTAACCGTAGTGGCGCTTACCGGGTTAAAAAGGACTACAAACCCGAAGGAGAATTCGAGATAAAAACCGGCGATCTGGCCGATTTTATCCTCACCGAAATGGAAGCCAATCAGTTTACCGGCACAAGGGTGGGTATCTGCAATTTCTAATTAACATCCTTTTGGGATTTTAGAGGTTATTGCTTTGTGCATTTGGCGCGGTTCGTGCATCCTGTATGCAAACCACCCGCCATGAATACCGCCCGTGTTACCACCCTGCAGCAAGCCATGCGCTTTAGTATGCAGGTATTGTTTTGGGTGCCAATTGCAATCTTTAGTCTGCTATTGGTATATAATACACTGCCGTATTTCAACTTCAGTCCGCAGTTTGACTTTATACAGGAACGCATTAAGCTTTTTGTAAACCCGGTTTATAAGTGGAGCTTTTACCTGCACATTGCAGCCGGTGCATTTTGCATCATCACGGCATTAACGCAGTTCTCAAGTTACATCCTGCGCAAGCGTAAAGCCATACACGTGTATGCCGGCAAAATTTATGTGCTGGTAGTATTGTGGATCGGCGCACCAACAGGCTTTTACATGGCCTTTTTTGCCAAGGGCAGCTATTGGGAGAAAGCCTGCTTTTTGTTTATGGCTATCTTTTGGTTTCTAACAACCTACAAGGGATTGGAGACCATTAAGAACCGTAACGTATTAGGCCATTCCATTTGGATGATGCGCTCGTACGCCATGGCATTAACGGCAGTGTCGTTCCGGGTATATCACATCTTGTTCTTTTTAACGGGGATGAACCACTTCGAGAATTACGCCATTAGCCTTTGGATCAGCGTAATAGGCAATATGCTGATTGCGGAGTATTTCATCTATCGCAAAAGCAGCAACTATCTGCAATCGTTTCAACTAAGTCAATAATTCAATAAACCATAAAACTGATACAATGAAAACCATCCTGCATGTTAGTCTGGGCCTGATGTTACTCGCCGTCGGCGCCGGCCTTAGCGATTTTGTAAAGATGTTCCGCAGTGGCGAGATTGATAAAATCTATTCTCAGGAAGATGAGTTGCCAATAAAGCCCGCAGTACAAACCTGCGCACCGCATACAGCGGCCTTAATAACTACCGAGCCGGTGGAGGAATCAAGCCCGGTTGCATCGGTTGCAAAAACGGAAACAAAGCACAAGCAAAAGGAAGAGAAGCAACAGATAATTTCCGACGAAGAGTTAGCCGATCAGAAAGAACCTGCACCAATTATCAACGAGGCAGAGGAGGTAGACCTAACACCACAGGTGGCCCAACTGGATGAAGCACTTGATGGCGATTCGCTGGTGGCAGTGGAAGAGGAGTACGATTTAAACGTGCGCCGGTTCTCACGAGCTGCTTTGCCTAAAACGCATACCGTTTACAAAAAGTTATCGGAAATAGGGAAAGAGCAAAAGCAAAACGAATAGTGAAATTAATAATATGTATCGAACAGGTTGCTAACCCGGCCCCGGCCCTTCCGAAATTTAAAATAGGAGGGGCTTTTTTTCGCTTTAAAATTAGCAGCCTTGCAGCCTATGGCTTACCTTCGGCATCTTTCCTGAGAACTAAATACGACCCATGCGTTATACCCTACTCAGTGTATTGTTATGCCTATGTGTGATGCAACTTGCAGCGCAAAGTAATGTCGGTATCGGCACCACTACCCCCGATCCTTCAGCTATATTGGATCTGTCTTCTACTAATAAAGGTTTCCTGGCACCTCGGTTAACTACCGCCAATCGCCTGGCTATTGCCACACCGGCACCCGGTTTATTGGTGTATGATGTTACAGTTGGCTGTTATTTTTACTATAACGGCCAGTGGAATTCCTTGTGCGCAGGTAATGGCACAGCAGGAGCCACAGGCGCTACAGGTGCCACCGGTGCCACCGGTTCACAGGGTGTGGCTGGTGCCACCGGCCCTACCGGCAATACGGGAGCAACCGGTGCTACAGGATTAGCAGGAGCCATCGGCCCTACAGGTAACACCGGCCCGCAAGGTTTGCAGGGTGTTACCGGTGCAACAGGTAATGCTGGTGCAACTGGTGATACGGGTCCGCAAGGGGCAGTTGGCTTACAAGGTGCAACCGGCGATACCGGCCCACAGGGCTTACAAGGCCCAACCGGCCCAACCGGCGCCGCGGGTTCAGGTGGTGGCGCAACAGGCCCAACGGGCGATACAGGTCCGCAGGGTATAGCAGGTACACAAGGTGTAACCGGTGATACCGGCCCGCAAGGCTTACAGGGCATAACAGGTGCAACCGGGGATACCGGGCCTCAGGGTATTGCAGGTGTGCAGGGCGCTACCGGCGATACCGGGCCACAGGGTATGCAAGGTATAACCGGACCAACGGGCCCAACAGGTGCCGCGGGTTCCGGTGGTGGCGCTACAGGTCCTACGGGCGACACCGGTCCGCAAGGTGTTGCAGGTGTGCAAGGTGCAACCGGTGATGCCGGTGCGCAAGGTTTACAAGGCCCAACTGGACCTACAGGCCCAACAGGAGCAGCAGGTGCTGGTGGTGGAGCAACAGGCCCAACAGGCGATACAGGCCCGCAAGGTATGGCTGGTGTACAGGGTGCAACAGGTGATACGGGTGCACAAGGTCTACAAGGCCCAACAGGACCAACCGGCCCTACAGGTGCTGCTGGTGCAGGGGGCGGAGCCACAGGCCCAACAGGTGATACGGGTCCGCAAGGTGTAGTAGGTAATACCGGTCCGGCAGGTGCTACCGGGGATACCGGACCACAAGGCATAGCAGGATCAACCGGAGCAACCGGTGCCACTGGCACAAATGGTTTGGATGGAGCAACCGGCCCAACCGGAGCGGCAGGTTTGCCCGGCGCACCCGGTACTACGGGTGCCACTGGTCTGCAAGGACCTACGGGCCCAACCGGCCCAACCGGTGTAGGGGGTGGAGCAACCGGACCAACAGGTGATACAGGTCCGCAGGGTGCAGCAGGTATTCAAGGTCCTGCAGGAGTTGCGGGACCTCAGGGCCCTACCGGTGCAAATGGGTTAGATGGAGCAACAGGGCCCCAGGGGCCACAAGGCTTACAAGGCCCACAAGGTGTTGCAGGTCCAACCGGTGCTAATGGATTAGATGGTGTAACGGGTCCACAAGGTCCTCAGGGTATTCAAGGCCCGCAAGGTGTTGCAGGTGCGCAAGGCCCCACTGGTGCTAATGGATTAGATGGTGCAACAGGCCCGCAAGGTCCTCAGGGTATTCAAGGTCCACAAGGGGTTGCAGGTGCGCAAGGCCCCACTGGTGCTAATGGATTAGATGGCGCAACAGGCCCGCAAGGCCCGCAAGGTGTTGCAGGCCCGCAAGGCCCTACTGGTGCAAACGGATTAGACGGTGCAACGGGTCCACAAGGTCCTCAGGGTATTCAGGGCCCGCAAGGTGTTGCAGGTGCGCAAGGCCCCACAGGTGCTAATGGTTTAGATGGTGCCACCGGCCCGCAAGGTCCTCAGGGTATTCAAGGTCCCCAAGGTGTTGTAGGTGCGCAAGGCCCAACAGGTGCTAACGGATTAGATGGCGCAACAGGCCCACAAGGTCCTCAGGGTATTCAAGGTCCACAAGGTGTTGCAGGTGCGCAAGGCCCCACAGGTGCTAATGGATTAGATGGTGCAACAGGCCCGCAAGGTCCTCAGGGTATTCAAGGTCTGCAAGGCATAACAGGAGCTACCGGACAACAAGGAGCCACAGGCGCAACAGGTGCACAGGGTGTTACGGGCCCGCAGGGAAATACAGGGCCTACCGGTGCAACCGGTAATACGGGTGATACAGGTCCGCAAGGCATACA
Source organism: Chitinophagales bacterium (assembly GCA_046329495.1). Taxonomy (GTDB): domain Bacteria; phylum Bacteroidota; class Bacteroidia; order Chitinophagales; family LD1; genus Bog-950. The sequence goes on along the minus strand of JAXLUO010000002.1, from coordinate 302,414 downwards.
GGGTATTACAGGCGCAACCGGCGCTACAGGTATGCAAGGTGTAACCGGTGCAACCGGCGACACAGGCGCACAAGGTATACAAGGCATTACAGGCCCGCAGGGAAATACAGGGTCTACCGGCGCAACAGGTGATACAGGTCCGCAAGGCATACAAGGTATTACGGGTGCAACAGGTATACAGGGTATTACAGGTGCCACAGGCAATACAGGAGCCACCGGAGGCACCGGTGCAACAGGTGCTACAGGGTTGCAGGGTATTACCGGCCCTACAGGTTCGGTGGGTGCTACAGGCCCCGGTACTATTTGTGCAAGTGCTGCCAGCGGGTATGTTACCATGTTTACTTCGCCAACCGATATGTGTAACTCCATATTGTTCCAAAGCGGCAGCAATGTAGGGTTGAATACCACCACACCCGTAGTATCGTTCGAAGTGAATAGTACCAGTGCCATTGGTTTGCCAAATGGCAGTACGGCGCAACAACCTGCCGGAGCGCCAATTGGTTCAATTCGTTTTAATACAACGCTGGGTGCAGTAGAAGTATTTAACGGTACCTGCTGGCAAAATGTAAATACACCACCAATTGGTGCTACTTACATACAGTGGTATAATGCAGCAAACCCCAACACCATTTATCCCTGCACTAACTGGGTATACACCGATATAAACAACGGTGAATTTATCCGCGCACGGGGGGGGGCAGCGAATGTGCTGAGTGGCTCTAACCTGACAGGTACCGTACAGCAACATGCCTTCCAGGACCATACGCACGCCGTTACCGGTACGCTTAATAGTTCAGGCACCTTAACCACCAGCTCAGCAGGCGACCATAGTCACAACTGGGGCGGTTGGTGGAGTAATGACGATAGCCGCGATTACACTACCTCGGCAGGCAACGGAGATGGCAACGGCAATACACTAAGCGATTGGGCATTTTGGTGGGGAGGTAATCCCGGTACTACCGGTAACCCAAGCCAGGAGTATACCACACTTGGAACAACTGCAGCCGGTTCGCACAACCACGGCGGTAGCACAGGTAGTCCGAATAATGGTCCGGGTAACGTATATATTCCGTTTGATGATAATTTATCCGACAACTGCAAGGCCGCAGGGTGGACAGACGATGATGCTACTACATGCGGCAATGGCTGGAACGGCAAATACACCGCCGGTAACTTTATGGGTCGTATGATCGACGGGTGTTTGTGGCATACGCATTCCATCTCAACCGATGGTAACCATAGTCACTCAGTTAATATGTATGCGCACCGACACTTTATTAAGCAACGTGCCACTTCAACAGCAGGTGCACATACGCATACCGTGCCCGACCATACGCATACGTTTAGCTTTAGCGCCGGTGCAGTAACCAGCGGTAATAACAGCAACGAAACACGCCCTGTTAACCAGGCCGTAATTTTCTGGCGCAGGGTTAATTAAAGTTTGTGTAGCAATTAGAAACACTGGGCTTACTGTTTTTCCTTGTTTGTTTTTACTTTGTAGCACAAACCCCCTATTGATGAAAAAAGTATTACTCGCTGTGCTTTTGCTGTTGCTTGTACTGGCGGCAGTAATGGCCGTAAAAACAGCTGCTTATAAAGGCAGGCAGGTACAGTCGAACAAGCCACCTGCTGTTATTAAGTTAGATGAGGAAGCATTGAACCACTTGACACAGGCTGTCAGGATCCAAACTGTATCGTACGATGATACTGCGCTTTTGAACCGTGCCGAGTACGATTCGTTCTTCCGCTTTCTTCATAACACCTATGCGCCGGTGCTTGAACAACTGGAAGATACGGTTATAGCAGGCAGAAGCTTGTTGCTGAAGTGGCAGGGTAAGAATACAAGTGCTAAACCGGTTATCTTTTATGCGCATCTGGATGTAGTTCCGGTAGAGGAATCAACCAGAGATAAATGGCTGCATGCACCTTTTAGCGGAGAAAGGGCTGATGGCTTTATCTGGGGCCGCGGCACCTTAGATGATAAAGGCAGTTTAATTGCCCTGCTGGAAGCATTGAAAGCAGATGTAGCGGCTAATGTGGTGCCTGAGCGCACTATCTACTTTGCTTTCGGTAGCGATGAAGAGGTGGGCGGTAACTTAGGTGCAGCCCGTATTGCTGATTATTTTCGCCAACAACATATAAGCTTTGAGTTTTATGTGGATGAAGGTGGATTTGTAAGCAGTGGTATGGTGCCGCATATGAGCAAACCTGTAGCTCTTATCGGCACTGCCGAAAAAGGCTATGTTACATTGGAGCTTACCGTGAATAAACCCGGCGGGCACAGCAGCCGCCCTGCAAAGAAAACCGCACTGGATGTTTTAATGGCGGCCCTCACGCGTATACATGATAATCCTGAGAAGGGGAGGGTGGTAGAGCCCGTAGAAGAGTTTTTGAACTTCATTGGTCCTGAAATGCCTTTCCCATTAAAGACCGTTTTCGCCAATCGTTGGTTCTTTAGCCCGGTAATAATGCGTGAATACGAAAAGTCGCCGGAAGGCTCGGCACTGCTGCGTACTACCAATGTAACCACGGTTATTAATGCAGGTTTAAAGGAGAACGTCATCCCTACCCTGGTAAGTGCAAAGGTTAACTTCAGGGTGTTGAACGATGAAACCACGAAAGACGTGCTTGCACGCATTACCAAATTAATTGATGATACTTCGGTGGTTATTAAGGCCGGCGAGTTGTACGAACCAAGCAAAAACAGCAGTTCGGATAGTTATGGGTTTAAGTTATTACAGCAAACAGCGGCAGAGGTGTTCCCGGATGCCATGGTGGCACCTTTTTTAATGTTGGGTAGTACGGACTCTAAACACTTTCAGGATATAACGGAGAACACGTATCGTTTCTTCCCGTGCCGGTTCGATAAGGACCAGGTGGGTAGCATACATGGTATTAACGAACGCATTGGTGAGCAGGCCTTCATGGAAACAATCACATTCTATCGCAGCCTCTTCCATAACCTGAAATAGAAATTGGCTACATTCGCTTACTAAATACTTGAAGAAATGGCAGAAGAACCAAATCCAAACCAGATCAATATTGAATTGCCTGAAGAAATTGCAGAGGGTACTTATTCAAATCTGGCAATTATCTCGCACTCACCTCAGGAGTTTGTATTAGACTTTATCCGCGTAATGCCGGGCGTGCCTAAAGCGAAAGTTAAGTCGCGCATATTAGTTACTCCTGAACATGCCAAACGCTTTATGAAAGCCCTTGCAGAGAACATTAAAAAATACGAACAACAGTTTGGCACCATCAATGATAAAGAAGTGCAGAACTACCCTATGAACTTCGGCCCTACGGCACAAGCCTAATCCGGGTCTTGCCTAACAAAAAAGGGAGCACTGTTACAGCGCTCCCTTTTTTGTTATAGCTTTAAGCATAACTACTCTTTAGTAATAGTAAATTCTACCCTACGGTTTAAACGACGGCCTTTTTGTGTGCTGTTGCTTGCACGCGGGTTGGCGCTTCCGAAGCCCTTATAGCTCAATCTGTTTTTAGCGATACCTTTGCTAATAAGGTATTCAGCAACTGATTTAGCACGGCTCTCGCTTAGTTTCAGGTTTAATTCATCGCCACCTGTATTATCCGTATAGCCACTTATACTGATCTCGGTGGCCGGGAATCGAGCTAAGAAGTTAGTAAGCGAATCCAGCTGTTCGCGGCTTTCGGGCAACAGTACAAATTCATTAGGCGCAAAGTAAATCTTATCCAAGCTGTAAACCTTTTCGTTTAATTCAAGGCTACTCATGTTGTCTATAGGGCGATTGTCAGGGAATAAACCACCTGCAATTTGCTGCAGTGTTTGAACCTCGCGGCGAAGACTGTCGTTTTCTTTATTAGTAGCCGCCAGTTCCTTTTTCGCAGTTTCTGCTTTTGCATTAGCCATACGCAGTTTAACTAACAAGGTATCGTTCCGGCGCGAAAGGTCTTCTGCTAATTGGGCATTTACCAAATCTTGCGTATCCTCTTTCTTCTTGCGTTTAAAATCGCTTGGGATATGGAAGCCTGCAGTTATTTCATGTGTAGCGCCTACTTGTCCGTTTAATACTCGTTGTGTAGTGTAATCAAACGCATACGCCACGGTAAACATGTTTAGAATGTTAACCCCCGCCATAGCAATTACACCAAACGAGTTACGGTATCCGGCACCTATAAAGGCCAGGTTCTTGTAGTCCAGCAATAAGGTTCCGTCGAATTGATAGCCGCTGGCGGCAGCTTTCCGCATCATTACCGTTGGCGTAATATTAAAGTTACCTTTCAGTAAGCTAATACGATATTGCGCAAAGGCATTATACTGACGCACATACTGGTAGCGTGCATCATTTCCATTAGCGGGGTATTTTGCATCGGGTTGTAACACATGTGGCACGGCAAAACCTACCAGTAAACCTTTCCACTTATAACTAAGCCCAATGTTTAAATCGAATACTATTTTGGTTGGTTTAGAGAGTGCTATTGTAGGATCGTTGTAATCCTTGGCGTTGGCAGCACCAAAGTTAATTTGATTGATAAAGGCGCCGCCCTGCACACCAATGGCTATTTGATGATCCTTGGCAAACTTTATTTTTTGTGCATAGGATGCCGCAACGTTGGTTCTATTAAAAATGCCGATCTTATCATTCAACACGAATATGCCCGCACCAATACGATCCTTCCAGAACGAACCTTCAACAGTAGCACCACCTGTAATGGGTTGCCCCGGCATATTCACCCATTGCGTGCGGTAAAAACCAAAGCCGCGGTATTCATTATCAATACCGGTAAAACCGGGATTGATGAGAAAGCGGTTAAAGTGGTAAGCACTGAACAAAGGTGTTTGTTGTGCTGAGGCGCTGTAAGAAACGCTGAGCAGTACCAGCAAGCAGAACATGCTGCCAACCAACTGCAAAGGTTTTAAAACCGAAATCGAAGTTTGAATGTTTTTCATGTTGCTCCGTTTAGTTGGTTGAGTTAAGAATGTTGATGTCTCCTTTGTAGACCTTGTTTCCTTGCGAAGGCACCTTCATAATGTAGAAGTAGGTACCATCCGCCACCTTGCGGCCGGTGTTTTTAAACGTGCCTGCCCAGTCGTTGGCATAATTTTGCGACTCGAACACAATCTCGCCCCATCTGTCGAAGATGGTTACTACGGCATTCGGGAATTTATCGAGGTCAATCTCCCAGCGGTCATTAAACCCATCGCCATTCGGTGTTACAAGGTTTGGGATAGCGGCAATGGGGTGCACGGCAATCACACCTTTGTAAGCAACATAGCAATCATGATCGGCTGAGTCTTTATAAACCACTACGCTATACGTAATTGTTTCACGGGGTTGAATTTCAACCAGTGTGTCAGAATTGATTAACACAGATTGTGTAGGCGAGAAACTTACCTCCCAGGGGTGTGTGCTTACTTTTACAAAATCGGCGTATTGTCGTTCATCCAACAGGGTTGAATCCTGCGGCAACAAATCGCCATTCAGCCATACGCGTGCATCAAAGCTATCCGGTTCACTAACATTGGCCTGCACATTGTATTGACAATTGTGGTTATCGGTGATAAGGATGGCGTAAGAGCCTGCTGAAAGGTCATAGAACACATTATATACCTGCGGAGGCCCTCCGTTTATGCTAAACATAAACTGGTTGGCGTCGGGCGGATGCGGATATATACGTATTGCACCATTGGTTCCGCCATGGCAGGTTACCGTATCCACCTGCACATCAAAGGTGCGCGGTTCAAACGCAGGCACCTCAAACCCGGTTACCGCCGAACAACCTTTATTGTCAACGATTGAGGCTGTATAGGTTCCGGCGCTAAGATTATTGAAGTAGGATGATTGCTGGGTGCTTGATACGGGCCCGTTAATACCATAGGTGTATGGAATGTTTCCGCCTTCTGCAAATATTTCAATTGCTGCGTCGTTGGTTTGGCTACAGCTAATTAATGCTGCCAGATGCACTGAATCTATGATAAGCGGCAAAGGTTGGTTAACCGTAGCTGTAACTGTTTTGGTGCATCCTTTTGCATCAGTAATTAAATAAGTGTAAGTGCCCGCGTTAAGGTTATTAAAGCTGGTGCTGCCTGTAAACTGAACATTGTTTATAGTAAACGGCGCTTCACCGTCCTGCACATTTATGGTAATAACGCCTGTATGATTTTGGTAGCAACTCAGGTCCGTGGCTTGTGCTGTAGCGAAAACCTGAGCAGGTTGCTGCATATTCACCGAAGTATTCACTACGCAGCCCAGTGTATCGCGTACTGCAATATTGTAAATGCCCGGCGCAAGATCGAGTGTAGCGGTAGAATTAAAGCTGAGGGTGCCATTATTAGTTTGCACATAATATGGGCTTTGTCCACCTGACGGAAGGAGCGTTAATGTGCCTTTCGGGTTGGTGCATGTAGGTTGTGTAGCATCTGTATCAATGCTAAACGGAGCGGGATTAGTTAGGTTGAATGATACCTGAGCCGTGCAACCCAGGCTGTCCATCAGGGTATATTGGTGAAACCCTGCCCCATACGTAAAGGTGCCTAATCCTTGATAAGGTGGTGTGCCTCCACTTGCCGTAAATGCAATGGTTGCCTGATCGCCCGTGCAATGGATAGGCTCCGTGATATTGTAGGCGGCAACAACAGGCGATGGATCATCCAGGCTGAATTGAATAGTTTGCGGACAACCGGCTGAATCGGTTATGGTATAGGTATAACTTCCCGAATCGAGATTGCTGATCGTATAAGTACTAATAAATGTAGCTCCGTTGAGGCTAAAAGGAGAGGTGCCGTGATCAATGTCAACCGTTACACTACCCGAAGATATTGCATGGCACTCAGGATTATGATTCGTTAGGTGAAGTTGCAACAGTTCATAAGTATTAATATACATGTTTCCATCCCAGATGCAACCAGTTGAATCGGTAACAATGATCTGTTGGTTGCCGGCCTGAAGTCCTCCAATTGTTATACTATCGGTATACAACGGATAAACCGCAAAGCCGCTATTATAAGGTGGATGTCCTCCTGTTGTGTTTATATGCACGGCACCATAGGGTGTAATGCAACTTGGTTGAGCTACCAGACTAAGCGTACTTACCAATGGTGTGGGTTCTGAAAGGGTATAATTGAGTTGGACCACGCAGTTATTACTGTCGGATACAGCCATATTGTACGGACCTGCACCTTGTAATAAGTAGCCGTCGCCGGTATAAGGTGGGGTGCCGCCCGCTGCTGTTATGTGCACATTTATTTGGGTGCCTCCGCACGGTATGCCCAAACCTGTATCAATCGCCGCTGTTAAAGTGGACGGTTGCGTTAGGGTTTGCGTAAAGGTATGTTGGCAGCCTGCAGCATCGTAAACTGTATAGGTGTAACTGCCTTGTGGCAAATTATTGTAGGTATAAGAGGAAGCAAAGTAATTGCCGTTTACTTCAAAAGGCGGAATACCTCCTGTCATAACCAGTTGAATACTGCCATTGCTAAGGCCCTGGCAGGTTGGGTTGTGGGTTACGGCATAACCGTTAGTTCCACCTGTTGTATCTACATCCACATGTACATAGGCATAACACCCGTAATCGTGATTGTCCCATATCTCAAGATCATGTGGACCCGGAGATGCATTAATTTGCAGAGAGTCATTAAAATAACCCTGGAAGTTGTTATCTAAATATAGCGCATAATCGGTTCTGCCCCCCGAGGCTATAGCGGTAATAACCCCATCTGGATTATTACAATCGGGCTGGCGGAATACATAGGCAGTGAACTCCAGAGGCTCCGGGTTTGAAAGTGAGATGTTTTGGGTAGCAGTACAACCATGATCATCGGTAATGGTCCATACATTATCGCCTGCCGGCAGATAGGTATAACCGGCATTATAATACGGTGGCGTTCCTCCGTACGGATAAAAGGTTATATAAGCATTATCGTCATGGCAGAACAGCCCCCCATTTGTATCAACAGTAAAATTAAGTTCTTCCGGATCCCAAATGCTCGCAGTATCCGTAGCGGAACAACCGGTGTTGTCGGTGGCGGTAACTTCATAAAATCCTGCAGGGGCATTAGGAATAGTATAACCAAAATCGCCGCTGCTCCAGGCATAATTGACGGTACCCTGGCCACCGGTTGCAGTTGCCGTTAAACTGCCATCATTAGTTCCAAAGCAGGTAATATCCTGTTTGGTTATACTTACCGCCAAATTGTTTATGGTATCAATATTGATAAAGACATCTACCTGACAACCATTTTGGTCTACTACAGCAAAGGAATTTGAACCGGCAGGCAAGTCGCTGCGATTAAAATCCACTGATCCGTCTTGCCAGTAAATGCTCAGAAAACCGGTTCCTCCGTTTGCTGTAACTGTTGCCCCACCATCGCTGCCAATACAATGTGCTGCAGTGGTAGTATAGGTTACAACAATTGAATCGGGAGCATGCACAATTGCACTGCCTTGGGCAATACAGCCCCGGTCATCTGTAACGGTATATAAATAGGCCCCTTCAGCAAGGTAAGTTCGTTCAGCATCTATATAACCATCCGACCATTGCACATAATAAGGCGCGTACCCTTCGGTAATAAGCAGACTGATGGCTCCATCGTTTGTGTTAAAGCATCGGCTATCGGTTATAGAATCGGTAATAACCATCTCCGGCTTCTTTGTGTTTATAAAGGACATCGAATCGCGACAGTTATCCCTATCTGTAACTATTACCCAGCCAATACTGTCAACAATGTTGCCGGCCATAAAGCCTTGTTCACCACTGCTCCATAAATAATTGTAAGGTGCATTGCCCTGCGAAAAGTAAACAGCTGCACTTGTAGCATTATCCATTCCATTACATGGGTAAATATTTTCCTGCACGGAGTCGATATGTACTTTATAAGAACCGTCAATCTCCAGTACATCGGTTTTTTGGCAATTGTTAGTATCGCTAATGGTTAGGTAATAGGTGCCCGGGCGGTCAATAACAATTGTACTAAGCCCAATGCCCAATTCATAAATACTGGTGTCAAGTAACGTAGCTTGCCATTCGTAAGTAAGCGGAGGAGTTCCAAAAGTTAGGGTGGTGATGAGCGAATCGGGGTGGTTGCAATAAATTTCAGGTTGGTTTACATCATAGGTAAACGAACGAAGGTCAATACGAATTCTTGTACTGTCGCAACTGCCATGATGCAGGTTAAGGTGATATACGGAAGGCGGCAGATTACTAAAGGAGGCGAAGCCAGGCTGCGGAGAGTTATAGAAGATGGTTTGCTGATAATAATTTTGGTTAATAGAATCGTAGGCTTCCACTAATAGCGTGTAGTATAGTGATTGTTGTAGCAAAGCACTATCAGCGGCTACGGTAATAGTCATACCGCCATCATTGGCATGGCAGGCTCTCGTATATTGAACCTGATATCGTATGCTATCGAACAGCAGGAAAGAATCAAGGAACGAAATGCAATCGCCCATATCGAGGTAACCGTAGTATTTCTTCCCTATTTCAGGTTGTAATGCAAATACACCTTGGGTGGTGTTTACAAACGGTTTGCGAACCGTATCCTCTCCTGAAATTATGATGTAATTCCATGTGGCGGAGTTGCTTAAATTGATGCACTGCCCGCTATATAAATCAGCAGAAATCCATAACTGGCAAGCTTGCTGCATATTGAAGTAACCGTGTATCCCCCTGTTTTGCCTGAACCATTGCATGGAGTGACTAACCACGCAACCTGCTGTGTCATAGATAGCAAAGAAGGCCGTAGTCGGACAATCGTTGTTGCTGGTGCCGCGGAACTCCAATATATAAGGAGGGCCGCCCCCTTCAATGTGTATGTATTGCTTCCAATCTGCCGTGTCTTCGCAGGTGGTATATACATTAGGCGGCGAACTTACACGCAGCACGTTGAAACGTCCGTAAATTTTTCGGCTTTGCCCGGCTGCATCTTGTACCTCCGACCAATAATTTTCGCATAAGGCACTATCTCCAAGGCCACTATCGCCATTACTCCAGTTAATCTGGTAAGGAGGACATCCTCCTATATTCGACGTATCAATCATGGCTTTGCCATTGCACTGATCGGGGCATGTATTCTTAAGTGGTATCAATGCCTGAAAGTTCAGGTAATAAGGACAAAGGTTTCCACCGGTACCGGGAAAATTTCCGCCTGTCAACACACAACTTTGATTCAGGAAACGGTTAGATACACCGTTACTGGAAAATTTGGTGCAGAGATAGCCAGAACAACCGCTGGAGAGGTAAGTGCCTCCAATGCGTTCTTGTCCGTAATTATATAAACCCTCGCCAACAACATCAGTAATGCAAGGCAGTATGCAGAGCACCCCATGCCCCCAGTCGTTTCCATCGGTGCCAAAGTTGGTGGCCCAATGTAAACGTTGCAGTGTATCAAAGCCAAGAACGATGCCGTCATATCCACCGGCTGATACATCCTGATGGAAGTATTCGCTTAGATAGTTAACAACGGGAACGGTACTATTGGTATAGCCTGTAAACACGGTGTTATCCAAATCGTCGTAGGAAAGATCGCTTAGCCCGTCATCGCCTCCGGTACCGTAATAGGTACAATACTTTTTCTGCAGCGTTACGGGGTCAAAGCGGGCAACAAAGCCATCGTAACCACCATTATTAATATCTTGAAAGTAATTACCGTTTAGCTGATCCTGAACCGGTAAGTCGGCAGAGTTTGTTTTGCCGCAGATAAATAAGCCATGTTCATTACGCTTTATCGAAGCCGCGATATCCGATTCCTCAGCGCCAAAATAGGTACTCCATTCCAATGTATCATTCAGGTTAAACTTTTGCAGTATCACCTCTCTTTTTTGGTGTGTTGGTTGGTAATATGCGCCCGCTAAGGGAAGAAGAGGAATGTTTGCTGTATCAGCAGCAGATGAAAATCCTGTTGTATAAATGCCGGTTACATCTACATAAAGCGCAGAAAAATAATCGTCACCGCTGCTGCCAAAACAGGTACCCCATTGGCGATAACAGGCGGTGTCAAACTCCAGCAAAAAACCATCGTAGTTAGCTGTGAGCGGGGCTGTCTTGTTATAGGCACCGGCCTTAGTTAGAACAGGGAAATTATCCGAGCTTGTATAACCGGCCACATACACCTTACCATTCAGATATTTTATATCCATTCCCTCTTCCAAGCCAATTCCGCCGTAACCTGTGCTCCATTTCCAGCGGCCTTCATTATCAAATTTGGCAATGAAGGCATCCCGGCCGTTTAATGAAACCAGTTGCGTATAATTCCCTGCTGTTGAAATTGGAAAGTTCCAGCTTTCCGAATAGCCCGTAATAAATAAACCATCCGGTGTTGTGGTTATGCTGTTCCCTTCGTCGTTATTAGCGCCGCCAAAAAATGTGCACCAAATCAGGTTCTGCCGGTAATCCGTTTTCATAATCACTACATCGCGGTTTACCCGGGTAGCCGACACATAAGAACCCGATAACTGTGGAAAGGCCGGTAAGTTGTAATCAGCAGAAAAACCTGTGCTTATAGTACGGTAGATGCTGTCCTTAACGATGCGACGAAAAGTGGTTTTTAAAGTATCAATTCCATGGCTCCAGATCAACTCCAGCGGAGGGTCGATGGTGTAGCCTCCTTCTTTTAACTTTTCCGGTATTTTATAGCTAATACTATTGCCCTGCACAAGCAGTGCATCGGTATAATCATCATTTAACTGCTGTAAGGTTACCGGGCCTTCTTTTATCCGCAGATATTGATTGCCATATTCCAGGTAGTTCTCTTTTTGCAAGGCATCGGCACCTGTTACGGTATACTTTATTTGCGAGGCATCGGCACCGTAGTTAACGGCAAATTCGTGCTTGGGTTTTCCGCTTGCATCAAATCTCCAAACCCAATCAATGCCGGGATAAACATTCCGGATAAGTATCCTGTCAGATGTTTTTATGGCTTCTATCTTCAAATCGCCGTTATAGAAGTTAAGCGAAGGGAAATCGCCGGCTGTAAAAATTACCTGCTCCTTCTGCAAATGCATATTAGCAAACGTAAAATCAACTCGGTTGTAACGGGTGCCGTTGTTCTCATTGCAGCGGGTAACGATACTATAACCGGTTGAAGTAATGTACAACCCCATGCCATCTGTTTGTGCGTAGCAGAGCACATTGGTTACCGGTTGATTTTCGGGGGTAGAGACCTGACCGCGATTGTCAAAAAATAAGTTGTTTAATGCATGCGTTGCTGCAGTGCCGGAAATACAGATGTTAAGCAATGGCAACAGCAGAGCAAACCTCAGGAGGTATACGTGTTTCATAGGACAGGGGTTGGGTTAGGGTCACTTAAATATAAGTGAATTAACTATCCGAGCACCTGTTAAGGAAAAAAATATGTGAATGCCGGGGTTTAGGGTCCGGGTGGGGGTGGAGGCTGGTTTTTGGGGGCTGCAAGTACCTGTATCAGTTCAGGAATCATTTCATCAAAGCGGCGTTTCTGTTCTTCGTTGCACAACTGCTTTACCGCCTCAAAATGTTTGATGGTAATGTCGGCCTTTTGCACTTGTATAGCTGCCATTTGCTCTTCGAGCGCATGTTTTGCAACTGTATCAATAGCCGGTTGTTTCAGCAGGGTAAGATAGCTTACCAATAACTGATTGTACTGCTCATCCAATTTGTTAATACTTGAACGGTGGCTGAACTTAAGATCGTCGAAGGCTTTTTGCTGTTGCTCGTTCAACTGCAACGTTTCAACAAGCAAACGCGCCGGCCCACCCCCGCCCGGTGGAGGAAAATGCGGGTGCCGGATATTTTGATTCACTACAAGATAACCCAGTGTGCCGATATTAAGCAGCAGCAGGCTTACAACAGCAATGGTAAGAAGCGTTTCCTTTTTCATGCTTAATACAATTGAAAACTGTTGTTTAATGAATATCCGTTGCCTTCGGCAGAATTGCCCTGTTCTGCACGGCCGTTAAAAGTAATTATGGCAATATTAAGTGCCAGCAGCAAAGCCAAAGAAGCGGCCGCAAGCCATACGGTTTGGGCAGGCAGGTTTTTAACTGCGCGCACCTGCCCGTTTATGCGTGTTGCGATGCTTTCAAATATTCGGGCATCAGCGGTAAATTCCGTCTGCTCCGTACTGTTCAGCACGTCTTCAATCCATTTGTTTTTTTGTGTGCTCATGGCTTCATGGTTTATAGACAACCAACTCTTTTTTTTCCTTCGGTTAAAAAAGCTGATCGTATATGTTTTCTAAATCCTTTTTCAGGTTAGCCCTGGCTCGCTGGTAAAGCGATTCAAGCGCCTTTTCTCCTATAGCCATTACCTCAGCTGCTTCCTTTTGGCTTAACCCCTGTACTTTTAATAATAAAAACGCAGTTTTTTGATTTTCAGGCAGTTTGTCTACCGCAGAAAATAAATAGGAGGCCTTTTCCTTGTTCTCTAAAGCAATGCCCGGATGGTCGAAATCTGCCGGATTAAACCGTAGTTCACCGCTTTCCCCGAATAAGGAACTAATAAATGCAAACCGCTTTTTCCGGCCCCTGTATTTTAACAGGTTTAATGATTTATTGACAGCAATTCGGCAAACCCAGGTTTTTACACTGGCCTCTCCTTTAAACGTGTCAGCCGATTGAAATACTTCAACAAATACATCCTGCACTACTTCCTCGGCTTCTTCGCGGTTACGGAGGTAGTTCAGGCTTAAAGTAAAAACGGTGTCCTTTAATTGAAGAAAAAGCTGTTCAAGGGCAGTTTGGCTGCCCTGCTTAATTTGCATTAATAATATGTAGTGCTTATCCCCCGGCTCCTGCAACACGGCTATTTAAACTATGTATGTAAATTTAAAAATCGGGGAAATAAAAAAGGGCAAAAACACAATGGTTCTTGCCCCTTAGCAAATGTTTATTATGATTTTATTGTATCACCAGTTTCTGGTTAATACGGGCATTGCCGGCACTAATGCTTACGGTATAAATGCCGCTGGCATACGAAGAAAGGTTGTTGATGGAAACAATATGATCGCCTTCGGTTAATCGATCGTTCAATACATCTGCTACTTCCTTACCTGTAATATCAAACAATTTTACGCTTACCTGCTGTGCAGAGGTTAACGATAAATTTAGTTGCGTGGCATCGGCAGCAGGATTCGGGAAAAGTTGCACGTTTTGAACTGCTTCAATTTCTTCCAGGCCTGTAGCTACGCCACCAATGTTGATGTCATCAATATAAAAGTTGTTGCCTTTAACTGCACTGAACAACTGAAACTTAAAGTGAACATTTGGTTGTTTTAAGGTTGTTGGCAAATTGATTTTTACCTGTTTCCAGTAAGCCCAGGCTTGTGTAGGTACAAAATAACCTGCCTGATACCCGGCATTTACAATGGCCGAACCACCCTTCTTATAAATATTAACCCAGTTACCACCACAGTTGGTGCTTGCCAAAACGGCAATAGAATCAGCAAGGTCAATAAACGATTGGTTCCACGAAGCAAGTGAGTAATAAAAACTAAGTGTCATTTGCGAATTGGTCAACTGGCTTAAATCAATACCCGGAGAAATTAGTTCGTCAATGTCATGGTCTGCATGGGTATAGTAATTATCAACCTGCATGCTGCGCGAACCTGTGTGCGATGCAATATCAACCTGGCGGAAAGCTGTTTGATCATTGTCTACATTTACAGAAGCCCATTCATTTTCATTGATTTTACCGGGAGTCTCGAAGTCTTCATAATAAGGTGCCGGCAAAAGTGCATTACCATACGATACATACACCAACTCGTTATTGGTTTTGGTGCTGGTGCCAAGTGCATTGGTAATGGTAAGCTTTACAGGCTGCCAGCCGGCTACCAGAAACTGCACATTAGGATTTTGCGCCGTTGAAGTGGAAGGAGTGCCGTTGGGGAATTCCCAGAAATAAGTATCTACCGCACCGTTGAACGAGCAATCGCGCATGGTTACATTATCACCTACGCAGATATATCGCTTCGATGCATTGAAATCAGCCACAGGCGCACAATCATTGTAAGTTAAATCGTCCGTACCGGTAGCAACCAGGTTAGCCTGGGTATACAAATTGTTCCGATCCGCCTTATCCGATTCTAATGCGGCCAGCATCCGTATCTTTTGGTCTGCGGTAAACATTTTCGAACAATAGGAGTAATCCATATAGTTCTGAACGTTTTCGATAGTACCGGGAACACAATAGTTTAAACCAAGGTTACAACTGGTACTTCCCCTGGTAATGGGCGTGTCATCCACATTATCATCACCGCAGGAAATACCCGGGCTGTTGGTATCACCCCACGGGTGTTTCAGGTTTAAATAGTGTCCTATCTCATGCGTTAATGCACGCGAAGTGTAAGCACTGCTGGTGCCTATGCTTCCTATATAGTCACTTAATATAATTACACCATCACGGTCGGGGAAGTTATAGATGGCGCTCACAGAACCCGGGTAATAGGCATAACCTGCCACACCATTTTCCATTCGGCTAACAACCCAAACATTCAAATACTTTTCGCGAGGCCAACCGTTCAATTTCGAATAATCATTACCCGAGAAGGTTTGGCAACTGTTAACGCGGTCAATGCCGTTGGTGCAACGCCCCCAGGGGTCAATGTTGGCCAGGCGGAATTCAATGCCAACGTTTGCTATAATTGATTTAAAGATGGGAATAACATCGGCGGTATCAGCATTACGTTTGTTATAATCATCATTAAGTATGCGCACCTGGTCAATTACCTGAGCATCTGAAATATTTTCAGGTCCACCCTGGTGAATGATATGGAATACAATTGGTATGATATAAGGGCCTGAGCGGGCATCGTGATTTTTAAAATAATCGGCAACAAAACTTTGTGTAAAGGCTTCCTGCTCGGCTTCTTCCTGTAAAATTTCAGGATGTTCTGCCGCTAACTTCTGGCGCATTCCATCGCTGCCACAACTAAGGCCTTGTGCTATAACAGCAGCAGGCATCAGGCTCAATAGCAAAGCCGAAGCAAGGAGTAAAAATTGTTTTTTCATGGATAACTATTAATGTTTAAATGAATTTGGAATACGTATCAAGCATGGGTATTCCTGTTATCCGGCGGGTTTATAAGTTGGTTGTAGTGCCCTTTCATAAGGTTTGTTGTTGTATAGGTAGTAGTGTATTCAAAATTTACGGTGAGGGTAGAAGTTGGCATTACGTCAACTCCATTTGCAAGATAGTCCTTACTGAAGTCCTTCAGTAATTTGCCCAATGGCGATGATGTTTTACCTGGTGCGGTATTGCTGTACAAAAAGCTTAACGCGGCTTGCAAGGCACTTTCTTTTTCGTCTTCCAGGGCATAAAAAATAAGCCCTTCACCCGTATGTTCTTCTTTTTTGAAATCGTAAAGTTTACCGCGGTATACAAACTCTCCTTCTTCTAACCGGCTGAATACCGTCGGGTCTGTCAATTCAGTAGCACTAACTGCTACCTTTGTTAAGCGGTTCGCATTGCTTAATTCAACGGTAACTTCCTGTTTAATAAACTGCAATACAGCTATGTAAAAAGGAGTAACGCCGGCAATATGGATAATTGCCAGTGCAGCTATAAGTATGCCTAAAATCCTTTTCATCAATTACTATACTGCCAAAGATAACACCTCAAACATGATTAATTATTACATGCAACCAATTTGACAATTAAATGACAATGTCATCTGGCAGGAGATGCTATAATAGCGGTGCCGAATATGGAGAATTTGGGCCGGAGAAGAAAATGACGTATATGTTGTTGTTGAGGCTTGTAAATCAATCGTTTAAGCAGCTACTTTAAGGGCCATCTTGGCTATTTGCTTATCTAATCCCTTCAAATGCTGTTTAATCCGGGTGGTAACATCTTTCTGTTTACTTCCTTTTAAGATGTTTAGTAAACGGGCGCAATCATGGTAATCACCTATCCTTTGTTGTAGCTTATCCCAATGCTTAGATTGCTTTTTGCTCAATAGCTTTTTGTCAGTTTCCAACAAAAAATCATCGATGTAAAGCAAGTGCTTAATCGGTTTTCGGGAACTGTGCAGATTTTTTTTTGAAGGTACTTCCTTCCAGTTTTTCTCCTGCTTCTTAATCAGTTTTTCCGTAAACCCTGCAACTGCTTTTGTCTGTATTTGGTTGAAGTAAGGTGGTATGGTTATCGGTAATTTGTGCAATTGTAATTGTAGGTCAGGCGCAGCAGTTACAAGTTTTTGATGCTGGTCGGTAATTTCATTTTTAAGATGTTGCGAAACTGCTGCAAGATCCCCTTCCTTGTCAAACGTTTCGAGCAATTCAAGTTGTACCTGCGCATCGCGGATAATACCTGCCCGCTTGAATAAATTGTGGTAAGTTGAATATAGCTTCCTGCGTTTAAAATCCGGCAATAATTTATTGGCAAGCCAAAACAGGGCATCCAGTTTTTTTAAGCTCACGCGCAGTTCGTGCATAGCTTCCTTATTACCGCTTTGCAAATATTGTTCAAGCGATTGTATGCATTGCAGATGCAGCTTACGGTAATAAGCGGTTACTTTATGGCCCTTCTTTTTTGCCATTACGCAAAGCTACATTATAGCCTTTTGAATGTGGGCTTATCAGAGCTGAAATATGCCGGGCAAAGAATTATTTAACATGGCTTCTGCTGAAGTTTCACCGGCAATCAACTGCAGGGAACTTATTGCCTCGGTAACGCGGTTGTTATACGCTTCATTGGCTGTTTCCTGCAAACAACTGCAGTTGCTGGCTTCGCATAAAGTGCGATCGGTGGCAATACCACTTAATCGCGGACATAACGAATAGGTAACACTCAGTTGTTTAAGTGCATTAAATCCATCAATGTAAGTGGGAAAATGGAGGGGCGCTTGCCCCTTCCTCTTTAACTTTTCAATCGCCAGCCTTCGAAACCCCAACTGGTCGTAGTAGTCTATAATAGCAAATGCAGGTTCATAACGTTTTTGTGCCTGGTTAAAGGCCGGCCATAGCCTTTTTATCTCTTTTGTTTCAAACTCAAGGGCTTCAAACTCGTTGTCGCACTCCTTGAACGAGATATGGAAAACCTCCCGCATAAAGTTTTGCTTCTGCCTGCCGGGGGCGTTATTGCTGAAATGGCTGCTTACCCTCTTTTTCAGGCTCTTGGCCTTTCCTACATATACAATCTTGCCTTTACTGTTGTGGAAGTAATAAACCCCCGGTGTTTGCGGTAGCCGGTCAAATTCTTCGCGCGGCACGTTAGGCGGTAAAGCTTGTTCCTTGCTTCCCTTTTTTAAAGCCGCCGCAATTATGTTGCCCGTGTCATTTTTTAGCAAATGCTCAAATAGCTGTACCGTAGCCGCTGTGTCGCCTGCAGCCCGGTGCCGTGCTGTGTTGGTAATGCCCAGGTAACCGCAAATTTTACCTAACCCATAGCCCGGCAATCCCGGCAGTATTTTTCGGCTAAGCCTAATGGTGCAAAGCTTTTTGGTATTCAATTCAAACCCGCAATCGGCCAATTGCTTTTTTAGGAACGAGTAATCAAAGTTCACGCTGTGTGCTACAAAAATGCGGCCCTGCAACAAACCGTAGATCTGTGCTGCCACCTCTTCAAATTCCGGAGCATTTTCCACCATCTGGTTGGTAATGCCGGTTAAGCCGGTTATATAGTACGGAATCTCCGTATCGGGCTTTACCAGGGTTTGGTAATTGCTAAGTTCTTTTTTGCCATCGTGTATCCGTATGGAAACTTCGGTTATGCTGTTGGCCGAAGCATAACCACCGGTGGTTTCAATATCTACAATGGCGAATTCCATATCGGGATATGAAATTGCGAATATCCGGAGGAACTAAAAAGTTAAAGTTTAGCCGCTGGGTTTACTACAATAAAAAAAGGCAGACTACGCTGCCTTTTTTGAAGGAATAAAAAACCGATCATGAAAATCTTTATTTCAATACTGTTATCGAACCTTTGTAGTCGCGCTTGTAACCGTTGATGAATACTACCTTCATAGTGTAGATGTAAACACCGCGGTCAACCGGCTGACCTTTGTAAGTTCCATCCCAGTGGAAGTTGTGGTCCATGCTTTCGTAAACCAGTTCACCCCAACGGTTGAATATCTTGAAGTCCAGGTATTCAATGGTGTTCAAGTCGCCTTCCAACTGGTAAACGTCGTTGTTGCCATCGTTATTAGGTGTAAAGGCGTTCGGGATAAATACATCGGTAATGGAGTTAACGCTAACCGAAGTAGTATCGCTGGCGCTGCAACCGTTGGCATCAACCACAGTAACAGTGTAATGTGTATCGTGGGTAGGCACTGCTTTGGTGTTGGCACAGTTAGAACACATGGTGTTTAAAGCCGGGGTCCAGCTATAAACATTGCTATGGTCAACATTGGCAGTTGCGGTCAGTTGCACTTCTTCGCCTAAGTTAATTTCGGTTGATGGGGAGGCCTGCACACTTAAAACATAATCGAAGGTAATGTTAAAGCTTGCAGCGGCGGTACAGTTACGTGTATCCGTTACTACTATATTGTAGTTGCCCTGGCTCAGGTGGTCAATGTCTTCGGTAGTTTCACCATTGTTCCAGTTAAAGGTAAAGCCCGGTGTGCCGCCGCTGATGCTCAGATCAATAGCGCCGTTCTGCACCTGCGGACAAGAAGTGTTAGCTACACTCGATGCAATCTGAATAGGAGCAGTTAAGCCAACAGTGTTTTGTTTTGTTGTGCTACAGCCGTTGTTATCGGTTACGGTAACATCGTAGTTGCCTACAGTCAGGTTAATAATACGGGCAGAAGTTGCCAGGTTGCTCCAGTTAAAGTGGTATGGTGGAGTACCACCCGCAGGTGTTACGTTTATTTCACCATCGTTGTTAGATGAACAACCTACGTTGGTAACTGCAGCAGTAGCCGTTAATTGGGTAGGCTCGGTAACCAGCATGTTGTTTTTAACAGTGGTGCAATTGTTAGCATCGGTAACGGTTACTGCATAACTGCCTGTGTTCAGGTTGTTAATGCTATTGCCGGTTGAGCTATTATTCCACAGGTAAGTGTAAGGGCCTACACCGCCGTTAACAGTTACGTTGATAGCGCCGTTAGAGCCGCCAAAGCAGGCAATACCGGTTGCAGTATGGTTAACACTTATTTGTGCAGGTTGAACAATGGTAGCCGATAAAGTAGCATTACAGTTTTTAGCATCGCTAATAGTTACGGTATACACACCCGCAGCTAAACCGCTTGGGTCTTGCGAAGTTGCACCATTCGTCCAATTGTAGGTATATGGTGAAGAACCACCGGTTACAGTTAAATCAATAGCACCGCTGGCTACACCAAAGCAGGTAATATCGGTTTTGGTTAACGAGGTGCTTAGCGCCGGTAGTGCAGCGATAGAGGTTGCAATGGTTGCACTGCAATTATTAGCATCGCTTACAGTTACCTGATAAGCCCCTGCAACCAGGTTGGTTTGATTTTGGGTGGTTGAACCGCTGTTCCAGTTATAGTTGTAAGGGGCAGTGCCACCGTTTACACTTAATTGAATGCTGCCGGCGCTGTTGCTGCAGGCATATGGTGTATGTGTTTCGCTTAAGGCAATGGCTGTTGGTTCGGTAATAATTACCGAAGTGATAACGGTGCAGGTGTTAGCGTCTGTTACCAGTAAAGTATAAGATCCTGCATTCAGGCTGTTAATACTGTTGTTGCTGCTGCCTGTGTTCCAGGTATAGTTATAAGGTGCAACGCCACCATTTACAGTAGCATTGATGGTGGCATTGCTGCCGCCGTTACAACCTACGTTGGTATGTGTTTCGCTGATTTGAATTTGGGTTGGGGCTGATACGGTAGCCGATGCAACTGCTGAACAATTGCTTGCATCATGCACGGTAACGGTATAAGTGCCGCTGCTAAGATTGCTGATAGTGCCGGTAGTGGCGCTGTTGTTCCAGTTGTAGGTATAGCTGCCCGAACCACCGCTTACGTTGGTTAATATGCTGCCGTTGGCGCCGCCAAAACAGCTTGCATCGGTTTTGCTTAAGCTAACACTTATAGCACCCGATTGATTAACGGTTGCTGATGTGCCTGCAGTGCAATTGTTGGCATCGGTTACAACAACGCTGTAAGTACCCGAAGCCACGTTATTAAGGTTCTGTGTAGTAGCCGCATTGCTCCATAAGTATTGATAAGGTGTACCACCACCGGTAACGGTTAAGTTTACAGCGCCTGTATTGCTACCATTACAAACCGCATCAACAACGGTAGTTGAAAGCGACATAGCGGTTGGTTGCGATAATACCACGCTTAGCGATACGCTGCAGCTGCTGCCATCGGTAGCAGATACGGTGTAGGTGCCGGAAGCCAGGCCGTTAATGTCCTGGGTAGTGGCGCCGTTGCTCCATACATAGTTGTATACACCTGCACCACCGCTTGCACTTAAATCAATTGCGCCGGTATTGGTGCCATTGCAGCTAACGTTGGTGTGGGTTTGGGTTAATACAATTGGTGAAGGTTGAGAAACGTTCAGGTTCAAGTTGGCATTACAGCCCATCATATCAGTTACAGTAAGAATGTAATTGCCGGCTACTAAAGTGCTCAGGTTTTGAGTAGTGGCACCATTGTTCCACAGGTAGCTGAAACCACCGTTGCCACCGCTAATGGTAGTGGTAATGGCACCGTTGGCAGCACCATAGCAAGTAACATTGGTTACGTTTACACCAATGGCGATAGGAGCAGGTTGGCTGATAGTGGTTGCTACTACTTTGTTACAGCCGTTACCGTCGGTAATGGTTACAGTATAGTTACCGGCAGGAACTCCGCTAATGTCTTGAATGAATTGGAAGTTATTCCACTGGTAAGTATAAGTGCCGGTGCCACCGCTTACGGTTAAATCAATGCTGCCTGTTGAAGCACCGTTACAAACCACATCGGTTTTGGTGGTGCTGGCAACAACAGCAGTTGGCTGGGTTAAGGTTGCAGCGGCGTTGGCTGCGCAGTGGTTTGCATCTGTAACAGTTACACTGTATGAGCCTGCTGCAATGTTGGTTCTGTTTTGCGAAGTAGCACCGTCATTCCATACAAAGCTGTGCGGGCCTGTGCCACCGGTTACAGTTAATGTAATGCTACCTGTGCTGCTGCCGTTGCAAAGCACATCAACATGTGTTTGGGTTACCGTTAAAGCGGCGGGTTGGGTAATATTGGCTGAATTGGTTGCGCTGCAGTTATTGGCATCTTTTACTGTAACAGTGTAGCTGCCAACAGAAAGATTGCTGATGTTGCTGGTAGTTGCACCGTTGCTCCATACGTACGTATAAGCTCCGGTTCCGCCGCTAACAGTGGTGTTTATTACACCGCTGTTGCTGCCGTTGCAACCAATGTTGTTATGTGTTTCGTTAACAACAACCACAGCCGGTTGTGTAACGGTTGCCGAGGTAGTTGTGGTGCAGCTGTTACCGTCGGTAATAGTAACGGTAAATGTGCCTGCGTTTAATGAGCTTATGTTTTGTGAGCTGCTGCTATTGCTCCAGTTATAGCTATAGCTGCCTGCTCCACCGCTTACTGTTAAGGCAATGCTGCCGTTGCTGCTGCCATTGCAGGTAGGGTTAGTTACAGCAGTTGATGCGCTAATGGCAGTAGGCTCAGTAATAGTGGTTGATGTAGTAGCCGAACAACCTTTGTTATCGGTTACAGTTACGCTATAAGTATTGGCAACCACGTTGCTTATGTTTTGCGATACGGCACTGTTGCTCCAGTTAAAGCTATTGCCCCCGTTACCACCGGTTACTGTTAAGGTAACTGCACCGGTAGCAGCGCTCTTGCACAATACATCGGTTTTAGTGGTGCTAAGGCTTAAAGCAGCAGGTTGTGTTATGGTAGCCGAAGTTGTTGCAGTGCAAGAAGCAGCATCGGTAACAGTTACATTGTAAGTGCCTGCAGCAATGTTAGTGCGGTTTTGTGTGGTAATACCACCGCCCCAGTTAAAGGTATAAGCACCTGTGCCGCCGCTAACGGTCAGGCTAATGTTTCCTGTTGAACCCCCGTTACAAATAACAGGAGTAGCAGTAGCGTTTACGGTTAAGGCTGCTGGCTCGGTTATAGTGGCAGTGGCAGTGCCATTGCAACCTGCATTGTCGTTTACGGTTACTGTGTAGGTGCCAGCCGGGGTATTAGTGCGTACTTGTGCGTTACCACCGCCTGCCCATACAAACGTGTAAGGAGTAGTGCCGCCTGTAGCAGTAACGCTAATTACGCCATTGTTGGCGCCGTTACAGCTTACATTTGTAACCGTAGTGCTAACTACCAACGAAGCATTTTGTGCAACAGTAGCGCTGCTGCTTGCTGAACACAAGGCGTTATCGGTTACAGTAACGTTATAAGTGGCAGCTACCAGGTTGGTGCGGTTCTGTGTGGTAACACCACCACCCCAGTTAAAGGTGTAAGGCGAAGTACCACCGGTAACACCCAGGCTGATGGCGCCGGTGTTGCCACCTGCGCAGGCTACGTTAGTTACGGTAGGTGTTACTGCAATAGCAGCAGGTTCGGTAATAGTTTGATTGCTGGCAATGCTGCAACCTACATTATCCGTTACAGTTACAATATAGTTGCCGGCAGTTAAACCCGATTTGCTGTTTGTATTGCCGCCAACGTTCCAGGCGTAAGTGTAAGGCGATGTGCCGCCGGTAGCAGTTACGCTGATGGCACCATTGTTACCGCCGTTGCAGCTAACATTGGTATTGGTAGTAGAAACGGTTAAGGTAGTTGCCTGAGAAATGGTAGCTGTATGCGTTAAAGTGCAACTGCTGTTATCGGTAATGGTTACGGTATAGGAACCGGTAGCCAGGTTAGTAGGGTTTTGTGTAGTTACACCACCGCCCCAGTTAAAGCTGTATGGCGAAGTGCCTCCGCTAACGCTCAGGTTTATAGCACCGGTATTACCGCCGGCACAGGCTACGTTGGTAACTGTGCTCGAAGCACTGATAGCTGCTGGCTCAGTAATTGTTGCATTGCCCGATGCAGTGCAGCCAAGGTTATCGCTTACACTAACGGTGTACGATCCTGCAGAAAGATTTGTTCTGTTTTGAGTGGTTACACCGCCACCCCAGTTAAAGCTGTAAGGGCTGGTGCCGCCGCTAACGTTGGTAGTTATACCGCCGCTAGTTCCACCATTGCAGGCAACGTTTGAAGGCGTTACGGTTACGCTAACAGCAGGCATTTGAGTTACGGTAACCGAAGTACTTGCAGAGCAAGAGCGGGTATCGGTTACTGTTACGCTGTAAGTGCCGGCAACCAGGTTGCTGCGGTTTTGTGTAGTAATACCACCACCCCAGTTATAAGTATACGGAGCATAACCACCCGAAACGGTTAAGCTGATAGCACCAGTATTTCCTCCGTTACAGCTAATATTGGTAGCAGTAGTGTTAAGGCTAATAGCTAATGGAGCAGTAATAGTATAACTGCTGTTTGCAGTGCAGCCGTTGTTATCGGTTACGGTAACATTGTAGGCACCGGCAGCAAGGTTAGTTCTGTTTTGCGATGTAATACCACCACCCCAGTTATAGGTGTAGGGTGTTGCACCGTTGGTAACACTTAAAGAAATGGCCCCATCTGTTCCGTTAAAGCAATTTACGTCGGTAACAGTAGCGTTAATGGTTACGCCAAAGGCAGGTTGTGTTATGGTTACAGTTTTCGTAACTGTGCAATTATGGTTATCGGTTACAGTTACGGTATAGTTGCCAGAGGCCAGCGTATTAACGTCCTGGGTAGTTGGGCCGTTGCTCCAGGCATAGCTATAAGGTGTCCAGCCATTAGTTGGTGTTAAATCAACCGAACCGGTTGAACCGCCAAAACACAGGTTGTTTACCTGCGTGCTGTTCAAGGTCATTGGCGTATAAGCGGTAATAGTGGCAGCAGCAACAGCTGTGCAACCGTTTGCATCGGTTACAGTAACCGAGTAGTTGCCTGAAGGAATATTTACACGGTCCTGGGTTACAACACCACCACCCCAGTTATAGGTGTATGGTCCGTTTCCGCCGTTAACTGCTGTAAACACTGAACCCGAAGGACCACCGGTGCAGGCCAGTTGCGAAGGCACTGCCGTAGCAACCAGATCAAGCGGTTGTGGTACATAAGCGGTTGCAGTGGCTGTGCAGCCTTTAAAATCGGTAACAGTTACGTTGTAATTGCCGGCCGATAAACCGGTGCGGTTTTGTGTTACAACACCGCTGCCCCAGTTATAGCTGTAAGGCGATGTGCCGCCGGTAGTAGTGGTGTTTATGGCACCATTGCTGCCGTTATAACAGGTTACTGATATTACGTTTAAGTTTACTGATATAGCAGTTGGTTGTGTTAATGTGGCAGTAGCAGAAGCTGTACAACCGGTAGTTGAAGTGGCGGTGACAGTATAGGTGCCTGCACTTAGTCCGGTGGCATTTTGCGTGGTAGCTCCGTTGCTCCAGTTAAAAGTATAAGGGCCAACACTACCAATAACAGTGGTTACATTAATGCTTCCGTTAGCAGCACCGTTACAGGTTGGGTTGGTTAGGGTTTTGTTAATGCTCATACCGCTACCCGATTGGTTAACGGTAGCACTTGTGCTGGCAGTGCAGCCGGTGGCATCCGTTACGGTTACGTTCCATGTGCCTGCTGCAATGCCGGTGCGGTCTTCAGTAGTGGCATTATCGTTCCAGTGGTAAGTGTAGCCCGGAGTGCCAAACTGTACTGTTAAGTTTATAGCACCGTTGCTGCCGCTACCACAGGTTACGTTGGTAGTGGTTTTGGTTAACACCATTCCGGCTGGTTGGGTAACGTTTGCTGAATCTATTTTCTGGCAACCGATAGCATCGGTTACGGTAACATAGTATAAAGCGGCAATAAGATTGGTGCGATCCTGAGAAGTAGTGCCATCGCCCCACAAATAGGTATAACCGGCAACACCGCCGGTAACACTTAAATCAACTGCACCGGTGTTGCCACCGCCACAGCTTACGTGGGTAATGGCAAACGAGGTATTGATCGATGCTCCCTGGGTAATGGAAACAGATAAAGCGGCCGTTGCGCCGCCAAAATCGGTTACTGTAACCCCATAGGTTCCTGCTCCTAAATTGGTGCGGTCCTCGGTGGTAGGGCCGTCACTCCAGGCAAAGCTGAAGGGGGCGGTTCCACCGTTTACAGTAACATTAATGCTTCCGGTAGTTCCTGCATAGCAGGTTGCATTGGTGTGCGTCTCGGTAAGCGATACCGCCCGGGTAGTGGCGAAGGCCCCTATCAGGGCCAGCGTAAGCGCTAAAGCACGTAACTTTCTTCTCATGTCGGGTTCCGTTTTTATCCGGCTAAACGAGTTCCTTCTCTCGTTCAACCAATTGTTAATACGGCCATACATGAAAAAGGTTATAGTGCAGGCGTAAATTTTGCAGGACAACGGCCACAATTCTGGACAAAAGGCAGGTCCGTTTCCGTAATCCGGGCCTAAATCTCTATCATTGCGCAGCAGGAACTTTACAAGTTGTTCCTTGTTTTAAACAGCAATATGTACGCACCCGACGAGCTTCTGGCTTTATATGAAAAGGCTTTCAGCCAAAATAATTTCAATACAAGCCCAACCAATTTATATAAGCCTGTAGAGCATATTATGGGCATGCAGGGTAAAAAAATCCGCCCTTTATTACTGCTGTTAAGCCTGGATATGTTTGGCGGTAATGTAGAAGAAGGTTTGAACCCCGCCTTTGCCATGGAGGTGTTCCATAACTTCACCTTAGTGCACGACGACATTATGGACCAGGCCGATATCCGTCGCGGCGAACCTACCGTGCACAAAAAGTTTGGCACAAATGCTGCTATCCTCGCCGGCGATGTTATGCTGGCCTATGCCTACAAATACCTTACCTCAGTGCCATTACACCATGTACCGGCCATGATGGGTATCTTTAATAAAACAGCCATTGAGATCTTTGAAGGGCAGCAAATGGATGTGGATTTTGAAACCCGCACCGATGTGGCACTGGATGAGTATTTGAAGATGATTGAGTATAAAACCTCGGTTTTATTGGCCTGTTGCGTGCAATTGGGCGCCATTTTAGGCAATGCAAGCGAGGCCGACCAAACTGCAGTTTATCAGTTTGGCCTCAATTTAGGCCTCAGTTTTCAAATAAAAGACGACCTGCTGGATGCCTTTGGAGAAGGGGAGAAGGTAGGTAAGAAGATTGGCGGCGATATTCTGCAGAACAAAAAGACCTACTTATATATAAGTACACTCAATCGCTGCAGTGAAGCCCAGGCAGCGAAACTAAAAGCACTGGCTACCGAAAAAGACGAAACCATTAAAGTAAACGGCGTTAAAGCCCTGACGGTAGAAACCGGCGCAAAAGCTGCAACCGAAGCTAAAGCAGAGGAGTTATACAACCTCTCCCTGAAATCGTTGGAAGAGATTAAAGTAGACGAAAGCCGTAAAAAGGTCCTTCGCCTGATGGCCGAAAAGATCAACACGCGCGATTATTGATTAGCTGAAGAAGAATGAAACTTAGAATAACCACCCAGAGCGAGGTAAAGGAATATTACGGTCATGGCAAATTGCTGATAACCGGCGAATACTTTGTACTGGATGGTGCCCTGGCCTTGGCAGTACCAACCAGGTTGGGTCAACGCCTGCGGGTTAAGGAACTGCATTCTACTGAAGGCACCTTGTATTGGGTGTCTCTTAATAACCAGGGCAAAGTATGGCTGAATCTTGTTTTCGATACTGCCGACTTTAGTTGCATAAATGATAAAAGTCCCGAAGCCGGCCGGCTCTCCAAAATTCTTACCGAAGCCAGAAAGCTGAATCCTGCTTTTTTGACCGATAAGCGCGACCTGGCCATTGAAACCCGGCTCGAATTCCCGAATCAATGGGGATTAGGCTCAAGTTCAACCTTAATTCATTGTGTGGCTACATGGGCGGGTGTAAACGGTTACGAGTTGTTGCAACAAACCATAGGCGGATCAGGATACGATGTAGCCTGTGCCGGCATTCATACGCCAATACTATATAAGTTGATTAATGGCATGCCCGAAGTAATTAAGGCCAACTGGAAACCGGCCTTCTATCAAAATATCTACTTCGCCTACACCGGTAAAAAGCAACTTTCTACCGAAGGCATCAGCTATTACCGCAGTAACCTGAAAGATAAAACCCAGGTTGTAAACGATTTAACGCGCATCACCCAATTGCTGTTACAGGCCGAAACGCTGCAATCTTTCGAAGCATTGTTGAATGAGCACGAAACTATTGTTGGTGGTCAGTTGAAGATGATGAAGGCAAAGGATACCTTGTTTGCCGATTTTTCAGGAACCGTAAAATCCCTGGGTGCCTGGGGCGGCGATTTTGTATTGCTTACCTACACCGGTGAGGTGGCAGAGCTTCGTACCTATCTGCAGCAGAAAGGTATTGATACCGTATTCAGTTGGGAGGAATTAATACTCCCTTCTTAGCAACATCGCTTCGGTTAAAACTTCAGAAGTCAGAGCAGGAATTATATTTTAGCATTCCGAACGGGCATGTCCTGTTCGCATAAAACGTAGCACATGAGCGAAAAGAAAATAACATGGCGTAGTCCATCAAACATAGCATTGGTTAAGTATTGGGGTAAAAAGGCAGGTGTGCAAATACCCGCTAACCCTTCTATCAGTTTTACCCTGGAACAGTGCTACAGCGAAACCAGCGTAACCTTGTTACCTAAAGAAGGTAAGTCGAAAGATATTGAACTGCGCTTTTACTTCGATGGTAAGGAAAACATTGCCTTCCGCCTGCGCATGCTTAAGTTTTTCGAATCTGTTATTAAGGACTTCCCTTTATTAACCCAGCACAGCTTGTTGATTCACTCCACCAACTCCTTTCCGCATTCTTCCGGTATTGCTTCCTCTGCTTCCAGCATGAGTGCCCTGGCCCTGGTGTTGTGCGATTGGCAGCAACAATTGAGCAAAAAGAAACTGAGCCCCGAGAAGTTTTTACAGCAGGCTTCTTATTATGCCCGCCTTGGTTCCGGTAGTGCTTGCCGTTCGGTATATCCTTACATAGCCGAGTGGGGCAAAACCAACACCGTAAAAGGTTCAACCGATGAGCGCGCTATCCCATTCGAAAAAAACCTGAACAAGGTTTACCATAATTTTCAGAATACCATTCTTATCGCCAGCAGCGCCGAGAAAAAGGTGAGCAGCCGCGTAGGTCACTCTTTAATGAAGACCAACCCCTTTGCCAGAACCCGCTATGCGCAGGCCGAAAAGAATTTGAAAGAAATTACCGGTGCCTTAAAAACCGGTGACCTCGAAAAATTCGGAGCGATAGTAGAAGAAGAAGCAATGACCTTACATGCTTTAATGATGGCTTCTACACCTTCATTTGTATTAATGGCGCCTTCTACACTGGCCATGATCGAAAAGATCCGCTACTTCCGCGAGGTTAGTAAGCTGCCTGTTTACTTTACACTTGATGCCGGCCCTAATATTCACTTGTTGTATCCTAAAGCTATTGCTAAAAAGGTTGATGCCTTTATCTATGCCGAATTAGAGCAGCACTGCGAGCAGGGCAAAATGATACACGATAACGTAGGCAAAGGCCCTAAACGCATTAAGGGGTAGTATGGCCGGCAAGGTCTCGCATAAAATGTTTAACGGTAAGCTGCTGTTGTTTGGTGAGCACATCATCAACAAAGGTGCTATGGGTTTAGCTATGCCCCTGGAACGTTATAACGGTGTTATGCGTTTCGGCAGCCTGCGCGAACCCGCCATCCGCGAGTCTAATACATCACTCAATCAGTTAGCGCATTTCATCGTACATAATGAATCCTTAACGGGCCAATACGATACCAACAAAATGCTGGAGGATGTGGAGCAGGGTCTTTACTTCGACTCCAACATTCCCATGGGTTACGGTTTAGGTAGCAGTGGTGCACTGGTGGCTGCAGTTTATCATGAGTATCGGAATTTTAAAAAGAAAACAACTCCTGTAACTACTATCAAAAGCCAATTGGCCGAGTTAGAAGGCCATTACCATGGCAAGAGCTCCGGCCTCGATGCCATCGTTTCGTATTTAAATAAAGCTGTGCTGTTGAACAACGGCGAAGTAACCGAAGCGTTTAATATGCCTGTAGGTAAACAGCAAACCTTGCAATTGTTTGCCATCGATACGCATGTAACGCGCAAAACGTCTACCTACGTCAATCTGTTTTTAGATAAGTATCGCGAGAAGGCCTTTCAGCAAACAGTTGAAAAAAGCCTGGCGCCCGCCACCAACATGGCCATCGAAGCCTTTATGGAATTGCGCTATGCCGATTTAATGAAAAGCGTAAAGCTAATATCACAAGTGCAATTTGATTTACTGCCCGAGTTTATTCCTGCAAAATTTGCAACTGCCTGGAAAGAAGGCTTAAGCAGCAATCAATATCATCTTAAAATTTGCGGTGCCGGTGGTGGCGGTTTCATCCTTGGTTTCGCCCGTGCCGATGCCGACCTCAACACTTTATTGCGCGGCCTGGATGTGCTAACGCTACTTAAGTTTTAATCTCAAAACCTGCTTTCTGCATCTCCTCCCAAAAGCCGGGGTACGACTTTGCTACAACAGCCGGATCTTCAATTTCTATTGCTCCTGCTAAGGCAAGCGGCGCAGCTGCCATAGCCATGCGGTGGTCGTTATACGTAGCAAATGCTTGGGCCGGCAAATTGAATTCTCCCTTTAGTTGGTAAAATTCGTACATATCGGCATAGTCAAAGTGCACATTCACCTTTAATAGTTCATTGTGCAAGGCTGCTATGCGGTCTGTTTCCTTAATACGCAAACTATCAATACCCGAAAACGTGGCATAAATGTTCTTAGCTGCAAACATAAAAGCAAACGTCTGCGCCAAATCCGGATTGTCCCTAAAATTCAGCTTCATCATCTTCGGATAATTCACTGCCTGTTTTTTCAGTAAGACACCATCCGCAGTAAACTCGGTTACCACACCAAACCTTTTCATCCAATCGGCTATCTCCCGGTCGCCCTGGCTCCAGTCATCACGTAAACCTTTTAATAACAGTTCTGCTTCTTCTGCCAAAAAAGCCATGGCATACCAATAGCTGGCAGCACTCCAGTCGCCACCAACGGCATAACTTTTATTGTTCAATGCACCGGGCATCACTTCAATAGTTTGGTCTGCCCAACTGTATTGAATTCCGAAATGTTGCAGCATTTGCAATGTCATCTCTATATAAGGCCGCGATGTTAACTCCGTAGTAAACTTCAGGCGCAAACCATTAGGCAGGGTGGGGGCAATAAGCAGTAATGCAGTAATAAACTGACTGCTGATATTTCCTTCTATCCAAACTTCATTATCCAGTTTGCTCAAATTAACGGGGTGTGTTTCCAACGGCGGAAAACCTTCTTCACCCAAATAATGCACATCAAAACCAATATCGATAAGTGCATTCACCAATGGGTGTATAGGGCGCTTCAACATGCGTTCGTTGCCCGTAATTATTTTGTGCTGACCTGTAGCACAGTAAAACGCCGGCAAAAAACGCATGCTGGTACCGGCATCTTCAATATTGGCTTCTACGCCATCCGTATTTAAAATCGCCAGCAGGTTCTGTGTATCGCGGGCAGGAGAAAGGTTGCTGATTTCTATATGACCCTTGCTGAGTGCACGCAGAATTAATGCCCGGTTGCTTTCGCTTTTGCTGCCGGGTATATCTATCGCGGCTTTCAGTTTGCCGGTAGGGTGCCATACTTTAATGCTGCTCATTTCAGGGCCTGGTTGTAATGGGTTAGTGCTTCCAATATAAGCTCTTGCTGCACATAGTTGTTAATGGTAAAATTACCAATCCCTTTAAGCAGGGTAAACTGGTTAAAGTTGGCTACGTTCTTTTTGTCCTGCCCAACCAGTTTCAACAGCTTTCCAAAGTCCGACTCCTTAATAGGTTTAAATTTAAAATAGCGCTTCAGTACGGTAATTATCCTTTCAAGGTCTGCCGGTTTAAGCGAACCTTTCTTCACCGAAATAAAGCTTTCGGTAAATAACCCAACTGCTACTGCCTCGCCATGCAAAAGCTTTTGCTTTTCCTTAGCCAGATACAAACTTTCAACCGCATGCCCAATGGTATGCCCGTAGTTCAGTCCTTTTCGGGCATGCTGCTCTTTAAAGTCCGACTCAACTATTAATTGCTTTATGCGGATATTGCTTTTTACCACTTCCTGCCAATCCATTGCCTCTAACTCCGGTTGGTTGGTAAACAGCGATTCAAAATCCTGTTTCTCTGCTATCAGGTAATGTTTTATTACTTCGGCAAACCCTGCACGCAGTTCGCGTTTAGGCAAGGTTTTTAAAAAATCTACATGTATATAAACCTTCGCAGGTTCAGCAAAAGCACCTACCTGGTTTTTAAAATCTTTAAAGTCTATTCCCGTTTTACCGCCTATGGCTGCATCAACCATAGCCAGTAGTGTAGTTGGAATATTGATAAACGCTATGCCACGCTTATATGTAGCAGCAGCAAAACCACCTATGTCGCTTATAGCGCCGCCTCCAAGGTTTATAAGTACCGCTTTTCTGTCGGCATCTGTATCGGTTAACTTGTTCCAGATGTGGATACAGGCCTTTAACGTCTTATGCTCTTCACCTGCTTTCCAGGTAATTACTTTATGGGCGGGTAAAAAAGGTTTTAAAAGCGGATAACAATGCTTACGGGTATTTTCATCTACCAGCACATAGCACGAGGTGTATTCCTCTGCCATCTTTGTTAATCCATAACTAACTACCGACATCGTTTTAATTCAACTTTATGCAGGCGTATTGCACGGGGTAATAAACCCGCACTTTCTGCCCATTTTGTTCGCCGGGTGTAAATTTCCAACGCTTAATAATCTGTTCCAAATTGCTCACCATGCCATCGCAGGGCGTTGTTTCAATTTGCAGGTCCGTTGCCGAACCATCCGTGTTTACGATAAACCTGAACTTTAGTTTTCCTGTAACCTCCGAATTTTGCGGACAATTAATACCCAGATTCATGGCCAGGTTTTGCAACAAGGCCACCTGCCCGCCATCGTATTCCGGCATTTTTTCTACGATAGTATAAATAGTGGTATCGGCTGTTTGTGCCTGTAGCTTGCAGCTAAGCAAACCAAGTAACAGGGCGAGGGCGATAACTAAACGCACGGGGTTAAAATTTTCTGTCCAGTATCAGCGAGCCTATCACCGCATCCCGCATATTTATTTGCATGGCTTTTTCTTCAGCAATGGAGCGGGCTTCGGCTTCTTCCATCGTTTCAATACGATAGATACCTTCGTTGGCGAGTTTAATATTGCCGCGCTCTATTTTTTCTTCGTCCGTCAGGTCGCGCTCAAAAACAGTTTCGTAGGCGTTTTCGCCGGCGCTTGCACTGGCTTTTTTCTTTTCGTGCACCAGCAACTCGCGTTGCGGCTTAGGTTGTGGTTTGCTTACAGGTTGCTTTTGGTAGGCCGGTTTAGGTTTCGCCTGCTCTGCTTTCCGCTGTTCTGCTTCGGCTTGCTTACGTTTTATTTCGCGGATAATTTCTTCAATACTGGAAGGTGCCTCGCTTTGCGGCTGCTGCTTAGGGGCGGGCTTGCCGCCACCTTGCGCCTGCTTTTTCTTCTCCTCGGTTTTTTTACCAAGTGTATACAGAAAATACAGCACACCGGCGATGATGTAAAAAATCACTTTGCCTTCCATAACTGCAAGATAAGCTTATTTTAAATACACGGTTTTAATGTTCACAAATTCCTTCAACCCGTATTCGCTTAACTCCCGCCCGAAACCGCTGCGCTTTATACCCCCAAAAGGCATACGGGCATCGCTTTTTACTATGTCGTTTATAAACACATTGCCGGCCTCAATTTCAGGGGCTAATTGCTCCGCAAGAGGCACATCGGCCGTCCATATCGAGGCTCCTAAACCATAGTCGCTGTTATTGGCCACCGCAATGGCTTCTTCCACCGTATTTACTTCTATTACGCTCCAGGCCGGTCCAAACACTTCTTCGTGAAACGAGCGCACGCCCTCTTTTACATTCGTTAATACCACGGGCTGCACAAAATTGCCCTGCATGTTATAAGCAGGTTGCCCGTAATGCGGAACCGCGCCTGCTGCAATCGAATCATTTATCTGCTGCTGCACTTTTTCTGCCAGGTCTCTGCGTGCCAGCGGACCAACCTGTGTGCTTACATCTGTAGGTAAGCCTACATTCAGTTTGCTCACTTCTTCAATCAGTCGCTTGGTAAAAGCTTCGGCAATCCCTGCTTGCACAATAAAGCGTTTTGCGCCATTGCACGATTGCCCGCTGTTAATGCTGCGCGATTTTATGGCTCCCGAAATAGTCAGTTCCAAATCAGCATCATTCAACACAATAAAGGCATCGTTACCACCCAGTTCCATTACACATTTCTTCAATCCCTTACCCGCCTGTTCGGCCAGTACACTACCGGTGGCATCGCTGCCGGTAAAACTGATGCCCCGCACTCTTTTGTCCGCTATCAGTTTTCCGGCTTCCTCGTTGCTCAAAAAGTAGCTTTTAAAAACACCATCCGGTAAACCGGCTTCATGAAACAGTTGCTCAATAGCCTTTGCGCATTGCGGCACACTGGGGGCATGTTTTAATATGGTTACGTTACCCGAGATAAGCGATGGCACCGCAAAGCGGAATACCTGCCAAAAAGGAAAGTTCCAGGGCATAATGGAAAAGATAAGGCCCAGCGGCTCAAAGCGGATATAGCTTTTTGATGCATTGGAACTTACCGGCTTGGGGGCCAGCATCTCCGGCGCATGCAAAATGTAATAGTCAAAGGCCGTAATGGTTTTGGCTATTTCATATTCCGCTTCGCGCAGGGGCTTGCCCATTTCCAAACTAATCAATGCAGCATAATCGTTCTTATTCTTCTCCAGCAATTGCGCAACCTTGTGCAGGGCAGCGCCTCGCTCTTCAACCGTTTTCTTGCGCCAGATATGGAATGCCCGTTCCGAAATGCTCAGATCAGGGAACGCATCCAACTCAAATTCCTTCACAACTTCATTGGTGCACGGGTTAACAGTGGCGTACTTCATGGTGCAAATATGTAGGTTTTTGCAGTTAATGGGCCGGCTGCCGCCATTAGGTTTGTTAGTACTTGCTAAAATCAACGGTTGTTGTGCCGAAACTACCTTTCCCTACATTACAACCTAAAACCACCTTATGCGCACACCCACCATCTGTCTGCTGTTGTTTTGCTTCAATACTTATGCCGCCGAAACACCTTTTAAACAGGACCCCGAACAACTGCAACAAGCCTTGCAGGTATTGAACAACTACCGCCACAATGCCGGGCTAAAACCCGTAACCCTGAACACCGGTTTAAGCGATGCCTGTTTTAAGCATTCCCGCTATGTGGCTATGAATAAGGAAAACCCCATTGCCCAAAGCATGAGTCCGCATTACGAGAACGATACACTGCCTTTTGCTACACCACAGGGTAAAGAGGCCGGTCTTGCCTCCTGTATGGCTTATACCGAACCCGTTAATTCAATAACCGAATTTATGAGCACCTACTACCACCGCATGCCGCTTATCGACCCCAACACCACCGAAGTGGGCATTGGCTACTATACGCACGATGGTTACACCGTATGTTGTGTAGATATGCGTAGCAAATGGCAGTGGAATAACGATACGCTGAGCATGGTGGTTTACCCGCCGGTGAATGGCACTAACGTGCCCCTTTACTTTCAGGATGAAAGGCCCAACCCTATCCCCGATACCATTGATAACGCGGGTTTCCCTATCACCGTTCAAATCTTCGGTCGTCAGCAAATTACGCAGGTTAAAGCGGTGCTGAAGGATGATAAAGGCAAGGTGCTGAACTGTGTGCTCTCCACACCCGAAGAACCCTTAACCTCCTTTCCGCAATACAACGATGTATGTATAATACCCACCCGGCCGCTTACGGCTGGCGCTACGTATACGGTCTATTATAGCTGCTTACTTAATGGCAAGGCATTTCGCAGGCAATGGAATTTTAAAACCATATCCGAAAACGGATAAATAATATCGTCCTTTATTAAACCATGCTTATCTTGTTCAAGTCTATAACTTATGAATCGGCAATCCATTCTTATCGCTCTGCTTTTGCTTGTTTATAGTTGTAGCCATCAACCTTCCAATCAAACGACTGCAAAACAAGTAAGGGATACTGTTATTGTAGTCGTTCGCGATACCTTAGTAATGCTGCCGGCAACAGTACCGCCACCACCACCGCCATTGGTAAAACACGATACCCCGAAAACGCAATTGCAGCAAAAGCCCAAACCTAAACCTGAAGTCGCAGAACATGATACAACCTTCTATTACTACGAAACCGGTAAGCTATCGGTAAAAATAACACCCTGGAACAGCGGTAAACGTTCTATACTGTTTTACGATCGGAAAGGTGAACTAACCTATTAGCAAAACGATGTGCGGATGAGTTATTCTATCACCACGCAATTACAATTCCGAAAGAACGGCTCGGTTGAAAAAGCAGAAATTCATGAAAATCCCGGTGCCAGTCGTTATTGGTACGAATCTGCCATCACCTTTAGCGATAGCAACGAACCCGAATGGCAAACTTCGCAACAAATGCCGGTGGAAAGTTTAACAGACCACAGCAACAGCTATTACTGGAATAAGAAGGGCGGTAAATGGGTAAGGCAGGAGGCACAGCCTTAGCTTAATATAGAAACGGCACTAATCGCTTGGTGCGTTGCATATATTGTTGGTAAGCCGTGCCAAAGTGCTCGGTCAGTAAGGCTTCCTCTACATTCATGCGGTGATGTAACGCAATAAATACTGGCACATTTATTATTATAAGCGGATACCAGCTATTAATTAGTAACGAGTAACCCAAAAACTCTAATACCAGACCTAGGTAACTCGGGTGGCGTATATAGCTATACAAACCGCTTTGCATAAGTTGATGTTCTTTACCGATCGATACATCTACCGTAAATCCTTTCCCTAATTGTAAAATAGCGCTCCAGCGTAAAACAAATCCTGCAATAAAAATACCCAATCCGCTCCAGCGCAACGTAGCATAAGGTGTTTCACGAGGAAACATAAAGCCGATCCTGGTGCCGGCAATCATCGCTACCAGTATAATAACCCACAACAAACGAAGCGTGTTGCGGTCCTGCTGTATTTTTGTTTCACTTGTTTTCGATTTACGGATAAGGCTCAATGCAATTTCACTACCAAAAAAGGTAAGCGAAACATACAGTGTAAGATTGGTAAGCATGGTCATGGGCGGTATCTGCGAAGATAGAATAAGGCATCGCAGTAGCTCTAAAAGAAAATAGGCCGGTATAAATTTGTATTTTTCAGCATCATGCCAAGGATTATTAGCCTTTTAATACTGCTGCAAACGGTTACGGCGTACGGACAAATGCCTGCGGTGTATTTTAACCATGCTTTCGTAGTGTTGGATACGGCTGACTACAATGCCTTGCGTACGAATAGCTTTATAAGAAATGAATTAGCAGGTTTTCAAACGCGCTCTACCATCAGCAATGGCAACGGTTGGACAGGTTCTTACATTTATGGAACCGATAATTACCTCGAGCTTTTTGAGGCCTCCACATCGCAACACGATCTTGGCACGGCTGCATTGGCAACAAGTGTGGATGGGGAAGGAGAGTTGTTGAAGGTAGACAGTATTTTAAATAAAACGTATCCTGCCACAATAGAGGAGCGGCAGCGAAAAGTGGCCGGTAAAATGACTCCTTGGTTTGATTGTATCTATATCAACGACACAGCTTTTTTTAATACCTCCGCTATTAGCTTTTGGATAATGGAATACCGCTCCTCCTACTTCGATAGTGCACAGTTACAACATCAAACGCGTAGTGTGTCGCGAAAGGAATATTTAGCGCAATATGGCGATTCGTTAAAAGGCAAATGCTTAAAACATTTTACGGCAATTACCTTTAATGCAACTAAGGAAGAGGAAAACTATTTTGCTGAATTATTACGCCAATGCGGTTTAACGCAGTCGGCTAAACATACCTTCGTAACGGCCGATAAGTTTAGCATCAGGTTTAGGAGAAAGAAAACGTCTGCACACTATGCGCTAAGCCAGTTGGCGTTCGAAACCTTTCGGCCTTGTAAAAAAATTGAACGGGTTACGCAAAACATTAAAATTGTAGTGGCCGGTACCAAAGGGCGTATTTTATTTGAATAGTTTAATCCTGAATACTTACCGGTAGCCATTAGTGTGCCGGCATCATATGTATTTATTAGTGTAATTTTACTGTATGATAAAAAGACTATTGGCTTTCCTGTCATTTCTGGGTATGGTTGCTTTACTAAACGCCGCCACTATCAGCGGATCTTTTGTGTTTGAAGGCCTAACCCGCACTTATTCCTTTTATGTGCCGGCCTCTTACACCCCCGGCCAGGCTGTACCCTTAATTTTAAACCTGCATGGTTATACCTCTAACGGAGCGCAGCA
The DNA here is from genome assembly GCA_046329495.1 of Chitinophagales bacterium. Classification (GTDB taxonomy): domain Bacteria; phylum Bacteroidota; class Bacteroidia; order Chitinophagales; family LD1; genus Bog-950. The sequence continues at coordinate 264,047 of JAXLUO010000002.1, read as the reverse complement.
GGCTGCTTATACCAACTTTATGGCCATTGCTGATACGGCCGGCTTTATTGTGGTTCACCCCGATGGCACCATCGACCCGAATACAAGCCAGCGCTTCTGGAACTTCGGCATCTTCGGCACCAGTGTAAATGATATTGGTTTTTTGCAGGCACTCATTGATACTCTCTCCGCTAATTACACTATCAACCCCAATCGTGTGTATTGCACGGGTATGAGCAACGGCGGTTACATGAGCTATGCGCTGGCCTGCCAAACCACCCGCTTTGCGGCTATAGCTTCGGTAACAGGCTCCATGAGCGTACCCATGTATAACTCCTGCAATCCTTCATCGCCCATACCGGTTATGGAAATACACGGCACGGCCGACCCTACGGTACCCTATGCGGGCAATACCACCAGCAAACCAATTGCCGATGTAGTAGCCTTTTGGGTAACCAAAAACAACTGCAACCCAACAGCAAACGTTACTACCCTGCCCGATGCCGACCCCAACGACGGCACAACGGCCGAACACCAGGTATATACGGGTGGCACCAACGGACACACCGTTGAACATTACAAAATCAACAATGGCGGACATACCTGGCCCGGCGGCACCGTTAACCTGCCTGCCGGTGGCAACACCTGCCGCGACTTCAGCGCCAGTAAAGAGATATGGCGTTTCTTCAGCCAATATCAAAAAGGCACAACCTCATCAATCCCCGAACAACCATCCATCAACTTGAACCTTTGGCCTAACCCTACAAGCGATGTCCTTTATATACAAGCCGACCAACTGGTAACTTCTGTTACTGTTACCGATATGCGGGGGCGTGTTGTGTTGCAGCAAAGTGCGGAGAATATTCAAGCAATTAGCCTGAGCAACCTTCAGGCCGGAGCTTATTTTGTAAAATTGAACGGAACGGGCTTCGAGCTACTTAAAAAGGTATTACTGGAAAAATAGAGTCGAAATTGAGCGAAGCTTACTGCATCGCCATACCTATGCCTGTTGCCAAAGGCTACAACTTGCCATAACACATTCCTTTCTAAAACTGTCTGTCATGCCGACGCAGGAGGCATCTTAACTTAAGCCTAAGCCGCCATTTACCAATTGGTAAGCACCCTTTAAGTGTATTTTAAGAAATAAAATAAGAAACAAAAGATTTTATTTAGTATCTTTGCGTCCTAAACCTATAATCCGGTTCTTTGACATACCGATGAAAACACTAAAACGCAACTTGCGTAACGGGAGGAGTATGCCCTTAAACGAGCGTCAGGCATCTATGCCCGGCATGATAGGGTTGATAGGTATATGCGTACATCCTATCATTTCCTATCAATTCCAAGCCTTTCCAATAAATCCCTATCAGCTAAACCTGCCACTTGTGCAAAAAGTGTAAAGGAGTGTAAAGTTTCTACTCACAACTCCGCACTCCTAACTCAAAACTAACAAAGTGTAACCTTAGATTCAATGTAACCTTTTGTAACCTTTTTCAAATCAAGGCACTTTCAGGACGATACAGAGGACTATTTATTAAAAGTGTCAACTTTTTTCAGGACGATACAGCGGCTGTTAATCCTAAAATCCGCTAATCCTACGAATCCTAGTTCAGACAAAAAGTGTAAAGGAGTGTAAAGTTGGTGCCCAAAACTCCCCACTTAATAAGTGTAACCTTAGATTTAATGTAACCTTTTGTAACCTTTTTCAAGTTAAAGCCCTTTCAGAACGAAAATGCGGCTGTTAATCCTAAAATCCGCTAATCCTACGAATCCTAGTTCAGACAAAAAGTGTAAAGGAGTGTAAAGTTTCTATTCACAACTCAGAATTCTTAACTCAAAACTCGCAACTCCCGTCTGCTTTCTGATCCCTGATTTCTAAAGTCTCAACAAAAGACAAAAAAAATCCCCCCGGATTGCTCCGAGGGGCTTTCATTGTTGCTAACCAAAATCCACAAATGAAAGACGTTTTAGGTCTCCCTATATTGTAACTACTAGTGGAACTGTTCGGCTTCAGTAGAGCCTGCCAGTGCAGTAGTAGAGCTTTGTCCTTGTTGTACAACGTTCTGAACAGCGTCAAAGTATCCTGTACCAACAAATGCCTGGTGCTTAATAGCTTTAAAGCCATGTTTCTCCAGGGCAAATTCGCGCTGCTGCAGTTCGCTGAAACCGGCCATGCCTCTTTCAACATAAGCTTTCGATAACTCGAACATAGCAGTGTTCAGGGCGTGGAAGCCGGCCAGTGTTATGAACTGGAACTTGTAGCCCATCTCTGCGATTTGCTCGCGGAAGGTAAGCATTTGTTTCTCATCCATAAACTTGCTCCAGTTAAATGATGGCGAACAGTTATAAGCTAACATCTTACCGGGATATTTGGCGTGGATACCTTGGGCGAATTCGCGGGCCAAACCTAAGTCAGGGTTGCCTGTTTCCATCCAGATAAGATCGGCGTATGGCGCGTAGCTGATACCACGGTCAATACCTTGCTCCAGGCCATTCTTAACGTAAAAATAACCTTCTGGAGCACGCTTGCCGGTCAAGAACTTCTGGTCGCGTGCATCTACGTCAGTAGTCAACAAGTTAGCAGCTTCAGCATCTGTACGGGCAATTACCAGGGTTGGCACATTGCAAACGTCGGCAGCTAAACGGGCAGCAACCAATTTGTTGATCGCTTCCTGCGTAGGCACCAATACCTTACCACCTAAGTGACCGCACTTTTTAGCAGAAGCTAATTGATCTTCCCAGTGCACACCGGCAGCACCTGCTTCAATCATGCCTTTCATTAATTCAAAGGCGTTCAGGTTGCCGCCAAAGCCTGCTTCGGCATCAGCAACAATAGGCACCATCCAGTCAGTGGTAGGTTCGCCATCCATATATTCAATCTGGTCGCGACGCAGTAAGGCATTGTTAATACGCTTTACAACAGCAGGCACCGAGTTAGCAGGATATAATGATTGGTCAGGATACATTTCACTGCCCAGGTTCGCATCAGCCGCAACCTGCCAGCCCGAAAGGTAGATGGCCTTCATACCGGCAGCTACTTCCTGTATAGCCTGGTTACCGGTTAAGGCACCTAAACCTGCCACCCAGTTATCCGTTTGCAGACGGTTCCACAATTTAGTCGCGCCGTTGCGGGCCAAACTGTACTCGATCTGCACCGAGCCGGCAATGTTAATTACCTCCTCAGCAGAGTAAGGACGGTGAACGTTTTTCCAACGTGGGTTTGTTTCCCAGTCTTGGCGCAGGCGCGCTGCTCTTTCTTGTTTTGTCATGACGATATAAAGGTTGATTGTTTTATAAAAATGTTCTTTGTTTAATGCTTTTCTATTGTCTGATTTCTGCTGTCTTAATCTATTTCCTCGTAAGCAGGCAAAGTCAAAAACTCCTTGTAGTCGCCTAACTGCACCAGCGCATCAAACATTTCAATGGCGCGCTTCATGGTTGGCTTGTTGTAAGCGGCTTCGCCTACATACGCTTTAATGGTTTCCAGTTCGCTTGGCAGCAACTCCTTGAACAACTCATAAGTAATGGTGCGGCCATCGCTTAACTGGCTACCGTTCTTAATCCATTGCCAAACCTGGGTGCGGCTAATTTCGGCAGTAGCGGCATCTTCCATTAAGTTGTGCAGGGCGGCAGCACCAACACCACGCAACCAGCTTTCTATATAAAGAATGCCTACGTTAATGTTGTTGCGCAAACCGGCTTCGGTAATGGTTCCTTCCGGCACAGCCAGCAGATCTTTTTGGGTGTAAACATCGCCCTCGCGGGTAACGTGGTAGTTGTTAGGTGTTGGCATGTATTCATTAAATACATCCATAGCGGTGCCTACTAAACCGGGGTGAGCCACCCAGGTGCCATCGTGGCCGTTCTGCACTTCGCGCAGTTTGTCCTGGCGCACTTTTTCAATGGCGGCATTGTTAGCAGCCTCGTCTCCTTTAATAGGAATAAAGGCGCTCATACCACCCATGGCATGCACACGGCGCTTATGGCAGGTTTGTATAACCAGCTTGCTATACGAGGCCATAAACGGAACAGCCATAGTAACCTGTCCGCGCTCAGGTAATACAAAGCCTTTCAGGTTGCGGAATTTTTTGATGTAAGAGAAGATGTAATCCCAACGGCCGCAGTTTAAACCGCACATGTGTTCGCGCAGTTCGTAGATAATCTCGTGCAGTTCAAAAGTAGCGGTAATGGTTTCTATTAATACGGTAGCCTTAATAGTGCCTTGCGGAATGCCCAGTTCCTCCTGTGCAAACACAAATACATCGTTCCACAAGCGGGCCTCTAAATGGCTTTCCATTTTAGGCAGGTAGAAGTAAGGGCCGCTGCCGTTGGCTAAAAGTTGTTTGGCGTTATGGTAAAAGTATAAACCGAAGTCGAACAGCGAGCCGCTCATTAACTGTCCATCTACCTTCACGTGCTTTTCAGGTAAATGCCAGCCACGCGGGCGAACGAACAACACAGCTGTCTTTTCGTTCAGTTTGTAGCTTTTGCCGTTATCGGGGTTTACATAGCTGATGGATTTGCGGTTGGCATCGCGCAGGTTCAGTTGACCTTCGATGTTATTGCTCCAGGTAGGAGAGTTGGAGTCTTCAAAGTCGGCCATAAAAACCTTGGCGCCGCTGTTCAGGGCGTTGATGATCATCTTACGGTCAACCGGACCTGTGATCTCCACACGGCGGTCCTGAATGTCAGCCGGAATGGGGGCTGCGGTCCAGTCGCCTTCGCGGATGGCCTTGGTTTCGGGTAAAAAGTCGGGCAGTTGGCCGGCATCGATAAGTTGTTGACGTTCAACACGCTTGGCTAATAATTCAAGGCGGCGGGCGTTGAATTTGCGCTGTAATTTAACAACCAGGGCCAGGGCCTCGGGTGTCAGTATTTCCAGGTATTCGGGGCTTAGGTTTTCGGGTAATTCCAGGCCCTCTATAATAGTAGCTGTTGCCATTTTGCGAATTTTCGCTGCAAAGATGGTAACTACATTTGACAAATGCAAGCGAAATTTTCTCTTTGGCGAAAATTCGTTTTTTATATCTTTGTTCGCTGGCTATGCTTATTTCGCTGGCTGCGGATAAAACTTTATTTGGGCTGTATTCGCAAAATGAGCCGTATTCGCTGAGGCACTAAAAATAGGAAGAAGATCATGGTTGAAACCACCACAGAAGAAAACATCCGTATCATTTTCGGATTAAAACTTAAGAAACTTAGAACCGACAAAGGCCTGTCCTTACAGGAGCTTTCTAATAAATCAGGGGTATCGGTTTCGTACCTAAACGAAATCGAGAACGGGAAGAAATACCCCAAGCCCGATAAGATCAACGAACTGGCCAAGGCGCTTGAAACCACCTACGACCAACTGGTATCGCTTAAAATAAACAAGAATCTTACCCCGGTGGTGCAGGTGCTAAACCTCCGCATTATTAACGACTTCCTTTTCGAAACTTTCGGTATAGATAAAGGCCTTTTGATGAGCATGATGGCAAGCGCACCAACACAGCTTTCGGCTCTTATAAATTCGGTTTTCGAAATTGCCCGTAACTACAACCTGCAGGAAGAGCACTTTTACTTTAGTTGCCTGCGCAGTTACCAGGAAATGAACGATAACTACTTCGAAGACCTGGAAACTGCTGTAGAAAACTTCCGTAAGGAGAATAACTTAAGCAATACACAGTTGCTTACTTCTAAAGATTACGAAGAGTTATTAAAGACCCGCTTTAATTATAAGGTAGAGGCAACTGATTTTATAGAGTATCCAAAGCTGCGCCATTTCCGTTCGGTATTTGTACCGGGCGAGCAGCCTACCTTATTATATAACGTAAAGCTTACCGAGCAACAGAAGATATTCCTCTTTGGCCGCGAATTGGGCTTTGCTTATTTAAAGATCACCAAGCGCCCGCATACCACCAGTTGGTTAAAGGTGGAAAGCTTTGACCATGTAATGAACAACTTCAAGGCGAACTACTTTGCCCAGGCGCTGCACATCTTTAAAGATTCGCTCATTGCTGACATCGAGACCTTCCTGGCCAAAACCAAATGGGACGGCGAGTTTGTGGTTAGCCTATTAGAGAAATACAATACCTCTCCGGAGATGTTGTTTCAGCGTATTTCGAATCTGCTGCCTAAATACTTTGGTTTTAACGAGCTTTACTTTATCCGCTATAGCAGCCGCGAACCATCGAAGCACATGAAGGAGATATCGAAAGAGTTACACCTTTCGCGCAATCAGGTCGACCTGCAGTATATCCTCAGCGAACAAAACTATCGCCGCTGGATTACCCGTAGCCTGGTAAAATATCTCGATCAGAAATGGCACGATACCGGCGATAAGAAAACAGTTTGCGAAGGTGTGATCAGTAAGAATGAAGATGGTGACGAATACCTTACTATGTCTATTCTGCGCCCAATGCCCGAGCTTAATAATAATGCCAACTCAGTAACTATCGGTTTTGTATTAACCGATGCCGTGAAGAAGAAAGTAGGATTCCTGCAGGATGCTTCACTGAAATTTGAGAAACTGGGTCCGGTTAATGAATTGAATTTTGAAACGCCACTGGCCCTGCGCAAAATGCGTGAAGAGGAAACAAGACAGACGGAATACGAACGTTTGACAAAAGATTTGCAAACGCCCGCCGGCACGGTTGCCTAACAATTACATTTACAGCGTGACTTTTAAAGAACTGAATTTTGAGCCTGAGTTACAGGATGGATTAAGCAGCATGGGCTTCGAAAAGCCTACGCCCATTCAACAACAGGCCATACCGCTAATTTTAGCAGGAAAAGATTTAATTGCCTGCGCCCAAACGGGCACGGGTAAAACGGCAGCCTTTATCCTACCGGTTATCAATAAAATTATCCAAACCAAAACCGAGCAAACCGATACGCTGGTTATCGTGCCTACGCGCGAACTGGCAATTCAAATAGATGAAGCCATTCAGGGCTTTGCCTACTTTGCTCCTGTTAGCGCTATCTCTATTTATGGTGGTAGCGATGGTATTTCGTTTGCCCAGGAAAAGCGTGCTTTAACGGAAGGAGCCAACATCATCATCGCAACACCGGGTCGTTTGATCGCCCACTTGAACATGGGTTATGTGAACTTCAAACACATCAAGCACCTGATACTGGACGAAGCCGACCGTATGCTTGACATGGGCTTCAGCGACGACATTAACAAGATCATCAGCTTCCTTCCAAAGGATCGTCAAACGCTGTTCTTCTCGGCAACCATGCCGCCAAAGATCCGCGAATTAGCCAAGCGCATCCTAAACGAACCGGAGCAGATCAATATCTCTATCAGCAAACCGGCTGCGGGTGTTATGCAGGCTGCCTATGTGTTGTACGAGAATCAGAAGTCGCCGCTGGTGCAAAAGTTGCTTACTGATCGTAAAGCAAGCAGTATCCTCATCTTCTGTTCTCGTAAGGACAATGTAAAATCGCTCGAGCGCGAGTTAAAGCGTAAGCACTTTAACGTAGCTGCTATCCACAGCGATCTGGAGCAAGAGGAGCGCAACGATGTACTACGTCAGTTTAAGAACAAGAGCTTACAGATTTTGGTAGCTACTGACATTCTTAGCCGTGGTATAGATGTAGATAGCATCGGCATAGTAATAAACTACGATGTGCCGAATGATGCCGAAGATTATGTGCACCGCGTAGGCCGCACTGCCCGTGCCGAAACCACTGGCGTTGCCTTAACCTTTATCACTCCGGAAGATCAGTATAAATTCAAGCGTATCGAAGATCTGATTGAATCGGAAGTGAAGAAGTTACCGGTACCCGAAGAGTTTGGCCCCACCCCTGAATACAACCCAAGCAAACGTAGCAGCGGTGGCGGAGGTGGTAACCGCAAGGGCGGCGGCTTTAAAGGCAAGCGCAAAGGCACTGGAGGAGGTGGTGGCCATAAAGGCGGCGGCAATCATCACAAAGGCGGTAACAGCGGCGGACATCATAAAGGTCCGCACAAACCACAGCAGCCTAATAATACAAACTAAGCTATAACTACGTTGTATAAATAGATAGCAATCAAAAGGATTGTGATCAACGGGGTGCAAACGCACCCTGTTTTATTTGGTGCCAAAGCCTAACCGGACAAGAAAAAAGGGAAGATGGCTTTCGCCTTCTTCCCCTGTCAAACACTAATTAACCAAAAGTGTTAGTCATCCCCGTCATCATCGTGGTCTCCACCACCATGGTGATGATGGTGCTCATGCCAAAAGTGATGCATCACCGGATGGCAATGGTAGTTATGGTTACCGTCGTCAAAAATCGAATTGGCCGCATCAAAATCAATAATTAACTGCGCATCCAATAAGCCCGGTCGTACATCCTGGTTTATATGTAGTATAATCCCGTTAACATCGGGGTCTGCTAAAATTAAAGGCATGGTTATACCCGCAATCACAATAGTACTATTAGGTCCCAACTCCAGTTTAACATCAGTAATAGTACCATAAGGTACACTAACATAACCCATCAATAAACTTGTATCGCGGAATTGAAGAATATCAAACATGGTATCCTTTGCAATTCGTATCCATCCTGCTTTATCCGATAAAATAGAAATAGCCTTTACATCCAGGTTCACCTTATCTACTAAAGCCGGGGCATCTTTTAACATCACTGCCACTCTTGAGGCACCTGTGTTGTTCTGATCTTTCTTACATGAGTTCAGTATCAAAAGCGAGCACGTTATAGCTATTACTATGGCCGTTATCTTTTTCATAACACATGAATTTTAATTACAAAAAAGTAAACGTGCATCACAATACTAAAACGGCCTTTTAAGAGAATGCCGTATAATTTTTAACGCACTCATTATTTAACACAACACTACATACTGGTTGCATGCTGGTAGCGTATTAATTACAAGAAAGCAATTGAAAGGTTGAACTTTCCCAAAGGGCTTAATGCAAATTGAGCCCTTTTTTTATTTGCCTGAGCTTTATCAAAAAACAAAAACCCCGCCTGTTTAGGCGGGGCTCTGTTACTTACCGGGCTCCTCCATCCTAGTAAGTAATATATTCAATGTCCATACTCAGCGAACCATTAGTAATGGAGATCTTTCCATTGCTGCCCGAGGTTAAGGGGTTAAAGGTGCCGGTGGCCATTATATCATCATCGCCAATGCCATCATCATCCAGTACTACATACTTCCATGTTTCACGGGTAAATTGAATGCCGCTGCCAACATGTAAACTGGTTGGGCCGCTAACATCATCTTTTGTTTCTGTAGCATAGTCAAATCCACTGGTAGACTGACGCGAAAACTCAACTCTTATATCCGGTCCGCTACCTGCATCCCAATCACTGTTATCAGGCTTTTGGGTAGGGTACGAATGAATTACAACATTATTAGCATACCGGTAATAGCACGCAGTGCTCTCTGTTGCTTTCGAATCGTAATTATCAGCGTTCGGGTCTTTGCAGCCTTCTTTTTTACAACTGCTCACCGCTAAAAGCAGGGTCATTCCTGCCAGCATCGTTAGTTTGGTTGCACTCTTCATAATCAGCGTTTTAGTGAACGTGGCGGTTAATGCAACTACTATGCCTTTAACATTTAATGCTGGTTTGAGTAATACTGGGGAATTAGTTGCTATAGCCGCTCAATTTTCGGGGAGATTAAAAAGAACCACCTTTCTACATACTAAATCAAGGTGCGTTCCGTATTATAATCAAGAACACAATCGAAAGATTGATTTCCGAAAGGTTCAACGCAAGTTGAACCTTTTTTTATTTCATGCAGCCTTCTACCTTAGCCGGTATGAAGAAAACACTAACCTCCTTGTTAACCGTTGCTGCCCTTGTGGTGGTTATCGCACTGCTATTTAAAATAATGCATTGGCCAGGCGCCAATTTTATGTTGATCGCAGGACTTGGCACTATTTCTATCGCTGTTTTTCTACGCCTGTCACAGGAAGAAGGCCTCTCCTCTAAAATAGGAGCCGTTGCAGGTGGTTTGTTGCCCATAGGCTTACTATTTAAACTCATGCGCTGGCCTAACGGACAAGAAATAATCTATATAGCCATTGGCTTTGCACTCCTATCTATCGGCTTAATGGCTTTTGCTAAAAAGGAAGAGGGGAATTAACCTTTACGCAATCCTTCCAGGTAATCGCGTACCGCAGCAACGCTCACCGTTTTATCGGCAAAGTATTGCTTGGCTTTAGTTACCTCATCATCATTTGCCTTAAACGAGGCAAGGATGTTCGTCAAGTGCATCTTCATGTGTCCTGCTTGTATACCCGAGGTAGTTAGGGATCTTACTGCTGCAAAATTCTGTGCTAACCCCACACAGGCAATAATCTCCATTAATTGCTTGGCATTTGGGTTGCCCAGCAACTCTAACGATCGTTTTGCCAAAGGGTGCAGGGAAGTTAAACCGCCCACGGTACCAATAGCAATAGGGAAATCAAGCCAAAAGCGGAAGAACCCGTTTTCAACTTTGCAACTGCTTAAACTACGATACACCCCATCGCGCGAAGCATATGTATGTGCGCAGGCTTCTACAGCACGAAAGTCGTTGCCGGTTGCCAGTACCACGGCATCTATGCCGTTCATAATACCCTTGTTATGGGTAGTAGCGCGGTAGGGGTCAATGCAGGCTATGTTAACCGCACGTTCAAATTTTCGGGCGAATTCTTCTGCACTTATTTTACCACCGTCAAAGGTGCCCAATTCTTCTATGGTGCAACCAACTTCCGCACGCACAATGCATTCCGGCGTGTAGTTGCTAAGTATGCACATTACAATTTCTATATCCTTCTCCGTTTCAGTAAAAAGGTGACTGGCCTCTACCTTTTCTACAAGCAGTTTTCCAAATTCTTCCAGGCAACTATTAATAAAGTTAGCCCCCATGGAATCTACCGTCTCAAAGTAAGCGCGCAGTTGAAAGTAATCCGGCTCCTGGCTACTAAAGTCCAGCAGTTCCATATCCAGCACCCCGCCTCCGCGTTCTTCCATTTTGGCGGTTATGTGCTTTACACCGTTCTTAATTTCCAGTTTTGTGTTAGTGAAAAAGCTGAACAGCTTTTCTTTATCACCCTGGTATATAAAATGAACCTGCCCTACCTTTTTGGTAGATAGTACTTCAGCCTTAAAGCCACCACGGCTTAACCAATATTTAGCAGCATTACTGGCTGCTGCTACAACACTGCTTTCTTCAATAACCATCGGAACGGCATACATCCGTTCATTGATCTTAAAGTTAGGGGCAATGCCAAACGGCACCGGAAAGTTAGTAAGTGTATTCTCGCTAAAGCCATCAAGCAGTTTTTGGGCCTCTACGTTATCGTGCCAGTATTCGGCAAATTCCTTAAAGATGTCAACGGGATTGGCATAGAGGAAATTCTTAGCCAACCAGTAGATCTTATCTCTTTTGTTCAGCTTCGAAAACCCCGAAATCTCCTTCTCGTCATTTTTCTCCATCGCGTCAAACCTACATCATTCAAACAAGTTTCAAAAATACCCTTTCGCACAGCCTTCTTATTCCGATGCAGTATATATATCCTTCTTAACAAATTGAGCAGAAAAGTAGGTCCTTTGCCCGGCGAAAAATAGCTGCCAAACTTTAAAATCTTTTGGCTTTTCATTCGTTATTTAGCGCAGTTCTTCAGCACCTGTTAACCCATAATTAAAAATGCCCCAAAAGTTTACTCTGTCTGCTTTAGCAGCGCTTTGCCTGTTTCTCTCTCTGCAAACGTCAACTGCCCAGCCTGCTTTTCCCAAAATAAATCCGCAAAACATCACTATTGCACGCGACTCCTTCGGCATACCGCACATCTTTGCTAAAACCGATGCCGAAGTAGCCTATGGCCTCGCATGGGCTAATGCGGAGGATGCTTTCCCGATCAGTCAGGATCTTATTTACGCCAGCAAAGGATACATGGGCCGTGTAAATGGTATCGATGGAGTTAAGATTGATTTTTTCGTGCACGCCATTGGGGCCCGCGATGTGGTGAAGCAACAACGTGATAGCCTTTCGCCGGAGTTTATGCGTTACCTGAATGGTTTCTGTCAGGGCTATAATGCCTATGCAGCGGCACATCCGGAGTTAGTGAAGTGGAAAGGTGCTTTTCCTGTTACCGAGGATGATATGCTTGCTGCCTATGTTACCATGATGAGTTTTTTGAACTGGAGCCAAAATGCCGTTGGCGATGCGGTAGGAGGGAAGTACGATCAGGTAACAGTAAACTTTCCGAAGGAGGACCACCCGCCGGTAGGGTCAAATGCTATTGCCATTGCAAAGTCGCTTTCTGCCGATGGCAAAACCATGTTATGCGTTAACCCACACTTACAGATGGACGGTCAGCTTTCTTTTTATGAAGCCCATCTTTGCAGCGAAGGAGGCTTGAATATGGAAGGAGCCATGTTTCAGGGCAGCACTTCGCTGGCTATGGGTATTAATCAAAATCTGGGCTGGGGTATGACCTGGAACTACTTCGACAAACTTGATGTTTACAAACTTAAAATGGTGGAGGGCAAAAAGCTGACTTACGAATTTGACGGGCAGCCGGTGAAATTAGAGAAGAAGCCCATCTGGTTAAAAGTTAACCTGGCTAAAAAAGGCCGGTTTGTGCTGCCGGTAAAAAAGATGACTTACTGGAGCAAATATGGCGCTACGCTTAAAAGCGATAAATCCGACAATTACTATTCTATCCGTTTCCCCGGTAACATGAGTTGCAGAGCGGGTGAGCAGTTATATAAAATGAACAAGGCCACCAATTATAACCAGTTTTGGGATGCGCTTAAAATACATTCCATCTGCTTGTTCAATGTGGTGTATGCCGATAAGGAGAATAATATCATGTATTTGCACCACGGTATGTTGCCCGACCGTAAGGACCAGAGTTTTAACTGGAGCGGCTTATTGCCCGGTAACACGTCGCGCGATTTGTGGACCGGTTTTGTGCCTATTGATAAAATGCAGCGGGTAAATAACCCCGAATGTGGTTACGTATTTAATACCAACAATACCCCTTATAATGCTACCTGTGCCGATGGAAACTGCAAGCGCGATTTACCGGCTTATGCCGATGAAAGACCGGGTAATAACATGCGTGCCGAAAGACTGATGGATTATTTTAGCAGTACTCCTAAGTTCAGTTTCGAGAAGTTTAAGGAAATGAAGTTTGATGTTAGCTTTCCGCGTACCGGTAAGTTTATCGAAAGCATGGCTCCCCTTTTTAACCTTAGCGAAGAAAAGTATCCCGATTTGAAAGAAGCCATCGGTATTCTTAAAACCTGGAACCGCAGCACCGATATCCACGAATATGCTCCAACCTTAATAGGCCTGGTGCTAAAACCGCTTTTTGAGCGAACCGGCTGTAGTGATGATTGCTTTGTTTCGGGTTTTGATGCTACCGAAAAGGATATGGTTGATCTGTTACGCGCCGGTTGCGATACCTTACGTAAATACTACGGAACCGTAAAAGTGGAATGGGGTACCATAAACCGTTCTATCCGTGGCAATAAGGATCTGCCTTTACGTGGATTTGCCGATGTATTAAGTCCCAGCTATCCGGAACGGGAACCCGGTAACCAGCTAAAATTTAAGGTTAAGCACGGCGATACCTTTACCATGTTTGCCGAATTTGGCCCCAATGGTGCCGAACGCATTGAAGCGCTACAGCCCCAGGGTAATTCGCTTAATCCGAAAAGCCCCCATTACAACGACCAAATGGATCTTTTCAGCCGTCAGCAAACCCGCCCGGTAAGCTTAAAAAAGGAGGATGTAATGAAGAAGGCGGAATCGGTTTACCACCCTCAATAGGGCAGCTTTTTCATCGGAAATTTCGCTGCTTGTTTTACCTAAAAATAACCGCCCGGCCTGTTGGCGGGGTTTAAATGCCCGATTATATTCGCCTAAAATTTCAACTAATGAAACAACCCTTCCTTCTTACCCTGTTTGCTGCGCTGGTATTAACGGCTTGTCAAACAAAGCAAACCGGTACCGTAAATCAGGAATTTGAAAAGCAACTGCAGGAAAAATTCATTAACGCCAATGATGGAGATGTGATTGAATTACCCGAGGGCGAATACTTCCTGAATCGGCCACTGGTATTAGATGGTAAAAAGAATGTGACCATTAAAGGCAAAGGACGTGATAAAACCACCCTTAACTTTGCACAACAGAAGGACGGTGCCGAAGCTTTGCGAATTACTGCCGATGGCGTGGTAATGGAAGACTTTACGGTAGTAAATGCTAAAGGCGATTGCATTAAGGTACAGGATGCTACCAATGTTACCTTCCGCCGTTTAAAGGTGGGATGGACGAATCTGCACGATCCCAAGAATGGTTCGTATGGAACTTACCCTGTTGGATGTAATGGTGTGTTGATTGAAGAGTGCGAGGTGTTTGGTTCATCGGATGCAGGTGTATACGTAGGCCAGTCAAAGAACATCATTGTTCGCAAATGTCATGTGCATGATAACGTAGCAGGTATCGAAATTGAAAACAGTACCGATGCAGATGTGTATGATAACCTTTCAGAAAATAACACAGGCGGTATGCTGGTATTTGATCTGCCCGATCTGCCTGTTAAAAACGGCAAACGTTGCCGTGTGTTCAACAACCGCTTTATTAATAACAACACCAATAACTTTGGTGTAAAAGGTACTACAGTTTCCGAAATCCCTGCAGGTACCGGTATCATTGTAATGGCAACCAACGATTGCGATGTGTTTAATAACGAAATTGCAGGTAACAATACCTTGTCAGGTGCGGTAATCAGCTACACCTCACTTCAAAAGCCTTTTAAAGATTCTATCTACGACCCTTACAGTGGTGGTATCTCCTTCCACGATAACAAAATAACCCGTGGCACAGGTAAACCCGACAATACAGTTCTGTTCGGCAAAATTTTCATCGCTGTATTCGGCGATAAAATTCCGGATATCATCTACGATGGCGAAATGAACGATGCTTACAAAAACAACGATGGTAGTGTTAAAGATGAGTACCGTATTTGCATCCGCAACAACGGTAATGCTACCTTTAGCAATATGGATCTCGCCCATAAAGGCAAAAACAAATCCGATGATCTTTCGAAATTCGATTGCACGCATCCGGCTATTACGGAGGTTAAACTCAATCTGTAATAGCAGAAAGTAATAAACCAGGGCCGCGATAATTCATCGCGGCTTTTTTATTTCTAGCTGAAGATATGGAATCCATATACCCAATTACCTAACGTGCACATAAACAGGGTAAGTAAAACCACGCCCAGCAAGTCAAGCACTAAACCTGCCCTCATCATATCACGTGTGTTTATTTCACCGGTGCCGTATACAATGGTATTGGCTGCTGTAGCTACCGGTAGCATATAACCCAGCGAAGCGGCAAACGTAGCCGTAAGCATTAACAACAGCGGACTAACATGCAAGGTACTGGCGAGTGGAATAACCACCGGCAGCACTAATTGTATACTGGCCGTATTCGATGCAAATTCGCTTAGCACAGTTACCATTACCACAATGCCAAGCAAAATAAGAGGCAGAGGCGCGTTGTTTAAAACCTGTAGCTGCTTTGCCAGCCAGGTGCTTAGCCCCGTAGTTTCAAATCCCTTTGCAATGGCAAAACCTGCCCCGAACAACAGGATAATATTCAACGGCAGCTTGCTTACATCCTTCCACTCTAATATATTCTCATCAGGTTTATTGCTGGGCAGTATGAACAGAAAGAGGGACGTAAAAATTACAACGGTGCTATCCTTGATGTAATTGCTATATGCTCCAAACAAGTGCGACCATCCTTTTATTTTAAACGTACCCAATGGCAAATCCTCACGGAAAAACCACATCAAAACTGTAATTACAAATAACACCAGTATGGTTATCTCTTCGCGCGATGGGGCTCCGAGTGCTGCGCTTTTATTGCGTATAGTGTTCATATCAAATGGCACATCGCTCTTTTTCGGAATGAACATGTAGCGAAGAATGAAATAAGCACACAATAGAAAAGTAAAGGAGAACGGCACGGCAAACAACATCCATTGCAGAAAGTCTACAGGTGGCTGCTCAGGAAAATTCTTTGCATACATGCCTGCAAAAATCATATTAGGCGGGGTGCCAACCAGTGTTGCCATACCACCAATGGTAGCAGCAAACGAAAGGCCCAGTAATATACCGGAAGCCACTTTTTTACGGTCACTTTCCTGATACAGTTCTTTTTGATTGATAATGGCCATTACAGCTGCTATAAGCATCATTACCGTTGCCGTATTACTAACCCATGCCGAAATGAGGTAGGCGGTAAGCATTACACCAAACAGTACCTTACTGGGCCTATTGCCCATAAACATAATAATGCGGTAAGCTACCCGCTCGTGTAGTCCCCATTTTTCCATGGCATAGGCTAAAAAGAAACCACCCATGAAAAGAAAAATGATCTGGTCCATATACTGCATCGAAACTTCTTCGGTTTTCATAATGCCCAATACCGGCATCAATAAAAAGGGCAATAGCGAGGTTATCCCCAGGTGCACAGCCTCGGTGAGCCACCACACGGCAACCCAAATTACAACAGCGGCCATTTGGCAGGCGGCATGTGGTACCTGCTTACTGCTTAACAGGTAGTAACCTAACAACGCCAGTAAAGGTCCGGCGGCAATGCCAATCCATTTTTTCATATTGCTATGATACTACCTTTTCCATCGAAAACGGAACCATCCTTTTAAGGCTCCGTCGCTAATTATTATATTCACCTCCTCAATGTACCCAAAATGAAAAAACTATATGTTTTACTGTCGGCTGTTCTTTTGTCTTTTGCCTTTCTTCAGGCACAGGTGGTTACGCATGGCCCCATTGTGGGTGGGGTAACCGATACTTCGTGCCGGGTTTTTTTGCGTACCAGCCAGGCTACCGCATTCAAAATTGAAGTTAATACCGACCCCACCTTTGTCAGCGGAGGTTTTGGATTTAGCGGAGTTACCGACGCATCACTTGATACAATTGGCCAGATTACTGCCAGTGGTTTGCTGCCTGATACCCGTTATTACCTGCGTACTACCATTAATAATGTTCCGGTTGGTGACGTGGTAACCTTCGAAACCTTTCAGTCGGCCGGCATGGTTCGTAACCAGGTATTTGTGGCCGGTTCCTGTATCTACGATTTAACTTCTACCGATTCAGCCATTTTTGTTCGGGCGTTAAGCGAAAATCCTAAGGCCTTTATTCAAATGGGCGATTGGGGCTATCCCGATGGTAACGGTTGGTTCGATATTTACTTTACAAACCCGCCAACCAGCTGGGCCAGCAATTATGCAAACGTTCAAAACTTGTATAAGCAGCGCTACGTTAGTCCAAGCCACGAACATTTTATTAAGTCTGTGGCCGTTGATTATGTATACGACGACCACGATTACCTGAACGATGCAGCAGGTTACAACGCAGTAACCGGCTTTGTAATCAATCCATTTCAATCAAAACCACTCGGTGCACCCGAAGTTTGGCAAATGCCTGCTAAAGCCCGCCGTAACTCTATAACCGGCTACCGCGAATGGTTCCCGGGTTATAACCTGGTTGATACATCCGAAGGTATTTATCACAGTTTCCGTTCAGGCAATGTAGAGGTATTTGTGTTAGACCTGCGAAGCATGCGTACGCCGCAAGCCAACGCAATTATAGATAGCGCTGGTGGTTGGTACTACCGTGCAACTGGTCACTATTCGTTGTTGGGCGATAATCAAATGAATTGGCTGTTAACCGGATTGCAAAATTCAACGGCCACCTGGAAGTTGATCATCAGCAGCGATGCCTATAACTTAGGCGGGCGTTTAGCGCTTGATACGCTTCTGAAAATAGGTAATGGCAATGTGCCTTATTGGGCACCCGATATACAGGGCATAAATATCCCTAATAAAGGCTATACCGCAGCACAGAACTTTGCCGATAATTGGTCGGGATATTGGAAGGATGCCGATACGGTGCTCCATCATGTTATGAATAACAATATCAAGAACGTGTATCTCATCAGTGCCGATTCGCACACGGTTGGCTTGGATGATGGCACCAACAGTGGCATCCCTGAATTAAATAGTGGCAACCTTAGCAAAGCAAACAGTAGAGATTGGGTGCTTTACCAGCAATTTATGGGTTTTAATATGTGGAACCAGGGTGGTAGCGGTCTATGCGATCAGGATAATTTCAATACCACTTATGCCAGGATTCAGGTTTTTGGCGATGATTCTATCCGTTTGGCCGCAGTTGACGCAAGCGGAACGGAAGTAACTGCAGCTACTTTCCCTGTTAATATGGATTACAAATACAAACCGGATTATCATGCCGATCGCATACCAACTGCATTAAACGACATAGTTAGCGTGGAAGAAGGCGACACTGCGAGCATTGCTGTGCTGGCCAACGATACTGATCCTGAAAATGGTGGATTATATGCCAATATAAAAAGCGGACCCGCACATGGTTCAGTAAGTATGGATAACGCTAACGTATTTACCTATATACCGGCACCGGGCTTTACCGGCACCGATACTATCTATTATCGCGCCTGCGATAATTCAAACAGTACATGCCCTAATTGCGCCGCTGCTTTGGCCATCATTACAGTTACACCGCAAACCGGTATTAAGCAATTTGACGCAGGACATTCTTACAGGGTTTATCCTACACCGGCAAGCGATGTAGTGAATGTGCAAACCGATTTTAACCAACCGCTCAGTTTTCAAGTGCTTAGCGAAACGGGCCAGCTAATAACTAAACAGGTTTTTACCGGCAGCCTGCATCTTAATACAACCATGCTGGCCTCGGGTTATTACCTATACCGTATCCAAAAGGGCACGCAGCTATTAAAAACCGGACGACTTACCATTCAGCACCAATAATTGGGCTATTTTTGCGCCGACTAATTTAGTTGGGCAATGGACATTAAATCGGTAACTACGGTTACGTTTACGCTTTTTGCGGTGGTGGATATAATAGGCAGTTTACCGGTTATTATATCGGTAAAAAGGCGGGTGCCCGATTTCCATCCTATCCTGGCTACAATTTCTTCAGGCGCTTTAATGGTTTTCTTCCTTTTTGTAGGAGAAACCTTTCTTAACTTCATGGGCGTTGATGTTCGCTCTTTTGCTCTGGCGGGCTCCATTGTGTTGTTTATCCTGGCCCTCGAAATGATTTTGGGTATCAATCTCTTTCGCACCAACCCCGAAGAAGGGCGTGCCGGTAACTATGTGCCGGTAGCTTTTCCTTTAATTGCAGGTTCAGGAACCTTAACCACCATTCTTTCGTTGCGGGCTGTTTATGGTTCTGTTGAAATTTTAGTGGGTATCGTAATAAACCTGGCTATAGTTTACCTTGTTTTAAGGGGCAGCGACTGGATTGAGGAGAAATTAGGCGATACCGCTTTGGCTGCTATTAAAAAGTTTTTTGGGGTCATTTTATTGGCTATTTCCATCAAAATATTCAGCAATTACATTAAGATTTAACAGTTTTCACCGGAGGCTCTGTTAAAGGTTACTTTGGGGCAAAATTGTATCTTGCGCCCCGCTTAAATGTCTGTATGAAGCGTATATCTATTCTTGCTTTTTTGGTTCTTGCCATGGTGTCTTTTGCGATAGCCCAAAAAGGCGCAGTAAAAGGTTTTGTATATGATAAGGCCAATGGCGAAGCAGTTCCGTTTGCATCGGTTAAAATTGATAGCTCCGATTTGGGAGCGGCAACCGACGACCAGGGTTTCTTTTACATCCCCAACCTGGCCCCCGGCACCTATAAAATTACCGTATCGTATATCGGTTTTGATAGCCAAACCCAAACGGTTGAGATAAAGAAAAGCGGTACGGTTAACATGAAGTACTTCATGGAAACCAAGTCGGTTGAATTAGGTGGCGTAGAGATCAGTGCCGAAAAAGAACAACGCCGTACCGAATCACGTGTTTCAGTGGTATCTGTAACTCCGGTTGATATGAAACGCATGCCTACCATAGGCGGCGAGGCGGATATTGCCCAATACCTGCAGATGTTACCAGGTGTAGTTTCAACGGGCGACCAGGGTGGCCAGGTAGTTATACGTGGCGGCACACCCATTCAAACCAAATTTTTGCTCGATGGAATTACGGTGTATAATCCTTTTCACTCCATTGGCCTTTTTTCAGTTTATGAAACGGATGTAATTAAGAACGTTGACGTATATACCGGCGGTTTCCCGAGCCAATATGGCGGCCGTATTTCGGCTGTGGTTGATGTAACTACTAAGGATGGTAATCGCAAAAAATTCAGTGGAAAGGTTGGCGCAAGCCCGTTTATGGCGCATGCCTTGTTAGAAATTCCGGTAGTTAAGTTGAAAGAGAACAGCAAAACCAGCGCTTCCTTAATTCTTAGCTCTAAGGTTTCGTATCTTAACCAAAGTTCTAAGGCTCTTTACCCTTATGCCGGTAAAAACGGTCTGCCGTATTCGTTCTACGACTTTTACGGCAAGTTTTCGTTGAGTACAGGTGCGGGTAGCAAGTTCAATATCACCGGTTTTAATTTTCGCGATATAGCTTCATTTGCAGCTGCCCGCTATCAGTGGAATACCTTTGGTATAGGCGGTAACTTTTTGGCTGTTCCTAAAAACTCTAACCTCTACTTTAATACCCACTTCAGTTATTCGCAATACGAAATTAAACTTACAGAAGCCGACAACCTTCCTCGTCGTAGTTTAATTGGCGGTTTCGATATCGGTATGGACTTCGTCTATTATCTGAAACAGGGCGAATTGAAATACGGATTGGTAATTGAAGGCAATCGCACGGAACTTTCCTTCTATAACACCAGCAACTTGCAGAAATACGAGCAAAACCAGAATACAACTGACCTTGGCGCCTATTTCATGCTGCACAAATACATTAAAAAGTTTGTGATAGAAGCGGGTGCACGCTTGCAATACTACTCCAACATTGCAGCGTTCTCGCCCGAGCCACGCCTGAGCATGAAGTACAACATCAATGATATGATTCGCTTGAAGTTGGCTACTGGTATGTATTCGCAGAACTTTATCAGTGCCAAGAGCGACCGTGATGTGGTGAACTTGTTTACCGGTTTTCTTACCGGGCCGGATGAAGTGCCTGTTGATGCAACAGGAAACACAAGTAAGTACGACAAAATACGCAACATGCAGCGTAGTGTGCATGCCATCTTCGGTGTTGAATTGGATCTGCCTAAAAATGTTACGGTTAATATCGAGCCCTATTACAAATATTTCTGGCACCTCTTTAACATTAACCGCTTTAAGCAGTTTAACGACGACCCTAACTATATGCTGGAAAAAGGTGATGCCTATGGTTTGGATGTAATGGCCAAATGGGAATACAAAGGTTTATTCGTTTACGGCACCTATTCGTTAGCCTGGGTGCATCGTAATGATGGAGTTCAAACGTATCCGCCCCATTTCGATCGTCGCCACAATGTTAACCTGCTGGCCTCGTATACCTTTGGCAAGAAGAAAGATTATGAGGTTTCCGTTCGTTGGAACTTCGGCTCGGGTTTCCCTTTTACCCAAACACAGGCCTTCTACGAAGCGCTTAATTTCAACGACGGCATCAGCACTAATTATACTACCAACAACGGTAACCTGGGCATGCTGTATAGTAGCAATATTAATGGTGGGCGCTTACCAACCTACCACCGCATGGATATTGCTTTCAAAAAGATATTTAATATAAAGGATAAGCTTAAGATTGAGTTAAGTGCCAGTGCCAGCAATGTGTACAACCGCAAGAACATTTTCTATTTCGACCGCGTTACGTTTACACGTGTTAACCAGTTGCCTATCATCCCAAGCATGTCCCTATCATTCGCATTTTAAGAGTTGCAGGTATGAAACGCCTCTATTGGATCGCGCTGTTTTGGTTTGCTGTTTTGCAAAGTTTTGCAACAGCCGATACTGCCCGGTTTAAAATGATGCTTTGGGGCGATAAAATCGGAGAATTGGTGGTGGTGCATCAGGTAGCAGCTGATGGTACTGAAACGTTTATAGCCGACTCGCGAAACAAGGCCACCATTCTTTGGGTCGATCGCGAAAATATTACGCATTACGAAGTGGTATTTAAAGGCGGCAAATTATTTTCAAGCAATTTTCGGGAGGTAGAGAACGGAAAAGTTACTCGCTGGTCAATAATAAAACTGGAGGGACTTACCTATCAGGTAAACGGTAACAAAGGCAAAAGAACTTTTACCGAAGCACCTGTATTCTCCGTATTGGGCTTGTATTTTAAGGATCCCTCTAATATTAAGCGCATGTTTTATGAGCCCGAAGGAGAATTCGTGAATCTTGAAAAACCTGAACCAGGCACTGTTGAATTTAAAGCCAGCGATGGAAACCGAAGTGTGTATCACTTTGTTAATGGTCGCTTACAAAAGGCGGAGTTTCATGTTTCAATTGCTACAGTAAAAATGGAGCGTATTTAAAGAGTTAAAATTTAAGCACAATTATAAAGCTCGATTATGACAGAATATGAAAAGAAATTAGAAGAACTGCGTCAACAGCGCGAACAAGCGCAATTAGTGGCGATGGCCGAGTTCAAAACCTTTGTTGAAACGAATTATCCCGGGGCGATAGGTACGCCAAGCGGATTGCATTATATACTTGAAACACCGGGCACAGGTAATGCACCACAAAAGTTTCAAAATGTAGCGGTGCACTACACAGGTATGCTGGTAAACGGAACGGTGTTCGATTCCTCATACCGCCGTAACCAACCAATCGTATTTCCCATTGGCGCAGGCCGTGTTATTAAAGGCTGGGACGAAGGCATTGCATTACTGAAAGAAGGCAGTAAGGCTAAATTAATTATCCCTTACTTTCTGGCCTATGGCGAGCAGGGCCGTCCGCCGGTAATACCTGCAAAGGCTACACTAATTTTTGATGTAGAGTTGGTAAAAGCAGGCTAAGCCTGTATTGTTATTTTTGAGTTCGAAAAAAATTAAGCATGTCACGATTTCATAAGTTAAAGGTTGCAGAAGTAAGGAACGAAACCGCTGATGCCGTATCAGTATCGTTTCAGGTGCCCGATGAGTTAAAAGCGAACTTTAACTACTTACCCGGACAATACACCACGCTTAAACTGGTGGTTAATGGCGAAAATGTAAACCGCAGTTACTCCTTCTGTAGTTCTCCTTTTACAGGCGAACTACCTACCATTGCCATTAAACGCGTAAGCGGCGGTAAAGGCTCCAACTATATAAACGATAATTTTAAACCGGGTTTAGAAGTGGAAGTCATGGAGCCTATGGGCAATTTCCATTCTGCTATAAGTCCTGCAAATGCCAAGCACTATGTGCTGTTTGCTGGCGGTTCAGGTATTACTCCCGTGTTTTCCATACTAAAATCCGTATTAACCCAGGAAACTGGAAGCCGTGTTACCTTGTTCTATGGTAACCGCAACGAGGAGAGCATCATTTTCAAAAACCACATCGAAGACCTGCTTGGTACATATGCATCACGCTTAAAAGTGGTCCACATTTTCGATACGCCGCTTAATGCCGCACATCCTTACAGTGGCTTCATGGTGAAGGATATGGCGCTTAAACTATTGCGCGAAAACACAGACCTCAATTTTCAGCAGGCCGAGTTTTTCATCTGTGGCCCAACGCCAATGATGAAGGAAGTAGAAAGTGCACTTCAGTTATTAGGTATCCCTAAAGAGCGTTTGCACATCGAATACTTTACCGCCAAAGCGGAAGAAGATAAACAAGCGGCGGGAGTTGGTGCTGCTGTAAAAGATGAAACACCTTTTACCGGTAAAACGAAGGTAAAGATCATATGGGATGGTCGCCAGGCCGAGTTTGAAGTGAGCGAGAAGGAAACGATACTGGAAGCTGCGTTAGATGCAGGGTATGATCCACCATATTCCTGCATGGTTGCTGCCTGCTGTACCTGCCGCGCGAAACTTATTTCGGGTAAAGTAGAAATGGATGACCGCGAAAGTTTAACCGATGCTGAAATTGCAAAAGGTTATGTGTTAACCTGCCAATCGCACCCTAAAAGCAATGGCATCGTTCTTAATTACGATTTATGATCATAATTGATAAGCAATAAAAAAGGCGAAGAAATTCTTCGCCTTTTTTATTGGATTAATTCCCGAAAAACAAATTGCGCAGTTCAGGCGCATCGGCCGCCTTCATTCGGCCGGCTAATACCAGGCGCAACTCGCGGCGCCGAAGGGCCATTTCGTGCTGTTTCTTTTCGTCAGCAGTTTCAGGTATTAATGGTGTTACCTTCTTAGGTCTGCCATTGCTGTCAAGCGCCACAAAAGTATAATACGCTTCGTTGCACTTGTAACGTGTTTGGGTAGGCAGGTTCTCTGCCCAAACCTCTGCGTAAATCTCCATACTGGTATTAAAGCAGCGGGTAACCTTGGCTTCAATAGTTACTACGTCACCTATTTTTATCGGGTTCTCCCACGATACATTGTCAACCGATGCGGTTACTACTATTGAATTAGAGTGCTTTCCACCTGCAATAGCGCAGGCTATGTCCATCCAGTGCAATATTTTACCTCCGCGTAAATTGTTGAGTGCGTTTGTGTCGTTGGGCAACACAATCTCGGTCATTATTGTTGTCGATTCTTTCGGTGTTTTTCCGTGATGCATCATTCTTTTGGTTTTACTCCATAATGGTATTCAAATAGCGATACGCTTTTGCGTAGCTTGTTCAATGTTACTTCAACCTTCATATTACTGAGGGCCTCTTGCCGGTTGGCCGATTTAAACACCATGCCGGTACCTGTCAGCCTTTCCTTGGCAATGCCGTGGTCATACAGGTATTTAACCACCTTTAGCGCCCGCACAACATCCGGTCGCAGATAATTCTTCTTTACAAGGTCCACCTTTATCTTCCTGAACTCAGGCATCGAATCAATAAACTGCATAATGGAATCATCCTTTACGCGGTTGTATTCTCCCTCGTCCGACCATCCGTTAACCTGTGCCTGTATATCGGTATTTATTTGCAACCATTGCAGCAGGTTTTTAAGTGCTTTTTCATTGGTTTCCCCTTCCAGTTCGGTAACATTGGGTCTGAATGAAAATACGGTGTTATTGATCTGCTCGTCCAGTTCAATAAACTGCGAATCCACACCAAGTTCGGCACGGTCTGCTGCATTTATAAATAAAGCCGTTGTATGTGGACTTTCGCGCAGGTATTCAATGGCAAACTTCCGCATCGCATTCTCCTTTATGGGCATTATGCTGTCAGGTAAGGTTTGAAAGAAAATTTCTGAGCGAAAGGGCCAGTACTTTATTACCCAGTCCGGATAGGCTAAGGTCTGCGTAATGTCGGTGTATTCCTTCTTAAATTTCAGTTTACCTGCATTCAGCATCGTTTCGTTTAACAGGGTTTTATCCAGTTGCAGTAGCTCAGTCAACACCATGTGGTAGGTTTGAAAGAAATTTGCTTTCGATGGGCGGATGATTGCCCTAAAGATAGCGCTAAAGCTATTGGCCTCGTATTGAAACTGTAGAAAATTACATCCAAGTTTTCGCGCCTTTGCCTGTATATAATTGTTTTTGTCGTTCAAAACCGAACTCAGCAGGTAAGCCATGTAACTTAACTGGCCGTTAGCATTACTTCCCGGAAACTGCCAGCAGATTTGAAATTCCGGTTGGCTGGTTTCTGCTTCCGCTACTAACTGCGTTGTATAAAGCATAGGTTTAAAATCCACCACTCTTATAATTACTTCGGGATCAAAGTCCGTACGATACACCTTGCGATAAGCATTCTCAAAAAAATCCTGGTACAAAACCGGAGTAATAGCACCTGCAACACCAAACAGCGAATTTTCAGGCACATATAGCTTGCGGTAGTAAGTGTTTACAATTTGCGTGTCAAGTTTTGATAATACAGCAGGATCGCCCGTTACATTAATGCGGTAATAATCTAATCTGTAAATCTGTCTACTTAACTTCTCTTCAAGTTGTTTGGCCTTATCGGTTTTACTTGCTTCATTTTCTTTTTTCCTCGCTTCAATAGCTTTCTCTAATTCATTGGGTAAAACCGGCGCATTATAAAGTGCGTTTCCCAATAATTGCAGGTAAATAGGCGTGTAAGCCGGTGGGCCGGAGATTTGAAAGATTGTTTGCTCGGGTGTGCACCAGGCTGTAAAAGCCGTATTCTGTAACGATACCCCCTGTTTACCGCTGCGCAATGCTGTTGCTATCCGGTCAGCAAAAATGCTTTGAATAAGGTTGCTACTACCGCTGGAGGTATCAGTTTCATAGGTGCTTCCCGCTCTTATATGCAGGCTTATCTGCACGTTAGGTGCTCCCGGTTTTGGGTAAACTACCGAGCTCATGCCATTGGGCAGCTTGATGAAATAAAGTCCACCGAATGAACTGGTATCTATTTGAGCCGTTGCAAAACATGCAATAGCCATCAGGAAAACGGGAAGAACCCGGCGTAAAAGCCTCATGCGGGCAAATTTTGGAAATACAATTCTTTCTTTCAAATTTGTTTTGCTTAAAAGAACCGGTTCATGAAAAAAGTTGGAATTATCGTTTTAGTGGCTTTCGCCATTTTGGTGCAATTTACATCTTGTAGCAAATGTTATAAGTGCGATTTTGGTAATTCCGATGTACGCGAATATTGCCCAAAAGATTTTCCCGATAAAAGTGCCGGGCTTAAAATGACCATCGACGCTTACGAAGCGCAAGGTTATAAGTGCACAGCCCAATAAGTCATTCAAATTCATCATTTTCCCTCTTAGCATTTCTTCGGCGGTCTTTTGGCCATTGAATTGCCTGTTAGTATCTCAAAACGGGGTATATTAGCGTTACTATGCGTTACACCAACGGCATTACATTAGGTCAGGCTATTGAACAGATGGTTAAGGAGTTACGTCTTAAACCACGTATGGACGAAACACGCATTAAGCAAGGGTGGGAGCGTATAATGGGCAAACCAATAGCACGCTACACTTCAGCTCTTTCATTAAAAGGAGGTAAACTTTACGTAAAAATTGAAAATGCCCCCCTTAAGCAGGAGTTAAATTACAGCCGCGAAAAAATGCGCGACTTGCTTAACCGCGAATTGGAGAGTGAAGTGGTTAAGGAGCTGATAATATACTGAGTGTAACTTCTCTCCGGCAGTTTGCGTAACGTTTCACATACGCTATCACAACTTGTTTTTTTTCATTTGTTATTACTTGTTTAGGACACTCGGCCTCGTTCTTGTGGAATAGTGGTGGTTTGGGAGTCGTACTTTAAAAATACATTCGTTATCGTAATGCGGAATTTAGGCCTACTGTGGTTATTGTTATGTATGTTTCTTGGCTTGGGCTTGCATGCCCAGGAAGTAGGAATGGATAGTGTTCCTTATAAAATAGGCACCTACGATATCAAAAAACAAATTAAGGTTACCGCCGTTGCTGCTAAACTTTCTGTTAATCCTCAAATCATTGTTAAGCTCAACAAACTGAGGAATGTAAATCAGGACCTGGTTCCCGGACAGCGGATTAAAATTCCGGTTTACCCTAAAGGCTACAAATACACTCCCGAAACGGTTGTAGTCCATAAAACTCCTGAGTTAGATAGCGCAGCTATCAAATTACTTTATGGCGAGGAAGCCAAAAAAACTGAAGAACCGGTCATTCTACCTGCACTTACTACCGAAGAAGCTACCAATCGCCTGGCACTGGTGGATGTAATGATGGAAATGAATGAGGCCATGCTGCAGGGTATACAAGCCAGTATCGATACACTTAATATTCCCGAAAGCGATAAACCGGTTGATGAAAAGAACATTCAGGCTTTATTGCAGAAAATGAAACGTGCCCGCGATAAGGTGTTGTTAATGCCCTACCTGGAACATATCCAGGACAGCCTAACGCAGGAAATGGTGCAGCTAAAGAACGAACGGGTTATTCTTAACAAGATTCTTGCTCCCGAAAGCGTGGCCAAAGCACAAAACGACAGTGTAACAGCCGTTTTAGATACTTCGGTGGTAGCACAACTTACACCCGTGGATACCGTAAGCGAGGAAACCAAACAAATGGAAGCCCTTGCTATTAAGGATGATGTTGCAAAAGATGACAACAAAAAGATAGAGGTTAAACGGAACGAAAAGAGGAAGAATAAGTTTAAGGAATACTTCCCTATGGATACGGTTATTATTTACGATCTGGGCCCCACTATCAGCAGCGCTAAAACTAAAACCGCTGTTAATCAGAATCCGGAAACCGACGTAAATCAAAAACGAAAGGGTAAGTGGGATACGGCAAGAGCCGAAAATCCGATAATCGACTCTTTAAGCTTGGCCCACCTGCAAAAGCCACTGGTAGTGCCTGCCGATACAGGCATGGTAATGAAAATCCAGATTCCGAATACCCATGATTCAGTGGTTATTAAAAGTATAAAAGTGCAAAAGGCGCCTAAGGATACGGTGGCTTCAAAGCCTGTAAGTGTGTTTGTAGACTCTACTGCCGGTAATAAAGATAGTAGCAGCCATGTAATGGTGTTAACTGATACTGTGGCTAACAAAGATACTGTAACAAACCCATTGGCACAGCAAGCATTGGATACCGCCACCGTAGATACACAGGCCGTAATGCCGGTTATATCACAAATGGATACAGTGACTAAGCCGGTAGTCAAAAAGCCAACTCAAAGCGTTGGCGATATGGCCTTGGCTGCAGCCGATAGCATTAAACACATCAAGGCTGAATTTTTCTATCGCAGAGCGCAAAAGGCTATCGGAGAAAAGAATTTCCGTAATGCAGAACAATACCTGAAGAAGGCAGTTGAATTATATCCGCGACACTTTAATGCATGGTTTGCCATGGCTGAAATGGATGACCTTTTTGGTTCGCAGGGCCTGGCTTTAAAGGAATATAAAATTTGCGCAAGCATTGATAGCACGCAGCCCAAACTGTTTTACAACATGGGTAGTCTTTATCAGAAAATGAAGCGCAAGAGCGAAGCATATAAGGAGTACGAAAAAGCGCTTTCACTAAATCCCGAATATGTGCTTGCCCTGATGGCGCAGGCGGAAATTCTTACCGACTGGAAACAGTACGATGCTGCCACTTATAATTACGATAAGGTCATTAACCTCAATCGTACCTATCATTATGCCTACAAGGCGCGCGGACAGGTTAAACTCATGAACCGGGAATTTGCATCGGCCATTGATGATTTCACGCGTTTCCTGATTTTTGAAGAAACTGATCCTTCAGCCTACTATTATCGCGGACTTGCTAAGATAGGCAACAACGAATTGATGGAAGGCTGTCTGGATCTTTCCAAAGCAGCCGATATGGGTTACGTAGCGGCTCAAAAAGCCATCAAAAAAACCTGCGAATAAGGGCTTACAACTCCGTCTTCAATAAAAATGACACTCGCACGTCTACCTTCAGGTAGTTATGGCAATGCGTATTTATGATTTTGAGTTAACTGAGCTTTCAGGCAAAAAACTGGATTGGGAGGCTTATAAGGGTAAAGTGCTGTTGCTGGTTAACATTGCCAGCAAATGCGGGCAAACCCCGCAATTAGCTCAATTAGAGGCCATCTATCAGAGGTATAAGCCCCAGGGCTTTGAAATACTCGCCTTTCCCAGTAACGATTTTAAACAGGAACCCAAGGATGCTGACAAAATCGAAATGTTCTGTAAGGTTAACTATGGTGTTACGTTTAAGCTCATGGCCAAAGGCCATGTGCGTGGAAAACAGGCGCAACCCCTTTACCGGTTTTTAGCAGACAAATCGTCAATTCTGGGGTTTAAGGTCTATCCGTGGTGGAATTTTCATAAGTATATTGTTAATAGAAATGGCGAAATTGTCACCTTCTTTAACCCGTTTCTATACCCTGAAAACGACAAAATTACCGCTTGTATTGAAAGAGAATTGGCAAAATCGGCTGTTGATAATAAATAAATGGCCGGGCATGAATATTGTTGAACTGGGTTAACTTTGTAACCCCGTTTTCGCGAAAAATTGATTTTAAACTTTAAAAACATAAAAAAACTATGGCAGTTCAATTAACCGATAGCAATTTCCAGAGCACTGTACTGGATAGCAACAAAGTTGCAGTTATAGATTTTTGGGCAGAATGGTGTGGTCCTTGCAAGGCCATCGGTCCAATCATCGAAGAAATTTCAAAAGAATACGAAGGCAAGGCCATCGTTGGTAAGGTGGATGTAGATAACAACCCCGAAGTGGCAATGAAATACGGCATCCGTAACATTCCTACCATCCTGTTCATTAAAAACGGTCAGGTAGTTGATAAGCAGGTAGGCGCTGTGCCAAAGGCCAACCTGGTGGCCATGCTTAGCAAGCATTTATCGTAAGCATTGCATTAGGCAAGTAATACAAGGGCAGTCTATTTGGCTGTCCTTTTTTATTTTTAGCAAAACCATAACACCAATATTGGTTAATTAGCATTCCGTTTACCGATGTTAGAACAACAGCATTTTCCCGAGATCGAAAACCTTGAACTTCTTGCCAAACAGGTAGTGGAGGGTTTCATTATTGGCTTGCACAAGTCACCATTCCATGGTTTTTCGGTTGAGTTTGCCGAGCATCGCCTCTACAATCCCGGCGAAAGCACGCGCCACCTCGATTGGAAGGTCTATGCCCGCACCGGTAAAATGTTTGTAAAGCGCTACGAGGAAGAAACAAACCTGCGCTGCCAAATCGTAATCGATGGCAGTAGCAGCATGTATTTCCCGCGCGATGCCGGTGCTAAAACAAATAAACTCCGCTTCTCCATCTTATCTGCTGCAGCGCTCATTAACTTGCTTAAACGCCAGCGCGATGCTGCAGGTTTGAGCATCTTTACCGATAAGGTGCTGGTAAATACCGGTGCAAAAAGCAGCACCAAACATCAACAAATGTTGTATGCGCATCTCGAAAATCTGTTGCAGCAATCACCGCTGAATGTTACCACCAACGCAGCCCAAAGCCTGCACGAAATTGCTGATACCGTGCATAAGCGAAGCATGATCATCATCTTTAGCGATATGTTCGACAATATGGATCGCAGTAGTGCTGATAAACTTTTTGCTGCCCTGCAACACCTTAAATACAATAAGCACGAGGTTGTTTTGTTTCACGTCGTTGATAAAAGCAAAGAACTGGAGTTTGAATTTGAAAACCGTCCTTACCAGTTTATTGATATGGAAACAGGGGAGAAGGTAAAACTGCACAGCAACCAGGTTAAGGACTATTATGTGCAACAAATGAATCGTTTTGAACAAGAACTAAAACTTCGTTGCGGGCAATATCAAATCGACTTTGTGGAAGCTGATATTAACAACGATTTCCGCCAGGTTTTGCTTCCTTTTCTTATGAAACGAACCAAGATGCTGTAATCAATAGAGCATAAAATAAAAGAGGGCCCATGGCCCTCTTTTATTTTATGCATGTTTAAACTTATCTTATCAGCGTAACGTTGCCTTGTTTCTCTATCGTGTTACCACTGGTGCATTCACCTTTTACCAGGTAAACATAGGTGGCAATTTCTGCGGCCTTTCCGTTTATCTTGCCGTCCCAACCATCGTTTACATCTTTGCCTTCGTAAACCAAATGACCCCAGCGGTCAAACACCCTAAAGTATTCCAGTTTGCGTAAACCAATGCCGCGAACAAACAACTTATCGTTCAATCCGTCATCGTTTGGTGTGAAGGTGTTAGGGATGAAGATCCAGTTAGGATCACAACCTACAACACGTATCTGAACCGAATCAAGTGCCTTGCAACCAAACTCATTAATAGCACTTACATATACAGTTTGGGTTTGGTTAGCAGTAATAAACGGACGGCGGCAACTTGTGCAACTTAAACTATCTGTGGTAGGTTTCCATAAGTAAGTAATGTTGCCTGGCGAAGCTGCATATAATTGTATCGTTGTACCAACAGCTACCGTCTGGTCATCGCCGGCTTCAAGGTCGGGCGTTGCACCAATCGTAACATGCACCACATCCGTATCAGGTAAACAGGTTGAACTACTTACAATTACCGAATAATCATACACACCCGGTGGTGCTATCAGCGTAGGGCTTTGTAACGTATTATCGTTTAAATAAATAGCTGGGCGCCAAAAGAATGAGGTGTCATTAGCACTGCCTTCATAAAGCACCGCATGTAACGGTACGCTGGTGCCCTCGCACACTAACACCGTATCTTCCAAAATATCGGCATCTACTTTGGTAATGGCATACACTCTTACTATCCGCGAGATGGTACATCCCGTTGCGTTAGCTCCTGTAACGCGGTAAACAGTAGTATCAGGTGGCCATACTTGGGGGTTAACCAGGTTTGTATCATTAATAAAGATATTAGGTGTCCACGTAGCTGCCGTTACATTAGGGCCGGCAGATAACTGAAGCGTATCCCCCGGACAAACCCGGTACGAAATACCCGGAAAGATCTGCGGAAGAGCATCAACATTCACAGTAATCGTGTCCTTGGCCTGGCAGCCCAGGGTGGTGGTGGCCGTAACATAATAAGTAATAGTATCTGGTGCCATGCTTACCGGATCGCGGCATGTATCGCAGGTTAAATAAGTTTGGCTCAGGTTGGAACTCCACTGAAAGAAGTCTCCAACAGGAACATTGAACTGAACATAATTTCCCTTGCAAACCGTGGTGTCTGGTGGTAGGTTCGGATAAGGGATGATGCCCACTACTACGGTATCAATAGGGTATGCTACTACACATCCTACACTATCGGTTAAGGTATAAACAGGGTAATAATTACCCGCGTTGTTATAGGTATGTGTTAATCCAATGGTATCCTGAAATGAAACACCATCGCCTAAGTCTGCAACTATGTGCACCGTTGATTGCACCGATCCGCTGATACTTACCGTGAGCGGTACGCAACCGCTGTCAGGCGTTAAGGTAAAATTACCGATAGGCCCTCGCACGCGTATCAAGTCAATATAAGTGATAGTATCAACACAACCCGAGCTATCCCATGCAATTAAAGTAACATCATAATCACCGGGGAAGAAGTAAACGTGCAGTGGTTCAAAGGCCGTGCTGGTGTCCCCATCGCCAAAATACCACAGCCATTTTAAATCGGTGCGGTTGGTACTGTTATAAAACTGAACCGGGAACGGTGGACAAGGAGAGAAATTACTAGTTACATAAAAATCAGCAATAGGGGTATCAACTTGTATAGGAGTTGCCATCACAAAAGTATCTGTGCAACTACCCGAGCTGGTTACAATAAGTGTCGGATAATAGGCACCTGATTGCAGATAAGCATGTGTAGGATTGCTTAAAGTGCTACTGCTATTATCACCAAATAACCACTGATAGCTTAACGTTCCTGCAGCCGTATTAGTCGTTAAATTATTGAACTGAATGCTTTCTCCGGGGCATGCAATGCTATCTGCAGTAAATGAGGCCGTAATCGATCGTCCTGTAATACTCATCGATGCTACGGCTTTGCAACCATGGTTGTCTGCAGTATGTAAGCTAATTACACTAACTCCCGCATTTGTGAATGTATAGCTTGGATTTTTAACGAAGGAACTATCCGTGGCTGAAAATACCCAGGTCCATGCTACTACCGTTCCGGCATAGGTTGTGCTACTATCTTTTAATTGCGAAGTAAACGGAACACAGCCAAGCGGAGGATCTGCTACAATTCTGGGTTTTGTACCGTAAACAGTAATATAATTTACTTTTCTTACTGTATCCGAACATATCTGTCCCGGATTAATAATTAGCGTTACTGTGTATCGACCTGTATCACTGTAAATGTGCGTCGGCTTCTGGGCATTGCTAACAGGTGTTCCATCACCAAAATCCCAGTTCCATGCGCTGGCAAATACCGATGAATCACTGAATGAAACCGTTAAACTGGCACATCCACTTGTAACGTTACTTCCGAATCCTGCGCTTGGCGTACCTATAGGCAACTGCTTTTTCGTTGAATCCGTACAACCGGTAGTAGCATTATATACTACCAGGGTTATGGTATAATTTCCTTGTGCCGGGAAGGTATGCGTAGGGCTCGGTTGTGTAGAACTTGTGCCATCGCCAAAATCCCAAAACCACGAATCTGCGCCAACCGAAGTGTCGCGAAAATCAACTGTAGTAGGGCTGGCACAGTTAAAATTAAATACAAAGTCGGCGCGTGGTACTACAATCTGAATGTATTTCAGTTTAACAAGTGTAGCGCTGCAGCCCTGGTTAATTACGGTTAACGTAATATCATAATGTCCGGTATCCGAATATTCGTGCGTTGGCGAAAACTGTGTGCTGGTTTGTCCGTCGCCGAAATTCCACAAATAGGTCGTCTGCGGACCTGTGTTAAGCGTGTTATTGGTAAACGTTATAGTCTGGTCTATACACTGAATCAGCGGGTTTGCAATAAATGCAGGTGTTAGCGCTTGACCAATCTTAATACTATCGGGCAGTGTGTAGCTATTGGTGCAACCTTCTGCATTAGTTATGGTTAACGTTACTGCATAGGTGCCTGCATTGGTGTAAACATGGAAAGGGTTAGCTGTAGATGCCGTGCCACCATCGCCAAAGTCCCATGCATAGGTGGTTATTGGCCCGTTAGAGGTACTGGCATTTGTAAAACGTATAAGTGTAGGTGCACAGCCATGTGTTGAATCGGCTGTAAACAATGCATGAATATCCCCAATGTGGATATAGGCCGGTTTGCTAAGTGTTGTAACACAGCCTGCGCTATTGGTAACGCTTAACGACACCGTATAAACACCGTTTGCGTTATACGTATGCGCAGGGTTAGCGGTAGCGTCAGTACCGCCATCGCCGAACGTCCAGGCATAGGTTGCTGCACCCGGTGCCGTACTGCTAAAATTTATGGTCAATGGTGCTGCACAGTCCGATGTATCAGGTGCTGTAAAGCTTACCGGTACCGGATTGGTTACGTTGATATAGTTGGTTGCCGTGTAGCTATCGCTGCAGCCGTTATAAGTTACCGTTAAGGTTACTGTATAGGTGCCGGTAGCATTATAGGTGTGCGTAGGGTTCTTTGCAAACGAAGTCCCCCCGTCGCCAAAGGTCCATGCCCACGAACTGGCAAAGTTTGAGGTATCTGTAAACTGAACGGCAATGCCTGAGCAGGCGTTAGTTGTATTCGCTGTAAAACCTGCTTGCACTACAGTAATTTCAACATGCGTAAAGGCCGTATCCTGACAACCGAATGGGTCGGTTGCTACAACATAAGGGTCGTAAATGCCGCTTTGGAACGCTTGTGTTGGGTTTTGCTGCGATGAAAACCCGTTACCGAAATTCCAACTGTAGCTAATAGCCCCGTTAGGTGAGGAGCCCGATGAAGTGAACGCCACATTTGTTGGTGCCGTGCACGATTGCGTAGGCGTGGTAGAGTTAATATTCACCGTTGGACCCGAGCCTATTACTACAAAATTAGGCTTGGTAATACTGGTTTGGCAATTGTTGGTATCGCGTACAATCAGTGTTACGTTATAAGTGCCCGGGGTTGAATAGCAGTGTTGCGCGTTATACGCGCTGATAGGTAAGCCACCGTCGCCAAAGTTCCATACGGCTTCAGCAATAGGGCTTTCGCCGGGTATGCTGGTGTTGGTAAAGTGCACCATATGGCAGGGCTGCACGCAACCATTGTTATCGGCCGATATAAAATCGGGTGCTGCAGGCACAAATACGCGTATCTGCTGGTAGCAGGTATCGCGCTGGGCACCGCTGATAATAACGTGCATTACGTTAAAAATGCCCGAACTACTGTAGCTGGCTGTTGGTATAGTGCTGGTTGAGGTGTTGCCGTTGTCAAACTCCCAGTAATGCGTATAGCCACCACCGGTTTGTTGCGGAGTAAAAACCACATTAAAGGGCGGGCAACCCTGCGTAGCCGATGGGGTAAAAGCGCAGTTCAACTGAGCTTTAAGAGTGGTAAACACCCCCAGGCATAACAAAAAGATTAGCGTAAATGTCCTTCTCACTCGTTGCTTGTTCTTCGTTAAACAATAGATGCAATACGTTCCGGGGTGTTGCATCCTTCCAATATTTTCAATACCCGATCTACTGATTTAAACTGTTTGGGGGGTAAAATGTTTCAAACCCTCCGACCCGGTTTTTAACAGTTTTTACCCCTGTTTTCAGGTTTTATGAATAAACCCGAAAACTGCATCTAAGTCAATATACCAATAATTCAAACGCCATGAAAAAAATATACCTCCTGCTGTTTTCGGCTACCCTGCTTTTTCTCTCTCAAAAAGGCATGGCACAAACGGTTTTTGGGGAGGCTTACCCAAATCCGTTCCGCGATAAAGTTACAGTAGAATTGCCGGTAACTGAAAATGATTTTGCTACAGTTGAATTATATGATGTATTAGGTAATGCGTTATACAAGTTGAACGTTGTAACATACAAGCAAAATGGAGTTATAAATATTGAACCGGGGGCAGATAGAAAGCTCGAGAATGGCGTTTATTTCCTGAAAGTAACGGCCGGCAACCAGGTTAAAACCTACCGCCTTATCCACCGCGACTAATTTTTGCCGATACATGAAAATAATACCGCTTTAACGCAAAACTGCTTTAGTTTGCGGTATGAAGCACCTCTACCTGCTATTGGCCCTGGTTGTTACCCTGCAAACCGGCCGTGCCCAGTTTGTTTCGCCGTATAAATTAAGCACCCAGGTTGATATTCCGCTGGCTTTTACCTCCGTAAGTTTCCTTACCGGAGGGTATTTGATAGGCACCACCCAAAAACTACCCCCTAAGGAAGCGCTCCTGAACCTGAACCGCACCGAGGTGAATCGGTTCGACCGCGGCGCAACCAAACAAAACTCGCGCATTGCCGCCTATGCCAGCGATGTCATGCTGTATGCCTCCATCGCCCTGCCTTTGGCACATTTAGCCAACCGCAACTCCCGTAAGGATTTTGGCAAAGTGGCTGCCATGGGCGCCGAAGTATTTATGTTTAACCTGGGTGTTACCGAACTGGTTAAAAATGTGGCCCACCGCAAACGCCCCCTGCTTTATAACCCCGATGTGCCCATTGAACGCAAGTGGAAGAGCGATAACTTTAAATCTTTCTTCAGCGGACATACCTCTACCGTTTCGGCTATGAGCTTTTACTTTGCCCAAACCTATGCCGATTACAACCCGCACAGCAAGTTAAAGCCAATGGTGTGGTCCATTTCGGCGGCACTGCCACTTATTACCGGGCTACTGCGCTACAAAGCCGGCAAACATTACTGGACGGACGTTATTGTAGGCTACGCCGTAGGCGCCCTGGTTGGCATCGGTGTACCCTACTTGCACCGCACTATTTTGCCTATGAATCAGTAAGGCCAAACGCAATTCCTCACCATCCTCCGCAGGAGGCTGGCTCTTAAAAATTCCCCTCCTGATTCAGGAGGGGTGGCAAGAATACGGGAACCGGATTCTTAGCTTGTCCTGAGCGCAGCCGAAGGAGGGTGGTCGAGAAACTAAGGCTTAAACGCTAAACCTTCATAACAGCGCAACCCCAAAATTCCCCGCCTGATTCAGGAGGGGACAGGATTAGCGCCAGCTAATCCAGGGGTGGTCGGCACACTCAGGCAACTCACCAACCCACCACACAAAGCACCCAATCTCCCTCATGTCATGGTGAGCGTAGTCGAACCATGTTTAATAGAACACATCCGTTTTCAGAACGCAGCTTGTATTTAACTGTCCCCCTTGCGTGCAGCCATTTGAGCGATTGCAAACATTTATAAACAGAATAGAAGAAAATTAATGCATAAATGGTAAATAAATACAGCATAAAATATTATAATTTTTCATTCGTTTTTAGCCCATTGATAACCTAAACTTATTTTATGCCACTTGTTCACCACAACTTCCCTGATCACAAAGTTTCAGAGAACACCGAAATTTTAATAATAGGAACCTTTCATCCGGAAGCAGAAATAGCCGCGGATTTTTTTTACGGTCGCCCAAGAAACTATTTATGGAGCCTGCTGCCTGGATGTTGGAATCAACCTTCACTGAAGTACCAGCCCCAAACCGACAAAGAAACCTTAATGGAAGAAAAACGGATAGATTTTTGCGATCTGATTCAAACAGTTGACGTGGAACTCGGCGAAGAAGATAACGTAGATGACATCTATATTGACCCTCGCATAGTTGACTGGCAAGACACAATTGCGTTAATTACGCAATTAAAAAAATTGAAAGCTGTTTATTTCACACGGAAGACATTCGAGAAAATTCCTAATATAAAACAACGGATAAGAACGATTCAAAGCCATTGCCACGCAAATAACATCAGGTTCTCGCTACTAAATACACCTGCACGGTATAGCAATGCTACTAAACAGGAAGAATGGAAAAGGATAATAGCAATACAGAATTTAACATTAGTCCTTCCTTAATTGTTCAGGTGCGGTTTCAAAAATACAGGCACCGCATTCTTAGCTTGTCCTTAGCGTAGCCGAAGGAAGGTGGTCCTAAAATTCCCCTCCTGATTCAGGAGGGGTGGTAAGAATGCTAGTAACGCATTCTTAGCTTGTCCTGAGCGCAGCCGAAGGAGGGTGGTCGGCACACGCAGGCCTAAACAGCCCCCCTGCAAACAGCGCTACCCTCTCCCTTCTCTTCCATTCTTTTACTACTTTCCCGCCGCTTTAAATCCTCCTGCTATGAACACTGCTGTCCATAATAAACTCGTTTCCTTTATCTGGTCTATTGCTGACGATTGCCTGCGCGATGTATACGTACGCGGTAAATACCGCGATGTAATACTACCCATGGTAGTGCTACGCCGCCTGGATGCTCTATTGGAACCCACCAAGCAAAAGGTAATGGATGAACTGGCTTTCCAAAAAAACGAAGCCAAATTTACCGAGTGGGACGAAAACGGCCTGCGCCAGGCTTCGGGCTATGTATTTTATAATACCAGCGAATGGACCCTGCAACGCCTGCACGATACCGCCACCAACAACCAACAAATACTTCAGGCTAATTTCGAAGATTACCTCAACGGCTTTAGCGATAACGTGAAAGAGATCATCGAAAAGTTTAAGCTGAAAAGCCAGGTGCGCCACATGGCCCAAAAGGATGTGCTGTTGGATGTGCTTGAGAAATTCACTTCCAGATACATCAACCTGACTCCTTTTGAGAAAGCAGACCCCGATGGCCGCAAATTGCCGGCCCTAAGTAACCTGGGCATGGGGTATGTATTTGAAGAACTAATCCGCCGTTTTAACGAAGACAACAACGAAGAAGCCGGTGAGCACTTTACACCACGCGAGGTAATAGACCTGATGACGCACATTGTGTTTGAACTGGTAAAAGACCAACTACCGCCGGTTATTACCATCTACGATCCCGCCTGTGGTAGCGGTGGTATGCTAACGGAGGCACAGAACTTTATTAAGGACGAAGAGGGAGAAATACGCGCCAAAGGCGATGTGTATTTATATGGCAAGGAAATTAACGACGAAACCTATGCCATCTGCAAAAGCGATATGATGATTAAGGGCAACAACCCCGAAAACATCCGTGTAGGCTCTACACTTTCTACCGATGAATTTGCAGGCACCCGGTTCGATTTTATGCTTAGCAACCCGCCTTATGGCAAATCGTGGGCCAGCGACCAAAAATATATTAAGGATGGCAAAGAAGTGTTAGACCCGCGCTTTAAGGTAGTGCTGAACGATTACTGGGGCAAGGCCGAAACCGTAGATGCTACCCCGCGCAGCAGCGATGGGCAATTACTGTTTTTAATGGAGATGGTAAGCAAAATGAAGCCGCATAGTCAAAGCAAGTTGGGCACACGTATCGCTTCGGTTCACAATGGCAGCAGTCTGTTTACCGGCGATGCCGGCGGAGGCGAAAGCAACATACGCCGGTATATCATCGAAAACGATTGGCTGGAAGCTATCATCCAGTTACCCAACAACCTGTTTTACAACACCGGTATTACTACCTATATATGGGTACTTAGTAACAACAAAAGCAAGGCGCGTAAAGGTAAGGTGCAGTTAATTGAAGCCAGCCTGCTGTTCCGCAAACTGCGCAAAAATCTGGGCAATAAAAACTGCGAGTTTACACCCGAAAACATCCGGCAAATTGTGGATGTATATAAGAGCCTGCAATCGGTGGAACGTGCCCGCAATGCGGAAACCAAGGAGGATGAAGGTATTGCCTCGCGTATATTCGATAATGCAGACTTTGGCTACTATAAAGTTACCATTGAACGGCCTAAGCGCTTAAATGCACAATTTACCGACGAACGCATAGCCGCCCTGCGTTTTGACAAAAACCTGCGCGAACCCATGGAATGGGCCTGGCAACAATGGGGCGAAAAGGTATACAGCGAAATCGACATACACGAAAAAGCAATAACAGAGTGGTGCGAAAAAAACGGGCTGGACCTGAATGCCAAACAAATTAAAAGCATTGCCAACCCCGCCCTTTGGAAAAAGCAAAAGGCTTTAATGGATAGGGCCGCACAGTTAATGAAGGCCATAGGCACAAAAGAATACAACGACTTTAATCTGTTTAGGGAGAAAGCCGACAAAACCCTGAAGCAAGAAGGCATTAAACTTAGCGCCACCGAAAAAAATGCAATACTAAACGCCGTTAGCCGGTACGATGAAAATGCTGAGAAGGTAATTAAGGGCACCACCAAATTTACCCCCGCTGAGTTGAAAGAATTAACCGAACATTTAAGCTGCACCGAAGCGGAACTACCCGATTACGGTTATTACCCCACCGGTAAAAAAGGTGAATACCTGCAATACGAAACCGAAAGCGAGCTGCGCGATACTGAAAACGTGCCACTAAAAGAAAATATATACAAGTACTTTTTGCAGGAGGTAAAACCACACGTAGCCGAAGCCTGGATTAATCTGGATGCCACCCAGATAGGTTATGAACTAAGCTTTAATAAATATTTCTATCGGCCTAAACCATTGCGCAGTTTAGAGGAGATTAGTGAGGAAATACTGGCTTTAGAAGGAGAAGGGGAGGGTTTAATTCGTGACATATTAAATTCAGTGTAATGGAACTATTAGCCAGAGAATTAAAAGCATATACCTCTTATAAGGATACCGGTGAGTATTACTTGGGTGAAATACCTTCACACTGGAAGACAAAGAAAGGTAAGTGGTTGTTTGTTAAAAAGGAGAGACCGGTAAATGCAAGCGACGAAATAATAACCTGTTTTAGGGATGGTGAAGTAACCTTGCGTAAAAACAGAAAAACGGAAGGCTTTACTATAGCTTTAAAGGAACACGGTTACCAGGGAATAAGAAAGGGTGATCTGGTAATTCATAATATGGACGCCTTTGCGGGAGCGATTGGAGTTTCAGATTCGGATGGCAAGTCTACTCCTGTATATTCGGTTTGTGCGCCATATAATCCCGATGAAGTTGATGCTTATTACTACGCTTATTTTTTAAGGAATCTCGCCAGGCGGGGGTTCATTCAATCCTTAGCTAAAGGAATACGTGAGCGTTCCACCGATTTTAGATATTACGACTTTGGTCTACTTTTTTTGCCACTTCCGCCGAAAAAGGAGCAAATGGCTATTACGCAGTTTTTGAATTCTAAAACTGCCTTAATCGATAAGGCCATTAGCATCAAAGAGCGGCAAATTGAATTATTAAAAGAACGCCGCGATGCACTGATAAACAAAGCCGTTACCAAAGGCCTTAACCCTAAAGTTAAAATGAAGGACAGCGGGGTGGAATGGATTGGAGAGATACCGGTGGGGTGGTCTATTTGTTCAATTGGTTACTTAGCTAAAATTGATACTGGAGGAACA
This sequence comes from Chitinophagales bacterium, assembly GCA_046329495.1. GTDB lineage: Bacteria > Bacteroidota > Bacteroidia > Chitinophagales > LD1 > Bog-950. The sequence goes on along the minus strand of JAXLUO010000002.1, from coordinate 222,380 downwards.
CCAGATAGAACGAGACCATCCTATTGGAACGGGAATATTCCTTGGATAAAAACCGGAGAAGTGAATTATTCAATTATAATGGAAACGGAGGAATTTATATCCGAGAAGGGTTTAAGAAATTCCGCAACCAGAATTGCTCCTCCAGGTACAATACTAATGGCGATGTACGGCCAAGGTGTTACAAGGGGGCGAGTCGCTATATTAGGAATATCGGCAACATACAATCAAGCTTGCTGTGCGTTGCAGTTCAATGAGAAAATTATTAACCTGTATAGTTATTATTTTTTCATGGCCGCCTATCCCTATATACGTAGTATAGGTAACGAAACAAGTCAAATGAATATAAGCTCAGGGTATATTCGAAAGTTAAAAATTCCTATTCCTTCCATCAAGGAACAAAAGGAGATTGCAACTTATTTGGGTCAGTTGATTGCAATAACATCAAAAGCGATAGCTACAAAAACTGACGAAATAGAAAAACTAAAAGAATACAAAAGCAGTTTAATAAACAGTGCCGTAACGGGTAAAATAAAAGTTTGTTAGCCAACGTTATTCTATCCAAGAAATTACAGAAAGCTTACATTTATATCTGGAAAGTGCACATATGGTAAGCCAAACCAACGAATTAGCCTTAGAACAACACATAGAAAAATGCCTGACGGGTGCTACCCGCGAGGAATTAAAAGAAAAAGGTTTATACCCGTCCGGTGTGCTGGAGGTTTCTCCTTATTACCGTAGTGGCAATGGTTACTACATTGGTATTCCGGAAAACTTTAACGCCACCTATGCGCTCGACGAAAAAATGTTCTGGCACTTTTTACAAACCACCCAACCGCTGGAACTCGCCAAACTGCAAAAGCAAAGCGATTGGAAACTGAAAATACTAGAACGCTTAGACCGTTTGGTAAAAAAAAACGGCATCTTGCGCTTGTACCGTAAAGGTCTGGAGGTAGATGATGCCCACTTTACCCTGCTTTATCCCCTTCCTTTAGCCAGCAGCAGTAAAACGGTAAGCGATAATTTTGAGAACAATATGTTTAGCGTTACCCGACAGGTGCGCTATTCTACCACTAAACCCGGCGAGGAAATAGACATGGTGCTGTTCCTGAACGGGCTGCCCTTTGCTACGCTGGAACTTAAAAACCCATGGACCTATCAAAACGCCCGCGTGCACGGCCAAAACCAATACAAGTTCGAACGCGATAACAACCAGCCTTTGTTGCAATTTGGCCGTTGCCTGGTGCATTTTGCAGTTGATACAGATGAAGTGTATATGACCACCCGGCTGAATGGCGTCGGAACATATTTTCTGCCTTTTAACCTCGGCTTTAATTTCGGTAAGGGTAACCCGCCAACTGCATTTAGCCATAAAACACATTACCTGTGGGATGAAATACTGACCCGTAAAAGCGTTGCCAACATTTTGCAACACTTTGTACGCTTCGATGGTAAGGATACTGACCCGCTCAGTAAAAAGACCCTATACTTCCCGCGTTATCATCAATTAGATGTGGTGCGCAAACTTATTGCCGACACCGGTCAAAAAGGAGTAGGTCAAAAATACCTGATTCAACATTCCGCGGGCTCCGGCAAGTCCAACTCCATTACCTGGGCCGCCTATCAGCTAATCGAAGTTTACCCTGAAAGCAATGAAGTGCCGGGCGGCCGTGGCATTGCGAATCCTTTGTTCGACTCGGTAATTGTGGTTACCGACCGTCGCCTGCTGGATAAACAGTTGCGCGAGAACATCCGCGAGTTTAGCGAAGTAAAAAACATAGTGGCACCGGCCTATTCCAGTTCCGACCTTAAGGCTGCGCTGGAAGGTGGTAAGCGCATTATCATTACCACTATTCAAAAGTTCCCTTTTATTGTAGATGGCATTGCAGACATGAGCGAGAAACGCTTTGCCGTAATAATTGACGAAGCCCACAGCAGCCAAAGCGGCAGCGCAGCTGATAATATGAACAAGGTAATGGGTAACGCTACCACCGGCGAGGATGAGGACGATGTGGACGTGCAGGATATAATTCTGAATTCCATGCAGGAACGCAAAATGCGTGGCAACGCCTCTTACTTTGCCTTTACGGCTACGCCAAAACCCAACACGCTCGAAAAATTCGGCGTTAAGGACCCCGATAGCGAAAAACGTCGTCCATTTCACCTCTATAGCATGAAGCAGGCTATTGAAGAGGGTTTTATTTTAGACGTATTAGCGAACTACACTACCTACAAAAGCTATTATGAGATAGAAAAATCCATAGCCGAAAACCCGCTTTTCGAAACCGTTCGCGCCCAAAAAATGCTGAAAGGCTATGTGGAAAGGAATGAACAAACTATAGCCTCAAAAGCCGAGGTAATGCTCGACCACTTTATCACCAAAGTGGTAAACACTAAAAAATTAAAAGGCAAAGCAAAGGCCATGGTAGCCACGCAAAATATCGAAACAGCTATCCGCTATTACTTTGCATTAAAAGAACAATTAGAAAAAAAGGGCAATCCTTTCCGTATCGCTATCGCGTTTTCAGGTAAAAAGAAAATAAAAGGGATTGAATACACCGAGGATAGTTTGAATGATTTCCCTGATTACTTGGATACTACCAAACCGAACGATCCCGGTTACATTTCTGATAAAATAGCCCGCTACTTTGACATGGAGGAGTTCCGCATGTTGGTAGTAGCCAATAAATACCTTACCGGATTCGATCAGCCAAAGCTAAGCGCCATGTATGTCGATAAAAAATTACAGGGGGTATTAGCCGTACAGGCCTTATCGCGTTTGAACAGGTCTGCCGATAAACTTGGTAAAAAGACCGAGGATCTTTTTGTGCTAGACTTTTACAACGATACGGAGGACATTAAAAAGGCCTTCGACCCATTCTATACGTCCACCACGCTAAGCAACGTTACCGATGTAAATGTGTTGCACGAACTAAAGGCACACTTGGATGGTGTTGGCGTTTACGAATGGAGCGAGGTAGAAGACTTTGTAACCAGTTACTTTAAAGGTTTACCGGCTGATAAATACCTGAGCCCTATTATCCAATTAGCCGAGAATCGTTTTAACAACACCCTGGAATTGGACGACAAGGCTAAAGCTGATTTTAAGGTAAAGGCCAAGCACTTTGTAAAAATCTACGGGCAAATGGCTGCCATTTTGCCTTTCGAGGTGTTGAATTGGGAAAAGCTGTTTTGGTATTTAAAATTTCTGATACCTAAACTGGTTATCCGCGATGCCGAACGCGATGCACTGGACGAGCTGCTAAACTCGGTTGACCTTTCCACCTATGCGCTGGAACGGGTGAAACTGAACGTGGCTATTGGTTTAGATGACAGCGAATCGGAATTACAACCACAAAATCCGAATCCACGCGGAGCGCACGGCGATCCCGATGCCGACCCGCTGGATGCCATTGTGCAAGCCTTTAACGAGCGCTGGTTCCAGGGTTGGAATGTGTCGCCCGACGAGCAGCGGGTTAAATTTATGAACCTGGCCCGCAGTATGAAGGCCCATACGGATTATAAAGAGAAATACGCCGACAACCCCGACGAGCAAAACCGCGAAATCGCCTTCAAAAAGATGTTCGACGACGTAATGGCCCAGCAACGCAAAAACGAACTGGACCTCTATCGTTTAATATCCAAAGACGATGCCTTCCGGATAGCATTACAGGATACGTTGAAAAGGATATTAGCGGCTTAATTTTTCGCTAAAAAGGTCTAAGGACAAGAGATTACACACCCTGTGTTTTAGTATCAACCACAGCTTTTCTATGAAAACACAAAATAGATTTTAAAACTCTTTTACAGGATCATAGAAACCATTTCAGATGACTTTATCTGTCCTGTAGTTGATTTTTAATTAATTTTTTGAACCTTGTCGACTATAAAAAATGTGCTCATTTCAACTCCAACATAATTTTGAACAAACGTAACACCTGTCAATTTTAATTTGTCTCCTTTCTTTAAGTTTAAAACCAAATCAGCTTTGGCCTTGTCAATCACAAAAAAATCGCCAGCCATTTCATTGCTTAAAGGTGCGGGCTTCCCTTGTTCGCCAACATTTACACACTGAAAAAAATACATATCCTTCAACTTATAAGGCTTCCGCCAATTTGTTAAATAGCCTTCTCCAAAATATTCCGCAACAATTGTTACAGGGCATTTCTTGTATTCTTCCGCAAATGCAGAACTCATTACCTTCTTATAATTTTCTTCTTTAGGTTCTGGACAATTTTGCTGAGCACTAAGCATTACGCCCATCGTTATAGTGATAAATAAAAAAATGCCTTTTCTCATAAAATTGATTTTAAATTTAAATATAGTATAAATAAATAATCAAGCAAATTTATGTTTTATGCAGCATTAATGTCTTTATTTAATCATTAAGAAATATCATGCACTTTACTTTTACTATAGACCGCACCTACGGCGCTTCATTCATTTATTCTACCGGTTCTACAAACAGGCCGCCCCGCCGGGGCTGGCTGCTCTAAATTCCCCTCCTGAATCAGGAGGGGTGGCAAGAATACGGGAACCGGATTCTTGCCGGGGTGGTCGGCAGACTCCAGCTTAAACACCAAACCTCCACAAAAAGCACTACCCCAAAAACTGAGTTAAGCGCTAAGTGAGCAAGTGCGCAACCACCCCGTCCAACCTGCGTTCCACACAGTTCGGACACCCCTCCTTACCAAGGAGGGGAACTTGAAGTACAAACACAGCTACTAAACAACTTCATCTATAAACGCAACTCTCCACCAGCCTCGCCGAGGCTGTGCTGTTAAAATTCCCCTCCTGATTCAGGAGGGGTGTCAAGAATATGTGAAACATATTCTTGACGGGGTGGTCGGCACACTTCGGCCTAATCACATACCCACCACCCATAACTCAATCTAACCCAATATTATTTTTAACAAACAATTATTGTAAAATGTTTCAATTATAATTACATTTACGTCATAACGCTTAATCCGTTCTTTGAAACCGCGAAAACACGACACCAGCGCCACAAGCCGGCCGGCACCACCATGCCTATCCCGCATTCATATTACTTTTTTGGCAATTTGTGCACGCAAAATCAACTGCACAAATCTGCACAAATGAAAACTTAGCTAATGTGTGCCGTTTCCAAATGCATGAACAAACTGCCCGCCCCCGGAAAACAAAAAGTTTACACTTCAACATCAACTTATGTCAACTTTTAGGCTCCATAACAACTGCAGTGATCCCTTAAAAGAACTGAATCAGGCTATTTCTGATTCAAAAAAGGCAAAAAGAGGAGATTTAGGACCTTCTGTTCTCTCTTCCGAAAGTGTAAAGTTTACATTTCAATGTAAACTTTTGTCAACTTTTTTCAGGACGATACAGCGGCTGTTAATCCTAAAATCCGCTAATCCTACGAATCCTGGTTCAGACAAAAGTGTAAAGGAGTGTAAAGTTAGGTATCGAATTTAAGGCCGCACTTTACAGAAAGTGTAAAGAAGTGTAAAGTTCCACTGTTAAAATCCTTTGGGCCTTAGTGTGAAACCATTCATTTTCCATCGATTTAACACAAAAATCGCTCATATGAATTTTTCTGTAACTTGTGCACAAGCAAAAACTTGCACAAGCATGCACAAGCAGTGTGGATAACTCTAAAATTTCTGAGCTTAAGAAAAGAGCGCACCCGTCAAGAGATCCCTAACGCCTAACGACAAGCATTTTTTATCCGTGTTCATCCGTGTAATCCGTGGCAATGTATTCTGTTTTCAAACTCAAAACTCATCACTCCTAACTCAAAACTAATTAAGTGTAACCCCAAAATCTATGTAACCTTTTGTAACCTTTTTCAGATCAGAAACGCTTTTAACCCCAAATGGCAGCGTAAATCATAAAAATCAGCGTTTATCAGTGTTCTATTAAAAGTGTAACCCAAAAATCAATGTAACCTTTTGTAACCTTTTTGCAGCCCCGGCCGGATATGATAGGATTGATAGGTATATTGGCAAAACCAATCAATTCCTATCATTTCCTATTAAAACCAATCAAACCTTAGCACAGTTGTTCAACCTTTATATGTGGCTCACTCTTTGAGTAAAACCACAAACAACAAACGCCAAACAACAAACGGTTTTAATCCGTGGCAATGTATTTGTATTAAACTTTAAATTTTAAACTAATGACTACTTCTTCTTCGCCGCTTTCTTTTTTGCAACAGGTTTAGTCGTTTTAGCTTTGGTAACCGCCGTTTTAGCTGAAGCAAGTATATCGTGCCCGCCGATTTCTTTTTTGGCTTCCAGGTAGCGTTGGTTGTGCGGGTTGGGGGCTACTTCTAACGGCACGTTGTCTACAATCTCTAAACCATAGCCAATTAGGCCTACGCGCTTTTTAGGGTTGTTGGTCATCAGCTTCATTTTGCTGATGCCGAGGTCGTGCAGGATTTGTGCGCCAACGCCATAGTCGCGGGCATCCATAGGTAAGCCCAGGTGCAGGTTGGCCTGGTAGGTGTCCATGCCCTGTTCCTGTAGTTGGTAGGCTTTTAGCTTGTTCAGCAAGCCGATGCCGCGGCCTTCCTGCTGCATATACAGCACTACGCCTTTGCCTTCCTGCTCAATACGCTGGAGGGCACAGCTTAACTGGTCGCCGCAATCGCAACGCAGCGAGCCCATAATATCGCCGGTAAGGCAACTGCTGTGCACGCGCACCAGCACGGGTTCGTTCTTCTTCCACGAGCCTTTGATGATGGCCAGGTGCGGCTCCTGCCCACCCTGCTGTCTGTAAGCCCGTACGCGGAAGTGGCCATATTTAGTGGGCATGTCTACCTCTACTTCGCGCTTAATAAGGCTATCGTGCTCCATGCGGTATTCAATCAAATCTTTTATAGATATGATTTTGAGCTTTAACTTTTTGGCGATCTGCAACAGTTGCGGCATGCGGGCCATGCTGCCATCGGCATTCATAATTTCAACCAACACACCGGCTGATTCAAAACCTGCCATGCGGGCCAGGTCGATGGTAGCTTCGGTATGTCCGGCGCGGCGCAGCACACCACCTGTTTTAGCACGTAAAGGGAAGATGTGGCCGGGGCGGGCAAAGTCCTCGGGTTTGGCATCTTTAGCTATTAAGCGTTGCACAGTTTTAGCACGGTCGTGCGCGCTAATGCCGGTGGTGCAGCCGTGGCCAATTAAATCAACCGATACGGTAAAGGCGGTTTCGTGGTGCGAGGAGTTGGTTTTAACCATCAGTGGAAGGTCCATGCGTTCGCATAGTTCTTCGTCCATAGGCATGCAAATTAAACCACGCCCGTGGGTAGCCATAAAGTTGATCATTTCGGGGGTAACGCAACGCGCGGCGGCAATAAAGTCGCCCTCGTTCTCGCGGTCTTCATCATCTACTACAATAATCAGTTTGCCCTTCTTTATATCGTCGATAGCTTCGGGTATGGTGTTCAGTTTGCTTTTGCTTTTCATATTGCTAAAAATTTATAAGCCACGTTTGTTAATCGAGGTTGCGTTTAGTGGGGCTCCAGGCGCTGGTGTTTATGCCTTTTGCATACATAATAAAACCACTTACCAGGGCCATGTTCATGCTGCAAAAATAAGCTACAAACCGCAGCAGGCGGTTATGTATGCCTATGCGGTTCAGCAGTCCATCCAGCACCGGCGAGATCAAAAATAGATTCTGTATAACAAACGTTGTTAGATAAAACGGTGAATAGGCAATTAAGGCCAGGTTGCTGCCATAAGCCAGGGCTATAAATACCGGGCCTAACCAGCGCAGCACCTTGTGCGAAAGGAAGGTGAACGACAAGGCGCCGGGCTTTAGCAACAAGGGCCAGTAAACGCCCAGGTTTTGCCAGTTGCCGGCCTGTATGCGGGTTTTGCGCTTGTATTCTTCCTGCAACTCGTTGCTTACATCCTCGTAGCAAACAGCCTGCATTTCGAAGATGGCCTTACTGCCGGTTTTAAGGATGTGCAGGCTCAGGAAGAAATCCTCCATTAAAAAGGCTTTGGGTATGGGGGTCCATAAGTTGCAGCGCATGGCATAGCAGGCACCAAAGGCACCCATCATGGTGCCCCAGTTGAGGCCCTCCCAATACTTGATGCGGTTTTCGCGCTGTATATAGGCTTCTTCCTGCACCGAAATTCCATCGGCCTGCATGCCGCGGTTTAGCACATTAGCACCTACCTGGCCTATTGCAGGGTTGCGGAAATGTTTAGCCAGTTGAAAAAGGGTAGCAGGAGTAAACAGCACGTTGGCATCGGTAAACACAAAAGCGCTTTCGGCACCCAGATTGTATTGCTGTTGCAGGGAGGCCACCAGTTGATTAACGATGCCCGACTTGCCCGTGCGGCCGGGAAAGTTAACCCAATTGAGTTGCGCGTGTTTAGCAGCAAACTCGGCCAGTATAGCATTGGTGCTATCGCTTGAATTATCGCTACCCACCAGCACGCTGAACTTATGCACTGGGTAGGTGGTAGCAAATACGCTTTCTAACTTCTGCCGCAGGATGCGTTCTTCGTTATAGGCGGCGAACACGATATACAGCATGGGCAGGTTAGCATCGTCAGCGGTAAATACCACCTGATTCTGCTGCTTGCCGGAAGCCAGCAGTTGCAGCAACAGCGGATACAGCACGTAGGAATGAACCATACAAGCGGCGCAAAACCAGAATATGACTTGGGCTGCTATCATGCCAGGGTGCGGTAATAGGTTATAAGGTTATGGAATATGCTGCGGTTACGGTAGGTGTTGTAGGCAAAGCTATGTGCTGCGGCACCAATACGCGGGGCAAAGGAGGCATCGGTAAGGCACCGGTTTAGTTGACGGATGAAGTCGGCGGCGGTTTCGGCTATCAATATGTTCTCGCCATCGGTTAAGCCTAAACCTTCGGCAGCAATAGGGGTAGCGATGATGCATTTGCCGAGGGCCATGCCTTCCAGTATTTTAATACGGATACCGCTACCCGAAACAATGGGCACAATCATGATGCCGTGTTCCAGCATAAAGACCTTGGCATCGGGCACTTCGCCAACGGTTACAAAGCGGCTATCGCCCAGCTTTTTAATGCTCTCGGGCATTTTTTTGCCGGCTATTAAGAAGTTAATGGCGGGGAAGTTTGTGCTGAGGGCGGGCCATACTTCGCGGTGGAACCACTCAATACCCTGCAGGTTGGGCATCCAGTCGAAGGCACCTATAAAGCATAGGTCCGTTGCGCTGAAGTTGCTGTTCTCGCGGATGTCGTTTACATCCATACCGGCAGGCACTACGATGGTTTTAATAGCGGGGTTGAGGGCTTTAAGAGCGGTTTCGTCCTCGCGGCTGATGGCCATTACTACGTCGCACTGCCCGGCCGCATTGCTTTCGAACTGTTGCAGGCGCTTTGCCTCGAGGCTGATGTAGAGCTTTTTGAGCGGATTGGCTTCCTGTGCCGCCACACGCTGCCAAATGCCGTGTTCCACATTATGGGCCCGCATACTGATGCGTGCTTTGCTGTGCGCCCGGATGGTGGGTATATAAGCGGCAGGCGGCAAACCATCTACATGCACTACATCGTAAGTATGTTGTTGCAGTAGCTGAAGGAGGGCCTGGTTATACTCGTTGGTTACAAAGCGGCTGATAACGTAGGAAGAGCCATTGAGCAGGCTTTTGAGTGCCCCGGCAGGCTTCAGGCGGTTATCGATAGTTACGGTATGCACCTTGCCGTATTTATTGAATTGTGCGGCAATGGTTTCGGGTTGCACAAAGTGCTTGGTGGTGTTCATGGCCAGCATAGTAACTTCACAACCGGCTTCGGCGTACCCCTTTACAAAGTTGTAGGCGCCGATAGCCCCGCCATCGTTTAACGGCCAGGGAATGCGGTTGAGTAATATTAAAATGCGCAAAGGCTTTTGGCCTTGAACAGTCATCAGCTTTTTTAGATTTGTGGGCGAAAGTAGAAAAAGGGCCGACAGCACGCCGTAATCAACCATGTATAAGAACAAAAAAGTAGCGGTAGTTTTACCAGCCTATAATGCCAGTAAAACCCTTGAACAAACTTACCGGGAAATACCACTGGAAGTGGTTGATTTTGTGATATTGGTGGATGACGCCAGCAAGGATAACACCATTGAGGTAGGCAAGCAGTTGGGTATACAGCACATTATCCGCCACGAAAAGAACAAAGGTTACGGTGGCAACCAGAAAACCTGCTACACCAAAGCGCTGGAGTTGGGTGCCGATATTGTGGTAATGCTGCACCCCGATTACCAGTATACCCCCAAGTTGCTGATGGCGATGATAAGCATAATAGGTAACGAGGTATATCCGGTGGTGTTGGGTTCGCGGATACTGGGTGGTGGAGCCTTAAAAGGCGGCATGCCCCTGTATAAGTATGTATTTAACCGCTTTTTAACCTTTACCCAAAATGTGCTGTTGGGTGAGAAGTTATCGGAATATCACACCGGTTACCGGGCATTTAGCAAGGAGGTGTTAACCGGCATTAAGTTTATGAACAACTCCGATGACTTTGTGTTTGATAATCAAATGCTTTCGCAGATATTTTACGCCGGCTTTGAAATAGCCGAAGTAACCTGCCCTACCAAGTACTTTGAGGAGGCCAGCTCTATCAACTTCAGCCGCAGTATGACCTATGGCATTGGCTGCCTAAAGGTGTCGCTTTTGCACCGCTTATGTAAGTGGGGAGTTATGAAGAGCGATTTATATTAACGTGTTTTAGATCGGTTGCACTCAGGTTTGCTGTACCAATTTCGGTTACGGGTAGCAGGTGCTTGCCCTTATAAGACCAACTTTAACAGTTGTAAGTGTTTGATTTAGCATAAATTAAGTGTACCAACACCATTTTGTGAAAAATTCGCTTGTGTACTTGCGAAAAATACGCGCATCTTCGTTTTGCGAAATATTCGCAGATATAAGCAAAAAGTACATGCATGGTGAAGGACTTAGTAAAATCAGCTTACCGGCCATCGGAATTGATGGCCTTGCTTAAAATTAAATTCAGCGGTAATATACCCAAGGACTATCCTGAGCCGCTGGAGCTATTGGCAAAGAAGTTAGACGACCGCGAGTTTTGTTATGCAGCGCTTAACCGGGTTAGCCGTTCGTTTGCGGTTGTTATTCAACAGTTACCGGAGAATTTGAAAGATCCCGTTTGTGTATTCTACCTGGTGCTGCGCGGATTGGATTCGGTGGAGGATGATATGACCTACCCGGCCGAAAAGCGGCTGCCGCTATTAAGGGAGTTCCATTTAAAGAGTTACGAAACCGGTTGGAATTTAAAAGGCGTTGGCGATAGCGACGATTACCGCACGCTGTTGGCCAACTACCATAAGGTTATCGGGTTATTCCTTTCGCTGGATGAAAGCTACCAGCAGGTAATTACCGACATCTGTCAACGTATGGGTAACGGCATGGCCGATTATGCCGAGAAGAAGGTGAATTCGCTTTACGATTACGATACGTATTGCCATTATGTAGCGGGGTTGGTGGGTATTGGTCTTTCGGCCTTGTTCTCTGCTTCGGGTTTGGAGAGTGAGCGCCTGCAACAGGAAACGGAGCTGGCTAACTCTATGGGTTTGTTATTACAGAAGACCAACATCTCGCGCGATTACTACGAGGACCTGAATTTAGGCCGTGTGTTTTGGCCAAGGCAGATTTGGGGTAAGTATACCGAGCGCCTGGAGGCCTTTCACGATAAGCCTACTTCGCCGGAAAGTTTGGCCTGTATAAACGAGATGGTGACCAATGCGCTGCAGCACGTTAGCAACTGCATTATGTATCTGCACCTGATTAAAGATCCGCAGGTGTTCCGTTTTTGCGCTATACCGCAGGTAATGGCTATGGCTACGCTGGCAAAAATTTACAACAATCCGAATGTATATACTGAGGTAGTAAAAATACGTAAAGGCATAGCTGCCAAGTTAATGGTAGGAACCAACGATATGGATGCGTTGAAGAAATACATGGAAGGCTTTGTAGAAGACATCCGCAAAAAGTTGAATGAAAGCGACCCGAACTACGCACTAACCAAAAAACGATTGAACCGCATTATTGAAGCGTTGGACGATGTGAAGTATAACCAGGCTGAGGTGCGTGAACGATTTGTTGAAGAGACAGTGCTGTTTTAAACTACTGAAATGAAGAACTCCTCTGTTTACGATGTTTGTATAGTGGGTGCCGGTATTGCCGGTGCTACGCTGGCCACTTACCTGGGCCGGCATGGTGTTAAAGTTGCCGTGGTTGAAAAAAGCATGGCTGAACGCGATGTTATTATCGGCGAACTGTTGCAGCCCGGCGGTGTGCTTAAACTTAAAGAGTTAGGGTTACAGGAAAGTTTGGAGGGCATAGACGCGCAGCCGGTGCTTGGTTACGGACTGTTTATGAACGGCGAAAATTTCCGCATATCGTATCCGCTGGAGGATGGACAAGCCATTACCGGCAGAGGTTTCAGGAATGGTAAATTTTTGCAACGCCTGCGTCAGTTAATGTTGAGCGCACCTAATGTAACGCTTTACGAAGGTACGGTTACGGATTTAATAGAAGGGGAGGAGCGAATAAAGGGTGTGCGCTATACGGCTAAGGAAGATAAAGAGGAGCATGTTGTAGATGCGCGCTTAACGGTGGTGTGCGACGGAATGTTCTCTGTTTTCAGGGAGCGTTTATCGGAGAATAAGAAGAAGGTAAGCAGCTATTTTTTAGGCTTAATATTAAAAGATGCGGCCTTGCCTTATCCCGGTCATGGCCATGTGATCGTGGCGAAGCCCTCGCCTTGTTTGGTGTATCCTATCAATAGCACCGAAACACGTATGCTGATAGATTTTCCGTGGCATGAAGCGCCGCGTAAGTCACCTGAATTAACGGATTACGTATTGAATATTATAGGTCCTCAATTGCCTGAGGAGTTACTGCCATCGTTCCACGCGGCTGTAACAGAAGCTAAGTTTAAAGTGATGCCGAACCACTTAATACCGGCAACCCCTGTATTTAAGCATGGTGCTGTATTATTAGGTGATTCGCTGAATATGCGGCATCCGTTAACAGGCGGAGGTATGACGGCTGCGTTTACTGATGTGCAGAATCTGGCAAACCGGTTAGTTGGCATAGAGGATTTTGCGATTGAAGAGCAGCTAACGGAAGCTATACAAGGCTTTTATGCAACGCGCCACAGGCAGAACGCCACGATAAATATACTGGCTGATGCTTTGTATGGCGTAATGAGTAATGATGATTTGAAGGAAGCGTGTTACAGCTATTTAAAGTTAGGCGGCGCTTATGCACAGGAGCCTATCGCAATTCTTTCGGCTGTATCCCGGGATCGTAATTTATTGCTGCGTCATTTCTTTTCGGTAGCATTACACGGGGCAAAGAATATTGTAACCGGCAACACGCAAATGGCTGCCGAGAATTTTACACCAAGGCAAGGTATTAGCTCAAGAATACGGCGGTCGTATGCTATGATGGGCAAAGCGGTAGAGATTGTTTCGCCGCTGGTAATGAATGAGCGCCCCGGTTGGGTAATAAAAACTGCGTTACAAATAGGAAAGAACGTATTTTAGGTTGGTTGATTAAATAGAAAAACTCCGATACTTGTATCGGAGCTTTCTTTTTTGATAGTGGTAATATGTTATTCGGAAAGTTGAACTGTGGTAGTAACGCCGCTTTGCGTAACGGTAGCGATATCATCGCAAGCACCTGTACCGTAGTCATACATTTTAGGCGCTTCGGTAGGGATATCGATGGTTAATGTGCCAGCAGTGTAGTATACATTGCAACCTGAGGCTAAGCTCTTAACCAATGGTGTGCCGGTTGATGCGCTGTAGTGACGGCCATTCTGATCGTCGCCACCGATAGAACCGGTTACTGAAAGCAGGTCATCTTCTTTAGTTACAGTGGTGATACCTGAGGTAAATTCATAGCTCATAGTACCAACCGAGTTGATGATTTTACCGCTTACAAGCAGATCTTCGGTAGCGTTAAGTGCTACATCAAATACCATGTTACCGCTTGCATTAGGGCCCGAGTTAGTGATGGTTGCTGTACCATTCACAATTACGTTGTTGTTACGTGTATCCTGGAAGGTAATACCGATGCTGGTGCCTGCCTGGCGTAATTTAACATCGTAATTGCTGATGATAATTTTGCCGTATAAAGTGCGGCCTTCTGAGTTAACACAACCGGTAGTACCGAAGTCGATAGTTAAGGTGTGCGGAGATACTGAAGAGTCGGCTGTAAGTGTAGCACAATCTGAACCAAGCGCTGCAGCCAGGTTATCATTTTTAAAATATGAACCATCGCTCAGTGCTTGCATAATTTTAAATGCCTGATCGAAAGTTTGTTCAAACATTACTTCCTGTGCAGTAGGCTCGGTGGTTTTTACCGGAGCCGGTACTTCCTTCTTACATGATGCAAAGCCCAGTGACGTGATAGCCAGTGCTGCGATTGCCGTGTTACGAATAGATTTGAATTCCATTTTGCGTTGTTTTTACAGTTGTTTTTTAAATTATTTCCTTTTAGGCAACTGTCTGTAAGGGGAGACGCTACCTCGGTTCCGTAGTGCTAAAGCCGGCTGCATGTGTGTGGTGCAGTTGCCTATGTAAACGGGCAGCAACGCAAAAGGTTACAGTATTTTACTAAATATCACACTTATTCAACAAGTTGTAATATGTTGCGTGTCAGCAATAAAGCTTATGGTTTGCTTTTTGGTGTAAAGCCGAAATCGACCCTATAATAGAATAAGGGCAAAAAGCCGAGTTGATAAACCTCTTTAGCAGGTTCGGCGGGGCTAACGTATTGCAGACGCAGAATGTTTTTCTGCATGGTAACATTTACCAGATCGATACCCACTTCGTGTGTAGCATGTTTGGTATTGCACCGGTAGTTAAGCTTAACATCGAACCGGAAATAGGGTTTAAACTGTTTGCTGTTTCGCAGCGAATCAATCACCACCGGATCTTCGTGCTGTTGGCTGGCCAGTGTATCGTAAGGGGTATAGCGTTGGCCGCCGCCAAAGGTTATTTTGCCCCCTATGCCAAGGGTATTAATCCGTTTTTTACCCCATTTGAACTCCTTGGTGCCGAGGGCATTCATAATATAGTTGCCGTTAAACCCGCTGTTACGCCATTTGCCATCACTACCCTTTAGTTTGCTATCGTATAAGGAACCGCTGAACATAAAGAACCAGTTATGGGTAAAGAACTTTTCGAGGGTAAACTCGATACCCATATTGCGGCCGGTACCGGCGCTAACCAGTTTTCCGGGAAAGAATCGGTCAAATGCGGAACCTTCGTTAAGCATATTGTAAGAGGTTGGCATGGTATCTACCGGTAAACTCCACAACATTTGTAAATAGGCTTCTGCTTTGATGCGTATATCCTTTTTAAAGAATACATCGTAGCCCATTACTAAATGGAAGCTGCGCATAAAGTCGAGGTTCTTATTATAGAGGTTTCCTTTATCGTCCTGTATAAAGTATTGGTAAACCGGTAGGAGCTGACTATGTAAACCGGCCCCAAAGGCAAGGCTTTGGTTGGGTTTAACCTGCCACTTTAGGGAGAAGCGGGGATCGACGGCTACTGAGTGGTTGAGCGTGAAGTACTGCACATGCACACCGGTAACGGTGGTGATTTTTTCGGAGAAGGCGTATTTCCACTGCATGTAAGGTTCTATAAGAAAGTGAAAGCCGCTATTGTAATGCAGGCGGGTTTTCCAGGCATAGGCAGGCACATCTATATTAAAAATGGGCTCCAGCAGAATGCTATCCACAAACATGGGCTGATACATCTCGGCACTTACACCATAGCGTAATGAGCTGCGCGCGCTGAGTTTGTTGTTGCGCATAAAGGAAAGCGAATACTTGGTGTTCTGCAATTGGTAACGCAGTTTAGTATACATGGTATCTACCACAAAATTGCCCGATGCAGTATCTACATGGCGGATTACCCGCTCAAAGTGATTTTTGTTGTACTGGCTGGATATGCCAAGCGATATTTTAGAGTATTCGTGATCGTTAACCTGATGGGTGTAAGTGGCGCCGAATATGCCAAGCCCTGCGCGGAAATATTCGTCCTGATCTTTTGACGCATAGATGTCCCTTGCTTCGGGTTTTTTACGGGTGCTGGTAATAAAGTTGATCATGCTATAACCTCCTATGCCGAACAGGCTGAGGTTGTCGCCGTTTTTCATAGGAAAATTGAGCTTAAACTGAAGGTCCTGGTATTTGGGGATGGCATCAGTACCTATGTCAATACCAAGTTTAACCAAACCTTCGAGTGTTGCATAGCGGTAGTTGAACATGTAGGAAGCACGGGTTTTTTTGCCCAGCGGACCTTCTCCAAAAACTTCGGCGCCTAACATACCTAACTGCACGGTGTATTCGTGGCGTTGGTTATTACCATTTTTAAAACGGATATCGAACACACCGGCTACTGCATTACCATACTCGGCGGGGAAGGCCCCGGTCATAAAGTCGCTGGTGGTTAGCATGCGGTTGTTGAGGATGGCTACACTACCGCCCGTACTGCCTGCTACGGCAAAATGGTTGGGGTTTGGTATAACTACATTATCAACCCGGTAAATAACCCCGAAAGGAGAGTTGCCACGAATTACAAGATCGTTACGGCTATCGTCGGTACCACTAACGCCGGCGTAGTTGCTGGCCATACGTGCCGGATCGCCACGCGAACCGGCATAGCGTTCAGTTTCTTCGATAGAAAAGGTGCGGGCGCTAAGAACCGCCATTTCGTTAATAGCTTCGCCCTTACGGTTGCCAACAATCTCAATCTCTTTCATCTGCGCCACATCGTTTTCCAACTCAATGGTCATTACAGTTTCCTTACTGCTGCTGGTAAGTATGTTGGGGATGAAAACCCGTTTGTAACCGATAAATGAGGCGGCAATATTTATACGGCCTACCGGAATGCTATCCAGGCGGAAGTTACCTTCCACATCGGTAATCGTTCCCTTTAGGTAAAGCGAGTCGCGGAAAGCAACAACGTTCACGCCTTCCACCGGGTGGTTGCTTTCTTTATCTACGATCGTTCCACGGATGGTTTGGGTTAAGCCCTGCGCAAGGGCTACCTGTAAAACCATCATTAAAAAACATACACTTAGGTAAACCTGCTTCATCCGCACCGTTGTATCTCAAATTTGCTTATACTTTTTGGAAAGAACAAGCCCCGCAAACGAATGTAAAAAGTAGAAAAGCACCCCTTATGGAGGTGCTTTCTATTGGAACCGAGATTGAAGGACTCTTCCGGATCAGGTTTTATCCTGCCTAATTATTTTTTAGCTACCAAACCCTGCGGTGCTGCGTTGGTAGGCTGTTGGTCTTTTATATACCCCAGGCTGTTTGCCATTTTGTAGTTCTTTTTAGCATTCTTCTTTTTGCCCAAGCCCATGTAAGCATCGCCTAATTCTTTGTAACTTTTTGCGTAGGCTGCATCGCTGCTTACGGCTTTGCTTAGGTATTCAACCGCCTTACCGAAGATACCGATGTGGTTGGCGCACATACCGGCACCGTAGAGCAGGTCGCGGCTTTCGCCCAGCTTGGTGATGGCATTCTCGTAGTTGTTAAAGGCTTGTTCGTAGCTACCCATGGTAATGTAAACGTCGCTTAACTCAGTGTAACCTTGCGGGTTTTTAGGATTGCTGCGGATAATGTTTTGCAAGTAGGCTGCGGCGTGTTCGTAGTCGTTATTCTTTTTAGCGATGTTCACCAGGTTCCAGCCCACTTTCTCGTTATTGCGGTTTAAGGCATACATCTTGGCTAAAAACTTCTCGGCATTTTTCCAGTCTTGTTGCTCCAGGTAAATTTGGCTTAACAGGGCAACTATGTTCGAATCTTTAGGTGATAAGCTGTATGCTGTATTCAGGTTTTGCAGGGCGGCTGTTTTATCGTTCAAACTATACTGAACCCGACCAATGTTGTAATAGGCTACACCCATGTTTTTATCAAGCAATACTGCCTGACTGAAATAATCGCGGGCGCTGAGGTAGTTGTTTTGCAGCATGTTGCAAATACCTACCAGGTTGTGCACGTCGGCACGGTTAAAGTCAAGTTCTAATACCTTTTTATAATTAGCCTGTGCTTGTTCATACTTGCCTTGATAGAATTGAGAGTTAGCAAGGAAAAACAGGGCGAATGTATCTTTAGGTGATAGCACCAGGTATTGATTGAAGTAAGCTTCGCTGCTATCGAACTTCGAGGTGTTATAGAAGTCGGCGCCGGTGCGCATTACGCTGCGTTTGTAAATTTCGGGACTTAAATCAGACGCGGCCATGCGGGCGATGATCATTTGATCGGCCTGAAATTTAGCGGCTTCTGCTTTTGCTTTCTGTGCTGCTTCATCATTGGTTAGCGAATCGTAGGCCATGGCCATTAAACCGGTAACCAGTCCATCGGCATTGCCCTGGGCAATCATACGCTGGCAATTCATTATACAATCCAAATACTGCCCTGTGGCAAAATTGCGGATTGCACCTGTGCGGAGGTCGCCTTCGTTAAACCATATTTTTGTTGTTGGTTGCGCCATCGAAACAATGGCTGCTGCGATCAGAAGCAGCGTGAGTAGTTTTGATTTCATCCCTTTTCTCGGTTTTTTGGGGTTATTCAAATTTTGGCCGAAAGCAGGGATGTTCCGACCCTACCTTCTGAACCTATCAGATACTACCAAGTCCTTCGTACCCGGTGTGTATTTGTAAAATCCTTCCCCGGTTTTTACACCAAGGTATCCGGCGGTTACCATGTTAACCAGCAGTGGGCAAGGCGCATATTTCGGATTTCCGAACCCATCGTGTAAAACACGCATGATAGCCAGGCAAACATCCAAGCCGATAAAGTCGGCCAGTTGCAGCGGCCCCATGGGGTGCGCCATTCCCAGTTTCATTACTGTATCAATCTCCTCAACCCCTGCTACCCCTTCATATAAGGAGTAAACGGCTTCGTTAATCATCGGCATCAATATCCTGTTTGCCACAAAGCCGGGGTAATCGTTCACCTCAACCGGAATCTTGTTTAGTTTACGCGAACAACTCATAATTTGTTTCAGACAATCTTCACTTGTAGCGTAGCCTCTTATTACTTCAACAAGTTTCATTACAGGCACCGGATTCATGAAGTGCATACCAATTACTTTATCCGCTCTATTGGTAGCAGCGCCTATTTTTGTAAGGCTGATGCTGCTGGTGTTACTGGCCAGTATGGTTTCAGGTTTGCACAGTTCGCCCAGCTGTTTGAAAATTTTCAACTTGATATCCACATTCTCGGTAGCGGCTTCAACCACCAGGTCGGCATCTTTGCAACTATCTAAAGCGGTATTGGTGTTCAGGTTTTTTAAGGTGTCAGCTTTTTGCGCTTCGGTTAAGCTGCCTTTTTGTACCATGCGGTCCAGGTTTTTGGTAATGGTTGCTATGGCCTTATTTAACTGCTCAGCCGAAACATCTACCAGGTTCACAGTAAAACCATTCATGGCAAATACGTGGGCAATGCCGTTACCCATGGTGCCTGCACCTATCACTGATACGTTCTGAATCATCTTGTTTGATTTTGGGGCGAATATAGAAAGTTGTGGATTGGAGATAACAGAGCAATTACCGTAACACACTGAGTGGAATTGCCTTGCGAAGTGCAAGGGCCCGTTGTTCAACGCTTCAGGCTTTACAAATGCAGATTTTAGGTGTGCGGACCAATTTTCATAGAGGAGCCCCTGATCTCACTATTTCCCCCAATGTGGACTATTATATAAAGTTGCCCTTGTTAGTTTACCGCGTTCTCCTATTTTTGCGCCGCATTTCAAAAAGGGGGCTTTGGGGCCTAAAACGCCAAAAAACCTTACAAATGCTTGATTAACAATTCACTAATATCTAATAAGTCATCCGATGGCAGAAGTAAAACCAGATGAAATTTCAGCGATTCTCCGCGAACAGCTTTCAAACTTTAAAAGTGCAGCCGAACTTGAAGAGGTAGGCACGGTATTACAAGTGGGTGACGGTATTGCCCGCGTGTATGGCCTTACCAACGCACGCGCAGGCGAGCTGGTGGAGTTCAGCAACACAGGTGTACGCGCAATTGTACTTAACCTGGAAGAAGATAACGTAGGTGTGGTATTAATGGGTCCATCGGAGCAAATTAAAGAAGGTGATACCGTTAAGCGTACCGGCGTAATCGCTTCTATTAAAGTAGGCGAAGGCATGCTGGGCCGCGTTATCAATACCCTGGGCGAACCTATCGACGGTAAAGGCCCTATCGGTGGTCAGTTATACGAAATGCCGTTAGAGCGTAAGGCTCCCGGTGTTATCTACCGTCAGCCGGTAAACGAACCGCTGCAAACAGGTATCAAAGCGATCGACGCGATGATTCCAATCGGCCGTGGTCAGCGTGAATTAATCATCGGCGACCGTCAGGTAGGTAAAAGCGCCGTTGCTATCGATACTATCATCAACCAGCGCGAGTTCTACGAAAAAGGAGAACCTGTGTTCTGTATATATGTAGCCTGCGGTCAAAAGGCTTCTACCGTTGCCGGAGTTGTTAAAACCCTGGAAGCAAACGGTGCTATGCCTTATACCGTGGTAGTTTCCGCTTCTGCTGCTGATCCTGCTCCGCTGCAATTCTACGCGCCATTCGCAGGTGCTGCCATCGGCGAATTCTTCCGCGATACAGGCCGTCCGGCTTTGATTGTATACGATGATTTAAGTAAGCAAGCCGTAGCTTACCGCGAAGTGAGTCTGCTGCTGCGTCGTCCTCCGGGCCGCGAAGCTTACCCCGGCGACGTATTCTACCTGCACAGCCGTTTATTAGAGCGTGCCGCTAAAATTAACGCCAACCTGGAAGTTGCCAGCCAAATGAACGATATTCCGGAAAGCATCCGCAGCATCGTAAAAGGTGGTGGTTCATTAACCGCTCTGCCAATTATTGAAACACAGGCAGGTGACGTATCGGCTTATATCCCAACCAACGTAATTTCTATTACCGACGGTCAGATATTCCTTGAATCAGGTCTATTTAACTCAGGTGTTCGCCCGGCAATTAACGTAGGTATCTCCGTTAGCCGTGTGGGTGGTAACGCACAGATCAAGAGCATGAAGAAGGTAGCAGGTACCTTAAAGCTTGACCAGGCCCAATACCGCGAATTGGAAGCTTTCTCTAAGTTCGGTTCCGATCTGGATGCTGCTACTAAAGCAGTATTGGACAAAGGTGCCCGTAACGTGGAAATATTGAAGCAGGCGCAGTTCTCTCCGTTCAGTGTTGAAAAGCAGGTGGCTATCCTGTTTATCGGCACCAAGAACCTGGCATCGAAAGTGCCGGTGAACAAAATGCGCGAGTTCGAGAAGGATTACTTAACCCAGTTGGAAACCCGTTTCCCTGATGTGTTAAAGAGCCTGAAGAACCCAATGGATGCAGCTACTGAAAAGAAACTGCAGGACCTGGCTGCCGAAGTATCACTGAATTATCAACACTAAAAAATTATAGCATAGATTGGTAGCTACAACTACCAACCTGCGCCTATCAATTAATAGCATGGCTAACTTAAAAGAGATTCGTATACGTATTGGCTCGGTAGGCACAACGCAGCAAATTACCAAGGCTATGAAACTGGTAGCCGCAAGTAAGCTGAAGCGTGCACAGGACCGCATTGTGCAAATGCGCCCTTACAGCGAAAAGCTGAACGAGATACTGAGCAACATTATGGGCAACATGGAAGGCGGTGCCAACGGTAAATACAACCGTAAAGGCGAAGTAAAAAATGTGTTGCTGGTGGTGATTACGAGCGATAAAGGTTTGTGCGGTGGCTTCAATACCAACATCATTAAAACTACCCGCCGTTTATTAGCCGAAACCTATGCTGCACAGCACAAGGCCGGTAACGTAACCATGCTGAACGTAGGTAAAAAAGGCTACGACTTCTTTAAGAAGGATAAGGACCTGAAGTTTATCACTGATTATACCGGCTTAACCGCTAAACTAAGCTTCGAAAACTCGCAGGCAGTTAGCGAAACGCTGATGGCCGCTTTTGCCGAAGGTAAGTATGATGTAATTGAACTGGTGTATGCTAAGTTTAAAAACGCCGCTACCCAGTTGTTTAGTGTTGAACGCTTTTTACCTGTTGAACCTGCTGAAAAAGGCAAGGAAAGCAAGAAGAAGAACGACTATATCTACGAACCTGAAAAAGATCGTTTGTTAGAGGAGTTAGTTCCTAAAATTTTAAATACCCAATTCTTTAAGGCGCTGTTAGATAACAACGCATCGGAACACGGAGCACGTATGGTGGCCATGGAATCGGCAACCAACAACGCCCAGGAACTGATCAAGAGCTTAAAGATTGTTTACAACCGCGAACGTCAGGCCGCTATTACCAAGGAGATTTTGGAGATTGTGGGCGGTGCCGCAGCGTTGGAAGAAAAAGGATAAATTTAACGAGCCCCGCAAGGGGCTTATTTCGCATAGCTAAGCATGGAAAACCTGCACCAACATATCGAAGCCCTTGTGTTCAGCTCGGAAAGTGCTGTAACCGTGGATGATATTGTGGAGGCTATAGGTAAGGCTGCCCCCGGCACTGTGCTGGATGAGAAAGTGGTAGAACAAATACTGGGCGACCTGCAGGAGAAATTCCAAAGTGATATTTATGCGTTTGAACTGCGCGTAATTGGTGGTGGTTATCAGTTTTTTACCAAACCCGAATACCACAGCACTGTAGCTGCTTTAATAGGCATGCGTGAGAAGAAGCGCTTAAGCACAGCTGCGCTGGAAACACTGGCTATTATTGCCTACCGTGGCCCTGTTACCAAAAGCGAATGCGAAAAGATTCGTGGTGTAAGCTGCGATTACAGCATTGAGAAGTTATTAGAAAAAGAATTAATAGAAATTTGCGGCAAGCTGGAAGACCAGCCCGGCAAACCTATTATCTATAAGGTTACCCAAACCTTCCTCGATTACTTTGGTATAAACAACACCAACGAGTTGCCTAAGCTAAAAGATGTGTTACCTCCGGTTGATACCAATACCGTAGGCGAAGTGCCCGAGGTAGTATCCGATATGCCATCCAACACCGAAACTGCATCGGTAGTTGATGCGGAAGCCGAAAACGAAATCAGCAACGAAACCGAGGAAGCCGGCGAATCGGCAGAAATGGGCGGTGCTGAAGAGGCTGAAGAACCGCAGGAATAATTCCTTACTATTTTATCAGAAGGCCTGGTGCTGCCACATGCCGCGTTTATTTTCGCGTGCCTCCTGCTGCAGTTTAAGAAACTCATCGGCATGCGCCACGTTCGGCGGAATGGTCATTATCTCGGCATACCCCTGCTCTACCAGTTCGGCGTTCAAAAAGGTGCCATCGGTAAGGTATACATAAGCCAGTGTGCGGCCGTATTTATCGTGTGGCTCTACATCGTTCACCAGCCTAACCTGTTGGCCTTTTAACCGCTGCTTAAGGTATTCTTTGGCTTCTTTACCGTAAAACTGCACATCTTCTTTCGGGGTCTTGCGGCTTTCAGGCGCATCCAAACCAATAAAACGGATGCGGGTGGTTTGACCGGTGCTGTCCTCTACATCAAAGGTATCACCGTCAATTACATGGGTAACTTTTACAAAACCCGGCTGCGAAACGGCCTCCTTTGAATTTTTTTCAGGGCTTTGGCAAGCCGAAAAGGAGAGGAGAACAAGGAGCAGCAAAACGCGCAAACGGGCCATAGGTAAGGGTTTGAGCGCCAAGGTAAGTATGAAGAAGTGTAGATGCAAAAACTTTGTTGCAGAAATGTGCTGAAAGGGGTTTGGTATTTTATTGATTTTTCTATTTTTGTCGTCCTTTTTACGGGGGGCGACTTCCGCTGGAAGGTGGAAAAAGTTCTTAACTTTACGGTGAGGTGGATGAGTGGCTGAAATCAACAGTTTGCTAAATTGTCGTACTGGTAAAACGGTACCGAGGGTTCGAATCCCTCCCTCACCGCGAACGTCCGCAAGGAGGTTTATTTTCGGGGTGTAGCGCAGTCCGGTTAGCGCACCTGCTTTGGGAGCAGGGGGTCGCAGGTTCGAATCTTGCCACCCCGACGAAATGAAAAGCAACGCAATAGCGTTGCTTTTTTCGTTTAGGGCAGTACCATTTATTTGGAGGCCAAATATTGCTACGGATGCCACGGATGGAACAGCCGGATGGATACGGAATAATAACGGTGGTTTGAACCTGCTTTTACCGCAAGTGGTCGCAGGTTCCCTGCCTGCGTGACTTGCGTCAGCAGTCAGGCAGGGAATCTTGCCACCCCGACGAAATGAAAAGCAACGCAATAGCGTTGCTTTTTTCGTTTAAGGAAGTCACATTTATTCGAAAGCCAAATATTGCCACGGATGAAACAGCCGGATGAGTACGGAATAATGGGTCGTTCAGAATCGTCTTTATAGCAGGTGGTCGCAGGTTCCCTGCCTGCGTGACTTGCGTCAGCAGTCAGGCAGGGAATCTTGCCACCCCGACGAAATGGAAAGCAACGCAATAGCGTTGCTTTTTTCGTTTAAGGAAGTCACATTTATTCGAAAGCCAAATATTGCCACGGATGCCACGGCTGAAACAGCCGGATGGATACGGAATAATAACGGTGGTTTGAAACTGCTTTTACCGGTGGCTGTCGCTGCGCTACTTGTGTGAATGCCTCAGCATTAAATTTGTATGCATAAGGTAAAAAATAAATTTATTTTTTTATGTAAAATGGCATATTAAATACTCTATTTTAGAGTATCCTAAATAAAATGTTATACTAAATAATCAAGCTATGGATCCAAAACAAGTAAGGCCAGCAAAGTTCTATGCAAATACCGTTATTTATGATAAAAATGGCTTTTCTATTGCTTATGGATACTGGGAAGAAGAGGATGATTATCGCTTAGCTATGAGATGGAACGGAGAGGGAGATTCAATTGGTTATCCAAGTCAAGGCGGTAACCCGCTTTGGTTTCAATTACCGTCAGAAGAAATCTGGACTGCAGAGATATTAAAGGCACTTAAAAATATAGAATCCTTTAAGGAAACCACGGAAGGACTTCAAACTAAACTAAAGAATGGTCAGGTTTGAGTTTAAACATACGGTTACTTGATCCTGCTATTGACTTACACTCCCCAAATCTCCTCAACCTCTACCTATCGCTAAAGGCATACTGCTTGTTCCATGCTTTTTATTAAAACAAGCAGTATGGCAAAAACTAAGGGCAGTAAACCGGCATCAGTGCCGGCGCAACACCAAAAACAACAACCGGGCATTGAGGCGCAAATGAAACCGGCACCGGAGTACATACGCCCCGATTACCAGGGCAGCGAAAAATTAAAGGATAAAGTAGCCATCATAACCGGTGGCGATAGCGGAATAGGCCGTGCCGTAGCCATTGCATTTGCACGTGAAGGAGCCGATGTAGCTATTGTATATTTAAAGGAGCACGGCGATGCTAAAAAGACAAAGCTGCTGGTGGAGGCCGAAGGCAGAACCTGCCTGTTACTCCCCGGCGACCTCGGCAAATCGGCATTTTGTAAAAAAGTGGTAAAGGAGGTAGTTAGTAAGCTTGGTAAGCTGGATATACTGGTAAATAACGCTGCAGAGCAGCATTACCAGGAGGACTTTTTAAAGGTGACGGATGAGCAAATGGAGCATACCTTTCGCACCAACATCTTTTCGATGTTCTACCTTACAAAGGCGGCATTGGCACATATGCAGGAAGGGGCGTGTATCATTAACAGTACTTCGGTAACGGCTTATCGGGGCAGTAGTCATTTGATAGATTACAGCAGTACCAAGGGCGCTATACTTGCATTTACCCGGGCACTGAGTTCTAACCTGGCGGAAAAGGGCATACGTGTCAACGGCGTTGCACCTGGGCCCATTTGGACTCCCTTTATTCCATCCACATTTCCGGCAGAAAAAGTTAAAGAGTTCGGAAAAGATCAACCAATGAAACGTCCGGGCCAACCTTCGGAAGTGGGGCCTTGCTTTGTTTTTTTGGCCAGTGAAGATGCTTCGTATATGAGCGGACAGGTTTTACACCCTAACGGTGGTGAAATAGTTGGTGGTTAATTACCTGGAGAATACAGAGGTTTTAACTGCACGCGCCATGCTGGTGCCGAAGAATAGCACCATAAAGCCGGCAATCGACATCATAAGTATGCGGGCTATATGCGTAACAAGATATAGAGCACCGGCAATAACAAAAACTAAGGCAACAGGAATAAACAGCAACAGATATTTCATAATTAGTAGTGTGTAAGCCACGGCATGCAACAAGCATTCCCTGCTAAATTGAGTAAAGCTTTACCCGATACGCATGGCTAAAATTTTGAAGCAACGGGATTAAAACCATTGCCTATGCGTTCGTTATGGACCGGAGTAATAAGCCTGGGATTGGTAAACATCCCGGTTAAAATGTATACTGCCGTACAGGATAGCTCGCTTGATTTGGATATGCTGGATGAGCGCGATTTATCCAATATTCAGTTTAAGCGGGTAAATGCTAATACCGGTAAGGAAGTGCCCTATAAGAGCATCGTTAAAGGGTTTAACTTCCATAACAAGTACGTGGTTCTTGAGCAGCAGGATTTTGAAAGTGCCGATGCCAAAAAGACTAAAACGATTGAGGTGATCAACTTTGTTGATCAGGCCGAGATAGATCCCATTTATTACGAGCAACCTTATTACCTGGAACCTGATAAAACAGGCGCAAAGGCCTATGGTGTTATACGCGATGCTTTACAAGCCAGTGGCCGGGTTGGCGTAGCAACCTTTGTAATGCGCAACAAGGAAACATTGGCGGTACTAAAGCCGATGGACAAGGTACTGGTATTAAACCGCATTCGCTTTGACGAGGAGATCCGGGATTTTGGCGATTTGAATTTACCGGCAGTTAGCAAGGCAAAAAGCAGGGAAAAGGAAATGGCTAAAAAGCTGATTGATGAATTGACAGAGCATTTCAATATCTCGAAATACAAGGATACCTATACTGCAAAGTTGATGAAGATTATCCAGTATAAGGCCAAAACGGGCAAGGGCCCTAAAACACCTAAATTAAAGGTAACCTACAAGCAGGGCCAGGACAATTTGGTAAGTATGCTGAAGGCAAGCTTAGGTGGTAAAAAGAAAGCTTCTTAATTACTTAATTCTCCGCGGCGGATCAGTTCATCGCGGTAAAATGTGGCCGCCTCATAATCTTCCCGTTCTACCAGTTTGTTCATACACCTATAAAGCGACTCGGTAGTTACAAGCGTTAAAAAAGAATTGAATTGTGCCGGAGTAGCTCGCTCGGAAAGTAAGGTGAGCGTCGTGAATTCGTCATTGGTTTGTTCCATGGAAACGCTTTGAATGCGGGACGCAAAAAACCTGTCCCCGTATTATACATCCGGCAAATGGGGAATGCATTACGCAATTTGTGTAAGGCAATTTACTTCTTACTCTTCTTAGCAGCGTTTTTACTCTTTGCAGGCACTTTACCACCTTCTTTACGTGCTTCAGAAAGTCCTATAGCTATTGCTTGTTTAGGGTCGGTTACCTTTTTATCAGAGCGGCCTGAACGCAATTTGCCTTCATGCATTTCATGCATAGCGCGTTCAACTTTGTCTTGCGCTTTTTTACCGTACTTAGCCATAATCGTAAATTTTAAGCAAGGCTACAAGTTGTATACCTGTATTGATTGGGGAAGGTAGTTCCCCGTGTGCTGTCCCCATGGCATTATCCCCGATGCAGAATGGGGAAGATTGCTGGCACATTTTTTAACGCTTAATGTTATTATAAACTAAAATCACCAAGTATGAAAAAAGGATTCGTAACGCTTGCTGCCATGGCTATGGTTGCCGGCGCCACCTTTACCGCTTGCCATAACAAGGAAGAGCGTGTAGAAGATGCAAAAGAAAATGTGCAAGATGCAAAAGAGGAACTCCGCGATGCCCAGCGCGATCTGAACTCGGAATATCCGGCTTACAGAACCGATGCCGAACAGCGCATTACAGCTAACGAGCAGCGCATTGCTGAATTGCGCAATAAAATAAATACCGGCGGAAAGCCGCTGGATGACATGCGTGAGCAACGTATTAAGGATTTGGAAAAGCGCAACGCTGATTTGCGTGCCCGTTTATATGGTTATGAAAAGGAACGCAGCGATTGGGAACAGTTCAAGCGTGAGTTTAATCATGACATGGATGAACTGGGTAACTCTATCAGCGATTTCGGAAAAGATAATACGAAGTAGTTTAATCCCGGTTCAGTGCTATAAAGAAAAGCAGGCGCCTTGTGTGCCTGCTTTTTTATTTAGGGATTGGTAGATTGGATGGATTGGTTAATTGGTGAAAGGGGGACTGGTGAATTAGTGGATTAGTGAATTGGTAGATTGGTAGAGGTAATAGGTAGGCAAAGAAAGGTTGGATTGCGAAGTGTTCCTGACCGATTGGCATTTAAGTAAGATATAATCTTACAGGTTATGTCATAAAAAAAAGCGACTACCGGGACGGTAGCCGCTTAATGAACCCCTCTATCTAAAAAAGGTTAGTGTGCTCTGTTTATTGACGTGTAAAACGAAATGCCTGGCCGTTGCTTAGGCTAACGGTGTAAACACCATTGCTAAGCGATGAAACATCAATGTTGGTTGTCTTATCGGTAATAGCATTCTCCAATAATAAGGCACCTGTGATGTCGTAAATGCGGTAACGTTTAGCAACCGTATAATCTGCCATAATCAGGTTTAGTTGATTGGTAGCAGGATTTGGGAAATACTGTAAAGTAGTTTCTGCTGCTATATCATTAATACCTGTTTCGGTATTGCTATCGAATACGGCAAATGGACTAAAACTGGTAACACCGGTGCGGGTAACGGTATACAGATTGCCTTCGGCAGTAGCCTGGCCGGTAGCATGTGTATCCCATGAGCCATTTACATAGTGCGACAGGTAAGCCTGGTTACGGTTAAAGCCGTTTACTTCCATATTAGCGCTCCAGGCTGCCTTGATATCGGCATTTACACCTGAAGTAATATCCGTTTCAATATCCCAGGCAGTGTTTACAACACTTTCGGTAGTTGAGATATCAGAACCGGTAGTGCCATGTGCCATTACACCACTGTGTGCATTTACCATAAAGTTACCGGCCGCAGTAGAGTGGTTGGTTATTGTAATTGGTGCATAGTTGCTTTGACTGCCCACATGGAAAGTAGCGTTTGCACCTGCGTTAGCCACGTTCATAGTTAACATACCGCCTGCGTTGGTTACGATATAGCTGCTTGAACCACCACCTTGCACAGAGCCTGCAGAAGCCACTGTTAAGCTGTGAGAGCCTACTACCAGATTACCACTGGTTAATGCCAAAGTGCCATTAACAGTAAGGTCGGAGGCAAGAGACATAGAACCGCCCGAACCACTGGTATTGATGGTTAATGAGCCCAATGAGGTGCCACTAAAAGATAAAGTACCCATATTGCCGCTACCGCTTAAGGTAAGGCTACCGTTATTATCAACCATAATGCTGCCTGAGCCGCTCGCATCAGCAGTTCCATGAAGGGTTAAGCTGTTGCCGTTAAGTGAGAGTGTTCCGGAGGTTAGGGTAAGTGTACCATTAATAGTTGCGTCACCGCCTAACGATACGTTACCATTACCGCCACCTACGTTAACGGTAAGCGAATTGATAGTTGAAGCAGTATCGCTTAATTCAATAGTGCCTGCTGCGCCTGAACCGTTAATGGTAAGGTTTGATTGTGCATTACCGGCAATAGTGCCAGCTCCGCCGGCATCAATATTCCCATTAATAGTAAGGTCGTTGCCATTTAAAGCAAGTTGTCCGCCGGTTAGGTAAAGTGTGCCACCAATAGTTAAGTCTGAGCCAAGCGAAATACTTCCGCTTCCGCCACTAACATCTATATTCAAATCACCCACCATAGCACCGCTCGAAGCAAATTCAATGGTTCCCATATTGCCTGAACCGTTCAGGGTAATATCGGTATTGCCGGTACCACTGATGGTGCCGGTGCCGCTTGCATCAAAGCTACCGGATACGGTTAAGTTATGGCTGCTTAAAGCCATGTTACCGGCTTGTAAGTGTAATGTGCCTGTAATAGTTAGGTCGGTATTTACTGCTACCGAGCCACCACTGCCACCAATATTTAAGGTAAGGTCGTGCACGGTATGGGCCGAGCCACTGAAACCCAGGCTACCAACGCTACCGGTACCGTTAACTGTAATATTGGAGTTAACGCTGCCACCTATTGAACCGCCACCGCTTACGGCTACCATGCCGTTGATGGTTAAGTTGTGACCGCTTAACGACAGGGTGCCATTGCTAATGCTTAGCGCACCGTCTATGGTCAAATCTGAACCCAGTGAAACGGAACCACCTGAACCAATGTTAACACTTAAATCGCCCATGCTGCTGCCCGATACTACCAGGGTGCCTTGATTGCCTGAGCCGTTAACGGAAATGGAAGATGCAGTTGAGGTTGCAAGTGTACCCGTTCCGTTAAAGGCCATGGTGCCATCAATAAACAAATGGCCGTTAACACCTACAGATAAAGAACCTCCGGTAACATTCAGATTGCCTGAAACATGGAGATCGCTGTTTAAGGTAACCATGCCGCTGCTGCCGATGTTTACAGTAAGATTACCAACGGTATTGTTACTGCTGTTAAAACGAATGTTGCCCACCGTGCCACTGCCGTTAATGGTAATATTGCTTGAAGAGGTGGAAGAAATAGTGCCTGCAACTGCCGATGAAACAGTACCATTAATAGTTAAGTCGTAACCGTTTAGTTGCAATGTGCCTTGTTGCAGATTTAGGCTTCCGGCAGCCGCAATGTTGCTTTGGGCTGAAATTTGCGATGAAGCCGAGCTAAGGTTTAAGGTGATATTCTGTACGCCGCTCAAGGCCGCTTCGGGGCCTATTGTTGTGGCAGTGCCGCTATACATTAAATTAAAATTGCCTGATGCGGCCAGGCTGCCTCCGTTAATAGCCCAACCACCGCCTGCAATGTTAACGGTTGCATTATTCCCCACGGTAAGCAAACTGCCGGTATTTAGCTGCAGTAAGCCTGAGTTGAGCGTAAGCATACCATTTACTATTACATGCGATGTTAAACCCAATAAAGTTTGGTTGTTAACAAAGTTATCGGCAGTAATGGTACCGGTTGATGTAATAGTGCCCAGTGCACCAATGGTTAATGTGTTAACTGTTACACTACCGGTTTGACTGATATCGCCGCTGGTAATAGTTAAATCATGGTTGCCGCTAAGGGTACCGGTAACAGCAATAGACGCCAACAAGTTGTTGATGGTTACATCCTGATCGAGGTTAACGGTTATGGATGCCGGAATTACAATGATATCAGCACTGCTGATAGTATTGCCTGGTGCTGTGCCGCCCCAGGTAGCTGCTGCCGACCAATTGCCATTGGCTACAGCTGTGTAAGTAGCTGCTTTTGCTGATAGACCTATGATAAGCAACAGAGCAAAAACAACCGATTTAAAATGAGTCATATTTTTCTTCATAAAAATTTTGTTTAACAATTAATAATAAGGGAGGGTCAGTGCACCGAAACACGTACAGAAAGCATTAAGGAGGTATATAGCAGCAATTGTTTCTCATTCGCACAGTTTTATAAACTGCGTGAATAAAAAAATGTACCAGCAGGAATACTTAGTAGATAGCAGGAACTGGACGGCGAAAAGGTGCGTCTTAGCTTATTACGGGGAAGGCCACAAAAAATTGTGATCCCTTGCCGGGTTCACTTTGGGCAAAAATTACACCGCCATGATTTTGCACAATTTTTTTGCAGATGGCGAGGCCGATACCGGTGCCTGAATATTCGTTTTTACCATGCAGGCGTTGGAAGGGTTCGAATATTTTTTCGGCATATTTTTGGTCAAAGCCTATTCCGTTATCGGTAAATTCAATCAGGTGGTATTGCGAACCATACGCTCCGCCATATTGCACCAGTTCAATACCCGGTACCCTGCGCGAGGTAATATTTATTACAGGCTGCACATCCTGGCGGGCATATTTAATAGAGTTGCTGATAAGGTTATCGAATAACTGGTTCACCTGAAATGGAATGCCCGAGATGACCGGTAAATCGCTGCAATTGATGGTTACCGGCGCCTTGTTTACGGAACTTAATATGTCTTCTTTATAACTGCTGAACAGCTCGTTTAGATCAACCTGTTGAAATTGATCGCTGCTATTATGCGTGCGGGAATAGGAGAGGAGGTCTTCAATAAGCCGCTGCATATTATTGGCCGAAATCATGATACGATCAAGTAACTCCTTTTGGCGTGTTTGCAGCCCCTGCGCTTCCTTTTCAGTTATCAGGTTAACAAAGGTTTTTATTTTTCGTAACGGCTCTTGCAAATCATGGCTGGCTATATAACTAAAGGCGCTAAGTTCTTTGTTGCTGCGCTCCAGTAACTGATTCTTTAATTCCAGCGAGTGGTTAAGCTGTTGTAACAACGCATTATTCAGCCGTAACTGTTCTTCTGCTTGTTTACGTTCGCTAAGGTCGCGCGTAACTTTCGAATAACCGATAATTTCTTTATTGCTACCGTGCAGTGCGGTAATAACTACACTACCCCAAAAACGGGTGCCGTCTTTTCGCACCCGCCAACCTTCGTGGTTAGCCCGGCCTTTAGTTGCGGCTTCGTTCAGCAGTTTAAACGGTAAACCGCTTTTACGGTCGCCCTCACCATAAAACTGCTCAAAACTTTTACCGATTATTTCATCAGCTCTATAGCCTTTTATTTTTTCAGCGCCTAAATTCCAATTGCGTATAATGCCATCAGGGTCTAATAATATGATAGCATAGTCTTCCACCTCAGCCACCATTTTCTGATGCTGTTCTTCACTTCTTCGCAATAACTCATTCTTCAACTCAAGCGAAGCATTCAGTGTGCTTATTTCGAGGTTTATTTTTTTGATATCGGTTATATCGTGGCTTAAGGATAACACGGCGTGTATTTCCCCTTTTGAATCGGTAAGCGGTATGAAATACAGTTCGTAGTAGCGATCAGAAACAAGCGATTTACTTTCCTTATGGTGGAGAGTTTCTCCGTTCAAACTGCGTTGCAATTCCTGCAGATAATGACTGCCGATAGTAAAAGGGAATACCTGGGTTACATGTTTGCCCAGTACTTGCCGTCGGTTTAGGTTAAAACGTTGTAAGGATGTATTGTTAATGGCTATTAACCGCAAGTCGCGATCGAAAACATTTATCAAATCTACACTGGCATCTATTAACGATTCGGCAAAGTGAATTTCATCCTGTAGCTTTTTCTGCAACTCATATTCTGCGGTAATATCCTGGCAGGTGCCGGTATATTTAATTACCTGGCCGTCTGCATTCCGGGTTATTTCCGATTTGCCCTTTAGCACTTTTTGCTCACCCTGCTGCGTATAAACACGCATCACGTAATCTTCCATCTGCCCCTTCATGGCACGGTCTATTTGTGCTAATCGTTTCGGTAGGTCTTCAGGGTGTACAAAGCCCATAAAACGTTCAAAGGTTATTACTTCCGACTGTGGTTCTAAACCATAAATCCGGAATAACTCGTCACTCCAATGAATGGCTCCCGAAAGTACGTCCCAGGTCCAGTTGCCGATGTGTGTAAGCTGCTGCGATTGTTTATATAACGCATCCCGCTGTTGTAGCTCCTGCAACATCCTGCGGTTATCGGTAACATCCATTACGGTACCGCTCAGAAAGTTGTTTTCAGGTGTGTTGCGCACCTTGCCCCGGCACCATAATACCCTTTCACCGTTAGCTGTAAGGTATCTGTATTCACATTCAAATATCGTGTTGTTGGCAATAGCATCCTGTATAGCTTGTTGTAAGAGGCCCCTGTCGGCTTCATGCACCTGTAGCATGAAATTTTCGAAAGTGGTTTTCTCTTTTAGATCAAAAATGCGGAGTAACTGCGGGCTGTAATAGGATTGCGAAGTGTCGGAGTAACACCACTCAAAGCTGCCCATGTTGGCTAACTCCTGTGCGGCAAGTAGTTGTTCTTCCTTACGCTGCAGTGTATTGTTTAATTTATCAAGCCGTGCGTTCTGAATTTCAAGATAGGTATTAAACGTTGCTGATGCTACCGTGTGCAGGTAATAGTCTATCTCATCACTAATCTTCTTATAAAGGTCGAAATCTTTCGTGTACTCAGGCAACAATTCGGTAAATGCCGCTTTACGGATGTAATTACCCTTGGTAATATCCTCCGCTACAATGGCATCGCGTTCTATTCCCGGCAATTGATTGGCTTTCCATTTTTCGAGCACATCTTTTAGTTGTGTCTCTATGTCCCCTTCGGCAAGAAAAGTCCAGTAGGTTTTTGTGGGTTCAAGCGAAAACTGCAGTAATTGTTCATCCGTCATCCCCTCAAAAAATTTCATTACGGGTGCCTCCACCTCTCTTGAAATCCGGACTTGAATACGGATAAAATCTTCCAGCTTGTAATCAAGAATAAAGCGAATGTACGCAGGCAGATAGTTTAACTTGTTTCTTGCTGCCACTTTCGAATCCTGCTGTTCCCCTTGCTGCATCATTTCTACTTAATTGTGCCGGCCTTCAATACAAAGTTTTCGCGTAGCGGAGTACTGTGCACACTCCATTTTAGTGATAGGAGCTTTCCCGCTATTTGCTTCAATTCATTAAAACTTTCGGGTTTGCAGATGTAAAGGTCTGCCCCTTTTCTGTAGGTGTCATCAATATGCTCGCGGCTTGTAGACGTAGAGTAGATGACTACCGGTACAGCAGCTATCGCTTCATCCGCCCTTATTTCTTCCAGGCATTCGTAGCCATTTTTAACGGGCATATTAAGATCCAGAAAAACGATATCGGGTAGAAAGCCTTCCGCCTTGCTTAACAAATTCATTAGTTCGCGACCATCCCGGGCAACCGTTATCTGCACTTCGGGGGCCACTTCCTGCAATGCGGTAATAAACAGTTCACGATCCTCTTCATCATCGTCTGCTAATAGTATATGCAGGTTTTTTTTGCCGAACAGTGAAGTAAGCAAAAGCAAACTTCCGGCCCAGCGTTTGCGGTGTGTTTTTACATTCAGGTAAAAACGCGAAAGGGTATATAGGAAAGGGAAATTTAACCGGGCTTGCTTAGGGAAATAGGTTTTTACCTCCGCTCCGGTTTTAGTAAATGGTATGTTAAAAGTATACGGGTGATTCATGTGCGTTGGGAGTTTTGGGGAATTACAGATCACTTGTTTGAATCAGGGGCAGGTCTAAAAATCCGTGCCACAGAGTAGGTTGTTGCACTTTAAAGCGCACAGCAGTGGCGCTCGTAAAGTAAGTTGTACGAAAATTAGGAATAGTTACCTTGGCCGGTAGTATACTACTGCTTTTACTGCTGTTGGTTGTTGTAATTAAATTGCTTTTTCCGGTTAACACACGTTGGCCATACCGGGGCATTTTTGTGGTTCCGATGTTCTGCGATAAGCGCCAGGCAGCCGGATTTTCCGAATAGTTTTTGAGGGAGTTCATTGCTTGTTACTTTTAAGTGGTGATTAGGGTCAGACGGCACTTAACAAGGGGTTACTCCCTAAAAAGAACGGAATTATAATATTGCGAAATCAACTAAATGGAAACAACTAAAACTATGTCCACGAGGTGCTAATTCAAGCTGTCCTGGTTGTTTCGGCTATAAAGGTATGAATACTTTTTGATAAACAAGCGTTTAGTGCTTTTAATTGCACGGCCCTGTTCCAAACAACTGTTAATTGCTTAAAACGGGAAGCGAAATGCTGAAAGTAGTGCCTATTCCCGGTTTGGAACTAACCGAAATTTCGCCCTGATGTGAATTTATTACCGAATGGGTGTTGGCTAAACCGAGCCCCATGCCGTTTTTCTTGCCGGTAAAATAGGGTTGAAATAACCTGGAAAGGAATTCTTCCTCAATTCCACAACCATTATCGCTGATGGTGATGTTTACCTTGCTGTTATCCGAATTCACCTTTATGTGCAATACACCGGCATCTCTTTCCATGGCCTCTATGGCATTAATAATGATGTTCAGCAGGGCGATTTGCATACGCGCATTATCAGCGCGTATATACACTTCGTACGTGCCAAATTCTTTAACTACCTGTACCTTTTTTAACTCAATGCGGTCATGAGCCCTTAAAATAGTTTCCTGTAACAGGCGGGTAACCTCCAGTTTTTCGAACTTATTCTCCTGCGGTTTTGAAATGTTCATTAACTCGCGGATAAGATCGTTAATACGCTTGCTGTTGCGCTTTATAATCTCGGTAAAAAAGTGCAGGCTCTCGGGCAATTCCGTTTCCACATGGCTCACCGAAAGATCAATATTGGTAAGCGGATTCCGGATTTCGTGGGCCAGGGTACGCACAAGTTGATTGGTTGCTTCGGTTTTTTCGCGCAACAGCTCATCGGCCAACGATTTTTTAATGGTGGTATAGTCAAACAAAATGCCCTGGTATTCGATAGGCTGATTATCGTTTACTATTTGGGTATACGAGGCAATAAAGGTGCGTTGCTCACCATTACCTGCACGCAGTACAACTTCCTGATTGCTACCCTGGTCTTGCGCCTGCATAGTTTGGGTAAATCGCAGGCCCTGCTCTTCGCTGGCAAACAAAGCAGCAAAAGGCTTGTTTAGCAGGTCGTTTATCTGGTAGCCTAATATGCGGGTTAACGCTGCGTTAACATTCACAAACTCCAGCTGCTGATTCAACACAAAGATGATATCCGTGGTTTTATCAAATATATCTCTGAATCGTTTTTCATTTTCGGCTACTGCCTTATAGGCCTGGTAACGTTCGGCCGAATAACGCAAACTGCGCTCCAGTAACTCGGTATTAATTTCGCTTTTTATCAGGTAATCGTACGCACCTGCCTTGGTGGCCTCAATATCAATTTGCCGGTCGCCTTTACCGGTAAGTAGTATATAGGGTTTGTTTATACCGCCGCCTACACAGTCGCGTATAAGCTCTACACCGGTATGTGGCCCCAGCAGGTAGTCTATAATGTAGATGTCGTGTCTGTTTTCCAGAATTTTATCACAAGCACGCTTGTAATTTATTTCCGTTTCCAGCTCCAGTTGATAGTTATCGATGCCTTGTAAATAGTTACAGGTAAGGAAAAGATCATCCTCATCATCATCCACTATCAATATTTTCAGTTTATGGCCGTTCATCCCCCAACCCGGTTAGTCTAAATTTATTTGCTTCATTTTGTTGTAAAGCGTTTTGCGGTCAATGCCTAAAATTTCAGCCGCCTTACTTTTATTAAAGTTCGATTTTTTCAGTGCCTCCAGTATCATCTCGTATTCGGCATGTTGCGCAGCCTTTTTAAGGTTAACCTTATGTAATTCGGGCTTCTTCTCTTCCGCAACCCCATCGTTAATTACAGGCTGTTTAATCTGCGGTGGTTGCTGGTTAATAAAAGCGCTTTGTTCTGTAGGGGCATTTGCCGCTTCACCAAATTCTAAATGCGAATAGTTAACTATTTCAAATGGCAGTGCCCGCACATCAACGGTATCATTTACGCTCAGCAAACAGGCCCGTTTAATAACGTTCTTAAGCTCGCGCAAATTGCCGAACCATGGATATTTAAGAAACGCTTCCTGCACATCAGGGTTAAAGCCGCTTATTTTTTTGCCTAACTCATTAGCGGTTTCCTGTAAAAAGCGATGTGCAAAGAACATAATATCGTTCTTGCGCTCACGTAATGGAGGTACATCAATACTGAATTCGTTAAAGCGGTGATACAAATCCTCTCTGAATTTTCCCTTCCGCGAAGCCTCGCTCAGCCTTTCGTTACTGGCTACAATTATGCGTACATCAATATTTATCTCTTTGGTGCCACCTACGCGCCTAACCTTTTTTTCCTGCACTACCCGTAATAACGACACCTGCACATCGTAAGGCAAGTTGGCAATCTCATCAAGAAACAGCGTGCCCTCGTTGGCTAACTCAAAGTGCCCTATTTTTTGACTAACAGCCCCGGTAAACGAACCTTTTTCATGTCCAAACAGCTCACTTCCGGCCAATTCTTTCGAAATAGCTCCGCAATCCATGGTAACAAATGGCTTGCCCGCGCGCTTGCTTCTGTCATGTATGGCCCGGGCTACGCCTTCTTTGCCCGATCCGCTCTCTCCATATATAATAACACTGTAATTGGTGGGGGCCACCAATTCAATCTGTCTTAATAAATTCGATGATTCCGGACTATCATTAAAGTAATAATCGCTTGATACGGTTTTTTTCTTAGTCCCCGTTCCGTTTACGCCGCTTGGTTGTTGCACATCGCCGTTTTCCGCTCTGCTTAATGTTTGGCGTATGGTGTATAGAATTTCTTCCGGTAACAAGGGTTTGGTTATATAATCTACAGCACCAAGTCTTATCACACTAACAGCAGTTTTTAAATCGCTGTAACCTGTAATTATTAAAACCGGAATTTGTGCATTTATGTCCTTTATCTTGGTAAGCAAGTCAGCGCCGGTCATATCATCCAGCCGGTAATCGCTCATCACCAAATCGGGTTTAAAGTCTATCAGTTTTTCCATGCCCTCGCTGCCCGACCATGCAATTTGCACCTCGTACCCGTTTTTCGTTAAAAAACGCTGCAACAGGGCAGTAATATCCTTATCATCATCTATTACGAGTATACGCTTCATATATCCTTGTTAAGAGTTAAACCCTGGGGAGGGGTAATAATCGCTGATTCCAAAACTAATAATTATTGTAGCAACTTTGTTTGGTGAACTGCAGGTCCTCTACCACAAATCCCAGTTTCTCGGCAGTAGCTACCAAATCCTTAATAATAGCTTCATCCATAATACGTGTG
This sequence comes from Chitinophagales bacterium, assembly GCA_046329495.1. Taxonomy (GTDB): domain Bacteria; phylum Bacteroidota; class Bacteroidia; order Chitinophagales; family LD1; genus Bog-950. The sequence continues at coordinate 183,611 of JAXLUO010000002.1, read as the reverse complement.
CGGCTTAAAATCCATAAATACTTTCTATCTCCGGTACCTACCATGGCGTACGAATAGTCGGGTGCCAGAGCGATTATTTGGTAATCGCCGGTTATAAGTCCAAACTTTACTTTTAGTTTGGCATTGGTAGCGTCGGTTGGCCATGCTACGGCACGTGTCGAATCGCGCTTCAACTTTTTGCGATCGTTACAACTGTTCAGCACATCAATTTTACCATCACTCCTGGGGGTGTATTCAGCCGAGGTGCAGTCACAATTGCGCTGCCAGTGTATAGGCTTCGAAGCTATTTCATACCATTTACCTGCATATTTCAGCAGGTTTACGCTATCCACTGTTTTTAAGGTATCCGTTTTTGCCTGCCCACCGGTATACATCAAAAGGCCGCAAATCAATAGCAATACATACTTCATGCAGGTGGTTTTAGCCCCCCACTAAAAATTTTTATGCCATGGCGGCAATTTTCTCAACAGCAGTGGTGGCATGCTTTCCTCAGGGCAATAAATAGAAGAAGCTGATTTATTGTGTGGAACAATTTCCCCAACTACGAACATTGGCATTTGGGATGTTTCTTGAAAATAACGCCTTGTAAAAACAATTAATCACCCAAAACTAAGGTTATGAAACTCCTGGTAGGTTTGCTTTTTGCGGTAGTTATTTCGGGTGCCAGCAGCTGTAGTAAATGCACTGTATGTACCAAAAATAACGAACCTGATGTTCGCTTATGCGAGAAAGATTACGACAGCCACACCGCCTACGGCTTAGCTGTAGATGTGTACGAAGCGCAAAATTACGATTGTAAAAAAGCGCCTTGATTCCATTAAGGCGTCGCTATAAATGGTGAAGTTGGATTGACGCTTTAGGGCCGGTTTTTAACCGGCCCTATTTTATTACTGTTCATCCGGGGTTTGTTTGCGCTCGTGGTCCTTCATGGCTTCTTCAATGGAATGAGAGGCCTGTATCCCGTTCTCCTTTTTAGCCAGTTCTGCCAGCTTTTCGTAATAGCGGTGCAGGGTTCGCAATTCTTCTTCAGTTAAGTCTTCTACATCCACTAACCTATTGCTCGCTAATTCGGCGGCGGCAACCAGTTCATTTAATTTTAGCTGCAAGGCAAGCGAATCCTTATTCTGCGCTTTTTGAATAAGAAATACCATTAAGAAAGTAACAATGGTGGTTCCCGTATTTATAACCAATTGCCAGGTGTCGGAATAATGGAAGATGGGACCGCTGATAACCCAGGCTATAATTACACCCAACGCCAGCAAAAAGGCTGTGGTACTGCCGGTGGCTCTGGTAGCTACATTAGCAAACTTTTCAAATGCTGCACTCAGCTTGTTTCGTTTCGATGCACTCATATAAGGTTTTTTCTAACCTTGGCCAATAAGCATGCCACCGGGCATAATTTTTTCTGTCGGTTTGTAAATACCCTGTTCATGAGCAAGTTGAAGAAATGGCTGCGGTCCGCTGTGCACTCCATCAAAAATTCGTTTCAACTTTATAAACGGCACGATACTGCTACCCTGGGGGCTGCGCTTTCCTACTATACGGTGTTCTCGCTCGCACCGCTTTTATTAATAGTAGTTAGTGTTTCGGGTGCTTTGTTGGGCCCCGAAGCGGTACAAGGCGAAGTGAAACGCCAGTTACAGTCCATTATCGGCAGCCATAGCGCCGATTTGGTGCAGGATATATTAAAGGCTGCTTATAAACCCGGTAGTAACTTGTTATTTACCATTATTGCTATTGTACTGCTTATTGTTGGAGCCACCAGCGTATTTGGTCAGTTGCGCACTTCGCTGAATACTATTTGGGATGTAAAGCCCAGGGCGCGCAAACCAATTGCTACCTTTTTTTTAAGCCGTTTATTTTCGGTGGCCATGATTATTTCGCTGGCATTTTTGTTACTTATATCCTTAATGCTGCATGCGGGTTTAGCCGCTTTTACCAATTTTTTGGAGCGCAGATACGATCATGGACCCGTTATCCTGTTGCAGATACTCGACTTTCTTCTTTCGGGTATGTTAACGGTTATACTCTTTACGCTTATCTACAGGTTTATGTCGGATGTGCGCTTAAAGTGGCGTAGTGTAATTTGGGGTGCTGTGTTTACTACAGTATTGTTTATGCTGGGCAAGTATATCATTGGTATCTATCTTACTAAAAGCAACCTTGGCGATACATACGGCGCAGCAGGTTCAATTGTGCTGCTTCTGGTGTGGGTATTTTACTCCTCTCAAATATTGTTTTTTGGGGCGGAGTTTACTCGGAGCCTTGCTATTGAAGCAGGCGTAAAACTACATCCTACCGATATAAAGCCCGATAGTGAAGTGGGTATACATAATAAGCATGTGGATGCAGAAAAAAAGTAGTGGAATGATCTTTTTACGTGTTTGGCTGAATTTTTTAATCAAAATGAGAAAGTATGGATAAGCTGAGAATAGAAGGAAAGTGGAATGAGATCAAAGGAAAAGTAAAACAGGCGTACGCCGATTTAACGGAGGATGATGTACGGTACGAAGAAGGAAAAGAAGACGAACTGTTGGGTCGCCTGCAGCAAAAAACCGGCAAGCAGCGCGAAGAACTGGTAACATGGATAAATAGCCTTTAAGTTGGGTAGGATAAAGCAAGCCCCGAAGCGAAAGTTTTGGGGCTTCTTTATTTATAGAGGGACCGGAGCAAATGAAAATTGAGGAGAGGAGTGTATTAGTTGCTGTAGCACGCGAAATGAAACTGGTATATGTAAGCGCCGATGTAAAAGGTTATACACGCTTGCGTAAAGGTAAAGGTTTTGTTTACGCGGATGCCGACGGCAAACGAATTACGGATACTGAAACATTGCAGCGCATTAAAAGCCTTGTTATTCCTCCCGCCTGGACCAACGTATGGATCAATCCCAAGCCTAACGGGCACTTGCAGGTTACCGGTATTGATGCCGCCGGACGAAAGCAATATAAATACCATAGCGAGTGGAGCAAACACCGCAACGTACGCAAGCATAGCCGCATGGTTGATTTTGCACGCAGCCTGCCCGCTTTACGTAAACGCCTGAATAAGGATTTGCGCAAGCGAGATTTTACCCGCGAAAAGGTGCTGGCACTGGCCATAACCGTAATGGATAAAACCTGTATCCGCGTAGGCAATTCGGCCTATACAAAAATGTATGGCTCCTATGGCCTAACCAGTTTGCGTAATAAGCATGTACAAATTAAGGGCAGTAAAATGGTTATTGCCTTTAAAGGTAAAAAAGGTGTTTACCAGGAAATTAAACTTACCCATGCCCGGCTAACAGGTATGATGAAAAAGTTGCGCGATATACCGGGGCAGGAACTGTTTCAATATTACGATGAAAAGGGAGAGAAACATGTGGTTGATTCATCGGATGTGAATAGTTATATAATGGAGAGCACTGGCAAGGATTTTACAGCCAAAGATTTTCGTACCTGGTGGGGTACAGTTTCTATGTTCGGCAGCCTGGCCGAAGCAGAGGATTTTGAAACTATAACAGCAGCGCGACAGCAATTAAATGCTGCATTGGAACAGGTTGCTGCAAAATTGGGGAATACAAAAACGGTTTGTAAAAAATATTACATCCACCCTTCCGTTTTTGAACATTACGAACAGGGCCGCTTAAGCAAATACCTGCAGAAATTGAAGAAAATGAAAGGTGATACTTCGGCGCTCAATACCATCTCGCCCGAAGAACAGGTAACTATGGAATACATGCTTTGCGAATGCAAAGCTTAAGACTTATCAGTACCTGGTTGATTATCTACCGATTTAATGTTTATCTCAAAATCCAGCGAGGCAGTTAAGGCATGGACAAACGCATTATTAAATACTTCCAATATGGCAAAGGTTAGGTGTACCTTTGGGTTTTTAAATTTACCGTCTATCGGAATTTTTGTGGCCAGTTGATCGTGTTTATGATTAACCAGAATTTCGGCTGCTGCACCCACCATACCTTCCCATACCCTGCGCAAAAAGCCCTTAAACTTATCCTCCGGACCTAAAATGTCCAGGTTCGTTATTACAGGTTTTACGTAACCTTTAAAATAACCGTCGCGGGCAGCAATTTCAGCAAACAGGCTAAGCTCTCCCTGGTTAACATCAAACTTACCGTAATGTCTGAACAGGTTATTAAGCTCAGCCAGTTGTACATTTACCACTTCCGCATTTAAATCAAAGGTAGGATGGTTGGCGTGCGGGTCAATGGCACACATAATACTCATACGGCCACCTTGCAGTTGGGCGGTCATGTCAATCTTGGATGGCAACTGCGAGTAGTGATAATTGATATTGCTTAAGTTAACCGCCTCTGCCCATATGTCGGTTACCTGCAATGCTATTTCCGGTGTGGTGTTTTTATCGCGGTAAAGTATTTTACCCCCGTTAATTTTCAACGATTCAATTAGGATGTGCGGATGGAAGGGCAATGATAAATTTTCGTAGGTGTCCTTTTCAAAGCGGGCAAATAATATCTCTGGTTTATCTATTGTAATGCTCCCTATTATTCTTCCTCTAAGTAATTGGCTCCATTGTATCCTTAATTGAATGGAGGGAACCTGAATGGTAAAACTTGAACCTTCGTGCAAATTTGCTAATTGGGTGAAAGAGAAGTGTAAAAACTCAATGCGCGCCGGTAGCAGCTTTATTTTTACCCGCTTTACCGACATGTCGAACCCTTTTGCACGGCGCAGTATGCGCGTATTTATATAGTTTAATACGGGCGGAAATAAAAAACTGAGCAGACTTGCCAATGGCAAGCCTGCCCATATTAATAGTAGCCAAATACGGCTCTTTTGTTTCTGATCACTCATCCGACTATCTTAAATCTCTAAGGGTTTTCAGCAACCGGGCGGTTAACAGCTTTTATGCCGGTATATTGCAACTGCAGCTTGGTAATCTTAGCACCATCGGGCGCATTAATCTGGCTTTCAAGTTCGCGTTTGCGGCCGTTCAATGCTTTATAGTTCACATTTATTACCTGCCATTCATCGGCTGTGTATTCGTCCTTATGCATGTTTACGGTGCTTACAAAATGTTCGTATTGCTCAATTAAACGGCTTGCAGGCAGGTCCGTATAATCAGGCCGCACTCCGTTTATCACCAGCGTGCTGCGTAATTCATCCTCTTTCTTTACGCGTGCATGCTCGGTCCAGCGGGTCTGAAAATTGTTCTTCATGTTATTCCAATCCTCTACCGATTTGTAGTAAGCATTGCGCATTTCTTCATTCATATCGGCCGTATCATTTTCCAGCTTTCTTCTGCGTTGTTCAAATTCGGCATTCATATCATCCCAGGTACGGTCCAGGTAATTATCCATCGAATCGCGGCGCTCTTCTACATAGGCTTTTAAATCATCCAGCTTTTGCTGGCGTTCGGTATTGCCCTGTTGGTTACAGGCTGCCAGAATAATAAGTATGGCAAAAGACCCGAGTAAATAATGCAGGTTCCATTTAGAAGTGGTGGCACTTTTCATAGTAATTTGATTTGGTTGGTGCTCCTTGATTTCAAAAAGCATTCCCGCTTATTTAACCGTTGCCCAAACCGCAATCAATCGTCTGGTGTACCTGAAATTCCCCAATTATTGAGTTCATAGGTGGGGTTGTGCTGTATTACAGTTAATAGGATTAACCTATGCCTAAATAATACCCCGTTTTGCTGCAGTATGCGGAAGTTGAACAGGCAGGCATTGTTTTTTACCCTGCAGTGCGAATTGTTGAACAAAAAATTGCACATATGAAACCCAACATTGGCCTTAGCGACGAAAGCCTGAAAGGAGTGGTAGAGATATTATCGGATGTACTTGCCAACCAGGTGGTGCTGTATACTAAAACCCGCAAATTTCATTGGAATGTATCGGGCGAAAGCTTCATGGAGTTCCATTTGTTGTTCGAAGGGCAATACAAGGAATTGGAAATGGCAATTGATGAGGTAGCTGAACGCATTAATAAGTTAGGTAGTAACACTATCGGCACCCTGGCCGAGTTTAGTAAACGTGCCAGTTTAAAGGAAGCGCCCGGCGAATACCCTACTGCTAAAGAAATGGTGCGGGAGTTATTGCTGGACCACGAAAGCTGTATTAAGTATTTACGCGAAGGCATTGAACAATGCGATGAAAAGTTTAATGATGCAGGCACCACCGATTTTTTAACCGGTTTGTTAGAGGCGCACGAAACCATAGCCTGGAAACTGCGCCGCTATTTTAAATAAGCACACTGCACTTATGGATAGCACTAAGAAGGAGCAAGAACATACGCCACCTAAGGTTTCGCTTATCGATAAGTGGGCCATGGGCTTAAATGAATTTTTTGAAACCGCCACCGACTTCAGTCGTTTTGCAGGTCGTTTTTTTAAAGAGGCAGTGTTGCCACCTTACGAATTTGGCGAAGTTGCCCGCCAGTGTTATCTGATCGGAAACAAATCGTTGCCGTTGGTAGGCCTTACTGCATTTATTATGGGCCTGGTGTTTACCATGCAAAGCCGGCCAACACTGGCCAAGTTTGGTGCACAAAGCTGGCTGCCTGCAATGGTGGCCGTTGCCATGATCCGCGAAATTGCCCCGGTTATTACAGCGCTCATTTGCGCCGGTAAAATAGGTTCGGGCATAGGGGCTGAGTTGGGCAGTATGAAGGTTACCGAGCAGATAGATGCCATGGAAGTGGCCGGTAATCATCCCTATAAATATTTGGTAACTACACGGGTTTTAGCCTGCATTTTAATGTTGCCCCTGCTTACCATTTTTTCTGATTCAATTGCCCTGCTGGGTTCTTTTATTGGCGTAAACCTTGAAGGGCATACCAGTTTTGCCTTGTTTTTCTCGCATGTGTTCGAGTCGCTCGATTATATCGATTTAATGCCGGCAGTCATCAAAACCTTCTTTTTTGGTTTAGCCATCGGCATAGTAAGTTGTTTTAAAGGATATAACTCAACCAATGGTACGGAAGGTGTGGGGCGTTCAGCCAACTCGGCCGTAGTGCTTTCCTCGCTGGCCATTTTTGTTATTGATATGGTGGCAGTGCGCATTGCTGAATTTTTTATGTAAGGAGGACAAATGGTAACCGCAGCGGAAACAGATGAAATTCGGACAACAGAGGGCGACCCTGTTATAAAGGTGGAAGGTGTAAAGAAGTCCTTCGGCGATTTGCATGTACTGGATGATATAAGCCTGCAGGTAAACAAGGGCGAGAATCTTGTAATAATGGGTAAGTCGGGCACAGGTAAATCGGTACTTATCAAATGCCTGGTTGGCTTGTTGATTCCCGACGCAGGCACCATAAGCATATTAGGGCAGGATGTACTGGCCATGAACGATAAAGAACTAAACGCCCTGCGCAAAAAAATTGGATTTCTTTTTCAAAATGCAGCACTCTACGATTCGATGACCGTGCGCGAAAACCTCGAATTCCCGATGCGCGATGTAAAAGAAATAAAGGACCGCGATAAGCGCGTGCAGGATGCCCTGGCAAGTGTAGGTTTGCAGGACGCCATCGATAAGATGCCTGCCGAACTGTCGGGCGGTATGCGTAAGCGGGTGGGCCTGGCCCGTACGTTAATGCTGCAGCCCGAGATTATATTATACGATGAACCCAATACCGGGCTCGACCCCATCACAACGCGCGAGATTAGCCACCTGATAGTGGATATACAGGAAAGGTTGAAAACATCTTCCATAATTATCACCCACGATTCGGAGTGTGCCCGCATCGCAGGTAATCGCATTGTTATTATTAACGAAGGGAAAATTGTTGAACAGGGCACCTACGAAGAATTGGAACATAGTTCCAACGAATGGGTACGCTCATTTTTTACTAAAACCGATTGATATGAAAAAGGATACAGGAAGCCGTATAAGGCTGGGAATATTTGTAACTGCCGGTACGGCCTTGTTTGTGCTGGGCATTTTCTTTATCGGACAAAAGCAGCGCTTATTCAGCAGCACCATCCATTTAAAATTCCTGTGTAACGATGTAAGCGGTTTGCAAATAGGTAACAACGTTCGTTTCTCGGGTATAAATGTGGGTACCGTTGATGCCATTGATATTATGTCCGATACTTCGGTACAGGTGGATATTTTGGTAGATAAGGACGTAAGGAAGTTTATTAAGAAGGATGCCTGGGCAAGTGTGGGTAGCGAAGGATTAATGGGCGATAAAGTAGTAAACCTATCCGGAGGCACGCCCGGTGCTGCAGCCGTGGAAGATAATGACCGTATTGCTTACGCCAGTGGCAGCAGTATCGAAGAGATAATGGCCCAGGTTAAGGTGGTGGCCACTAATACGGCGCATATAACCGGCGACCTTGCCGATATTATCGGCAACATCCGCTCGGGCAGAGGCACCGTTGGTAAGTTGTTTATGGATACTGTTTTTGCCGAAAACCTGGATAGAACTATCGTAAACATTAAACAGGGTGCCGGCGGATTCAAGGATAATATGGATGCTGCCAAAAACAGCTTCTTGTTCCGTGGCTACTTTAAAAAGAAAGAACGCGAAAAGGAAAAGGAGGAGAAAGAACGGCAGGAGCAGAGGGATAAGTAGTGCGTGGACTGGCTTTGTGAAGATCCGGCATAAGCCGGTTTGTTAAAAAGGTAAATAAATTAGAAACAATAACGCTTATAAGTTATCTTTACCGGGTAAAGTTCTTTGACAACCTGGTAAACACTAAACCTTTTCGGCAGCAGCCGGGGGCTGTTTTTAATTAGTAGGTTACGACAGTTTTAACGTTTCTATCTACCTCATCCTTTCCATGCTCCCGAATTCTGCATATCCTTGGTTCAGGCCTTGCTGCCTTGTTTAAACTTCTATAATTAATCATTTTAACAAAAAAATGCACATATAGATTTTTCTGCAACTTGTGCACAAGCGTAAAAGTGCACAAGCATGCACAAGTAGCTGTGGATAACCCTAATGCCTATGCTGGTTTCTTTTGGGGCCGGGTAAAAGTTTTAACAATGATAGGGTGATAGACCCTATGGTCGAACCAATCAAATCCTATCATTTCTAATCATTGCCTATCAAACCTTATCGTAGTCTGTTAAGGGTTTCTATAAAACAAAAGATCCGATAACCTGCTGGTCATCGGATCTGTTAAAATCTTCCACCTAACAACAAGCGCTACGCAGCTTGCAGGCAACGCAGCTTACCAACCGGTATACGCAGTTGCTCGCGGTATTTCAATACAGTTCTGCGTGCAATTTTAATACCTCGTGCTGCCAGCAAACGGGCCAGTTCTTCATCGGTATAAGGATGTTGTTTATCCTCGCCGGCAATTATCTCGGCAAGTATCTCCTTAACGTTGGCATTAGAAATGGTTTGTCCTTCGCCCGATTGCACACCTGTGGTAAACAGATCCTTTAAATGGATCTTGCCAATCGGTGTATCGGCACTGCGGGTACTGGTAATACGCGAAATAGTTGAAACGTCAAGCCCTATCATATCGGCTACGTTTTGCAATATCATAGGTTTTAAGTCACTCTTCTCACCGCTGATAAGGTAATCCTTCTGCAGTTTTATAATGGCGTCTATCACCTTCTTCATGCTTTCCTCACGTTGGGCAATACAATCAATAAACCAATGCGCTTCGCGCGCTTTGGTGCGCAAAAAGGTCTCCTGGTTCTTTCCGGTAATGTTCTTTTTGGTTTTTTTGCTTACGGCTGAAAGCAATTGTTCCGAGTCGGCACTAATTCTTATGCGTCCGGCAAATGAAGATGCCAGTGCGCCCACCAAATTACCGTCATTGTCTTTGGTAATAATAAAGTCAATATCCGTAGCAACCGGTGCTTTTAAAGTGGTTGGCTCATCAATATAAGCCGGGCGGGCTTTTAGTAACTTAATGGTGCGCATAGCTTGCTGCAACTGTTCGGCGCTGCATTCGCATTGGGTTTGCAGTTCATCCAGCTTCCGCTCGGTTAATAGGTGAAAACAATCCTCAAGCATGCCATAAGCCAGGGCATCGGTGCGGGTCTTCTTTTCTTTGCGGAATAACTGCAGCATTAAACATTCCCGCAAATCACGGGCACCTATTCCTGCTGGGTCGCAGTTTTGCACGGCATCAAGGGCTATTTGCACTTCTTCCTCGCTCACAATTTGTTGCCTCGCAAACGAGAAATGATCGATTACACTATCAAGGTCCTGCCGCAGGTATCCATCCTCATCCAGCGAGTTCACTATATAGCAGGCAATTTCAAATTGCAGGGCCGTTAGGCGCATGCTGCGTACCTCTTCTATAATATCTTCTCTGGTGGTGTTCCCCCGCGAGCTGTTGTTAAAGATATCGCGCTTTTCTTCGTGTATCGAGCGGTCGTTAATTCCCGCCTCCCGGATACTGAATTCATCTTCGTACGTATCGGCATCCTCGTAGCTTAACGGCAATTCTTCGGTTTCTTCTTCCTGCTCGTCGCTACAGGTGTCTTCCAAAAACGGATTTTCTTCCAGATGAAGCGCGAGTGTTTGCAATAATTCTTCGCGCTGTAACTTCAAGAAGTTAAGAAACTGAATTTGGGAGGGTAGTATCTTTTGCGTTTGGAGTGTGGTGCGTTGAATCTTCATAACAGTTATATTTGGTCTGAAATTTTAGGGTCACCATATAATAACTGATATCGTGCCTAATTTTAGATGTCTCAATTTCAGCGAGTTAGGGATGTTTTTCTCTTGTAATGTTTTTTAAATGTGGAGCGGTGGGGATTTTGCTCCACGTTTTGAACAGAGCTATGCAGCTAAAATTTGTACATAAGCGAATAAACCTGGGCCTCTTTTTAGCCTTAGCTCTTATAGCGCTGGTTGGTACGGCTTACCTATCTTATTTCAGCTATGCACGAACCCTGAACAATTATAATTGGGTAGGGCATTCGCAGGAGGTGCTGCGGCTTATAAGCGATGGACAATCAAAAATGTACGAAACCGAATCGGCTGTACGCGCTTATGTAATTCTTCAGCAATCTAAATACCGGCCCGACCTTGCTCCCCCTCGCAGGATGATGGATTCACTGCTTCGTGATTTACGTATTCAAACAACCGATAATGCCGAGCAACAGCAACTCTTAACCCAAATAGATCCTGTATTAAATAAACGATTTGCCCTGTGGAGGCATTTGGTAGTAGATCTGTTTACGCTGGACTTATACACGCAGGATAGCCTTTTACTGGAAGGCTTGCGTGCTTCGCAAAGTGCAAACCATATATGGGAGCAAATGCGGCAGGAGGAATATTTACTCCTAAGCAACCGGGTGCAACAAAAGCAATCCGGTGTATACAGCAGTCCGTTATTTCTGCTGGGCGCCTCGGTTGTAAGCATTGTTATCGTGGCCTTGCTGTTTTTCCTGTTGCGCCATTCATTTCGTGAATCGGAAGATTTACGCTTGGAAATGCAGAAGCAGAACATTGAACTGCTGCGCTCTAATCAGGATCTGGAACAGTTTGCCTATGTAGCCTCGCACGATTTGCAGGAACCCCTGCGCAAGCTACGGGCTTTTAGTGAACGCCTTAGGATGAAAGAAGAAGGGCGTTTAAGCGAAGAGGGGAAAGAGATAATTCTTAAGCTGGACGGATTTGCTGCAAAAATGCAGCGCTTAATTGATGATCTTCTGCAGTTTTCGCGTGTTATCAATTCTAAAGTGGAAGGTGAGAACGTTGATTTAAACTTAATTTTGCAGGAATCAAAAGCAACTTTACACGATAGCATTATTAAGAAAGGAGCTGTTATAAGTAGTACCTGGTTACCTATTATTAAAGGTTACGAATCGCAGATGATGCAATTGTTTCAGAACCTGCTTTCTAACTCAATTAAGTATGCCAGGGCCGACGTTGCTCCTGTAATTAACATAGTGGCCACTATTGTTGACGGCCATGTAGTGCCCGGTTTAAGAAAAGGGGATGAGGGTAAGCTGTTCCATAAGATCCAGTTTACCGATAATGGTATTGGCTTTAACTCGCAATATGCCGAACGTATATTTGTAGTGTTTCAACGCCTGCATGGCAAAAGTGAGTATGAAGGAACGGGTATAGGCTTGGCTATTTCTAAGTCGGTGGTGCTTAACCATGGAGGTTATATTACAGCGGATAGTGAAGAGGGCAAAGGAGCTGTATTTACTGTTTATTTACCTGTAGCTAATTAAAACAACATACAAGGATGAACCAACATGTTACCATTTTAGTAGCCGACGACGACGACGACGACAAGCAACTGATTAAATACGCGCTTGACGAAAACAAAGTCACAAACCCTGTGCAGTTTGCCCAAAACGGAGAGGAACTGTTGCAAATACTGCAGGATTATAACCAAAAGCATGGTAAATGTATGCCTGCAGTAATTCTGTTGGATTTAAATATGCCTAAAATGGACGGCAGAGAGGCCTTAAAACGGCTTAAGGCCCATGCCAGTTGGAGGGCTATCCCGGTAATAGTCCTTTCAACTTCCACCGCTCAAAACGATATTAGTTCATCTTATCACCTTGGCGCAGCCAGCTATATTGCCAAACCTTCAGGTTACGAAAAACTGGTTGATTTAGTTAAAAACTTTAATGCTTATTGGTTCGATAGCGTGGTTTTATGCCAATAACAACATTTGGCATGCATTTTTACGTTTAACCTGTGTTATAACAATGGTATGAAACGATCAACAAGGGTTTTGATAATTGACGATGACCAGGATTTGTGTTTTTTGTTAAAAAATATCCTGACCACAAAGGTGGAGGAAGTTGAAATAGCAAGCACACTCGAAGAAGGTAAAGAACTGTTGAGCAAAGAACAGCCTGATGTGGTTTTCCTGGATAATAACCTGCCCGACGGACAAGGGGTAACCTATATCCCGCACTTTAAGAGTTTAGCCCCCGAAGCTAAAATTATTTTGATTAGCGCTATGCCAAATGCAAAGGATAAGGCCTTGGCCCACGGAGCCGACGCATTCGTAGAAAAGCCAATTGTACTGGCTACGCTAAATCAGTTTTTCACAGTTTAACTACTTACAATAAATTTTTGTAGGGGCTTTCCCAAACGGGGAGAGCCTCTGTTTTTTATAGCATGGTGGTTGGCTTAGTGGCATGCTCTTTTAAAATTAACCTGTAGTGATTGTTAATGATAAAACAGAAAGCCATGAAAAAGATAACTACCAAATATGCATTATATGCGCTTGCAATAGTTTCAGTTTGTTTAGCAGCTTGTAATAAGAAGAATGACAACGAATTACTGACAAACATTCCTGCCGAACGTAAGGATGTATCGCAAGCACAGGTGCTGCAGGCGAGTAATATTACGGCAGACCTAACGCTAAGCGATAGAGTGAATGGTGTAGATTATGTAATTCCTTCCACGCTTACGGTAACATCAGGTACACTTAACATTCAGCCCGGTGTAACGCTTATGTTTGAAGAAGGTGCCGGCATACTTGTTAAAGAAGAAGGAAGCATTACTGCTATTGGCGGAGAAGGGAACACTATCCTTTTTACCTCACGCTCCGGCAAGCGCGGCAGCTGGTCAGGTATTACGGTATTAAGCAATAGCACCCGAAATGCTTTAAGCTACTGCACTATAGAACAAGCAGGAGCAACAACTAACTATGGCTCTGCCGACGTAGTTGTTGGCGCTGCCAATAATCCTGCTTCAATAAGCATTGACCATAGCACTATCGCAACAAGTGATGCAGATGGTATCTGGTTAAGCAACGGTTCGCAATTAAGAAATTTTGAAAGCAATACGTTTGCCACCAATACCGGCTATCCCGTTACTATGTATTTGTCAGGCTTAAATGCATTACAACCGGGTAATACTTTTAGTAATAATGGTAAACACTATATTCAACTACTTGGCAGCAACAATCAGGAGTTAAGCGCAATAACCTTTCGTAAAATGGAAATAGCTTATTGTTTAAGTGGTTCCTTTATTACCTCGGGCGATATAACTATCAATAAAGGCTGTATGCTGTATATGAATGAGGGGGCTTCTTGGGTATATGACGGCGCCGAAACCAATGGCACTTTCACGGCGGTGGGTACGGAATCAGAGCCTATCACTATTTCCGGCGTATATTCTCCCAGTGGTTATTGGAATAGTATCTCCTTCAAATCCAACGGCTCTCAAGCCTGCACGCTCGAAAACTGCAACTTAATAGGAGGAGGTGTTGGAAGCGAGGGAAAAGGTATCGTTAACATTATGAACAACGCTGGCGGTGTACAGTTGTCAATTACTAAATGTAAGTTTATGAATAGCGGCTCCAACGGCATCTTTATACAACACGCCGGCGCGGGCTATAATGCCGATCTTGCAACTACCAATACGTTCTCAGGTATTACCGGACAGAACATTCGTTTCGAGAACCAATAGGTTTGTGGTCGTATTTCCCCATAGTCATAGGTATGTATTTTGGTTCGTATAGCTAAAACCTTTGCTTATGAAGTTGGCCGACAAGCGTTGGAAAAGGATACTCCTAATATCTGTTGGTGCAGTTGTATTGTTTGTTGTGTTGATAATTGCATTCATTTCGCCCATTGCGAAGTATGTAATTGAGAAATACGACGAAAAATGGTTGGGTCGGCAAATAACCATGAACTGGATTTATGTAAACCCTTTTACAGGTTCTGCGCATATAAGCGGGCTAAAGTTTTATGAAGCAAATTCCGATTCAGTGTTTGTTTCTGCTGAATCAGCGGATCTAAGATTTGCTCTGCTAAAAATGATTGGCAAGAAATATGAAATTACACATCTTACGCTTGATAAACCGGTGTTTCACTTAATACAGAACCGCCAGGAGTTGAACTTTAGTGATCTCATTCGGCGCTTTACCCCTAAGGATACTCTTACAAGGGATACGACCCCCACTAAGTTTAACCTGTTAAATATTAAAATTAACGACGGCACCTTTTACTACGATGAACTTTCAATACCGGTGCATTACTATGTAAAAAACCTGAATGTGGAGAGTGCGGGATTGCGATGGGATGTTGATACAATTCCTTTCCGGGTAAGTCTTAAAAATGGTCCCGCTCCGGGCGACCTGATGGCGAAAGGGAGCATAAATATTAAAAACCTTGATTACAGGGCAGCCGCCGAAATAAAAAAATTTGATCTTAAAATATTCGAGCAATACCTGCACGATTTGGCTAATTACGGTTCGCTAAGCGCTAACCTGGATGCTGACATTACTACCAGTGGTAATTTCAAGGATGAATTAGATATCCAGCTCGCCGGATATATCGGTATAAACGATTTTCATTTTGGTAAAACCCCGGGTGATGACTTTGCTGCGTTCGATAAGGTAGCATTGAATCTAAAGTACATGAATCCTAAGGAGTATGAGTATATCTTTGATACGGTTGCTATTGTTAGGCCGTTCTTTAAGTTCGAACGTTACGATAACCTCGATAACCTGCAACGGATGTTTGGCGTTAATGGCCAGAATATTAAGGCAGCCAAGGCTGATAGTAGTAAGTTTAACCTGATTATTGAAATTGCTGACTTTGTAAAAGTAATAGGAGAGAACTTTGTAAAAAGTCATTACAAGGCTAATCAGTTCGCAGTATATCAAGCCAATTTTGGGTTTAACGATTTTGCCTTGCGCGAAAAGTTTGGAGTTAATGCTACGCCTCTCAACATTATATCAAAAGATATTGACCGGGATAATCCATACCTGAAGGTTGATCTTGAAACTTCCGTAATTCCTCATGGTAAAATCAAGGTTAGCTTTGGGGCCGTGCCTCGTAATTTTGCCGACTTCGATCTAAGCTATAAGGTTACGGAGCTGGCCGTGCCTGATCTTAATCCGTATACTATAACTTATACTTCTTTCCCGTTTAAAAGCGGCACTATCGAATTTAACGGGAGCTGGAAGGTTCGTAATCGTGTAATAGAGAGCATAAACCACCTGGTTATCATTAATCCACAACTAACCAAACGCATTAAAAAGCGCGATGCTAAATGGTTGCCTTTGCCGCTTATTATGGCTTTTGTAAAGGAGCCCGGTAATTATATCGATTATGAGATTCCTGTTCGGGGTGATCTGAAAAATCCAAAGGTTGTTGTTTGGGATATTATTCTCGATTTGTTGCGTAACCTTTTTGTAAAGCCGCCAACATCTCCGTATCGGGCTTATGTTAAGTCGTTAAAAAACGAGGTGGAGAAATACCAGATTTTCAGGTGGGAGATGCATCAGTTTGGTATAACTAATAAACAGGAAAAGTTCCTGAAACGCCTCTCGGAGTTTATGGAAAAGAATCCGGAAGCAAAGGTATATGTACAGCCGGTTTTATACGAAGTAAAAGAACGGGAGCACCTTCTGCTGTATGAAGCCAAGAAAAAATACTTCTTGATTGAGAACCACAAAACGGCTGGCGCCTTTAGTGAGGAGGACTCCATTAACGTAGAGAAAATGTCAGTAAAAGATTCCGGCTTTGTAAGAATGCTGGATGCTGCTATTGATAGCTCCGAGTTGTTGTTTACCATCCAGGAGAAATGTGCAAGGTGGTTAGATACAGCGTTCGTTTACAGCCGCATGCCGGTGCTTGCACAACAGCGGAGAACTACCTTTATGGAGCCTTTTAAAGAGGAGCAGGTTGTTAAACGCTTAATCTTCTCCCCTGAGATGACCGATTTACCAAGAACAGGTTTCTCCTATTACAAAATCACCTATGATGGCGATATACCGGAATCGCTGCGAAAGGCGCTCGAAAATTTAGATGAGGACGTTGACAAGGTTCTCGTAAAAGAGGCCCGAGCCGATAAACGGAAGGCAAGCCGGAAAGACGAATCCGCACAATCTACACCGGAATAGTAATAATGCACACAGGGCGGCAGTACCACCCCAAAAATTCCCAACTATTAAAGGGAACATACAGGTCGCTAAGTGGCACGTTTTTGACACTTCATATTTAAACTACATGGTTATGGAAAACTTACTTTATATAATAGCTGTAATCCTGGTTATAGGTTGGGCTATTGGCTTCATCGGCTATCATGCCGGCGGATTAATTCACATCTTATTAGTAATAGCCATCATTGCGGTACTGCTCCGCCTGATTAGAGGCAGAAATGTTTAACCCTTAACAGTTAGAGTATGAAAACCAGAATAATTATCGGTTTCTGCCGCGAAACCGGGGGCAAATTAAAGCAACGGATTGCAGAGGTTCTTGGCTGGCAGTCGTTGTTTGTTAGTGGGAAACATGATGAAATAATGGGACGTGTCGACCAGTATATGGGTCGTGCAGGTCACCACATATAGCTATATGTCGCTGCCGTTCTATGCTAAATACACCATTATACTGTTAGGCGCCTGCCTCTCATTATGGATTTTATGGGTAGGCGCCGATGTATTTGTTCCTCTGCTCTTTTCCTTGTTTTTTGCCATTTTGTTAAACCCTCTTTGCAATTGGCTGCAGCACAGACATATTCATAGGGTTATAGCTATTTCGGTGGCTTTGTTATTGGGCTTATTGGTAATTGGCGGTGTAATTGCTTTACTCATCTTCCAATTCAAGATGTGTGCACAAGATACCAGCGATATGCAAACTAAATTCAATGGCATAACCGATAACTTCATCGAGTGGTGTGCAATTACCTTTAAGCAAGACCCGCAAAAGGTAAAAAGCTGGTTTACAAATATGGAAAGTGAAACCGGCAAAACTTTGCTGCAGGGCATTGGGGGTACCATTGCCACATTCGGTAATGTTATGATCACTGTTTTCGCAGTGCCTGTGTATGTTTTCTTACTTCTTTATTACAAACCCTTGCTTTTAGAATTTATCGCCAGGGTTTTTCCTAAGGACCATCACAAAACAGTGTCCGAAGTATTGTTGAGCATTAATGCTATCCTTAAAAATTATCTTTTCGGGTTACTTATCGAAACGGGCATTGTAGCTGCACTGAATTCTGTGGGCTTGTTAATTATTGGCGTTAAGTATGCCATCTTATTAGGCATAACCGGTGCTATTTTAAACTTACTGCCTTACATAGGCGGTATTGTGGCTGTTTTATTAACCATGGCAATTGCCTTTTTAACCAAATCGGCGTTCGCCGCATTAATGGTATTAATCCTTTTTGCAGTAATACAGTTTGTAGATAATCATTATCTGGTTCCTTATATTGTTGCCTCCAGGGTGCGTATCAATGCTATCATTTGTATTGCGGTGGTTATAGCCGGGGGATTGCTTTGGGGTGTTGCCGGTATGTTTGTTTCAATACCGCTTACCGCCTTAATCAAAGTGGTTTTCGATCATATAGAAGCCTTAAAGCCCTGGGGCTTTCTGATGGGCGATACCATGCCCGAAACTACATCGCCCATCTTATTTAAATGGCCGGGTCGCAAGCCAAAAAAGGCCGACTAAAATTAGCCGACCTCTTTTAAATTCTCTCCAACTTATTACTGAATCAGTGAACAGTTGTTATAAGAACCGCCGTTGCTGTATTCCCAGTTATTACAGGTTTTGTCAGCATCGTGCAGGGTTGAGTTACCTATTTCATGATAGGTGGTATTGTTGTTATTATCGGTACACTGGCAGGTCCAGGTTTTTTTGCATGACGAGAAGCTGATTACACTTACTGCCGCCAACAGGAAAGCTATTTTTTTCATAACAGTAGATTTAATTTTGTTAATAGCTTTACGATTAGAAATCTATGCCATTAATGCCTCTTCCGGGCAGTTGCGCTAATGGCCCGATTTGGGGAGAATAGGCTCCAATTATAAATCAGCATGTCAACCGGCTCAATTTATCCGCAGGTTTTAACTGCATTTTAACGTGGTAGCCCAACAGATGTGGCAAGGCATATTCTTTGCCGCCTAAAAGGTCTAAATCAATTATCATGGAAAACAAGAAAAATCCTAAGGAGCAGTCCTCAATTAAGGACAAAACATCCAACACCGAAAAATCAAAAAAACAGCAATCCGATCAAAACCTAACTAACCAAAGCGAAACCTGGAATCAGGAAAAAGGTAAATCCGGCGCCTTTAGTTCCGACCGACAAAAAAGCGGTTATCAGGATAGGGAAGAAGAACAAACTGAAACACCGCTCGAAGACCTGGATAGCACCGGCAGCGAAGATGATGTAGATCCTTCTCAGCGTAAAGGCAACCAGGATACAAACAAGAGCGACAGAGAAAAGCGTGAACCTTACAAAGGTTTATAATCGGGTAACAAAACAAAAAGAAAAGGGAGTGCTTAGCATTCCCTTTTCTTTTTGTTTTCTACTCTGGAACATTTTCATTACCCGGCGAAGTGTGGATTTTTGTTTTAATCTCCTTTTTCTCTTCGGGGCTAATGTCGGGTTCAGTGGTTTTACCGGGTTTAAGTTTATCGCCTTCCTTACCGGCATCCGTGTTCGTAACCTTAGTGTCATCATTAGTCACCTTCTCATCTTTGTTGGTTACCCGTTCTTTGTCTGGTTCGGTAGCAGGCTCAGGTTTATCTTCTTTGTCATCGCCCTTGCCCCTTTTCAAATCGTCCTTATTAATAGGATTTGTTTTTAACGGTTCCTGCTTTTTATCCTTGGGATCATTGCTTTCATTTAATTGCTCGTTCTTCATATTGTTCGTTTTTAGTAATTGCACTAAAAGTGTTCCTTGCCATCGTGTAGCTTCTTGATCAATTGCCCAAAACGGGGAAAGTATGCGACAGTAACAACCTTCAAACCGGGCGTTCTATTGCTTTACTTATTGTTTTAGGCTTGTGGTACGGTTGGAATAGGTTTTGTTCCCCATCCGGTATAAAACCACAAGTTATGCGTAAAGAACTGTTAACGGATAAGGAGCTTATTGCAAGTTACTTACAAGGAAACCAGCAAGCATTAGAAAGACTGATTGAACGCCATAAACAAAAGGTATATACATCTATCTACTGCATGGTTAAGGATCAATACCTGGCCGAAGATATTTTTCAGGAGGCTTTTATAAAAGTGATAGAAAAACTTCGCAGCGGTAAATACAACGATGAAGGTAAGTTTGTTCCATGGGTTATGCGAATTGCGTACAACCTTTGTATGGACTACTTCCGTAAGGTAAAGCGCTCGGCCCCTATTGTAACCAGTGATGGCGACGAACTTTTTAAGGACCTGGAGTTTGAAGATACATCGCATGAAGACCACCTGCTTCGCGAAAAACTGGAAGGCAGTTTAAAAGGACTTATTGAACGCCTGCCCGAAGAACAACAACAGGTTGTAATACTGCGTCACTTTTTCAACTTCAGCTTTAATGAGGTAGCGGAACGCACTAATACACCTTTAAATACGTGCCTGGGCCGCATGCGCTATGCACTTATTAATCTGCGTAAGATGATGGAAAAGGAAAAACTTGAACCTAAATACAATCTCGGTTAAAGCTTCTGATTTGCTGCGATAACCACCAGCCGCCTTCGGGCGGCTTTTTTATGTACAAAAAAATAAAGCGACTGATGATAGTCGCTTTATTCAACTGATTTAAGGCTAACTTTTCTTGAAGATCGTTAAGCCCAGTATTAGCACCAGCAACCAGCCGGCTAAAAAAATGAAGAAAAAAACTTTGGCTATAGCCGCCGCACCTGAGGCAATACCTGTAAAGCCCAGGATACCGGCAATAATGGCTATGATTAGAAATAAAAAAGACCATCGTAACATAACCTATTGGTTTAAGTGAATGAATACGAATAAGTTGAAATATTCGTGCCACCGGCATTTTAAGATGAGAAACGGAAAGCATGTGTTTGCTGGTCTTTTTTGGTTGAAAAGAGTGTTAAATGAGGGAGAAGTCCCTCTGTATGTTAAAAAGTGAAGGTGCTCTTCCCCAATCTTCCGCAGCGCAATAGCCTTCCGCAATGGCATAACGATTGACTTGCCCTGATAAATGTGTTTTATGAAAAAGGTGTTACTCGTTGCATTGTGTTGTTTTCAGTTGTGGGCAGCCTTTGCCAGTCAGGATAAAAAGCAGATTAACTTTAATATTTCCGCCGCTAACGGCATGGGCGACTACACCCAAATCAACTTCGATCAAACCTTTACCGCTGCTTACGTGCAGGCCGAGGATGTAGAAAAGGTGTTCAGTGCTTCGATGATAGTACCCGCTGTGTATTCCTATACATCCGATAATCATCCCTGTTTAATCAACAGTTTCAGCGATTTACAGCATGATGAAGAAGTGGCTATTGGTGTTAAGATCGATACAGATGGTACGTATACATTTAGTGCTTCAGCCATTAGCAATTTTCCGGCCATGGTACTTATCCGCCTGGAAGACCGCGCAACAGGGGTATTTCAAAACCTGCGCAATGGTCCTTATACAACTTTCCTAAATGCCGGTACTGCTGCAACGGGTCGTTTCTATCTGCACTTCTCCGCTTTGCCAACCTACACACTAACGGCTGCTGATTGTTTGAATTCGCACGGCGGCTGTGGCATTAGCTACGATCCCGGCGTTACCTGGCAGAAATTAATCCTCCAGGATACCGTTAACGGCGTTAGTCAGGTTAAAACCAATGTAAGTGGTGCCGTTACCTTTAATCAATTGCAGAAAGGGGTTTACAAAGTTTACTACCAGCTAGATTCTACTTTTGTACTCAGCGATGTAGTTACCGTACCCGGCAATGCTGTAATTGCTGATGCAACCGAAACCGCTATTACAGCCAACGTTAATGAAGAATTGCAATTTCATGCTACAATTCAGAATGCACAAAATTATGATTGGAGTATTAGCGATGGCACCATTATCAGCGGAGTAGTTAATCCATACTACTTTTTTGGGGCTGAAGGTGCTTATACCGTAACGCTTCATGCCTCTAACGATGCCGGCTGTGCAGCTACTGATGTAGTGCAGGTGCAGGTGTTAGCGCCGTTAAGTGTAGATAATACTGCTTCCGATAACATTTCGGTGTATGCTAACGGATCAACCATTTACTTAAATGTGCCCGGTGCTATAACACAACCCTGGAGTGTAAAGGTATTTAGCATACTGGGCGAGGAGGTAGCTAACAATGTTTTAACCGGCGCTACGTCTAAATTAGAACTTAACGTACCATCTTCTTATTACATCGTAACCTTAATGCACAACGGTAAAGTGCAACGTACCCAGAAGGTTGCCTTAAGTGCGCAACGTTAAGCCAAACTGGTTTGCAGGTGGCGTGTGCCTTTCATGTAACCGAAATCCGAAAGCTCATCCAACCGAACAGGATGTAGTGTATTTACCCAGGCTTCATTATACGGTATGGCTACTTTAATATAGTTATCTGTAAAGCCATACATCAAACCGTTATCGTTTTCCGCTTCAAATAATACCGGACGCTGGGTATGTAAATGTTCACTGTAAAACTTACGGCGTTTCTTTTCGCTTAAAATGCGCAGCATTTTGTTGCGCTGCTTCCGCACATCCATCGGCACTACCGGTTCAATATTTAAGGCACGGGTATTGGCCCGCTCGCTGTAAGTAAACACGTGCAGGTAGCTTACATCTAAACCATTAATAAAATTGTAGGTGGTCTCAAACTGTTCTTCCGTTTCACCGGGGAAGCCAACGATCACATCCACGCCTATACAAGCATGCGGCATTTCTTCTTTAATCTTTGCAACGCGCTCGTCATACAGTTTACTCAGGTATTTACGGCGCATCAGCTTCAGCAACTTATCAGCACCTGATTGCAAAGGGATATGAAAGTGCGGCATAAAGTGTTTTGACCGTGCTACAAACTCAATGATTTCGTTTGTTAGCAAATTGGGCTCTATGGAAGATATACGCCAGCGTTCAATGCCTTCAATCTTATCCAATTCCTGTATTAGTTGGTAGAAGTTTTCCTGGGTGCGCTCTTCGCCATCGGGTGTGCGGCCAAAGTCGCCCAGGTTTACACCGGTAAGCACTACTTCCTTTACACCGGATACAGCTACTTGTTTGGCTACTTCCACCGTTTTGGCAATACTATTGCTGCGGCTTTTACCGCGTGCTAAAGGGATGGTGCAGAAGGAGCAGAAATAATCGCAACCATCCTGCACTTTCAAAAAGCTGCGCGTGCGCTCGCCCTGCGAGTAAGCAGGTTCAAAAAACTTCACTTCGTCAATGTTCCCGTTCAATACAAGCGGCTGTTCGCGGTCTTCCAGTTGCTCCAAAAACTCATGTATCCTGAATTTCTCGTTGGCACCTAATACCATGTTTACGCCGGGTATCTGGGCAATCTCTTCTGGTTTTAACTGGGCATAGCAGCCCACTATAATCACCTTCGCTTCCGGATTGGTGCGCAGCGCTGTTTTTACAATCTGCCGGGTTTCCTTATCGGCGTTTTGCGTTACCGAACACGTATTTATCACGTAATAATCCGCTCGGTCGCTGAATTCCACCTTCTCAAAGCCATTTTCAACCAAACTACGGCCAATAGCCGAGGTTTCGGAGAAGTTGAGCTTGCAGCCAAGGGTGTAAAGGGCAACTTTGCGGTTATAATACATCGGGGCGCGAATATAAGGCTTTAGTGCTTAACTGTTGAATAGGGCGAAGTTAGGTATTGAATTGAACTGAATTTGTGATGCCGGTGAGGATGAAAAAGGAAAAGGGGGCGCGTATGATCAATACTGTATGAAGTATCTTACTTGGGGTACCTCGCTAAGGTCACAAGTTAGTCAAAGAACGTTGGTGTAAAGATACTAAAAAAGAGTAAATAATTCAAAAAAGGTGTCAAAAAAATAATGAATGATCGGGCTTTTTTTTTGGTCATTAGATGTGCCTGTATTAAACTATTTTGAATATTTTAGGTCTTAGGGTTTCAATCTACCTACATGAAGAAAAGTTTCTACCTGCTTTGTTTACTATTTGCTATTGGCACCGGTAACGTTAAAGGGCAATCGCTTTATTTTCCTCCGCTTACCGGCACTACCTGGGATACCGTTTCGTTTGCTGAACTGGGATGGTGTGATACCGAATTGCCGGCTTTATATAATATGCTACAGGCTAATAACAGTAAGGCCTTTATTATATTAATGGACGGTAAGATAGCTGTGGAGAAATACTTTGGCACCTTTACCCGAGA
Organism: Chitinophagales bacterium; assembly: GCA_046329495.1. Lineage (GTDB taxonomy): Bacteria > Bacteroidota > Bacteroidia > Chitinophagales > LD1 > Bog-950. The sequence continues at coordinate 159,664 of JAXLUO010000002.1, read as the reverse complement.
TAGCCTGTGGTATTGGGCTTCGGCAGGTAAAACCTTAACGGGATTTACCGTAGGTATTGCCCAACAACAGGGCTTTCTATCTATTAATGATACAGCCTCGAAATATTTAGGCACCGGATGGACAGCAGCACCACCGGATAAAGAAGCCATGATCACTGTACGGCATTTGCTTACCATGAGCAGTGGGTTAGATGATGGTGTGCCGGAATCATCGTGCACACTGGATACTTGTTTGCAGTACCTGGCCGATGCCGGAACGCGATGGGCCTACCATACCGGCGCTTATACCAAGTTAGATGGTGTTATTAACGGCGCTACGGGGCAAAGCTTGAACTCGTTTATTACACAGCGCATTAAAACACCAACGGGCATAACCGGCGCATTTTACCAATCGGGGTATAATAATGTGTTTGTTAGTACGGCTCGCAGTATGGCACGTTTTGGGTTGCTATTACTTAATAAAGGCACCTGGAACGGCACTGCCGTACTAAATGATACGGCTTACTTTAATCAAATGACCCATAGCTCGCAAAACCTTAACTACAGCTATGGTTATTTAACCTGGCTCAACGGTCAGCAATCGTTTATGGTGCCCGGCGTTCAGTTAGTTTTACCGGGAACCTTATTAACCCATGCCCCCAACGATATGTTTGCCGCTATGGGTAAAAACGGACAGTTTATTAACGTGGTACCCAGTATGAATCTTGTATTGGTGCGCATGGGCAATGCTCCTTCCAACGATGATGTACCTTTTACCTTAAACGATACTATCTGGCGTTATCTTAATCCGGTTATGTGTAATGCTACCGGTTTAAACAATCCAGACATTACCTCACCAAATGTTTCTGTTTTCCCTAACCCATTTACGAACGAAGTGCATTTGCAATTTGAACATATATCTTCTACCAATGCTATGGTTCGTATCTATAACCTGCTGGGCGAACCCGTATTTGCGCAACCTATACAAGGCTCAAGCGCTTTAATATGGGATGGTAAAACTACCGGAGGAGAAGTGTTACCTGCAAGTGTGTATATAGCAGAACTTGTTGATGGTGTAATGCGGCAACGTATACAGTTGGTTAAGCAAGAGTAACTGTTCAGGATATTTACTTTTCGGGTTTTTTAAACGGATCGCGCATAATTTCTTCCAACGTCATTTGCGTGCCTTCGCGGTTATCGCGCTTGCCCCGTCCCATGCCAACTAATTTTAATTTATCGTTATATACCGTATCGGTTTCGGGCATTACAAGGTTGCCTGTTGGTTTAATTAGCTGCGGACCTGTGGCCTTTGGGCTTTTGATTTTAGGGTCGATAGGGTAAGCGTTCATTAACTTATAATCGAACGGTTCCAGTAGTTGCGTAACATCGTGCAGGGGCGTTTCTTTATTAAGCCAGATGTTCCAATGCTCTTCGGCAATAATAACCGGACTGCGATGGTGCCCGATTTGCTGCAACAGTTTATTCGCAACCGTGGTGATGATGGCAAAGCCACGGGTAACTTCACCTGTTTCAGGGTCGGCCCAATCTTCCCAGATACCGGCCAGGGCAAAGGGCCGTTTATCGCGCATAAACACGTAATAGGGTTTGCTTAGTTTTTCTTTTTCGGGCCCTTCGATAAAGCCATTGCAAAGTACCAGGCACCGCTGTTTGCGGATAGCGTTACGGAAACTGGGTTTGGTTATAATATCCTTAGCACCGCTGTAGTGCGGATCGTTTTCGGCATTGCGGTCGCCTTCGGTACGGGCATTAAACAAGTACATCCGCTTTTTACTCCAAGATGGGGTTAAGCCAAAATACATCAGTTGCACCTCCTTAGGCCGATCGCTGCCAATAACAGGCGCTAACATGCCCGGACCTAAATTGTAGTTTTGGTTTACAAAGCCACCTTTGGTAAGGTTGTATTCGCGTAGCTCGCCTGTTTGCACGTAAAAGCGCACTTCAATTTCTTCTACCTGGGTAACTATTACATATCGTCCGCACATAAGCTTTGGTGTTAGTGGTTCGGCACAAAGGTAGTTATAAATGCTAAAATAATTAGCAAATGTTTTAGGCAGCGTTTGTTGTTAGGCGTTTACACTCTGCTAAAGGCAAATGGAACGCTCCCTTCGACAGGCTCAGGGTGACAACGCACAGATTTTTATGATTTACGCTGCCATTTGGGGGTAAAAGCGTTCCCGATCTAAAAAAGGTTACAAAAGGTTACATTGACTTTTGGGGTTACACTTTTAATAGAACGCTGATAAACGCTGATTTTTATGATTTACTCGGATTTTTGGGGTTAAAGCTTTCTGCCATCTGAAAAAGGTTACAAAAGGTTACATTGACTTTTGGGGTACACTTTTAATAGAACGCTGATAAACGCTGATTTTTATGATTTACTCGGATTTTTGGGGTTAAAGCTTTCTGCCATCTGAAAAGGTTACAAAAGGTTACATTGATGTGTAACCTTTTTGATTTTGGAAAAGCAACCTGTGGTATTCAAAAATCTTAAGGTTATCAACACTGCTTGTGCATGCTTGTGCAAGTTTTTGCTTGTGCACAAGTTACAGAAAAATTCATATGAGCGATTTTTGTGTTAAATTGATGGGAAATGAAAGGTTTCACACAAAGGCGCAATAAGTCATCGGATGACTTATTCCTCAAGCAGGCCTATCGGCGGCAACGGACTACTCCTGCCCTAAAAGTCATCCGATGACTGTGCAGGCTTTATGAGGTGATGTAACTTTACACTTCTTTACACTTTTTGAACCAGGATGTGCAGGATGAAGAATGATTTGCAGGATAAATGCAAAACCAACTTTACACTCCTTTACAGTTTTTCGAGTTTTGGAAACGGAACACATTAGCTAAGTTTTCATTTGTGCAGATTTGTGCAGTTGATTTTGCATGCACAAATTCCCAAAATTATAATGTGATTATGGAATAAGCATAGTGGCGCCTGCCGGTGTGGCGATTGGTGTCGTGTTTTCGCGGTTTCAAAGAACGGAATAGTAGTTTTGTTTGTAAATGTAATTATAATTGAAACAATATACAATAAATTGTTTGTTAAAAATCTGCTTGTTCAGGGTTACGGACAACAGCCCATAGGTTTTTCCTTACAAAACTACATCTGTCCGCATTAGCGGGTATTGCCTGCGGCCCATTTGTAGGCTGCTTCGGCTTTATAGAACTTACAGGTTAGTTCGGCAATCTTTAATTGGGCCTCGATGTATTTGTTTTCACGCGAATTGACAAGGAACAGGGAACTTTCACCGTTCACAAAACGCTTTTGTTCACCTTCCCATAAAGTTTTGTAACCTTCGGTGGTTTGCAGGTATATGCGGCTTTGTTGCTGCAGGCTAACCAGTTCGTTAAAACTGCTCCGTAGCTTATTAATCAGTTGTTGTTCCTTTAACTGAAAGAGATAGCCTGTTTCCTGTATTTTAAGTTTCACTTTGGTGAGTTCGCCCCTTGCCTGAGTGAAAGAAAGCGGCATACTAAACTGCAAACCGAATTTGTAAGCATTGGTAAAGATGGAACCCGCCGGGCTGCTAAAATTAAAACGATTACTGAGCAGGTTGTATTGCAGGTTAAGCTTTGGTTTTAAGCTTTCGATCTTTAACCGGCGTTCAATTTCCAGTTGTTTAAGTTTAAACGAATAGGCGGCTAATTGCGGATGAATGCTTTTTAACTGTGCTGCTAAGTTTTCCATGCTGCCCATATTAAGCACGCCTTCCGGTAGAATAGAATCAGGAAGCACAGGAACCAATAACGAATCGAAAGGATAGGGTTCGCCGGAAGGCAACCAAAGAAAATTATTGACCTGCAACAACGCGTTGATATAGCGCATTTTTGCTTCTACCTGTTGCAGTTGCCTGCTTTGTAATTGCGTTAAGGCTTCGGTAGTATCAATTGCGGGGCGATCGCCTAATGCTGCTGTTTTGCAGGTGGCTATGAACCGCTCTTCGGCCACTTTAACTGCCTTTGCATAGATGTTATACTCAGCATAGGTATTGGCCCAATCGTAATAAGCTTTTAATGCGTCGAGGTATAAATCGTTAAGCTGGCTAAGTTTTTCCTGTTCGCTTGATTTGGTGAAAATTTGTGCTTGCCGCAGGGCTGCTCTCTTTTTATCGAATACCAGTTCGGAGCCTAAAGGCATTTGAATTCCCAGGTATCCAAGGCCACCTGCCGGCAGCTTGCTTTCAGGATTTATGTAGGAACCATATGCAAAATCGTAGCCGGCTTTTACCTCTATGCCGTACCATACGGGAACTTTTACGGCGCTTTCGAAAAAGGAATAATAGTTACTGCCGTTATATGTTTTAGATGCATAGTCGGAGGTTAGGGCAGGATCCCAGCCGCCGCGCGCAATGCGTAATTCGGCTCTGGCTTGTTGCGTTAAAAGATCGGCTTGCTTAGCTACCGGATGATAATTACCCACAATGGCTACATATGCATTAACATCCAATACGCGCAAGCTATCGATGGCGTTTGTTTTTAAGCCGCTTAAAACAAGAAGAGCAAACAATACGAAGTGTTTCATTGATGGCTTACTTTTTCGCTTTGGTTTCAGATTGATCGAGCTTATAGAAATCGGGCGGGAAACCGTTAAAGTTTCGCCAGAGTTCGTACCAAACAGGCACATCCTTTAACAGCAAAATGCCTTTTGCGCCGCCGCCCACCCGTAATACATCGGGCCATTTATTTTGGGTTGGATCTTCGGCCACCAGCACGCGGAATTTACCGTTGGGTGATATACTATTATCTACGGCTACCACTTTGCCGGCAAAGGTGCCATAGCTTACATTGGGCCAACCGCTGAATACTATCGAGGGCCAGCCATCGAACTGAAAACGTACCTGTTGCTGGGAAGCAACAAGGGGAAGGTCCACCGGCCGCACATACATTTCGACTGCATACTGAAATTTTTGCGGAACTATCATCACCAGCATTTCGCCCTCCTTAACCACCTCGCCAACACCGGCTGCAATAGTGCGGGTAATTTGCCCTGCCTGCGGAGCAAGCACATAGTAAAACGAATTACGTATAGCGTAGTTGCTGAACTGATTTTTAAGCTTGGCCACATCGGCCTCGCCACTACTGATATCGCTTAACACAGCAAAACGATCGGAGGATAGCTTTGCGATCTTCTCGTTGTAATCGCGTTCTATCTGTTCAACCTCTAAACGGGCATTCAACAGATCGTTACCGGCATTGCTGTATTTATTTTCGGCTACCAGTTTTTTGGCTTCCGCATTTTGCAGCGCCTGTTTACGCTGTTCTAATTCGGTTAGCGATTTTAATCCCGAATCGTATAACTCTTTTTGACGGGCATATTGATCGCGCGCAATTTTAAGCTCAGCGGTAATTGCCACCAGCGCCATGCTATCGCTTTGCACATACAGCGTAGCCTGTTTTATTTTGTTGCGTGCCTGTTGCAGCTTTAAATCCTTTGCCTGTGTTAATGCCAGCAACTGCGATTGGTTAGCAGCTACTTTATCGCGATAGAAATCAAGTGTTTGTTCCTTAGCGCGGATTTGCTCTTCGGTACGCTTTAGCAACTCAGGGTCCAGGTAGGTCTCCTTTACTTCGGTAAGTTTTAGAATTGTATCGCCTTTTTGCACCACATCGCCTTCCTTCACGTACCACTTTTCGATACCGCCTGCAATAACGGCATTCACCTCCTGGGGCCGTTGTTCGGGCGAGCGGGTGGTAATAAGGCCTGTGGCCACAATGGTTTGGGTCCATGGTAAAAACAGCAACAGTAGCAGCGCTATAACTATACCTATGAGCATACGCATAGGCTTAATTGCGTCGCTATCCTGCGATACTTTACGCCAGGAGTTTAATCCGGTGGATTGATTTAATAATTCGAACTTGTTTTTACTTAACCACATACAACCTGTTTTATAAACTCAACCGGCGAAACATTCTTTTGTATTCAGATGAATTTTGCACTTCGGCAAAACTTCCCTGTTTAATTATAGTGCCCTGGTGCAGCAGGATAATCCTATCGCATTGACGGGCAAAGGCCTCATCGTTTGTAACGGCAACAAGGGTACAGTTACTATTGTTTTGCGTAAGGTAGTTGATAAGAGTTGCCTGCTCTTCGGTTTCAAGGCTGCTCCAGCAATCTTCTACCAACATTAAACGGGGCTTTTTAAGCAAAGCCCGAAGAATGAGAATTTTGTTTACTGTATTGCGTGGTAATTTTTTGCCAAGTGAATCGATGGGTGTATCGAGCCCGCGCTGCAGCGATTCGATAAACGGAAGAAGGCCTACCCGGCCGGCAAGTTCAAGGATATGGGCAGTAGTAATGTTCGATTGCCCCATGGTGAGGTTCTCGAACAAAGTGCCCGAAAACAAATCGGCGGTTGCCAGGTAAATACCAATACGACTGCGCAGCGAGGTGAGATCATAGTCGCCAAGCGGGTAATTATCAATCAATACCTGGCCCTTATAATCGCTGTAAGCGCCGGCAAGCAGTTTTAGCAGCGTAGTTTTGCCGGAACCTTCGGTGCCGAAGATGCATACCCTTTGCCCGGCAGTAATTACGGTATTGAGATTTTGCAGCGCCCAGTTATCATCCTCCGGAAAGCGATAGCTTAAATCCTTTAATGTTATGCTGATACCTTTTTCTTCCCCGGCATAGCATTTACCGTTTTGGCGTTCCTCGGGTTTGTCAACGATCTTACTTACTTTTTCCAGCGAGGTAAGCATATCATATACCACATCGAGGCTACCAATAAGTTTTTCGATGCTGTTAATGAGTACCAGGATTACAATTTCAGCAGCGATGAACTGGCCGAGATTGAGTTTCTGTTCAAAAACCAATAAGGTACCAACTATCAATAACGACGCTGTTATTATGACCTTGAATACAACAAAGCTCCAATATTGAATGAGCAGCACGCGGAAATGCGATTGCCGCGCATCCAGATAGCCGCTAACGAGCGAATCGGTTCGCTGCACTGAAAAATCGGCCAGGCCCATGAACTTAATTGTTTTGATGGTGCGGGCTACTTCTTCTAACCAATAACCCACTTCGTATTTGTAGTTTGATTCTTCGAGGCTGGTTTTGATGCCCAGCGGATAGGATAAACGGAGAATAAGGGCAATGAGAAAAATAAGGCCGATACCAAAGAACAGAAAGGCCGCATTATAAAAGGAAAGAAGGGCAATGCCGAAAACAATTTGAACGGTAGCAGCCGGAAAATCGAGCAATACCTTAGAAATGCCTTTTTGAAGCGAGGCTGTATCGAAAAAGCGGTTTACCAATTCGGGCAGGTAGTAATCATCAACGGCCACCAGATCTAAACGGGGCAGTTTGTAGGCGAACTGTAAACTGTAACGGGTAAAGATGCGGCGCTGTATGGTTTCGTTTACCTTCATCTGCAGTATTTGCAACCAACCGTTGGTAAGTACACCCAGCACCACCATACCGATAAGCACAATAAGAGAAGTAGAAATAACGCCGCCGAATAAGAGATTGATGATAGATTGAATACCGAGGGGCAGACTTAAGCTAATGAGACCGCTAAGGATGGCATAGAAGTAAATGGCCCCTATTTCCTTTCGCTCGAATGCTGCCAGGTTAAAAAAGCGCTTAAGTGGTGTAATGGATGATTGCATGGGCGAAGGATTACCGACTTTTATACCAACAACTAACCGGTGTGGAAGTTTGAAGGGCGAAAATATTTTACTTTTCTATATGATAGTAATACTATTATATAAAAAAGCTTAATTTCATTTTATGATAGTTTGTATTTTTTTGCTTAACCAGTGATTTATATGGAATTGCAACTACGGATTAAAATGAATGAAAAACTTTTCCTGCGCGACCCGGAAAGTACCGAGTTGGGGAGGAAAATTGTGCGGGAGGCTGTGAAGATGATTGAGCAGCTTGGGTTTGAAGATTTTACCTTTAAAAAACTGGCGGAGAAAACGGGAACCACGGAAGCTTCGATATACCGTTATTTTGAAAATAAACACCGCCTGTTGCTGTATATAATTGCCTGGTATTGGGCCTGGATGGAATATCTGGTAGTTTACCAGATACACAACCTGGATAATGCCGAGCTGCGCATCAAGAAAGTAATAGCCCTGCTATCAGGCATATTACCTGCCGATGTTGGCAATGATGACCTTGATAAGAAAGCCCTGCTTAGTGTAGTGATATGTGAAATAAACAAGGTGTATTTAACCAAGGAGGTGAATACCGATAACCGGCAGAAGCTATTTAAACCATATAAAGATCTGTGTTCGCGTATTGCAGGATTACTACACGATTACAATCCCAAATATACCTACAGCCATTCGCTGGCCAGCACCTTATTGGAGATGGCGCATACGCAATACTTCTTTATGCACCACTTACCTTCGCTTACCGATTTTGGTAAAAGCAAAAGCCATGTTGAATTACAAAAATTTTTAGAGCACCTGGTATTTGCTGCTTTGGATAAAAAGAAGGCTTAAGCCTGCTTTAATTCCTGTTGTTCTTCTGCCGCCTGATGTGCCTCGCGGCGGTTTACTACCTCATCGAACTGGGCTTCGTATTGCGGGTGGTTGGTGCCCATTAATCTATCCCAGAAGTTAAAGTATAAGCCATAGTTGCAGCGCACGTAGCGGTGGTGCATGTTGTGGTGGGTTGGCGTGTTGCTGAACTTAAAGATGCTGTGGCGCACAAAGTTTTTAGGCATAATCTCGTACCCCAGGTGGCCCACCACGTTAAACAGGATCATCCAGATAGAGAGGATGAGAAACGATGAATAGTGGATGGGCATCATGATAAGCAACAAGGGTACGAATCCGATTTCGAGGATGGCTTCCAGCGGATGAAAGGAGAATGCGGCTAATGGGGTAGGGTCGGTGCTGAGGTGGTGTACCCGGTGCACGTATTTATAGATTTTAGGGTGATGCATGAGGCGGTGTGCCCAATAGAAATACGCATCGTGAAAGAAAATGACAAATACGCTGGTAAAGGCATAATACCATAGGCTGCGGCTGTTTAAATCGCCATACACCTGTGTAAGATTGTGGGTGCGCAGCACGTTGATGAGCACTACCATCCAGCCGAAAACCGCGAAGGTGAGGAAGGAGTGGAAGATTTCGTTGGTGATACTTTTTTTAGAAGGAAACTTTTGCTGAATCTTCATATAAAACCAATCCTGCCGCTTGTATACATAAAACAAGAGGTAGGCACCGCCTGCCAGTAATATGTAGCGAAAGGACAATAAACCGAAAGCAATTAGCCAGCGTAGAAATGGGCCAACCTCCTGAGGGATTAGGGAAGACATAGTTTGTGTGGGTTTGTTACTGCAATTTGCCATGTTTTGCAGGCATTTGCAAGAACTTGGGTGCGGAATGATTGTTTTGGAGGCTGTGGTGCAGTTTTAGAAGATTGGAACGCAGGAATATGAAAGTGTTAACGTGTTACCACTTTTTTTGGATAATATTGCAGCCTGAAAAATGGCCCCTGCAAAAGGGGATTAAAGTAAAGATATGACTGAGTTAAAAGTGCCTGCCGTAGCGGAGTCGATTACCGAGGTAACCCTGGCCCGTTTTTTAGTTAAGGATGGCGATTATGTGGAGTTAGACCAACCTATTTGTGAAGTAGAAACCGATAAGGCTTCGCAGGAGTTACCTGCCCCGGCTGCCGGTGTTGTTAAATTGGTTGCCAAGGAAGGTGAGGACCTGAAAGTAGGCGCACTGGTTTGCACCATTGACGAAACTGCCGCAAAACCGGCGGGTGCACCAGCCAAGAAAGAAAAGAAAGCCGAGCCTGAAACCAAAAAGGCGGAAGTAAAGGCACCTGTTGCCGAAGTAAAGGAAACTAAAACAGCCCCTGTAGCCGAAACCAACGTGCATGCTACACCGGTTGCCAAAAAGATATTGGAAGAAGGTGGCGTAAAGGCCAGTGGCGTAAAAGGCACCGGGGCCGGAGGCAAAATTACCAAAGAAGATGCCCTTGCAGCCGTACGCGCTAAACTTAACCTGCCTGCTAAAGAAGCATTTAGCCGTAACGAGCGCCGCGAGAAGATGAGCCGTTTGCGTAAAACCGTGGCGGAACGTTTGGTGTATTCGAAAAACTCAACAGCCATGCTTACTACCTTTAACGAGGTAGACATGACTGCCATTAACAAGATACGGGAGAAATACGGCGATACCTTTAAGAAGAAGAATGAGGTGGGCCTGGGTATGATGAGCTTTTTTACCCGTGCCGTATGTTTATCGCTGGAGAAGTTCCCTGCAGTGAATGCTTCGATTGAAGAGAACGAAATTGTTTACCATGACTTCTGCGATATATCCATAGCCGTATCAACGCCGAAAGGTTTGGTTGTTCCTGTAATCAGAAACGCTGAATCGCTTTCGCTGGCGGGTATTGAGAAGAAAGTGAAAGAACTGGCTATTAAAGGCCGTGATGGTTTATTAACCATGGATGAAATGACGGGCGGCACCTTTACCATCAGTAATGGTGGTGTGTTCGGTTCGTTAATGAGCACGCCTATCATCAACCCGCCGCAGACCGCCATTTTAGGTATGCATAAAATACAGGACCGCCCCATGGCGATTGACGGACAGGTGGTGATACGTCCAATGATGTATCTGGCATTAAGCTATGATCACCGCATCATTGACGGCAAAGAATCAGTAAGCTTTTTAGTGAGTGTGAAAGATTATCTTGAAAACCCACATAAGCTGCTGTTAGGCGCTGATCCAATTGACTTACTGCTTGACCTTTAATAGCTGATAGAACTATAGCAGGCGCCGAACCGAAAGGTTAGGCGCTTTTATTTTATGCAGTGCAGTGCGTTGCTGAAGTTGCCATTATTTTTTTACTTGCAGGATAAACCCTGCTAACCATGTCGACCTGGGCAACCTCCTCCAACAACTTTTTTAACCGCACGGTAGTGCCGCTTTTTTTAGTGGTGGTTTGTCCGCCCTTTGCCATGTTGATGTGGCATACCAACTTTAACCTGGATGGATCGTTTTTGAATTTGTGGGCTGAGTTGAGGGAGAAAGGCCTGTTTCAATTAATAATAGAGGTATGGAAGCCGCTGTTTTTTGGCAGCAAAGCGGCCTGGACGATGATAGGCATTTTTGCCGCCCTGCAACTGGCTTTAATGAAACTGGTGCCCGGCAAAAAATACCAGGGAACGGTTACCCGCATGGGTAATGTGCCTGAGTTTATTGATAATGGATTAGCAACCTACCTGATAACCTTTGCCTTGTTTTTTATAGGTGCTTATGCGTTTAAACTGTATAGCCCCGGTATTATCTATTTCCACTTTGGCGAGATACTTGGTGCTTTGAACTTAACGGCCTTGTTGTTCTGTTTGTTTTTGTATTTTAAAGGTCGGTTTTTCCCGAGCAGCAGCGATAACTCAACCACCGGCAATTTTATTTTCGATTATTACTGGGGCACGGAACTGTTTCCGCGCATATTGGGTTGGGATGTAAAGCAGTTTACCAACTGCCGTTTTGGTATGACGGGATGGTCGCTGGCTGTTGTTTCGTTTGCTTTTGCACAGGGGGAAATATACGGGCATGTCGACTATGCTATCGCTATTTCCGCAGCCTTGATATTTATTTACCTCTTCAAGTTCTTTATTTGGGAGAGCGGCTACATGAAATCGATGGACATACAAGTGGACCGTGCGGGCTTTATGATTTGCTGGGGTTGCTTAGTGTGGGTGCCGGCCGTGTATACCTCACCGGTATTTTTTATGGTAAAACATCCTGTAGGTTTAAGCGCCTTTTGGGCGGCGGTAATCTTTATTGCCGGCTTTGTTTCCATCTGGATCAATTACTGGGCCGACCGCCAACGTCAGGAAGTACGTGCCACCAACGGCCAAACCAAAATTTGGGGAGCAACACCGGTATTGATTAAAGCATCCTATACCACTGAGCAAGGCGAGAAAAAAAGCAACTTATTATTAGCCTCGGGCTTTTGGGGAGTTAGCCGGCACTTTCATTATGTGCCTGAGTTGATGTCGGCCTTCTTTTGGAGTTGTGCTACGGGCTTTGGTTACCTTATGCCTTTCTTTTATGTGATCTTTCTGACGGTGTTGCTTACGCACCGCGCCTTTAGAGATGATGAGAAATGCCGCAATAAATATGGGGCCGATTGGGCGGACTATTGTAAACGTGTTCCTTACAAAATAATACCCGGCATATTGTAGTATGAAAAAGAAGTTGCTGCTTACGGGGGCTTCGGGTTTTTTGGGTTACCACCTGTCGCGTTTAGCTGCCGATTACGAGGTGTATGCCGTATACCATACAAGGGCAGGGGACTTTAGCGGAGCAACCTGGGTAAACTGTAACCTTACCAATTATATTGATACCGGTAATTTGTTTGATGATATAGAACCGGATTTAGTGATACACGCAGCGGCGATTAGTGATGCTAATTATTGCCAGCAACATGAGGACGCGGCTATGGCCGTAAATGTAGAGGCGAGTATAAACCTGGCAGGCATTTGCAGCGATTTTCAGATACCGTTTGTATTTACCAGCACTGATTTAGTATTTGATGGCACGAAAGGCAGTTATGAGGAAACAGATGCCGTAAACCCGCTGAATGCCTACGGCGAGCAAAAAGTGATAGCGGAGCGGGAGATACATCGCATTTATCCGCCGGCTTTAATTGCACGTTTACCTATGCTGTTCGGTAGACCGGAGGCAAGCAAAGCCAATTATTTAAACAAACTTTTGAGCCAATTGCGTAATTGGGAGATGGCCAAATTATTTGTGGATGAATACCGCAGTGCTGCAGGTGCACGCAGTGTGGCAAAAGGTTTGTTACAAGTAGCAGAAAGGGCTTCCGGTGTACTACATATAGCGGGCCCCGAACGGCTATCGCGCTATGATTTTGGGGTTTTGGTGGCCAACCATTTCGGGATTGATAAGGGGCTTTTAGAGGCATGTTCGCAAAAAGATGTGAAGATGGCGGCGCCAAGGCCGGCAGATGTATCGATGAATATTGCAAAGGCGGTAACTTTGGGTTATGCACCGCTAACAGCCGATGAAGAATTGAAGCTAATTGCCGGCAACCGCTACTTATAACATGAGATACTTCTTACTTGGTTTTTTGTTTCTGCTTATCGACACTGCACGATGCCAGAGTACTGAAACTTTACTGAACCCCGGCCGCGTTATATTTTACAATACCGAGAACCTGTTTGATACTATTAATGACCCTGCAACCGATGACGATGAGTTTTTACCAGCGGGTAAGATGCAGTGGAATACGGAACGTTACAAAACAAAATTAGAGCACCTTGCTAAAGTGTTAGGCGCTTTGTGCGATAGTGTTGAACCCATTGCCATTGGGCTTGCCGAAGTAGAGAATGAAAAAGTGTTGCAAGATTTGATTGCCCAGCCGCCCTTAAAGAAGTTTAACCTGGGAATTGTACATCACGATTCGCCTGATGAGCGGGGTATAGATGTGGCCATACTCTATAACCGTAACCGGTTAGAGGCAAGCTTTGATGCCGTTTTGCAGGTGCCCTTAAAGGATGATAAAACCAGGGATATTGTTTACCTGAAAGGCTTTATGGATGAGGCTTATCCGGTGTGGATTTTTGTAAACCATTGGTCGAGCAGGCATAATGGCAAACCCGCCAGCGACCCCAAACGGGCGGTTGAAGCGAAGGTGTTGAAAGACAAAATTGATAACCTGTATTTGGGTGAACCATTCTCGCGCGTAATTGTAATGGGTGATTTTAACGATAACCCGAACGATAGCAGTGTAGTAGCGCTAACGAAGGGTAAACCCGCTTACCCTGAGCAACAGCAGTTGGTAAACTTAATGACCGATTTACAGAAACAGGGCAAATGCACTATTAAGTACAAAAGCGGTTGCGATTTATTTGACCAGTTTTTGGTGAGCAGTAACCTGCAGGGCAGTAATAATTTGTATTACGTACGTAAACCAGGTGCACAAATTTTTGCGCCCGATTGGTTACTGTTTAAGCATCCGCAATATGGTGTTATCCCAAACCGCACGTATGCCGGTACACTCTATACCGGTGGTTATTCGGACCACTTACCTGTGTATTTCGATCTGATTTTTAAATAGCTATTTTGAATAGAGTTGTTGCCGTTGGTGCACCAATAGTTCAAACACGCGTGCGGTGGCATATCCATCCTTAAATTCTTTTATAGGTATAAATAAGGAATCGGGCCAGGGTTTGGGTTCCCATAAACCGGGATCAGTATCGATATAGTAAACATGGTTCCAGTAAAGTGAATCTATTGGTCTGCTGGGCAGGTGTTTTGTCAGGTAGCCAAATTCGGGGCTTATTAATGCATGATAAACAGGAAAGCGACCCACTATGGTATCGCCTTCGGTCAACTGTGTTTCGGTGAAGTGTATGGCCTTTTGCATGGTGGTAACGCTTTTGCGATACGAGAGGTCGTCCTCGTAGGCAAATACATTGCCTTCGCGAACCTGTAAGGCCGTTAAAGCCAGCGTGCCCAGCAGCAGAAAACGAACCAACTGCTTGCGGAAGAGAAGATGAATGCTTAAGGCTGATAACAATGCTAATACGGGGAAAACCAGCATAACATAGCGGGCCATGTAAAAGGCAAAACAACTGCCAATAACCACCGCAGCACTCATCATAATACCAGGCAGTAGAAAGTTATTTCGGCCGGCAGCTATATTTATTTTGCCCTTAATACAAGCAACAACCAAGGCAGTTAGCATGAGTAGGGAAAGCCAGTAGCGCTGATATTGATAAAACAGGAATAGGAGATAACGCTTTAGGTTGAAGAAGACTTCAGCAAGGTTGGTAGTAACAGTACTAACATGATACGGATAGAAATACCAAGCGTTTTGCTGTTTTTGAATAAGCAGGAAAACGGCTAATACTACGAAGGGGAATATGGTAGCGCAGAGTGTAGCAGGGCGGAATGCACCCCGGTGATCGCGATAAAAAAGGTAGTGCAAAGCCGAGTAACTTAACAATACAACAGGTAGGCTAATGGCGCTTTCCTTAGTTAGTATGGCCAGCGAAACATAGAGCCCTGCCCTTAAGTAATTGCGCTGATAGTAATTTGTTATGCCCAACCAGGCCCATAAGGCAAGCATAACTTCGGGTAGCAATAATCCGCTGATTGCTAAAAAAGCAGGCTGAACAATGAGCAGCAATGCGGTGCTGAAGGCTATGCTGCTGTTATAAAGTGATTTTAGTTTGGTATAAACAGCGGTAAGCAGTGTAGCAGAAACCAGCAGGGCAAATAGGTGCGCGGTAAAGGGTTTATTGCCAAAGATCGTCAACATCCAGCCGCTTAAAAACTGGAATAACAGGGGGTGGCCGCGAGAGATTTCCGGATCGAGAGAACCGGGTAGCAGGCTTGGGCCCTGGTGATAAAACTGAATAGCTGCACGGCTATACACCCCTAATTCATCCCAAAAATAGGGCAGGTAAAGATCGTGCCATTTAAAGAGGATGAAGGCTGCCAACAGCACTACAAACGCAAGGTCGTAACTACGTGCACGAAAGTTTGCTGAAATGCCGGAAGGCTGAACCTGGCGCATATTATACCGGGTATTCGAAATAGTTGTTTTCCGTTTCCCACAGCCGCACCTGCAGATCGAATTTTTTATTTAAGCGGGGGCGTAAAATATTATAGATAACCACAATGATGTTTTCGCCGGTAGGGTTCAGGTTACGAAATTCCTCTGTGTCTTCGTTGAGATTGCGGTGATCGAAGCGCTCGTGAATTTCATTTTTAATGAGGTCGTCCAGCTCTTTTAAGTCGATAACGTAGCCTGTCTCAGGGTCTATTTCACCTATAACGCGCACATCTAAGCGGTAGTTGTGCCCGTGGTAATTAGGGTTGGCGCATAGGCCGAATACTTCCCTGTTTTTATCATCGCTCCAATCTTTACGATATAAGCGATGCGCAGCGTTAAAAACGGATTTGCGGAATACAGCAACTCTTTCGGCCATGGTGATTAGTTGAACCCGGCTTAGAACCGGAGGAATGCAAAAATGGGTCTTCGTTTTAAATAAGTCAAATCTTTATCGCAGGCAAAAGCTTCGCGCTCAAAAATTATTTGGCGATAAGCGGTGTAGTGGTTACGATATTTAAGCAGGTTGTATAGATAGTTGAGGAGATAAAGGAGGTAGAAGGGTAGAATCAATAATTCCAGTTGCTGGCGGTGGTGGATGCGCTCGTGATGGATCAGGATGGCATCGTGGCGCATTTCGTCCTTTTTTATCAGGATGAAAGGCCATAGGGCCATGGCTGAATATTTTACGTAAGGACAAACCACTATCATGTTAGAATGTTCGGCTGATGCCTACCACCCAGCGGAAGGCAAAATGCTTTTGATTAACATATGGTGCATGGCTAACAAAAAAGGGCACATCGAAACGGAAGGTGAGGGGTTTGATGTTTTGTAACAGGCCCCACTTTTTAATAGTGAAGGCCAGGCCTGCACCTGCATCGAAGCGGAATTGCGAAAGCTGTTGCTGATTGCTGCTATTGTTATATCCAATGGCACCTGCATCGCCGAACAGATAGGTGTTGAGCGCTACAGCGTCCTTCAGTTTTTGCTTCTTCACTTTCACGATGCGGTTAAAATCAACCTCGGCATTAATGGCAAAACCTGACGGGCCTTTATATGCAGGAACTATAATGCCGTTCTTATCCTTTTCGGCCAAGAGGTAGCCTGCATAACCGCGCATATTCATACCCCCTGCAAAATGCAGGTTGCCGATATCATCGCGGTAGCGGTAGGCCCAGCTTTCGGGCACAAAGCCGGCGGCACGGTAGTATTTGCTGTCCATCATCTCTTCAGGGTTACCACCGACGAAGAAGAGCGCACTTTCCGAAGGAAGATCTTTGCCGGTACCGATGCGACCGTAGAAGCGGGTGCGGAAGTCAAGTTTCCAAACACTGGCTTTTAATACAGCGGTTAGGTCGAAGTAATGGTAATCGTATGAAGTACCCAGCAAGCCGGAGCGCAGGTGGCCGGTTACATAGCCATTGAATTTCTCTTTATTGTACTGGTAGGTGGCAGTTATGTTGATGGACGCATTGAACTTTTTAGGTGAGGTCCAGATGGTGGTCCACTCGGTGGGGTAAAGCAGATAGTTGCGGTATTCGGCGCGGTTGCGGGTAAAGGCTTTGATGTTGAAATCGAGCGCCCAGTTATGCGGTAACTGCTTTGTTATACCGGTTTTATACATCTCGCAACCATCCAGCCAGCGGCTTTGGAAATAGAAGGTAGATTTTTTGAAAACGCGGTCGATAGCCGTTGAATAACTGAAGATATAACTGAACCAGCCGGCTTTCTTTTTCATATCTGCATCGAAGAAATACCGCTGCCCGCCTTGCGCCAGGTGCGTGTTAACCCAGGCAGTAAACGAAAAGTTGTGCTTAATGTTCATGTAATTACCGGTGATGTTAATGCCCAGTTTAATGCCATCGTAGGCATTCCACCAGATATCGGGGCGCATCCAGATGCGGTATTTTTTCCAACTCGGATAAGGGTAAATGCGCGAGTCGAAACGAACTTCTACCTCCGGCTTTTTGCGGTTGTTCAGCATGTTGATGTCGGCTAAGCGTTCGCTGCTGTCAATAACCACGTTTTTAATGCCGCCGGGGATGGTAACATGCGCTGTGTAGGTGGGTTGCAGTTTATCCCAGCCATACCATTTAGGTAAGGTTTGTGTGCCCTGCGGCACTTGTTTTTCGAACCAGGTGTTTGGGATGTAGAAGTTATAGATGGAATCGTTTTTGCCGGTAACCTGAAGGTCTATCGGCATTTGCATGCGGCCTTTACGCTTAAGGGTTATTTCGTATTCGTTTTTGAATCGTCCTTTTTTAATGCAGCCTACTTTATAGTCGATGTTCTTAGTGGTTTCCATCCATTCATCGAAAAACCAGTTTAGGTCGATGTGTGTGAATTGAATGATGGAGTTGCGGAAATCTTCGGGGTAAGGGTGGGCAAATTTCCATTGACCTACGTAATGCTTCATAGCGGCGGAGAACAACGAATCGCCCAATACATATTGCAGGTTATACAACATGGTGCTGGTTTTCATGTATACATGGCGGTAGCCACCACCCTGACCCAGGGCACCGTTAAAGCCATCGCTATGCGTGTTTAACTGTTCGTCGTTATATTGAATGGCATCAATCAAATAACCATAATACACCTTACTATCGCGCACGTTTATCGGTTCGAAAAAGCGGCGCAGGTATTTATTCTTGATGGTATCGTATGGAATGGTTGGGCCGTCAAGTGCTTCCATTCCCCAGGAGGTTAGGAACTGTGTGAAGCCTTCATCGAGCATGGCGCGGTAGGTTTCGTTATTACCTATCATGCCATAAAACCAGTTGTGGCCAACTTCGTGCACTAACAAGCCGCGGTATTCTTTATCGCGACCGCCATCCATGGTAATCATGGGGTATTCCATACCATCGGCGGCATCGGCTATTACAATTTTGGGGTATTCGAAAACACCAAAATCGCGACTGAAAACGGTGATGATCTTAGCCAAATAATCGGCTGCTGTTTGCCAACCTGAGGCATGGGGTTCCTGCACAATGGCTACGCAACGAACGCCTTCGCCATTTTTGCGGCCTGGGTAGATGATGGTATCATGAATACGGTAGGTAGGGTCGGCCGTAAAAGCAAAATCGTGGACATTTTCAGCGTGGTATTTCCATGTTTTGGTTTCGCCTTTTTTGTATTTGGTGATGACCGATGGAACGGTATCCCATTTGGTGTTCTTAAAATTCCAGATATCTAATTTCTTTTTCAGGCTATCGGGTAAAACTTCTTTTTCGTTCTGTAAAACACCGGTTGCTTCTACTACAAAGTTGGAAGCAAAGGTGAGGTTTACGTCAAACGTACCGTAATCGCCATAAAACTCGCGGTTCAGGTGCTGGTCGGTATTCCAGCCGCTTTTGCGGTCGTATACACAAACCTTAGGATACCACTGGCAACCGTTGTAATGGTTGTAGCCCCAGGCTTTGTATTTTTTCATACGGCGGCGGGTAGAGCCGTTGTCGTAAAACGTGCGGAATTTGATTTTTAATACTTTGCTTGCATTGGGTGGCAACGGTTGGTTTAGCCATACTTTCAGAATGGTATTATCTAATTGCGTTTGCAGGTCGCTTCCATCGCTGCTGATGCTATCGATAGAAGTGCCGAGCATAGCGCGTTCGTATTTACCGTAATGTACGTGTGCATCATTATTGCTTTGCAGGTTATCGAGGTACGAGCCCGGTTGGAAGGCGTTTTGGTATAAGTTAAAATAAACGTAATATAATGTATCGGGCGAGTTATTGTAGTAGGTTAGTTCTTCCTGCCCTGTGATAATGTCGGTGGTTTCATCGAGAGCGGCATTGATCTTATAATGTACATCCTGTTGCCAGTAGCCTGTAAAAGGCAGGCGGTTTTTCCAATAGTATGGATTGTTGGCACTGCGGTAGTTGTTGTCGGGGCCTGCATCGGTGTATTGCGCCTGCGAAAAATTAAAACAGGCAAGCAGGTAGATGAGCGCAGAAGTTGTTTTAACAAATGTATTATTAAAATAATTATGTGTGCTTTTCACAATTTCCATCTCGGTTAAACGCATTTGCATCAGCAGGAATTCTAAATTTGAAACAGGACTCAAAATAAATACAATAGTGGATAGTGCGCAACAACAACGCCTGTACCAGGTGGGGTTAACTATGCTGCCTATGGTAGGCAGTGTATTGGCTAAAAATTTGCTTGCTTATTGCGGTAGTGCCGAACAGGTATTTAAAATGCCCAAAAGCAAACTGGAAAAAATACCCATGATTGGTCCGGAACGGGCTAAAGCTATTGCCGAAGCGGAGGTTTTGAAGGAAGCTGAAATAGAAGTAAAATTTATGGAGGCCTATAACATCCAGCCGCTGTTTTTTACTGATGAGGCGTACCCACAACGTTTGAAGGAATGTGCAGATGCACCTTTACTATTGTATTACAAAGGCAGAGCAAATTTGAATGCTGAACGCGTGGTAGCCGTAGTGGGTACCCGGCGCGTTACTGATTATGGAAAGGAGGTTACCCGAAAACTAATTGATGCACTTAGCAACAGCGGTATTTTAGTTGTTAGCGGCTTAGCTTATGGTGTGGATGCAATTGCCCATGCTGCGGCGCTGGAAGCAGGATTAGATACGGTAGGTGTGTTAGGGCATGGACTAAATACTATTTACCCGGCACAAAACAAACCTATGGCCAAGCGTATGGTTGAACAGGGAGGTTTACTTACGGAGTATAAAAGCACGGATGAGATGAGCCCGCATAATTTTCCGAACCGCAACCGAATAGTGGCGGGCATGTGCGATGCTACAGTTATAGTAGAATCGGCGGTGGATGGTGGCGCTTTGCTAACAGCTACTATAGCACATTCGTATAACCGCGATGTGTTTGCTTACCCCGGCCGGGTGAACGACAAGGTGAGTGCAGGTTGCAATGCACTTATAAAGAGCAACAAAGCAACGCTGATAGAAAGCGCCGATGATTTGTTGTTAGCTATGAACTGGCATGCAGGTACGGAGGAGGCTAAAAGCAAACCAAGGCAAAGACAACTGGCGCTAAACCTGAGCGATGAAGAGCGCATGGTTTATGATTACCTGAACGAGAAGGGCGAAACCGATATTGACACCCTTACGGCTAACTGTGAGGCCCATTCGGGTTCGCTGGCGGTGGTGTTGCTCGAAATGGAGATGAACGGATTGCTGGTATCGTTACCGGGCAAACGATATAAGTTGTTATAGTATCTTAGAGGCTAAACCTTACAATATGGCTTCAGCGTCTTCGCATGCAATAGCTGCAATAGGATTGGGCAAGGTATTTAAGCCGGACCATGCAGGCAGCAAAAAAGGTATAGACTGGAAGTTTTGGCTGGCTGGTGCATTTTGCGCTGTAATACCTGATGCAGATGCCATAGGTTTTAAACTGGGTGTGCCTTACGATAGTCTTTGGGGACACCGCGGCATAACGCACTCGCTGTTTTTTGCGCTGTTGCTTGCTGTGGTGGTCATGTTGTTGCTTTACCGCACCTATAAGCCAGGCGAACCCAAATGGTGGCTTTACCTGCTTTTCTTTTTTGTTTGCACGGCATCGCACCCCGTGCTGGATGCCATGACTACCGGCGGATTGGGCGTTGCTTTTTTTGCTCCGTTTGATAACACGCGCTATTTCTTTCCTTTCAGGCCCATAGCTGTTTCACCCATTGGCGTTACACAGTTCTTTAGCACCTGGGGTTTACGGGTTATTAAAAGCGAACTTTTGTGGGTATGGCTGCCTTCGGGTATACTATTCACAATTGCAGCGGTTATAAGAAGGTTGCTCAGGCCGTAATGGTTTGTTTAATTTGGGCGCAAAATTCTACAAGTGGCCAAACAGAACCCTAAGCAGAAACAATCGGCAGCTCCGGCCAAGGAGCAGGTAACAACAGCGGCAGTAAACCCCGGCCGTCAACTGCCTTCGTGGGCGTTTTACCTAACGGTGTTTATGTTTTCGTTTATGTTATACAGCAACACGCTATGGAACAAGTATGCCATAGATGATGTGATTGTTGTAACCGACAACCGCTATACCAAAAAGGGTATTGCCGGTATTAAGGAGCACTTTACGCATGATATGTTCGAAGGCTTTTTTGGCGAACGCGGTGCACGATTGGTTAGCGGTGGCCGTTACCGTCCGCTTAGCATGGCCTTGCTTTCGGTTGAATATGAAATTACCCGCCACCTGAAAGGCGACAAGCGCGAGGTAATTGATGATAAGAATGTGATCATCGGCGACCAGGACCCTTACCTTGATCCGTTCCTGAGTCACCTGATAAACATCCTGTTGTTTTCGAGTACCTGTATAGTTCTATACTACCTGCTTAGTCTTATCATACCGGCTAAGTATTCGTTGAAAACGCCTTTGGGGGCTATAAGCCTGGGCTTTATTGCTACCCTGCTTTATGCGGCACACCCCATACATACTGAAGCCGTGGCAAACATTAAAGGGCGCGATGAGGTAATGTGCATGCTGTTTTCGCTATTAGCGCTTGTGGCAGCAGTAAAATATGTGCGCACGCAAAACCTGTTGCACTTGCTGTGGGGCACGGCAATCTATTTTATTGCCTTATTAAGTAAGGAGAACGCCATTACCTTTTTTGCCATTATACCACTTACGTTCTTCTTTTTTACCAATGCAAAGGCAAAAGATTATGCGTTTGTATTGCTTCCATTTGCATTAGCGGTAGGTGTATTTTTAGGCATGCGCGGTACGTATACCAAAGCTGAGCTGGGACAGGATACACCGGAGGTTTTAAATAACCCATACATTTTAGCTAAAGGCGGATTAAAACCGAACGAACAGCGCATTACTACTTTCCTTTACCGCGATACACAAACCGGTGAATTGAATTTTTACCCTGAATGTTTGGCTACCACCTTTGTTACTTTCCTGTATTATATCAAAACCTTAGTAGTGCCTCATCCTTTAACGCATGATTACTACTACGACCAAATTCCATTTGTTGGTATGGATAGCGGCTTGTTCTGGTTATCGTTCCTGCTAAACGGCGGATTATTGATTTACGCGTTGTTGGCCATAAAACGAAAGAGTATTGCCGCTTACGGTATACTATTTTATTTCATCACCTTCTCGGTGGCCAGCAACCTGTTGTTTACCGTGGGTGTATTGATGAACGAACGTTTTATTTATATGAGCTCACTGGGCT
This sequence comes from Chitinophagales bacterium, assembly GCA_046329495.1. Taxonomy (GTDB): domain Bacteria; phylum Bacteroidota; class Bacteroidia; order Chitinophagales; family LD1; genus Bog-950. The sequence continues at coordinate 136,949 of JAXLUO010000002.1, read as the reverse complement.
TTGCTATTCTGCTTGCCTTCTTACTCATCCAATCGAAAGACCGGTTTAAACTGAGCCCGAATGTAGTGTTGGGAATATTTGCTGTGGTGCTTAGCTTGTATTCGGTTAAAACCTTTAGCCGTAACTATGATTGGAAAGATAGCTTTACGCTGTTCCGCCGCGATGTGCGCTGGAGTCCGAATTCAGCTAAAATTCAAACCTCGCTTGGCGGCGATTTGGCAAAAGCCGCATTATCCAATATCCCGGCCCTGCGCGATAGCGGTATGATCCATAAAATTTTCAGCGATTTGCAGGCTGACCAGGCTACGCTTGATGAAGTGAACCGCCTGCCGGATAGCTCTATTACCAAGGCTTTACTGGATAGCAGCATTGCGCACCTGCGCGAGGCGATACGCATTTATCCGCACCACAGCAATGCCTGGGTGTTGATGGGTAACTCGCTTTACAACCGCAATCATAATGCAGAAGAAGTTATACCGATGTATGCTAATGCAGCGGCATTTAATGTAAACGGCAGTTACGATGCCTACTTTAACCTGGGCTTTTTGTATAGCGAGGTTAACCGGCCCGATTCGGCACGGAAATATTTGCTGTTGGCTGCACAGCAAAAGCCCGAGCAGGAAGCTTACCGCTTTGTGTTAGCTTATGTATATGCCAAGCTTAATCAACCCGATTCGGTGGAGCATTGGCTGAAGATAGGAGCGGAGAAGCGCCCGGTTAGTGCGGAGGATTATTACAAAATAGGCACCGGCTTTGGTAAGGTAGCAGGTAACCTTGGCATGGCTATTACTTATTTGCAAAAAGCAGTAGCTGCAAATCCAAAGGTTGAACTGTATCTGGAAGATTTGGGTGTAGCCTACGGTTTAGCGGGGCGTTTTGATGATGCCATCGCTACCGCCAATCAACTGGTGGCTTTAAACCCTAAATACAAAGCGGCCTATATGAACTTATCGGTTAGCTACCGCATGAAAGGAAATATGGCTGCAGCAGAAGTTAACTACAACAAAGCAAGAGAATTAGACCCTAAACTGCCACCTTTTAACGAAATGATGGCACAACAAGGCCAGTTTGTTAACCGGAACCGCTAAGGTGCCCCTTGCAGGATCTACCAACAAAAAAGCGCCCTCTGTGAAGGCGCTTTTTTGTTGGGTTGTGGGGTTGTGATTTTATATTACCGCTCCTTGGGAGGAAGGGCTTCTTTCACTACCAAGGCTCTTTGATGAAAATCGGCGCCATTTAAACCTGCAATTGCTGCTCTGCCTTCTTCGTCATTCGGCATTTCAACAAAACCAAAACCACGACTACGGTTGGTTTCGCGATCTTTCAGGATTTTTACGGCAGATACTTCGCCGTAGCGCGCAAATAATTCTTTTAGCTCTTCTTCCCGTGCTTTGAAGTTGATGTTAGCTACGTAAATGTTCATGATAAAATGATAATAGGGTTAATAAAACTTGCCCGTGGTTTATCGGTTCCAAAGGCAACTATGCGAAGATAAAAGAATATTTGAAAGTTGCACCGTCTCTTTAAGGAATGGAAATCAAGTTGTTGGACGATCAGAAGAGCTGTTTTTTGATACTTCGGTGCTGCACTTTATACGCCTATAAAAAAGCCTGAACCACGGGTTCAGGCTTGCTGTATTTTCAGATAATTGTGTTGACTAAGGCACGTAATTGCGTGCAATGCGGAAACCTACACTGTTTTGGATAAAGCCGGGGTCGTGATATTGGCGTGTGGTAACCTGTGCGTAGTTGCCGTAGTTATACCAGGCGCCACCGCGCATAACGCGATAAGCACTTGTTTCAGGCCCTTGTGGATTTAATGCAGGCGATTTGCCGTAATACAGTCCGTCGTAAGCGTCCCACACCCATTCCCACACATTGCCCGTCATATCAAACAAACCAAGTTCGTTCGGTTTCTTTTGCGCTACAGCATGGCTTTGCCCATTGGCGTTATCAATATACCAGCCTACTTCGTTAATCACGTTGCCGCCGGCAAAGGGAGTTCCTTTACTTTGGTTACCGCCACGTGCGGCAAATTCCCATTCTGCTTCGGTTGGCAGGCGATAGCCTTTAGCCGTATCCAGATATTTAACCTCGTTGCCGTTAATCTGGTAGCATTTGCTCAGTTTTTCGGTTTCGCTTAGCCAGTTACAGTAGGCTACGGCATCGCGCCAGCTAACCATAAAAACCGGCTGCTTACCGCGGCCCCATGCACCGGAGCGTGCTGTATCGCGTTTAGTAGCGGTGGTATATTTATCGTATTCTTCGAAAGTAACTTCGGTTTTACCAATATAAAAGGAGTTAACCGTAACGTTATGCGCAGGCGCTTCGTGCCGTTCTACGGGTTGATCGGTGCCCATTTTAAAACTCCCGCCCTGTACCAGTACAAAACGGGCGGTATCGACAGGTGCTTTTTTGGGTGTAGCGGTTTTGGTTTTGGTGTTTTGGGCGTTTAGCGTTGCCATTGCCAACAGGCAAAATACAAGTGTGCTTAATTGTTTCATGCGTTGGGCGATTTTAAGCAAGTATAGGTTTTTTACAGGTATCGGTATACAAATTTTATTTAATGAAGATAAATGTGAAACATGGTTTTACGCCGATTATAACGCCCCGTGCTAAGCAGGTTACACGGGTTAGCGGTTCAGGCGAGCCGGCCCGGATTGAACCAATGGTATGATTTTGCTCATTTACAGGCTATTGGTGCGACGAGCCGGGAGCCCGAAAATTGTGAGTCCTAAATTGTTAACAACCCCGATTGTTTATCAACATCCTGCCCCCTTGAGGTATATGTAGGAAAGTTGATTGTCCTGAAACCCTTTACAGATCAGCGTTTTAGCACCTTATTCAGAATCAATCCAAATTCGAACGGGAGGTCTAATTTTTACATGAATTTTTTGGTTTTTTAAGAGTGCGCCCCCATATTTGCCCCCGCATTTTTTACAATTCCATGACAATTCCGGTCATAATGAAGATAGAAGCATCTTACGCGCGTCCTAAGACAAAATTTTCCCTTACATCATTGCTAACTATTTTATTTACAGCTAGCATTTTGATGGCCAACGCCGAGGTTGACAAGGCAAAATGGACAGAGGGTAAATCATTATTTAAAAGCAACTGTGCTGCCTGTCACAATCCAAAAGCTGACGGTACCGGTCCTGCTCTGCAAGGCGTAACCGCCCGTTGGGAAGGTGCCGGCGACTTTAAAGGCAAAACCGGCAAACAGTGGTTGTATACCTGGATCCACAACTGGAACGAAGCTGTGGGTGGCGGTTATAAATATGCCATCGACATGGCTAACAGCCGTCCAGCTCCCATGAACACCTTCCCTACGCTGAAGGATGCCGATATAGATAACATCCTGTTGTATGTTGAGAATTCGGACATGTTTGCTGCTCCGACTGCAACTACAACTACCGCAGCACCTGCCGGTGGCGAAAACAAAGGTGGTGGAAGCCCCGGTACTACTTTGTATCTGTTTGTGTTCTTCCTGGTTATCCTGGTAGCTATCCTTGCCGGTGTAACCAAGCGTTTAGATAAGATTCTGGCTGAGAAGCGTGGTGAAGAGATTGCTCCTGAGCGTCCGTTCTACCAAAATCCTAAGTGGGTTGTAGCTTTAGTTCTGATTGCCATTGTTGCCCTGGGTTATAAAACCGTAGATTGGGGTGTGCATTTGGGCCGTCAACAAGGTTACCAGCCAACCCAACCTATCCGTTTCTCGCATGCGCTGCACGCCGGAACACACAAAATTGATTGCCAGTACTGTCACCAAACAGCTAATAAAGGCAAACACTCTAACATCCCTTCTTTAAATACCTGTATGAACTGCCACAAGAACGTATCGAAAGGCCCTAAATACGGTTCAGAAGAAATCTCTAAGATTTACGCAGCTGTGGGTTGGGATGCAGCCAGCGGCACTTATTCTAAGCCTGCTCAACCAATTGAATGGGTTCGTATCCACAACTTACCTGACCACGTTTACTTTAACCACGCACAGCACGTAAATGCAGGTAAGCAGAAATGCCAAACCTGTCACGGTCCGGTTGAAACCATGGAAGAAGTTTACCAATACGCTCCACTTTCAATGGGCTGGTGTATCAACTGCCACCGCAATACCGAAGTAGGTATTACGTACGACAAAGAGAAAGGTGAAGTACATACCAACAATCAATTCTACAGCACTTACAAAGGCATCCACGAGAAGCTGAAGAGCGGTGAAATTGAGAAAGTAACTGTTGAAACCATTGGTGGAACAGAATGTCAGCGTTGCCACTACTAATAGTAAAGCACGCAAACAGAGAATAAATAAAAACGATAAACAGATTTAACTGAATATAAAATGGCCGATAAAATCTACTGGAAAGGAATAGAAGAGAAGGAGCAACTGGAAGGCTTTCGTGCAATTGCCGATAAGGAGTTTAGCGAAGAGCTTCCTGCCTTAAGTTCTATTACCGAACCTATTTCAACAGGTACATCAAGCCGCCGCGATTTCCTTAAAATGATGGGCTTTAGCGTAACTGCTGCTGTTGTTGCAGCCAGTTGCGAAATGCCCGTACGTAAGTCAATTCCTTATGTATGGCGCCCAGAGGAAGTGGCTCCGGGTATTGCCAATTACTACGCTACTACCTTTGCACAAGGTGGCGATTACGGCGCTGTATTGGTAAAAACCCGCGAAGGCCGTCCTATAAAAGTTGAAGGCAACAAATTATCGGTTATCACCAAAGGTGGCACCAGTGCACGTGCACAGGCAAGCGTACTTAGCCTGTATGATGGTGCCCGTTACAAAGGCCCAGGCAAAGGCAAAGAGCCGATGACCTGGGATAAGGTAGATGCAGAAATAAGCGATAAGCTGAAAGCTGCTGCTGCCGCCGGCAAAGTGGTATTATTCTCTTCTTCGGTATATTCTCCTTCAACCCTTGCCGTTATCGATGCATTCGGTAAATCGCTGGGCGAAGGCAAATTTGAACACCTGCAATACGATGGTATTTCGTACTCGGGTATTCTGGATGCCAACGAAAAATCGTTTGGCAGCCGCAGTATCCCATCGTACAACTTTAGCAAGGCTAAAGTTATTGTAGGTGTAGGTTGCGATTTCTTAGGCACCTGGATCTCTCCAACCGAATTCTCTGCTGATTACATCGTAAACCGCAAGGTTAGCAGCAAGAAGAAGGACATGAGCCGCCACATTCAAATTGAAAGTGTGCCAACCATTACCGGTTACAAGGCTGATACCCGTATCCCGGTTAAACCTTCGGATGAATTAAGCTCGCTGGTTGATTTATACAATGTAATAGTTGCCGGTGGCGCTGCTAAAAATGCTAAAGTTGGCAAAGCTGCTGAAGAACTGAAAGCTGCCGGTGCAGGTAATGCATTAGTAGTTGCAGGCAGCAACGATACCAACGCACAGTTACTGGTTAACGCCATTAACAGCGCCCTGGGTAGCTATGGTTCAACCATTACCTGGGACCGCCCTTACAACACCAAGAAAGGTTCTGACAAGGCTATCAGCAAACTGGTTGCCGGTTTGAACGATGGTTCTATAAAGGCTGTTTTATTCTACGAAACAAACCCGGTTTACAACTCACCGGTTAAAGGTTTTGCCGATGCACTGAAGAAAGCTGACCTGTCAGTTTCTTTTGCTAACCGTTTAGATGAAACTGCTGCTGCTTGTCAGTATGTATGTCCTGACAGCCACTGGTTGGAAAGCTGGAACGATGCCGAGCCTAAAGCCGGTATCCTGAACACTACCCAACCTACTATCTCTAAATTGTTTGATACCCGTCAGTTCCAGGAAACGTTGATGAAGTGGAGCGGCCAAACCGGCACTTACTACGATTTCCTGCAGAAAAACTGGGAAGCTTCTTACTATGGTAAGCAAAGCACCTACAATGGTTTCTGGGCATTTTGGGATAACGCCATCCACGATGGCGAAGTAGTATTAGCTGCTAATGCTGCCACTGCTGCGTACAACGGTGCAGGTGCTGCTGAAGCTGCTGCTGCTGTTAGCGCTGCTGCCGGTTCTTTCGGCGATATGCAGGTTAAGTTCTTCGAATCTATCTCGATGGGCGACGGCCAATGGGGCGATAACCCATGGTTACAGGAATTACCGGATCCGGTTACCAAAGCTACCTGGGGTAACTGCATCATGGTTAACCCTAACTGGTATAACAAGAACGGTTACAACATTGATCCTGACTTTAAAGAAAAGCGTTTTGCTGTTGCCAGCTTATCGGCAAACGGTGCCACCATTAAGTTACCTGTAGTTGCCGTACCCGGTATGCCTGAAGGCACCCTGGGTGTAGCTTTAGGTTACGAGCGCACCGGTGTTGCACACCCTGATTTAAAAGTTGGTGCAAACGCCTTTGGCGCTTTAACACCAAGCGGTGACAACTTTACTGAAATTGCCAAAGCTACTATCAGCAAAACTGCTGAAACCGATTTGGTAGCCTTAACGCAAACACACTTCAACATTACCCTGAAAGATTTGGGTGGTGTGAAGACCCGTAAGATTGTAAAAGAGACCAATCTGAAAGATTACCAAAAGGCAGAAAACGCCGGTAATGAAGACAGAATGGAGATAATGGAAGAACTGGTTACGCTTTACTACGAGCACGATAAGCCGGGCCACCACTGGACCATGGTTATTGACCTGAACAGTTGCACCGGTTGCGGCGCCTGTGTGGTAGCTTGTAATGCAGAAAACAACGTTCCTGTTGTTGGTAAGGACCAGGTTACACGCAGCCGCGAAATGCACTGGATGCGTATTGACCGTTATTTTACCGGTACTGTAGAAAATCCGGATGTAGTGTTCCAGCCTATGCTGTGCCAACACTGCGATAACGCTCCTTGTGAGAACGTTTGCCCGGTTGCTGCTACTAACCACAGCAATGAAGGTTTGAACCAGATGGCTTACAACCGTTGTATCGGTACCCGTTACTGCGCTAACAACTGTCCTTATAAAGTTCGTCGCTTTAACTGGTACGATTACCAACAGGCTGACTCGTTTGATAAGCAATACGGAACCAGCAATGATATGAATGTTGCCAGCGAACTGTTAGGCTTACACGAACCACTTACCCGCATGGTGTTGAACCCGGATGTTACCGTTCGTTCACGTGGTGTAATGGAAAAGTGTTCGTTCTGTGTGCAGCGCTTACAAGGTGCTAAACTGGATGCGAAGAAAGAGAACCGCCCATTGAAAGACGGCGATGCTATTACCGCCTGCCAGAGCGCCTGCCCAACCAATGCTATTGTGTTTGGCGACCGCAACGACAAAGAAAGCGCTGTTTATGCCGACTTTACCGATAAGAGAACCTTTGGCGTAATTGAGGAAATACACACCATGCCGAACGTGTTATACAAAACGCAGGTGCGTAACCGTGATGAAGAGAAGAATTATGAAATTCTGGATTACTACCATAATTCCTAATTGAATTAATAACTAATAACGACAACTCGAGATATGCACGCATATGAATCAGAATTCCGGGAGCCGCTAATCAATGGATTAGACAAGAACTACACGAAGATCACCGATGATCTCGTGGCTCCCACCGAAAGAATGTCGGCCATGTGGTTGATATCCACACTGCTTACCGGAGCAGGTGCCCTGTTCTTTGTTTTCTGCCTTGGCTGGACTGTATGGTTCGGTATCGGAACCTGGGGTTTGAATAAAACCATTGGTTGGGCATGGGATATTACCAACTTCGTTTGGTGGATCGGTATCGGTCACGCCGGAACGTTGATCTCCGCCATTCTGTTGCTGTTCCGTCAGCGTTACAGAACTGGTATTAACCGTGCCGCAGAAGCGATGACCATCTTCGCGGTAATATGCGCCGGTATGTTCCCTATCTTCCACATGGGTCGTGTATGGGATGCTCCTTTTATCTTCCCTATACCAAACACCCGTGGTCCGTTGTGGGTTAACTTTAACTCGCCACTGTTGTGGGACGTATTTGCGATCTCTACTTACTTCTCGGTATCGTTGTTGTTTTGGTATTCGGGTCTGTTACCTGATTTTGCCACCATCCGCGACCGCTCTAAAGGCAAGTTCCGCAAATGGATGTATAACCTGTTAGGTTTCGGCTGGACCGGCTCTGCAAAACAATGGCAACGTTTCGAATCATTATCACTGGTGTTAGCCGCTCTTTCTACTCCGCTGGTATTATCGGTTCACACCATCGTATCCTTTGACTTCGCCACTTCAGTTATCCCGGGCTGGCACACTACCATCTTCCCTCCATACTTCGTAGCAGGTGCGATCTTCTCGGGCTTCGCGATGGTGGAAACGCTGATGATCATTACCCGTAAGTTGTTTAAACTGGAAGATTATATCACTATCAACCACATCGAATCGATGAACAAGATCATCGTATTAACCGGTTCGATTGTAGGTATTGCTTACTTAACCGAGTTGTTCATTGCCTGGTATTCGGGTTACCTGTACGAGCAGTTTGCTTTCTACAACCGTATCTTAGGTAAATACTTCTGGGCATACATCCTGATGATGAGCTGCAACGTTATCTCTCCGCAGTTCTACTGGTTCAAAGCTATCCGTCGTAACATCTACATCACTTTCATCCTGTCGATATTCGTGAACATCGGTATGTGGTTCGAACGTTTTGTAATCATCGTTACCTCGCTGGCTGATGACTATCTGCCTTCAAGCTGGGCTTATTTCTCTCCAACGTGGGTAGATATAGGCATCTATGTTGGCTCTATGTCGGTATTCCTGTTCCTGTTCTTACTGTTTGCCCGTTTCTTCCCGACAATTGCTATTGCCGAGGTGAAATCAATCTTCCGTACCTCTTCGGAAGTTGCTAAAGCAGAAAGAGCGAAGAAAGAAGGTGCCGTACATGGTGGATTTATGGGTTTTCAGACCGTAGGTCCATTAGATAAGGATGCAAAGAATTAATATTAGTTGAACGATAAAGAATTCAGAATAAATGGCAAGCAATAAATTCATAGTAGGTCTCTGGGATCATGAAGAAGTATACGTTCATGCCGTAGAGCATATCCGCCACCACGGGGTTGAAATTTACGACAGCCTTACACCGTTTCCGGTGCACGGATTGGATGAGGCCCTTGGCCTGCAGGAAACCCGCTTACACTCGGCCGGTTTTATGTTTGGTGCCACCGGTACAACCCTGGCCCTAACCTTTATGACCTGGGTAATGGCTTCCAGCTATCCTTTAAACATTGGTGGCAAGCCTTACTGGCCGCTGCCATCGTTTATTCCGATCACATTCGAATTAACGGTATTGTTCTCGGCCTGGGGTATGGTGTTAACCTACCTGGTACGTAACAAACTGTGGCCGGGCCGCGTTCCGCGCATTTTTGAAAAGCGTACTACTGATGACCGTTTTGCATTGGTGTTTGATGCAGAAAAACTGACCGACGCACAGATCAGCGAAATTAAGAGCCTGTGCAGCAAGGAAGGTGCGGTAGAAGTAAAGGACCGCGTGTTTACTGAAAACGAATAATTGAAAAAGTTTATTTAAGTAAGATGAGAACTCAATTCATAAAGTTATTACCGGTTGCGGCTGTTGCCCTGATTTTAACCTCTTGCGGACGCGATCCAAAAGAGCCGGGCAGTATCTATATGCCTGATATGACCTATAGCAACGCCTACGAAACCTATTCGGCCAGTCCGTTTAAGAACGCCGACGGTTATATGCAAAGTGCCCGCCGTCCGGTAGAAGGCACCATCCCGCGCGGTTGGATTCCGAATGATGAAAAGGTAAAAACCAATGCCAGCCTGCTGATGAGCTATATGGCAAAAAATCATTTTACGCATGATCCTGCAAAATGGCAGGAGGAATATGACCGTGCTGCTGCTACTATAGCTGATCCGTTAGAGTTTAACGATGCTAACCTGGCTGAAGGCAAGCGTTTGTATGAAATCAACTGTCAGGTTTGCCACGGCGAAAAGGGAGAAGGCAATGGCCAGATTGTAGAATTACCAAACGGTGGTGATGGTCCTTACACCGCACGCCCGCCAAAATACGGCGACCGCTTACCACAAATTAAAGACGGTAACATTTTCTACAGCGTTAGCTACGGAAAAGGTATGATGGGTGGTTACGGTTACCAACTGGATGTGAAAGAAAGATGGCAAGTGATCCATTACATCAAAAAACTGGCTGGTGTAAATGCGCCGGTTGCTGCTGCAACTGATTCGGTTAAGACCGGTAAATAATAATTTCGATAACGACTGTAATAGATAAAGCAATGAACGAAAAATTTGAGTTTACCGCGGGATTGAAAAAGAACCTGTTCCTGATGATGGGAGCCGGTGTTCTGGGCCTGGCGCTTTCATTCTTTTTATATCCGGAAAACAACCATAGCCGTTTCTGGACTAACCTGCTATCCAACACCTACTTCTTTACAGGTATTGGTTTATTCGGTTTGTTTGTAGTAGCCGCTACGCAGTTGGCTTACGGTGGCTGGCAAACCCTGATGAAGCGTATCTTTATATCGCTTTCAGGCTTTACCCGTATTGGAGGATTTTTACTGTTAGCCATCATTGCATTGGGCGTGTTTGGCAACGTGCATACGCTTTACGATCACGTTAAGCACATTCTGCACACCGGTGCCGGCGATCCGCGCTACTCTACCAAGCTTATCTTCTTTGCTCCGGCATTTTGGATTGGCCGTGTGTTGGTATATGCTTCATTGTGGTTATTGTTCTCTATTGTTTTCGATAACTTTTTTGCCCGCACCGATCAGAACGATCCAAAGGTTTACAAGAAGTCGAAATTATTAGCAGCAGCTTTTATCGTTGTATTTGCTTTAACTGAATCAGCTATCAGCTGGGATGCCGTAATGTGCTTAGACCCACACTGGTATTCAACCCTGTTTGGTTGGTATAACTTTGCCAGCTACGGTTGTGCAGCCTGGGGTATGACTATCCTGATCATCATCTACCTGAAATCGAAAGGCTACGTTCCTCAAATCAACGAGAACCACATCCACGACTTAGGTAAAATGTTGTTTGGTTTCTCTATCTTCTGGACCTACCTGTGGTTCGATCAGTTTATGTTACAGTGGTATGCTAACATTCCTGAAGACACCAATTTCTGGGTTAAACGTTTCAGCGACAGTTACTTTAAGTTCACCATTTTTGCTTCGTTGATCATCAACTTTGCGTTCCCATTGTTCTTCCTGATTAAGCGTAGCGCTAAGCGTAACTTTAAGATGATCGGCTTTGGTGCAGCTCTGTTGATCTTCGGTCACTACGTAGATTTCTTCAACTATACTTTTGTTGAACCAAACTGGAATGCAAAAGTGGAGCAGGAGAAATTAGAAAAACAACGTAAAGGTGATGTAGCCCTGTTCTTTGCTGTAAACGAAGGCGCTGCTGAAGCCGGCGAAGGTCACGAAGCTGCCAAGAAAGAAGAAGTTGCAAGCGAACAGGTTCAACCGTCAGCTACCGAATCGAACGTAGTTAAAACTGAAGGCGCTAAGGAAACTGCCATGGAAGAGAAGAAAGGCAAGCATGAAGAAGAAAGCGCACCAACCACCTTTGCAGGTATTGGTATTGCCGAGCTGTTGATATTTGTAGGATTTTTAGGAGCGTTCCTGTTCATGTTCTTCAACAACCTGAAGAAACGTCCGATTGTTCCTGAGAACGATCCATATCTGAAAGAGAGCGAGAAATTAACTGTAACCTGGGCGTAATTGCCCAGACTTCCGGAAGGAGGGCAACGCCAAACACAACTGTTTGGCGTTGCTTAACCCGGTAGAATGTTAAAATAGAGAGTGTTTAACAAGCCATTGATACACATGAAACTGTGTTGATTGGTAACACGAAAGATTACATCTAATATTGCAACGCAACCCGAAAGGATGCAGCGATGATAGAGTGATAAAGAGAAAGGCGGAATTGCTTTTTTTTTGTGCCGAAAATGAAAATGTGATAGCGGTCACAAATGAAAAAGTGATCCGAAAATGAAGGGTTAAAAAATAGGAATAACTAAAAGAGACAATAGGACTCAAAAGCTTAACAGTGATTGAGTGATTTTGTAAAGGACTAATAAATTTTATCATGACAACATTCTTAAGTTTTGTAGTTATTGCGTTGCTGTTTGTGGTGCTGGTGCTTATTTCGAAGGCCAATGAACTGGCTTTGGAAGTAAAGAGCGACAAGCCTGATTACACCAACCAAAGCCGCGTGAACGGATACCTGTTATTGGGTTTCATGATTTTGATGTTTGCAGGTTCGGCTTATGCTTTTAAAGAGCTGGCACCTGTAATGCTTCCTAAGGCGGCATCAGAACATGGGGTTAAAACCGATCAGCTGTTTAACATTACCATGCTGATTATCGGTATTGTTTTCGTTTTAACTCAAATTGCGCTTTTCTACTTCGCATACCGTTACAACGAAAGCCGCGGCCATAACGCTTACTTCTATCCGCATAACAACAAACTGGAAGTTATCTGGACGGTTATCCCAACAATCGTATTAACCGGTTTAATTGCGATGGGTATGTATGAGTGGTTCAATATCTTTAATAAAGATACCCGTGCGAAAAACACCATGGTTGTTGAAGCTACCGCTAAGCAGTTTAACTGGATGTTACGCTACCCCGGTAAGGATGGCAAATTCGGCCGCCGCATTATCGACCAGGAGCATATTACCCCAACCAACGAATTAGGTATTGATTGGACAGATCCGAATAGCCATGATGATTACATGAGCGATAAGCTGTACCTGGTAAAAGGCCATCCGGTATTAATGCGTTTGAATGCACAGGATGTATTACACAGTTTCTACCTGCCTCACTTCCGCGTTAAAATGGACTGTGTGCCCGGTATACCTACTGAATTCTACTTTACGCCAACAATGACTACCAAGGAAATGCAGGACTACCTGAGCAATTTGCCATGGTGGCAAACTGCCAACCCAGAAACCGGCGAACCACGCTGGAAAGGTTTCAAATACGAACTGGCTTGTGCCGAGTTATGCGGCAAGTCGCACTACGGTATGCAGCGCGAAGTTGTGGTTGTAGAACAGGCTGAATATGATGAGTGGGTAAGCAAGCAAACGGCTTTGTATGAAAACTATAAGCCAAAAACTGCTGACACTGCAACTGAGCCGGCACCGGCAGCTACCGATAGCACCGAGAAGAAAGTAACAGCATTATTAAATAAGTAATTCTAAACAGAGGTAATAAAATTAGAGCTATGCAAGCAGCCACTATTGAACACGGTGTAGATACGCACCACGGTCATGGGCATGAAGAGCACCACCATGAGGAAACCTTCCTGACGAAGTATATCTTTAGCCAGGACCATAAAATGATTGCCAAGCAGTTCCTTATCACCGGTATCTTTTGGGGTATTGTGGGCGGATTGCTTTCGGTATTGTTCCGTTTGCAGTTAGGTTGGCCAAACGAAACGTTTCCATTCCTGGAATCGTTCTTGGGCAAATGGGCTGAAGGCGGCAAAATCAGCAATGAATTTTACTATGCATTGGTTACCATGCACGGCACTATCCTGGTATTCTTTGTATTAACAGGTGGTTTGTCGGGTACTTTCGCTAACCTGCTGATACCTTACCAGATTGGTGCACGCGATATGGCTTCAGGCTTCATTAACATGCTTTCTTACTGGTTCTTCTTTGCAGCCAGTGTTGTATTGCTGTTTTCATTCTTTATCCAAACCGGTCCTGCTTCGGGTGGTTGGACAGCTTACCCACCACTGAACGGCCTGCGCGATACCAGCATTAACCTGGGTTCGGGCCTTGGTTTCGATCTTTGGATTCTGGCTATGACGCTGTTCATCGTTTCTTCTCTGTTAGGCGGTTTGAACTACGTAGCCAGTGTGCTGAACATCCGTACCAAAGGTATGAGCATGATGCGTTTACCTTTAACTGTTTGGGCTTTCATGTTCACTGCAGTTATCGGTATCCTTTCATTCCCTGCGTTGTTAGCGGGTGCTGTTCTGTTGGAATTTGACCGCTTGCTTGATACAAGCTTCTACCTGAACAACATCATCATCAACGGTCACCTGTTAGGTTATAAAGGTGGTTCTCCAATCCTGTTCCAGCACTTATTCTGGTTCCTGGGCCACCCTGAGGTGTATATCATCATTCTGCCTGCCATGGGTATTGTATCCGAGGTATTATCGGTGCACACCCGTAAGCCGATCTTCGGTTATAAGGCGATGATCGTATCTATCCTGGCTATCTTAATCCTGTCATTCATTGTATGGGCGCACCACATGTTCGTTACCGGCTTAAACCCTAACTTAGGTGCTATATTTACCCTATTCACGCTGTTAATCGCTATCCCATCCGCTATTAAGGTATTTAACTGGATAGGTACCATCTGGCGCGGTAAGGTTCGTTTAACCTCTGCAGCCCTGTTTGCGGTTGGTTTCGTATCCATGTTCATTACCGGTGGTTTAACAGGTATCATCCTGGGTAACTCAGCTATCGATATCCAGTTACACGATACTATGTTTGTAGTTGCGCACTTCCACATTGTAATGGGTGTTGCGGCTTTCTTCGGCATGTTTTCGGGTGTATACAACTGGTTCCCACGTATGTATGGCCGATATATGAACGAAACTTTGGGTCAGATCCACTTCTATGCCACCCTTATCGGTGCTTACTGTATCTTCTTCCCGATGCACTTTATGACCGGCTTGCCTCGCCGTTACTACACCTACGCTAACTTCGATACTTTCAATAACTTCAACAACCTGGCAGAATTTATTAGTATTGCCGCTATTGTAGTATTTCTTGCACAGCTTATTTTTGTGGTAAACTTCTTCTATAGCATTTTCAAAGGCCGGAAAGTTCGTGGCGAAGTTCGCGAAGACGGTTATGAATATGCCAACCCATGGGATTCAAACTCGCTGGAGTGGACTGCTCCAATCGAGCGTATCCACGGTAACTGGCCTGGCGAATTGCCTGTGGTACACCGCTGGCCATACGATTACAGTGTGGACGGTAAAGAATCGTATACCCAGGTTACTCCGTTAAAGCCGGGAGAAGTTGCACACTAAAAAGTAACTTAAAACAGGAGGATTATTAAAATGTCGAAAACAGCAGCCATAGCAACCCGCCAACGCAGCATTATTGTGCAACGGATAAGCGATTATCTGATGCTGGCTAAGTTGCGTCTTAGTTTGCTGGTGGTGTTTTCGGCTATCATAGGTTACATCTTTGCTGTTAAAGGGCAGTATAACATTACCGATATATTTTGGTTGGCGCTGGGAGGGATGCTGGTAACGGCGGCCTCTAACACCATCAACCAGATCATTGAGCGTGATATTGATAAGTTGATGAAGCGTACCATGAACCGTCCGTTACCGGCCGAGCGCATGGCTTCGCCTGAAGCGATACTGGTGGCCGGCATCTTTGGTGTTTCGGGCATCTCTATTCTTACCCTGCAGTTTAATGCAACGGCAGGTGTATTATCGGCCTTATCACTTATCAGCTATGCCTTCATCTACACACCGTTAAAGCGTGTATCACCTATAGCTGTGTTTGTAGGTGCTATTCCCGGCGCACTGCCTCCGATGATTGGCTATGTATGCGTATCGCGCGAAATTGACTTTATAGCAGTATTGATATTCAGCATCCAGTTTATGTGGCAGTTTCCGCACTTCTGGAGTATAGCCTGGGTGCAATACAACGATTACCTGAAGGCCGGCATTATGTTGTTGCCATCTACTTCGGGCAAATCGCGTGCAAGTGCCATTCAGAACGTGGTTTATTGCGTGATGTTGCTGATGGTTTCGATGATGCCTTACTTCTTTAACCTGGTAAACTTTGGCGCCAATTTGGTGATAACCGCAGTAGGAATGGTTTTTTTATGGATGGCATGGAACCATTACAGGCTTTGTGAAGATAAATCAGCGAAAATATTAATGTTTGGTTCGTTTTTATACTTGCCGGTGGTACAGCTGGCATTAGTGTTGGGTAAAATTTAATGAACGTAGTTTTGAATGATAAGCAAACACAGGACAAACCTGGTGTTCACCCGCAAAAGTTTGCGTTATGGCTGGCTTTAGCCTCTATGACCATGTTTTTTGCGGCGCTAACCAGTGCTGTTTTGGTAAAAAAGGGTGACTATAAGGTTTGGGAAAATTTCCGGTTACCGTCAATTTTCCTGTATAGTACCTTAGTAGTAGTTGGGCTGAGCGGTGTTATACATTTTGCGTTGATTTCGTACCGCAAGGCACAGTTTACAAGGTTCCGTTGGTTGATGTTCTTTTCTTTTTTGCTTGGGTGTTTGTTCCTGGGTTTACAATATACCGGATGGATTGCTTTACAGAACATGGGCTTTCCGTTAACGGGTAACGTAGCCGGTTCGTTCATCTACATCATTACGGCTTCGCACGGCGCGCACATAGTGGGCGGTTTGGTGGCCATGCTGGTGTTTTTGTATCAGGCGGTTCGCTCGCGTAAGGATGAGCTTTACGAACTGCGGAACATAATTAACCCTAAGCGGGAATTGTATCTTGAAATGCTGGTAACCTTTTGGCACTACATAGATATTGTTTGGGTTTACTTGTATGTGTTTTTGTTGGTTAACTACCAATAGGCGATTAATAAACGAAGATTTAAAACAACTTAATAAGCATTAGAACATGGCAGAAGCTACTTTAGATCACGCCCACGGCGCAAATGAAGGTTCGAAAGACCTGTGGAATGGCGGACATTCACCTTTCCGTATCGGCTACGGTAAGGTAATGATGTGGTATTTCCTTATTTCGGATACGTTCACATTTGCCTCTTTCCTTATTGCCTATGCTGCACTACGTATGGCGCAAAGCGATCTTTGGCCTAATCCGGCTGAGGTTTTCTCTTCTATTCCGTTGCACATTTTTGAAGGTGTGAAGGCCCCGCTTGTTTTCGTATCGTTTATGACCTTCTTGCTGATTGTTAGCTCGTACACCATGGTACGTGCCGTACAGGAAGGCTACCGTATGAACAAAGACGGTGTGGTGAAGTTTTTGATCCCAACTATCCTTTGCGGTGTTGGCTTCTTATTCTGCCAATACCTGGAATGGACACACTTAATCTCGGAAGGTATGACCACTACCACTGTAGCTGAAACTACCAAGGTTACCAATTTCGGGCAGTTGTTCTTTGTTATCACCGGTTTCCACGGTATGCACGTGTTGGGTGGTGTTGTATTGAACACCTGGTTAGCCGTTTCTGCTGCTAACGGTCGTTTCGATAAAGTTGGCCACTACGAAATGGTGGAGAAGATCGGTTTGTACTGGCACTTTGTAGATCTTGTTTGGGTTTACGTATTCCTGTGCTTTTACCTGCTGTAATTAAGAAATTGATTTAAAAAACTAATAAACCAGTATAGTCATGAGTTTTGAAACACCAACCGAAGGCCACCTGCATTGGACAGAAGGTGAATACAACCAGGGTAAGAAAGATGTGCTGAAGACCATCTTAATTTTATCTGCTGTTACGGTTATAGAAGTAGGCACAGCCATGGTTTACGACCATTTTAACCCGCAGGGCGGAAGTGGCAAGATTTTCATAAACCTGTTTATGGCCGTTATGTCGGTAGTTAAAGTGGTATATATCATGGGCATATTTATGCACGTGAACCACGAAAACGCCTGGTTTAAACGTACCATTTTATTGCCCTTTCTGTTCTTAATTTGGGCTATTATTGCCTTTGCAGTAGAAGGCAACAGCTGGCATGCCATGCGCGAGGTTCTGAAGATATTCTAAACCCAAAAGGTGAATAAATATTGATAAGCAGGCGCAGCAGCAGTTGCCGCCTGCTTATCATTTTTTAACCCTGCCACAGGCCTTTAAACCGGCTTATTGGCGCTTTATTATAAGTATGGCTGTAATTAATAAATTGGTTACTTTCGCGGCTAAATTTTTTGATATGGCAAAGGCTAAAGCAAAAGACAAGAACAAGTCTAAATCTAAGAGCAAACCGGTAGCAAAAGCAAAACCTGTGGCAAAGAAGGCAGCTAAACCTGCTGCGAAGAAAGCTGCAAAACCTGCTGCAAAAAAAGCAGCTAAACCTGCCCCTAAAAAGGTGGCCAAACCGGTTGCTAAAAAGAAAGCCAAACCAGTTGCCAAAAAGGTAGTTGCCAAACCTGCCGCTAAACCGGCAAAGCCTGCTAAAAAAGCTCCGGTTGTTGCTTCAAAAAAAGCAGCACCTGTAGCCGCCAAAAAGCCTGTAGCTCAGCCTGCCAAAAAAGTGTTGAAAAACACAAATACTAATTCGAAACCTCAGAGCGTTAAATCAGTAAAACCGATTGAGAAGGCCGAGGAAAAGAAACCGGTTATACCAGCCAAGCAGCCTGTAAGCAAGCCAACTGTTGTAACCCGTCAGATTAGTTCAACACCCCCCGAGAGACCCTTTGTAAATAAACCGGAGAAGAAAATGTTAGAAACGACACAACCAGAAACCAACCTGCGCTACAGCGACGAAGAGTTAAAAGAGTTTAAAGATCTTATTGAAAAGAAGCTTGCTGCTGCCCGCGACGAACTGAAAAACCTGAAGGAATCGCTGGATAACCATACCGAAAGCCAGGCCGGAAACAAGGCATGGAACATGGAAGAAGGTACTGATACTTCGGAGATGGAGTATCTGATGAATCAAATCAGCCGTCAGCATACATTTATCCGTAACCTGGAGTTAGCCCTGGTGCGCGTAGAAAACAAAACGTATGGTATCTGCCGTGCTTCGGGCAAGCTGATCCCTAAAGAACGTTTACGTGTAGTGCCTCATGCTACCCTTAGCCTGGAAGCTAAAAACAGCCGTAAGGTGGAAGAAGAAAGCCCTGCTTCTCAAAGCAATGCTGCACCTCCAAGCGATTTTGCTGAAGGATTTGAAGATTAATACAAGTATAGGACTAGATAGCGAAAGCCCCCTTATCCGGGGCTTTTGTTTTTTATGCCTGCTTTTGATTTTGCACGAACCGGTGAATTGCCAATCCTTCGGATTTGGCTTGCAGAAAGGCCTGCATCAATGGCAATAATTGTGTGTGATAAGCACTTTCTGCGGCACCTGCCGTTTGCGTTAGTTCGGTTTGCAGCTTTAGCAGCTCCTCCTTATGTGCTTTGTAATCGCTGATTTCTGAAAGCTTGCGGAAGGCATTCATTAGGGTGGTTTCAAACGGACCTTTAAAATCGTGCCGCTGGAAGTAGCGATGGATATTGCGTACCACATTGTTTACATAAAGCATGTTGCCGGTTTCAAGGTGAGCCACTAATTCATAGGCATGCAGCAGCAATAATGCATCTAATCGGATACCGGCTTCATAATGCGTTAGGAAATCTTCGCAAACTGACACTGCCTCCGAATAATGGCCATATTCAACATAGGCAGAGGCTACAGTAATGGTAATGGAAAGGCGGATATCGGGCCGTAACCTATTGCCGAACTCGGCTAAACGCTTCTTGCTTTCAAGCAAGGTTTCTAACAATGCCGTAGCATTCTTATGATGGTCATAAAGCGTTATGGCTAATTGGGTATGGTAGGTAAACTGTGCCATGCGCTCCACCTGGTTGCCGGCTTCTACTTCTTTTAGTTCCTGCAAGTATTGCTGCAATTCGTGCCATTGCCCCAATGCATAGCATGTTTGGGTAACCTGTGCATAGGTCCACAACAAACGCATAACCGGCCAACCTACCTGCAGGGTTTTGGTATACTTCAGCAGATCTACTGCATCGTTATAATGTTCCTGTGCTTTGTGAAGTATGGAAAAGTGATGTATACGCAGCGTATAATAAATGAACATGGCTTCCGGACTATTGGCCAAACGACGGTCCTGTACCAATGGGTTGTTGAAGATCTCGTTTAATGGCTGCAGTTCTTCCTCGTTACGCGCCAGCATGGCCTTACGCATTATTTTAAGTTGTTGCATCAGCAGGCTGTCGTAGGCGCTAAAGCGTTCCATTTGAAGCAACAATTCCCTGCGGGCATTCAATTTGTCTTCAACCTCTTCAAAATCTACCTTGCCGTGCGACAAATAGGCATTAGAGGCTTCGGATATATATTTTCCTAATGCATTCCACTGATCGGTAAAGGAACTGCTCTGCAACATAGCAGGCAACAGTTTGCGGGTTAGTTTATCCGCTTCATGCTGCAACCCTCTATCTTCAAGCAGGCCTATTTTAGCCAGTTCAAAGGCATTGCTAAGCCCCGGCGTAGAATGTTTTCTATACCAAAGCAGCGAATCCAATAGGCGCTCATACAGGTAGCTTTTAAGTGAGGCTAATTGTTTATCCAGCTTTTCGCGCTTTAAGCGAAAGGCTAACTGCTCTTCGTTATACTGCACCGTTTCATCCAGCAGGTCGAACAACTTTTCGGTCTGGCTCTTGCCTTTTGAATCATCCTTTAAGCCAAAGCGCCGGAAATACCGTTTTTCCTCGGTATCCATGCTTTTTATAAGGCGAAAAAGGTCTTCCATATTATCTGGTAAGTTATTGAAAATAAGCTTTTTGTGATTAAAAAAAGACATTGCATTCTATCAATCCCCAAAAATTGTCTTTCAAGAGCAATATCATATGAGCACATTCGCAATATAATTAATTAAGAAACACACCAATCTACTCATGAAACGAAATGCATTTATTCCTTTAGTTATTCTATTACTGCTATTAAACGCGTGCCACCACGAGAGTACTACCGATTGCCCCGGCACTTTGGTAGCTACCTGGAAAGAGAACGGCAATCCCATGACTTCGAATGTTGTTTTGTATGTGCATGGTACAACCATGTTTAATTTAACGTTTACAGCCTGTGTTACCGATAAAAACGACCGGACCTGCAGTTTGGCTTTATTGCCTTATCCTCCGGTACCCGGCACCTATCCCTTAAAATATCCTGCCAATTCGGGATTACCCTGGAACGGATACGGACAAGGTGTTTATACGGTAGAGACCTCAGGAGATTTTACTACTGATACGTCCTCCCATATAGGCTCCATAACTATCGCCACCGTTGACACCATAAATAAGCGCCTGTCCGGTTCTTTTGCCTTTGATGCCGTAAGCACCACAGGTTCCGGTTCGGTTAGCATAACCGACGGCCAATTGATTAATGTGAAGTATTCCAATTAATAAACTAAAACCACCAATCTGATATGAAAAAGCAATTAATGATGATGACCGCTGTAGGTTTGTTATTGGCAACTACAGCCTGTAAAAAGGATGATAATACCGATAACGGCACCGGCGGTTTTACCTATGTACAGTATATAAATGCAAGCCCTGCTCACCAGCATTCCGACTTTTACCTGCACGGCGGCGGCGAATCGTACAGCCTTACCGATGTATACTATCTGATGGGTACATCTTTTGGTAAATACAGAACCGGTAGTGTTACGCTTACCGTTGAAGATAGCCACGGTACACTTGTAAATGCAGCGCCATTAACCGGTGCAAAGGACAAAAGCTACACCTTTATCCTGTTCGATTCGTTACCACACGTTAAATACATTGTGCTGAATGACACGGTGCCAACATCGCTGCCTTCAGGCAAAGGGGCCATCAAATTCATTAACGTATCGCCTAACGCGGGTAACATTACCTACCGCTTAAAAGGTGGCGCTACACTTGCTACTAATCTGAAGTATGCCGGTACCAATCCAACTGAAAGCTATACTTCGTTCATTCCGGTTGATGCAGGCTGGCAGGATATACAGGTGCTGGATGCAAACACCTTGCAGGTAATAGATAGCCTTCCGTTATATACCATTAAGGTTGACCCCGGACAAAGCTACACCGTTTGGACCGGTGGCTACCGTGGCGCATCGGTTTACCCTAACCAGCTAAAAACATTCTTTACCTACGACGAGATCGTTCCTTAAGCGCTGCTGCTAAGCTCTACCCCTTAGTAGTAGTATGCAAAAAGGCCCTGTTGTACAGGGCCTTATTTTTTTATATGCGTTGATGTGGTAAGGTTAGAACAAATCGCCCTGGTTGCCCTTTTTAGCAGCTTTCGGGTTTACATCTAACTCGATGGTGGTGCCTATTTTAACTTCCTTGGGTACCTTCACCTCTTCGGTAATTTTACCGCTTACATTAAAGGTGCTTAAACGGTTGCCAAGTGCTTTCCAGCCCTTCACATCTATCAGGTCGTTCACCTTTGTTTCCTCTTCCACCTTTTCCTTACTCTTACCCTTTTCCACTTTGTATTTAACCCAAACTTCCGGACGAGAAGAGAAGACGTGCAGCTTAGAACTGTTATGCTCGCTGATGATAGGCGACTTAAAGCGTTCGGTCTTTAATTCAATTTTAAAGCGCTTAACGTAATAATCTTTGTTATCGCCATCGTAGTAAACGCAAGTGTAAATAGTTTCCGGACCGAACTTTTCTACCGTGTAAACTTCGTCCATCTCGTATTTGTTGGTCATTTCAAAGTTGGTCAACTCTACGTTGCCATCTTTGTAAACTACCAGTATCTGGTCGCCGGTATTAAACTCGCCCAGGTAACGGCTCTTTTCTTTTTCCTCGTTCACCAGTCGGCCGAATTTTTCATCGAACCACAACTTCATGCCACCAATAGAAGATTTACCTTTTTCAATCAGGTCCATCTTGCGTACCGGGAACTTAGTAAGAATATTACCTACCGATGCACGGCCTTTGATGTCGATGGTACCGAAGTCAAACTCAAACTCCTTAATACGCGCCGTGCTGTTAGGGTGTAATTGTACTTTTACCAATTCGCTTTCGCTGTTGGCATTGGCTGTAAAGTAAAGCACCTTGCTGCCTGCACCGCCTTGCGTAAGGTCATATTCCTTATCGCGGGTAATGCCGGTTACGTTAAAGCGCTTTACAAAAGTGCGCTTGCTGGCACCATCGTAGTATGCCAGGTTATAAGCCGTTCGTTCGTCGTTCTTTTTCCAAACGTTGATGTAGATAATATCCTTACCTACAAACTTCTTGTCGCCCAGGCGCACCACCATCATTTTACCCGCGCGGGTAAAGGCAATGATATCGTCCAGATCGCTGCATTCGCACACGAACTCGTCTTTCTTTAAACCTGTGCCTAAGAAACCTTCAGCACGGTTTACATACAGTTTGGCATTAGTAGCAGCTACCTGCTTCACTTCAATTTCTTCAAAACCTTTTACTTCGGTTTTGCGTTCGCGGCCCTTGCCGTATTTTTTAATCAGGTTTTTGAAGTAAGCGATAGTGAAGTCGTTCAGGTGTTTCAGATCGTGTGCAACTTCTTTCAACTCGGCTTCAATGCCTCTTATCTCTTCATCCGCTTTAAAGGAATCGTATTTCGAAATACGCTTGATCTTGATCTCCGTCAAACGGATGATATCCTCTTCCGTTACCTCGCGGCGGAACAGCTTCTTATAAGGCTTTAATCCTTTATCGATGGTAGATAATACATCTTCCCAGGTTTCGCACTCTTCGATATTGCGGTAAATGCGTTTCTCGATAAAGATCTTTTCCAGAGAACTGAAATGCCATCTTTCATTTAAGGCTGCCTGACGAATTTCCAACTCTCTGCGCAGTAAATCTTTGGTGCGCTCGGTGCTGCGCTCCAGTATCTCGTGCACATTCAGGAACATCGGCTTATCCTCAACAATTACACAAGCATTTACCGAAATAGAGGACTGGCAATCGGTAAAGGCATACAGCGCATCAATGGTAACATCAGGGTCAGAGCCGGGCACCAGTTCAATAAGTATTTCTACATCCTTTGCGGTATTATCAATTACTTTCTTGATCTTGATTTTACCCTTGTCCTGGGCCTTCAAAATACTTTCAATCAGGCTAACGGTAGTGGTTCCAAATGGTATTTCGCGGATGGCAAGGGTCTTCTTGTCCACCACTTCAATTTTGGCACGCACTTTTACTTTACCGCCACGTTCGCCTTTGTTGTATTCGGCTACATCTACAAAACCGCCTGTAGGGAAATCGGGCAGTAAACGGAAGCGCTTACCTTCCAGGTAATTGATACTGGCTTCGCATAACTCAATAAAGTTGTGCGGTAATATTTTGGTAGAGAGACCTACTGCAATACCATCAGCACCCTGCGATAACAGCAAAGGGAATTTAACCGGCAGCGTTACCGGTTCTTTCTTACGGCCGTCGTAGCTTAACTGCCATTCGGTGGTTTGGTTGTTGAAGGCCACCTCTTTGGCAAACTTCGAAAGACGAACCTCGATATAACGCGCTGCGGCAGCACTATCGCCGGTGCGCACATCGCCCCAGTTACCCTGGGTATCAAACATCAACTCCTTCTGACCAATATTCACCAGCGCATCGCCGATGGAAGCATCACCGTGTGGGTGATACTGCATGGTTTGACCGATTACATTCGCCACCTTATGGAAACGGCCATCGTCCATTTCGTTCAGGGCGTGTAAAATGCGTCGTTGCACGGGCTTTAAACCATCCTCGATGGCAGGCACCGCACGTTCCAGAATTACGTACGAAGCGTAATCGAGGAACCAGTTCTTAAACATTCCATCCACCAAACCCGAAGCGCCTTCGCCGTCGCGAGCCGTTGGGTCAAATGGTTCTTTTCCTTCCTTCATTGTAAAGTTCTAATACACTAATTAATTAATCGGCTAATTCCAGTTCAATTTCCGGCGCATCTTCTACGGTATCTTTTTCCATACGCAGGTTATCGATAATAAAGCGCTGGCGATCCTCGGTGTTTTTACCCATGTAGTATTCCAGCAGTTTTTCAATTTTAATCTTGTCTTCCATAATTACCGGGCTCAGGCGGATTTCTTCGCCGATAAAACCACCGAATTCTTCCGGCGATATTTCACCCAAACCCTTAAAGCGGGTAATTTCTACTTTGCCGTTCAGGGCTTTAATGGCTTTTTGCTTTTCGTCTTCATCGTAGCAGTAAATCGTTTTCTGCTTGTTGCGCACGCGGAACAACGGCGTTTCTAAAATCTTCACGTGTCCGTTACGAACTAAATCGGGGAAAAATTGCAGGAAGAAGGTGAGGAGCAGCAGGCGGATGTGCATACCATCCACGTCGGCATCGGTGGCTATCACAATATTGTGGTAACGCAGGTCTTCCATCAGCGCTTCAATATTCAACGCGTGTTGCAGCAGGTTAAATTCCTCGTTTTCATAAACTACTTTTTTAGTAAGGCCAAAACAGTTCAGCGGCTTACCGCGTAAGGAGAACACCGCCTGAAAATCGGGATTGCGCGATTTGGTAATAGAACCACTCGCCGAGTCACCTTCCGTAATAAACAGCGTGGTGCGGAAACGGTCCTCATCACTCAGCTTCTTGTCATCGTTCAGGTGCAGACGGCAATCGCGCAACTTTTTGTTGTGGATGTTTGCCTTCTTTGCCCGCTCGTTCGCCAGCTTCTTAATACCGGCAATTTCCTTGCGCTCGCGTTCGCTTTGCAGAATACGCTTCAATAAAGCTTCTGCCGTATCGGGGTGCTTGTGCAGGTAGTTGTCCAGGTTTTCTTTTACAAACTCGCCTACAAACTGTTTCATGGTGCGTTCTTCGCCATGCAGTTTATCGGTGCCCAGTTTGGTTTTAGTTTGTGATTCGAAAACGGGTTCCTGTATACGCACCGAAATGGCAGCGCAAATCGCTTCGCGGATATCAACGGTATCAAAGTCTTTCTTGTAAAACTCGCGTACCGTTTTTACCACTGCTTCGCGGAAGGCTTGTAAGTGCGTACCACCTAAAATGGTATACTGTCCGTTTACAAAGCTGTAATACTCCTCACCATACTGGTGTGTATGGGTCATGGCTATCTCAATATCATCGCTGGTTAAGTGGATGATGGGATATACCATGGACTCTGCATCTTTCTTGCGGCTCAGCAAATCGTGCAGGCCTTGTTGAGATACATACTTTTGACCATTGAAGTAAAACGTGAGGCCGGTATTCAGATAAGTATAGTTCTGAATCATCTGCTCCACATACTCCGTCAGGTAGTGGTAGTTTTTAAAGATCTTGTTATCGGGGATATACTCAATGTAAGTGCCATTCGGCTCATCCGTCTTTTCCAGTTTGTGCTCTTTCACCAAACGTCCGGCTTCAAACTCAGCCACTTTCTTTTGGCCCTCGCGCACGGCGTAGGCTTTAAAACTGGTAGAAAGCGCGTTAACCGCCTTGGTACCTACCCCGTTCAAGCCCACCGATTTTTTAAAGGCCTTGCTGTCGTATTTAGCGCCGGTGTTTATCTGCGATACGCAATCAACCAACTTCCCCAACGGAATACCCCGGCCATAGTCGCGCACCATTACTTTTTCTTTGGTTACGGTAACGTCTACTTTTTTGCCGTAGCCCATCTGGTATTCATCAATACAGTTATCTACCACTTCCTTCAGCAGGATGTAAATACCATCATCCATACTGCTGCCATCGCCGGTTTTACCGATGTACATACCGGGTCGCATGCGGATGTGTTCCAGCCAGTCGAGGGTTTTTACCTCGTCTTCCGTATATCTTACTTCTTCGTTTTTAGTTGCCATGTGTCAAAACTATTTAAGCACTGCGCAATAGACTTGCGCAGCAAAAATTTGCCGGTGAATTTACTGCGGCCGCGAATGTAGAAATGGCTTAATAATCAACAACTGCCGCCTTGTGGACAAAATAATTTACAGAGGAGAAATCAACATTTTTACAGGCCTTCCGAAGTACTTACTTAGGGGCTAATCAGAACGTTACAAATTTAAGTTCCTTTACTTTTTCGTTCAGCTTAATGCCCAGGGTAACATAAAATGTCAACGGTTCGGCCGGTATAATGCCGGGGCCGGGGTAACTGGTAGCCCGGCGGGTGAAGTAAATGCTGTTGGTCAGGTTGTTGATGCCTGCCATTAACTGCACACATTTAATGGAATACTTGGCACTCCAATCCATTACATAGTAGGCAGGTATTAGTCCGTTTACACCCGTAGGCGTAAAGGCCGCATTGCTGGCATCGGTATACTGCTGGCCGGTATAAGCTGCCTGAATGGTGGTAGAGAACTTTTTGTAGCGATAAGTAATGCCACCGCGCAGTGTTATCTGCGGAGCAAATTCCAGCAGCTTGCCTACCACATTGCTATAAGCTGATTTTACGTAAACAGCGTTCGTGTAACCCGTGCTTACAAATACTACCAGATTGCCTGCCCGTTGTTCAACACCTGCAGCCGCTAACAGATCCGCTTCCAGGTAGGCCTCTAAACCGGCGCTGCGCGTTTTACCAACGTTGGTGGTGTAGCGGTAGATGTTATACAAGCTATCTACCTGTTGTAATTGACCGATACGGTTATTGTATTGTAACCAAAAGCCGCTTACGTCAAAGTTGAACCAGTTTTTAATGCTGCCCCGGTAGCCCAAATCGGCATTAAAGCCGCTTTCATCCTTCAGGTTAGGGTCAACCAATTGACTGGTGCGCACTACACGCATATCGGTAAACGTAATACCCCGGTAGTTTTGCGAGAAGTTGGCATATAGTTCAGTTTCCTTCCAGGCATTCCAGCTTAAACCAAGGCCAAGCAGCACAAAGTCGCGCTTAAAACTGCGCGATTCATTCAGGAAAGTATCCAATGTAAGTGAAAGCTCTTGACGGTAGTAGCCTTTCGCGCGGGTATCGATATGCTCGTAGCGGATGCCGGGTGTTAACTTTACTTTGTTGGCGATATTGAAAACGTTTTCGCTAAACAAGGCCACGTTCATGCCCGGGAAACGATAATCTGAACCTTCCAATTTATCGGGATGCAGGTAGTTGAAGTCGGCACCGGTACCATTGTTGGCATACCCCTGCGATTTATGCGTTTGGCCGGTATAGAATCGTACACCGGTTAATAAAGTAGATAAACTGTTTTTAATGTAATACTTCCACACGTATCTGCCTTCCACGGCCAGGTTCTTGTAGGTATCCTTAATAAAATCGCGGGGCTGGGTAACGTCATCCACACGGTTAGCGGGGCTAAGATTACCAATAGCATTGCGGCCGCCTAAAAAGCCCCAGGCACGCAGGTTTAGTTGATGAAAAGCATTGTGCTTATAATCCAGGTTTAAAGCAAGTATGTTCCAGTTAGTGCTAAACCAATTGCGGGTACGTAAAGATGAACGCGGCGCTGTATTAAACTGTGCATCGGTTAAACCGCCTGGCTGTTGAGCGAGGTAATACGAGAAGGTATATTCGGCACGGATGGCCAGTTTCTCAGAACACTGATAGCCGACAGATGCAAACGCATTGTGTAGGTGGTAGGCACCATTGGGACGCCAGCTTTCGCCTTGCTTGTAGTTGTAATGCACGTAGTAATGGAAACACTTAACCGAACCTGCCAGGCTGTTAAAAGTGCTAACCAGTTTATAAGCGCCGGCGGTGGTATACGATGTCCATTCAATTTTTTTATCTGCCGGTGCTTTTTGCAGCACGTAATTCAGCATACCTCCAAACTGCGGACCATATTGCAGCGAAGCTGCACCACGTACCACTTCTATACGGTCTACTGCCTCGGCAGGTGGCACATAATAAGCATCAGGGTAGCCTAAGGCATCGGCGCTCATATCGTATCCGTTCTGTCGCGCGTTAAAGTTACTGGTGCGGTTGGGGTCGAGGCCACGGGTTGCTATACCCAATTGTAAACCTGCTGCATCGCTTTCGTAAATATTGAGCCCCGGAATTTTCGAGAAAATCTGTCGGCTTACGTTGGCGCTCAGGTTGGCATTCATATCCTTTAATACCAGCACTTCGTTTTTCTTGCCATCATAAATAGCCACGCCTTCAACCGACTTCATATGCGTGCGGCCAAAGCCATCTTGCTTCTGCTGCACAACAATTTCCTGTAGCTCCTTGGTATAGGGTTGCAGGGGAACAGCATCCAGTTGCACATCGCCATCTTTAATGGTAACAGCAATGCTCTTCTTCTCAAAGTTGAAGGCTTTCAACGTTAGCTTATAATCGCCGGGCGAAAGATGGCCGAAGGTAAACCTGCCCGCCGAGTCAGTAACGGTTTTTGCTTCGCCCTTATCTAAAACTACATTAATGCCTGCAGCAGGTTTATCGTTTGCTGCCTGCGTTACTTTTCCCGAAAGGGAATACTGCTGCGCTGTTACGCAAGTAGCTACTAACAAAAAGAAAAGCAAATAAACAGCACGCATTGTTATTCTCCCATTCCCGCAATAATCCAGGTTTTGTGTTTCAGATTATCCTCCTCCATCGATAAATCAATGTTAGGATTCAGCAGCAAACGGGTGCTACGTCCATTCAGTGAAACATGAGCCTCGGCATATACTTCGGGGTCGGCGAATTTAGTATGATAAACGGTTTTTAAATGCCGGGCAAACTGCATAATCATGTCGGGCTGGGTGCTCATTTGCTTTTCCTGCTGCATGGTCAGGTAATCGCGATTGTTTATTTCTACCTGTTTACCACTTTGTTTATCGCGCACATAAAAAAATACGCAGCCTGCCTTTTCCATCAGCATAACCCGCCACGAAAAGCGAAAACCTTCTTCGGTATAAAAAAGTTGACCGGGATATAACAAATAGCGAAAGGGAAGGAGCGCCTGCACAAAAAAATGCATAGTCAACACTACGACTATCCATTTTGAAGCAATGGGTTTCGCAACCTCAGGAATAGTTTTGTAGTTAGTGCCAAAAGCCGATAAGAGCTTTGCATGAAAGGCTACCGGCAAAAACACCGTAGCACATACTATCATTATAAACGGGAACATGCCTATCATAGGGAAAAGCAGTGTGGTAAGCAGATGGAAGACTACTACCAGTGCATATGCGAACCAAACGGTACGGCGGTTGAAGAGGAAAAAGGGTATGCACACATCAAACAGCATACCGCACCAGCTAAAAGCATAAGCCACC
Organism: Chitinophagales bacterium; assembly: GCA_046329495.1. Lineage (GTDB taxonomy): Bacteria > Bacteroidota > Bacteroidia > Chitinophagales > LD1 > Bog-950. The sequence goes on along the minus strand of JAXLUO010000002.1, from coordinate 107,185 downwards.
CATTCCTGAGCCAGCCAATGACCAACAACGCCGTAATCGAAACGTGGGTTGGCTAACCAAATCTTTAAGGGCTGGGCATGCAATAGCCAGTCGGCGTTAATTTTAGCGATACCTGCAAAGAAGTACACCACCGCCATTTGCAACTGCAAGGTTAACAGGGCCCACTTTGGAACTGCGTTTGCAGCTTTACTCAATTTTAATTTTACATCCAGTGCAACATACCTGTTAGCCGGTAGCAAAGCCAGCAGCAAAGCCATAATGCTGATGAAGTAATAATGATTGAGGTAATTGGTTTTATCAATTAGCTCCACATAGGTAAATAGCAGAAAAAACAGGATGGCGCTTAGCCGGTAAAAAAGCCCCAAGGCTATTCCTGCAGCGCAGAGCATAAGCAGTGCAAACACAGCATACATGCCGGTAGCATTTAAGGGCTTTACCCATTCAAAACCGTAATAAGTAAAAAAGTAGGAAGGCTTAATGTATAAACTTTCAATCCAGCCGTTGGCTGCAAATCGAATTATAGCCGCCAGCATCATAATGCCAAAGGCGATGCGGAAAACCGTTAAAGGCGCTGCCGAAACCGGTTTACTTAGCCATTGGTAGATGCCTGTAAGCGGTTTAGTCGCCGTCATTATCGCTAAAGGTTATAATTACCCCCAGGCTGGAAGCCATTTCAACTTTGGTTAAAACAGTCAGCTTTTTTAATTCAAGATACAGCGCCTGCACATTAGCAGGTTGTTGGGTTACGGCTAAGTGCAGGGGCACGGTAATGGCATTGGCCTTGGCCAGGCACAGGTCCAGTTGATTGTTGATGGTTACTGATAAGTCTTCGGTATCATGTTTGGCATTTACAGCCAGCAGGTAATCGTCGAAACCTTTGCCGGATGCACCATTGAATAACACCTTCCAGGCTGCGATGTTGGCTTTTATATTTTCCAGCGAAAGCGGTGCACGATGATTTTCAGTTAGGTTGCCATCTGCTAAGCCGGCATTATCAATGCCCAGTGGTTTCGATATTTTGTTCTTACGAACGGCTTCGATGTGCTCAATTAAGCAGTTAACCAAAACGTTCATCGAGCCACTGATATCTAATTGCGTTTGTGCAATAAAATGATTGTGCGAGGTGCCATTATTCCAATCATTGGCAGCAAGGTTGCCTTGTGTTTTAATATGGGCACAAAGAGCTGCCAGATATTGCTTGCGGCGGGGTGCATTGGTTGAGGTGGTAAAACTATCCAGCACCGCCTGGTCATTTCCTGCTCCGTAAATCAGGTATTCCACAGCACTTAATCCCTTGCGGGTAGTGCCGGTAGTCTGCACGTAGGCTTCATCCAGTGTAGCGCTTCCGGTAATTTCATTTTCTATAACGTTGGTATCAACCGGCCAACTGGCAATTTGTGCAGCCAGTGAGTTGGCCGAAGCAAATTCAAGGTTGTACATTTCGCAGGCCTGCCATATTGCAACCGTTTGGCTCCAGGCCGTGCGCAATGCATTTAGGTTACCGGCATCAGGGGCTGCCACAAAGGTATTAGCCGCCTGCGATAGCTGTAAACTTCCATTGGCAAATTGAGTATACGATGGCGCAATTACACTATCCGCCAAATTGGTTAGCAGCGTAGTACGGTCGTATTTTTCTAAAGCGTTTTCGGGTTTATGACAAGCACTTAAACCAATCAACAATGCTGCAATGGCTAATAGTTTCTTCATGTCTTATAACGATTTTAAAAACAGGATGAGCTTTTCGCGCTGCGCGCTGTTCATCTTCCTGAAATTTTCTTTTGCGTTTTCTCCTTCACCTCCGTGCCACAAGATAGCTTCTTCCAGGTTTTGTGCACGTCCGTCGTGCAGGTAATTGGTATGGCCATTTACGGTGTAAAACATACCGATGCCCCACAAAGGCGGTGTGCGCCATTCTTTACCGGTGGCCAGGTAGTCGGGCCGGTTATCGGCCAGGCCATCGCCCATATCGTGCAACAATAAATCGGTGTAAGGGAAAATCTTCTGATTGCTTAGCTGTGGTATATCATTGTTAATACCTGTTGTGTACGAGGGTATGTGGCACTTAGCGCAGCCTGCATCTTTAAACAATTTTTTGCCTGCCAATACATCTTCATTCTTAGCGTTACGGTGGCCCGGCACCGCCAGCGTTGAAGCATAATATACTACACGATCCAATTGATAGTCGCTTAGTTCATAGGTATAGCCGCTATCGTTGCCGTTGGGTGCATTCATACAATCCATTTCAGCCGAAGTGCAATGATCACTGGGAAATAGAGAAGAAGTAATACCCACATCTCCGTTAAAGGCCCCTGCTGTTTGCTGATATAAATTGGGCTGATTGGCTTTCCAACCAAAACGGCCGAGAGCCACCGTTTGGTTTTTATAGTCCCATACATAGTTCGCTTTTCCCGAAATGCCATCTGCATTCGCATCACTCTCGTCTACATTAAAAAGCAAATCGCTTTCGCGGATGCCGGCCAATAAACCCAAACCGCACATTTGTTGTGCTACGCGGGGCGAAATCAGCAAACCGCTTAACGGACCAAAATTTCCATTGAGGGTATACTGCGGATTTTGCAGGGTATAAGGTGTTCCATCCTCGTACGTTCCGGCAAGGGTTTGGTAGCTGATACTAAAATTGCCTTCGCTGCTAACGCCGGGTATTGCCAGGTTTTGGAATTGACCGCCATAAACGGGGTCAGGCATGGGGCCACCGTGCGCATCTGTTCCCGGTAAACTTAAGCGGAATAACAGGCCTGTTACACCTTCGTTACCAATAGGTGCCCGGCCACGGCCATCTTTTAAATGGCAGCCCGAACAACCTAAGGCATTATACATGGGGCCTAAGCCATCGCGACCGGTAGTGCTGGAAGGTGCAATTACCCAATTGGAACGGAAGAAGGAATTGCCAACTGAAAACTTCGTTTCATCATCACCTGTAAGGGCCGGACTTGCATGGTTAAATGCATTCTCCGAAAAATCGAAAATGGTAGATGTGCCACCGGCATATTCTTCACCTGCTTCATATCCATCCATACCTTTCTCGGGTTTGCAGTTTTGTAGCAAAACCAAACTAAGCGCTACCAACGGAAGCAATATTAAAAGGCGGCGTTTCATGCTTATTGAACAACGATGGTTAAACCAAGTTTCTGTGCAGCAAGCGATAATTTATCGCCCAACACCTTTAACCGGTCGATTGCTGTTTTAACCGTTTGACGGCCGGTTGGGTTCGATGCCAAAATTTGCTGATCGAATGGAGCTAATATATCGTTGCAGGCATCCATGCATCCGTCAATGTCATCCTCTTCCAATTCTTCACCTAAGTCCTCGTCTTTTGCTTTAATCAGTTCGTAAATGCCGGTGCCGGTGATGGTGCTGCCGTCTATTCGGGTATAGGTACCCATAAATACATTCTTAATGCCCAGCATATTCATGCGCACATCGTTGGTGGTATTATCGCTAAAGCAAGAATGTTCGTCTTCCTGTAGCTGCGTATCGTAGGCTACTTCTAAGCGCTCACCTGCTAATTCGCCTTTGGCAAGCGAACCCATGCCCTGCAATATTTTGGTTAAGGCCTGATCGGTATTTCCATTCTCAAAATCGTGGCGGTAGTTGCTGCCATTCGGTGCCCAGGCATCTACCAGGTATTGCAAATGGTCTATTATTAAATCAGTACAAATTTGCAGGTATTGTGCGCGGCGTGCCTGATTAGCAGCGGTACCACCAACAATAAAATCGGTATAAGGTCGGTTACCCGGGCCGCTGGCGCTAAAATCCTGACCCCACAACATAAACTCTACGGCATGGTAACCACAGCTTATGTTGGTTTCACCGGCCTGTTCATTCATGGCTTCTATTACCGATTTACTTAATACAGGTACATTCGTAACATCGTTTATTAAACCAACGTTTGGCTGGCCCTGTACATAATCAATAAACTTTTCATCCAGGGGCCACGAGTTCAGCAGGCCTTCCGGGCCATTATCATCGTCAATAGGCCCCGCCGAAAAGCGATATACCTCAGTTTGGCCGTAAGGCAGGCGCGCTGCTTTCCAGGCATCGCGGGCTTCATCTAAACCGGCTTGAGAGGGGTTTGCAACAAAGGCATCTACCTTTGTTTTCAATTCCTGCGCGCGGGTCAACGCATCGCTATAATTAGCATAAACTATAGCCGAGTAATTGGAGATAACGGCCTTTTTCTGGGCTTCAGTAGGCCCTTTATCTTTTTTGCAGGAAGGTGTAAAGGTCAAAAGGGTAATAGCAATCAGAGGTAGAAAAAGCTTGTGCATGGGTCTTGTTTAGATTTAGTCTAAATAATTTCAGCCGCAAATCTATAGGGGTATGGCAATAATCCAAACTTATTTAGACTAATTCTAAATGATTTTTGTCAGGTGCTTGCAAATAACTGGATTTGAGTGGATTGCATAAAAAAAGGTCGGCTACTACAGTCGACCTTTTTTTATGCAATCCACGGCTATTACCAGGCTTTCAATTCATTTTTATAAAAATTCCACTCCGGTGTAGCCAGTATATCGAAGAACTTTTCGGAATACCAGGGCGAAAGTTCGGTGCTGTTGGGATTTACCAATACGTGCATATCCTGTGCGGGCATATAGCTTTGACCTAAAAGAAACACTTTATCGCCGGCTGTGTTCTGTGCTACATCCAACACTATTACAGCATGGCCCGGAAAGCCTCCCCGGATAAATACATCGCCTGCTTCAATGTTGTGGATGTCCTTTACGTCCTTCATCTCCAAACTCAGCGATTTGGTGCCGCAGTAGGTAAATACCGATTCCATATACTTTTTAAAGTTGGCATACGAATCATCCGGCTGGCCACTCTTTTCCCAGGTTACATCACTGCCATTTACTTTCGGCCTGTAACCTTCTTTCCATTTGCTGTATTCCAGGTTAAAGCCATTGGTGTAATTAAAGTGGATGTCGTTGTAGCGTTTCTGACTCCATAAATATTCGGCACGTAAACGCATTACAGCATCGGCGCACTGCTGCAGGTCCTTTTTACCTACATCAATATCAAGTACTGCATAATGGGCATTTTGGTTGTCTTTTTTTTCACCATTATACAGCAGCACATCCGGCTTACCCGGTTTTAAAGGGATGTTGCGCAACCAATCCGCAAACGTTTTTTTGCCGGTACTTACTCTCGTATAGCCTTCCGGCGGGGCAATGCGGTTCTGTAATTTATTATCAGTACTATAAGTTGTGTTCCAGCTATACACATTATCCCGCGAATCGTCGCGAGTGGTAGTTGCCTGCTGCATTGGTTGGGCACAACTCAGCAAGGCAATTAGTAATAGAATTATCCAGGGTCGCATAGTGTACTTGTTAGTTTAGTACTCAAACGGCTTTTCGCGGTTTCTATTATCTATTCTAACATGTTTTACAGATGAATTAGTGGCTTGTTAGAGGATTTCTATTTTAGTGGAAGAATGAAAAAGCGGACCCTATGTTGAAGTGGAAATATGTTCTGATCCTACTGTTGCTTGTTACCGCAGCAGCCAATGCTCAAACTGTACAGCGCAACTCGTTCAGTGTGCAACTAAACGAGCACACCGTGGTGCTGGATAGTGCCGGAAACCGGATGCCGTACAATGTGCTGTTGCAAAAGCTTTCAGGAGGTAACTACACACTCGATCCCATTAAAAACGCATCGGGTAATAGCACCGGTCAATACCGCCTGCGTGCAAAGCAGGTAACCGATGAAGGTAAACGGGATACCCGGGTGGTGCAGTCAGGAATAGTAACCAAAAACGGCCTGACTGAGGGAGACATGTTCCCTGCCTTTAATGTTATGGATGCCGACAGCCAGGCTTTAAGCAGCGCTGCATTAAAAGGCAAGGTGGTAGTTATCAGTTTTTGGTTTACCCAATGCAAACCATGTGTGGCAGAGCTACCTGAGCTTAATGCCCTGGTTGACTCTTTTGCGAATAACAAGGAGGTAGTGTTCCTGGCGCCTGACTTTGAGAAACGGCCGGTTGTATTACACTTTTTGCAGAGTAATCTACTTAAATACCGCGTGTTGCCCGAAGCTGAACAATTGGTTAAAAATAGCAATATAACAGCCTATCCTACACACTTAATTATAGGCCGAAATGGTAAAATTTTGAAAAGCTACAGCGGTGGGTTGAGCGGTATTGGGGGTTTTTTAAAGCGCGATATTGAAGAAGCAATAAAGCAATAGCTTAAAAGCAAATCACCCTTTTCTGCAAGGCAAAAAAGGGTGATGTTATGTGTTGCTGTGTTGTTTACAGTTCAAACAAACCTTCAATACTCAGGTAACGTTCACCGGTATCGTAGTTAAAGCCAAGCACGCGCTTACCCGCCGGTATTTCAGGCAGCTTTTTAGCAATCGCCGCAAGGGTTGCCCCCGATGAAATGCCACCAAATAAACCTTCCTCTTTACCGGCACGGATAGCATAGTCAAATGCTTCTTCCTTACTAACGGTAATCACACCATCCAGCACAGTTGTATCCAGGTTACCGGGTATAAATCCGGCACCTATACCCTGTATAGGGTGTGGCGCTGGTTGACCGCCACTTATAACCGGCGATAGAACCGGTTCTACTGCAAACACCTTCAGGTTAGGGAACTTTGCTTTCAGCACACGGGCCACCCCTGTAATGTGGCCACCGGTACCAACACCTGTTATCAGGTAATCAATGCCATCGGGGAAATCGGCCAATATCTCCTGTGCGGTTGTTCGTACGTGCACTTCAATATTGGCGGGGTTATCAAACTGCTGTGGTATCCACGAATTAGGAGTAGCTTCTGCCAACTCTTTTGCTTTTTCAATGGCGCCCTTCATACCTTTTTCGCGCGGGGTTAATTCAAACGAAGCACCATACGCCTTCATCAATCTTCTGCGCTCCACACTCATCGATTCCGGCATTACCAGTATCAATTTATAGCCTTTAACGGCTGCCACTATGGCCAGGCCAATGCCTGTGTTGCCCGAGGTAGGTTCTATAATTACACTACCCGGTTTCAGTATGCCTTTCTTTTCTGCATCCTCTATCATGCTCAAGGCAATGCGGTCCTTAATGCTGCCGCCGGGGTTGCTGCGTTCCAGTTTTATCCATACTTCGTGGTTAGGCCCAAACAGTTTATTAATACGCAGGTGCGGCGTATTGCCGATGGTTTCTAAAATGTTGTTCGCTTTCATTTTTTGGTTGTATTTTTTGTGAGTTATTATATTACAAAATCTATTATCTCGTCCAGTTCCGACTTATCGCGGATTTTTACATCGCTCTTATGATATACAATAGAGTAGGGGAGCACGCTTTGTGTTAACCACACGTTGCCGCCAATCACACTGTCGTGCCCTATAACCGTATCGCCGCCCAGTATGCAACTACCGGCGTAAATTATCACGTTATCCTCAATAGTAGGATGACGTTTCGAACCCTGTTTTTCTTTTCTAACCGCCAGCGCGCCTAAAGTTACACCCTGGTAAATCTTAACGTTATTGCCTATTACTGTAGTTTGGCCTATTACCACACCGGTGCCGTGATCAATAAAAAAAGGTGTGCCTATCTGTGCACCGGGGTGTATATCAATGCCGGTTTGGCTATGGGCATACTCTGTAATTACGCGGGGTAGTATCGGCACATTCAGCAGAGCAAGTTCGTGCGCAATGCGGTAAACGGCAATGGCATAAAAGCCGGGGTAAGCTATGATAACCTCCTCAATGCACTCCGCTGCGGGGTCCGACTGCAAAAACAGATGTCCGTCGGCAATCAGCTTATCAAAAACGGCAGGCACCGCCGCAAAAAAGCTTTCAATAACCTCTGCTTCATTTACCAGCCTCAGGGGCTGCAGTAACTCATCCAACTTAATTCTAAGCCTTCGGGCTTTTTCCTCTTTCAGGTCCTCATTAAAATTAAAGTTGGCCTCTACCGGAAAGAGATAATCAATCAGGTCGTCCACAAATTTTTGCGTTAACGCCCTGCTGGGTAACCGGCTAAAATCAATCGTTATTGCACTCATATTTCTTTCCTTACAACAAATAAAAAACCCTTCCGTTCGCGGAAGGGTTACTATAGTATTACATTAGTTTTTACCAATACAAATACATCACCCTTCGCCGTGGCGCTTACAACAACAACAGTTATTGGTGGGGATGAATAACATACAACGAAAGTATAAAAATATTGAATTGGTAAAACCGCTTTACATTTTTTTTGGGTAATCAGGCAAAGCGGTAAAGTTTTTGCTCGTACCCGGCAACTGTAGCCCCTTTGCCGTTTTTGGTAGGCACCACCAAAAAGCCTTCTGCTTCCAGTTGTTTGGTTTGTGCTTCAATACCACCGGGGTATTTCTCATTTAACTTGCCACCTTCTTTCAGTACGCGCCAGTAAGGCACAATTTTGCTTCTCCCCGCCAGCCTTGCCTCTTCCATGGCATTGGCAACAATCCATATAAAAATGCCTGTAGTTATAGGGCAGGTAACATCGGTACCGTTGTCGGCTGCCAGTTTTTCTCTTATCAGGTTTACCGTGGTCAGTTTGCCTTTGGGCACTTTAGCAATTACCTGTTGCAGCATTTGGGGTGTAGCTATAAACATAGTTTCGCCTCCCCATCGCATACGCTGTGCGGTATTTAGTTTTACCACCTGCGGTTGCTGTTCTTTTTCAAGTTTCTCAGTCCAGGTATGTTTGGCTTTTTTTGCTTTCGCCTTTGTATTGCTTGTTGTTGCCATTTACAAGTTATTTAATCAAAGGTAAGTACTCTAACCATTTTTACCGTTGGTGAGTATTATCACGCAAACCATTTTTGCTTCCTGCAATAATTTCTGAATCTTACAGCTGCAAATGGATATCTATCATATACTGGGTTATCTGGGGGCTGTATTAACCGGCCTGGTGTTAGGCTTAATGGGCGGTGGCGGAGCTTTACTTTCAGTACCGGTAATATATTACCTCTTTAAGTACGATATGCCAACGGCAACGGCGTACTCCATGTTTTTGGTAGGCGTAGCAGCAAGTTCAGGTGCTGTTCAAAACATTCGTAAGGGTTTGGTGCATTACAAAACGGCGCTGTGGTATGGTATTCCATCCCTCATCACCGTTTTTCTGGTGCGCAGTTTGGTAATACCGGCTATTCCGAAGGTGATTTTTAGCATAGGCGGATTTACACTTGATAAGGACCACCTCATTCTGTTTGTACTGGCTATAGTTATTCTGCTGGCCTCCTATAAAATGATTAAAGGTGGAGCGGCTCCCGAGCAGCCCGAACCTGTGCATGCTACCCATTATCCCCGCTTAATACCCTATGCCATTGGTGTAGGCGCTTTTTTAGGATTAGTTGGTGCCGGAGGCGGTTTTTTGATGATCCCTGCGCTGGTGCATTTTGCCAATCTGGACATGCGCCGCGCTGTAGGTACCTCGCTGGTGTTGGTTGCCGTTAACTCGTTTGTAGGCTTTGCCGGCGATCTTAGCCACAGTCCTAACCTGAACTGGTTGTTTTTGGCAGCTTTTTCAGCCTGCTCGGTAGCAGGTGTTTTTGTGGGGCATTACCTGGCCGGTTTAATCGATGGACAGCGCATGAAGGTATACTTTGGTTGGCTGATGCTGGCCATAGGCGTTTTTATCGTGGTAAAAGAGCTGTTGCGCTAACTCTTTTACAAATTAATGCGTTTTCTTTTTTACCTGCCCACCTTTAGCTATTTCTTCTCATCTTCGTAAGTATGAAGCACTTTGCTATAGCTCTATTATTATTTATTGCCGGTTCGCTTAATGCCCAATACAGGGTAGTAACCGTGCCCCTTAAACATTATGATACCGAATTGCGCGCCGGTTGGCAAGGCGGTATGAACTCGCCACAGTTCAGCAATATTGATTTGAATCACGATTCATTGCCTGACCTTTTTGTGTTCGATAGAGTAGGAGATAAGGTAATGACTTACCTCCGCAAATCAACGGCCGATTCGGATACTGCTTTCGAATATGCTCCGCAATACGAAGGCCTGTTTCCACCGGAATTGAATTCATGGGCCCTCATCCGCGATTATAACAACGACGGTATACCCGATATTTTTGCGCATGCTAACGCCGGTATAATGGTTTACAAAGGCCGTTTGCTAAACAATGAGTTACACTTCGATTCTGTTTGTCCGTTATTGCTCTATTCTTCACCGCCGTACGAAGTAAACATCTGGACCAATATTGATGATATACCCGTTATTACCGATGTGAATTTCGATGGTGATCTTGATATCCTTACCTACGGCACCTGGGGCGCTACCATCGAATACTACGAAAATCAAACTATGGAGCACCCCGGCGATATTCACTATGCGGCCGACTCCCTCAAGTACACTTTCGAAAGTTTTTGCTGGGGCAACTTTGCACAAAATGCCGCCAGCAACTCTATACAGCTAAATGTAAGTTGTAAAGGTGGCGGACAAGTAAATGCCGGAGCTAATGATGAACGGCATGCCGGTAATGCTATTTATAGTTTTGATGCCGATAACGACCACGATATCGATTTGCTGAACGGTAACATAGGTTACGATAACCTGGCCTTTATACAAAACTGTGGCGATAGCAGTTGGGCTAATGCCTGTGCCTGGGATTCACTGTTCCCCTCCTGCAATACCTCCATCCGTATGCCTACCTATCCGGCCGGTTATGGTATTAATGTAAGCAATGATGGCCTTGAAGACCTTTTGATTGCGCCTAATGCCCGTGCCGGTTCGCGCGATGTAAACAACGTAATGTATTATCGCAATACCAATAACCAGGCTTGCGGTTTCGAGTATGTGGTCGACTCTTTTTTAGTGCAGCATACCCTTGATCTCGGTACTGATTCCAAGCCCTATTTCTTCGATTTTAACGGCGATGGGTTAATGGATATTGTAGCGGGCAATTACGGCTATTTCCGTCCGTTTAATACCTATAAATCTACGCTCACCGTTTTACTGAATAATGGCACCAGCAGCAGCCCAAGCTATGTAGTAAGCGACGAAGATTACCATAACTTCAGCAGCTTTGGTTTAGTGGCCATGCATCCTGCCTTTGGCGATCTGGATGGCGATGGTACGCAGGATATGGTAGTGGGCGAGTTAAACGGTTATCTCAATTACTTTAAAAACACCGGCACTTCGCAGGCCAACTTCCAAAGTATGACCATGCCTAACATGTTTGGTTTGGATATCGGCCAATACAGTGCGCCTTGTATTTATGATGTAAACGGCGATTCGCTGAACGATTTGGTAGTAGGCCGTAAGGATGGCAAGCTTACCTACTATTGGAACTTTGGAACGAAGAGCATGCCTAACTTTAGTCAGGATTCAGCAAACACACTCTTTGGTCAGGTTAACGTAACCCTGCCCGGCTATACCGAAGGTTACAGCACACCTTACTTAACGCGCGATTCAATTGGTCAGCTATTGCTTTACAGCGGCAGTATGCGCGGCACCATTTTCAAATATCTGGTGGATACCAACAACCTGCGCAGCGGCAGTTTTACGTTACTTGATACGGATGTACTAAAGCAGGACGTTGGCTCTAAGTCAACCTTTAGTTTGGCCGACCTTAATGGCGATGGAAACCTGGAATATGTAGTGGGAAATTCCCGCGGCGGGTTATTATTATACTCCGATTCGCTTTGGGATCACTCCACTTTACCGGTAGAGGTAAAAGAAGTGACCACTGATGCAGCACAACTGCTGTTATATCCAAATCCGGCCAGTGGTTACTTTATATGCAAGCTCAATAGCGGCAGTTTTACCAATGCGGTAGCAGAACTATACAATGTGTTGGGCGAAGTTATACCGGTAACTAAAACAGGTACGGCCAACAGCGTTACTGTAACTACCACTGGTTTACAACCGGGTTTATACTTTATTCGCATTACCGATGCCGGGCGCAGCTACACAGGCCGCGTATTGGTTCGTTAATTATAAGCTGTAAACCGAATTAGTTTTGAAACTTCACCGCAATTTAGTGGCTGCTGTTGCCGATGCACTGCAGGCCGTTTTAATAGAAGGCAAACAAGCCGATACCCTGCTGGAACGTATGTTCCATGCCAACAAAAACTGGGGCGCGCGCGATCGTAATTTTATTGCTTCCAATACCTATTACATCATTCGCTATAAGCGCTTGTTAGCCTACTGCGCAGGGTTAGAACCAACCGACCGCCTGGGGTTCTGGCGCTTATTTGCTGTTAAGCATGTGTTGGATGGTTTCCCGCTACCAGAATGGCCTGAGACCGAAGTGCTGCATACAGAAGCTATTTTAAAAAGGCACGAAGAAGCAAAAGCCACCCGCAAAATCGCTGAGTCCATTCCTGATTGGTTGGATGAATTAGGTGAGCAGGAAATTGGTGATGCATGGGGCGCAGAGATACATGCTTTAAACGGCACCGCCGCTGTTGGCTTACGCATCAACACCTTAAAAGCTGCCCCTGCCAACGTAAAAACTGAACTGCAACGCGATGGTATTTTGTTTGATGAGGTGCCCGGTATGCCCGAGGCCATGGTGCTTAAGGAACGCAAAAACTTCCGCGCGCATTTTGCCTACAAAAGCGGCTGGTTCGAAATTCAGGATGTATCCTCACAGCACGTGGCGCCTTTGTTAGATCCCAAACCGGGTATGACGGTAATTGATGCCTGCGCCGGTGGTGGTGGTAAATCGCTACATATTGCAGCGCTGATGCAGAACCAGGGCAAACTTATTGCCATGGATGTAAACGCGCATAAACTGCGTGAGATGGATAAACGCATGGAGCGCGCCGGCGTTACCATGGCCGGTTTACAGTTGGCCGAAGAAGAAACGATCGCGTCCTTAAAAGATAGTGCCGACCGCTTGTTGTTGGATGTTCCATGTTCGGGTACAGGCGTGTTGCGCCGCAAACCCGATGCTAAATGGAATTTGAGCCCCGAATTTCTTGACGGCATCCGTAAAACGCAGGCCGAAATTTTAGCCAACTACACAAGCATGGTAAAGCCCGGCGGCATAGCAGTGTATTCTACCTGCAGTATTCTGCCATCCGAAAACACAGATCAAATTCAAAAGTTTTTAGCCGCTAATCCGGGTAAATTCCAGTTGCTGGAGGAGCATAGCATTTCACCCGCCCAAACCGGGTTCGACGGGTTTTATATGGCTAAACTAAAACGGTTGAAATAGCAGGTGTTATTTGCAGTCGTAACCGTTGGCTTCCAGGTAATGGAAGGCCGCAGTATACGAATCGTCTGAAGCATAATCCTTCTTGCACAACTTCTGATTATCAATGCCGCCGCTATAACGGATGCACTCGGTGCACTGTTTGCAACTCTCAAAACTTAATAGGCCAAGCAGGGCGGCCAGCAATAAAACGCGCTTCATTTTACCTGAAAATTATACCCCGAATATACACGGTTTTGTTTTTGCACGAAGATTATTTTCCTATTTTTAAAGCATAACTAAAACCCAGGCCCTTGAAGGTACTTTTACGCTTGGCATTCCTTCTGCTTTTAGCTATGCGGTTGCCTGCCCAGGACATCCACTTCAGCATGTTTTATGCAAGCCCCCTGAACCTGAACCCCGCCCTAAGCGGTGTTAGCGAAGGCGACTTTCGTGCTGCAGGCATTTACCGCAATCAGTGGAGGAGCATCTCTACCCCCTTTGTAACCTATTCCGCCAGCTTTGATATGAAGCTGCTGCAAACCAAACTTAAAGGCGACATATTTGGTGTAGGCGCCATGTTTGTGGGCGATAAATCGGGCGATGGAAAATTATCCATGAACTCGGCCATGGTAAGTGCCGCTTTCCACAAAAGCCTTGATAAGAACCACAAACACTTTCTGGGTTTAGGTATACAATTAGGCTATACACAAAAGAGTTTAAAGTGGCAGCAACTGGCATTCCCTATGCAGTTCAATGGTCAGGATTTTGACCTAACCCAAAGCAATGGCGAAAACATTAATAAGCCTAACCTGGGCTATTTCGATATGCAGGCAGGATTCCTGCACCAGAGTATGATTAAAGATGTGGTTGGCTTTATGACCGGCTTTACTGCCTATCACCTGGTACAGCCTAAGGAATCATTCCTGGGTCAGAAGTTTGTTTTGGCTAACCGCTTCTCGGTAACGGAGAGTATTCGCATTAAAGCCTATCGTAATTTTTATATAACACCCAACTTTATTTTCCAGTATCAAAACAAGGCACAGGAAATAAATGTGGGCACCGGTTTCGAATACCACATGCCGGCAGGTAAGTCAACCCTGGTAACCAGTTTGGGTGCATGGTATCGCGTTAAAGATGCAGCCATCATTACAGCCGGTATCGAATACTACCGCGTGCGGGTAATGGCTGCCTATGATATAAACACCAGCACCTTAAAGCCTGCCACCAACGGCCGTGGGGGATTCGAGATAGCTATTATCTATAATGGATTTATAAAGAGCAAGAGCTTTAATTACCCTGTATTGGTGCCATGCCCAATGATGTAATTGCCTGAAACAATAAACTGCGGACAGAGAAATGAAGTTGAACTATACACATAAAGGTTTACTGCTTACGGGCTTGCTGCTTTTTGCAGTGAGTATGGCTTTTGCCGGTGAGAAATACAACAAGAAACGCTGGATGAAGGCTGCTGATGAGGCGTTCAAAGCTGGTAGCATTTATTCGGCAACAGATTTGTATCTCGAAATACTTAAGAATGATCCTAACGAAAGTTCAGTGTTGCCTAACCTGGCACAGGCGTATTTCCTGGCGCGTGATTACGAGAATGCGGCAAAGTATTTCTTAGAAGCTTATAATGCCGATTCTACCGGTAACGCAATCGACCTTTATTATGCGGGCGTAACTACCAAAATGCAGGGTAATTACAAGGAGGCCATACCCATGTTTCAACGCTTTGCAAAGATTTATAAGGACAAGGATCTGGCTACAAAAATGAAGAAGTGGGCCCGCGTTGAAATTGATGGCTGCAACTTTGCCTTGAAAGAAGCAAAGCCCGATCCGTTTGTAAAGCTTACTCACTTTGGTAAGGAGATTAATAGTAACTATGGTGATTTAGCACCCGCACTGGACGGCGATACACTTTTCTTTGCTTCCATCCACTCCGACACCGTGTTGACCATGAAGGCCGACCTGAGCGATGAGAACAAGGAAAACAACCTGATGAAGATGTACACCAGTAAGGTAAATGGCGATAGCTATGCCACAGCCGAGCAGTTTAAGGTGTTAAGTCAGGAAGGTAAACACATCAGTAACCCTGCCTTCTCGGAAGATGGCAAGCGCTTCTTTTATACGATTTGCGATGGTCTGTTAACCACGCAATGCGATATATACATGAGCGAGCGGAAGGAAGGAGAGTGGAAACCCGGCAAAAAGCTGAACGATGATATCAATCTGAAAGGCTCTACCAATACACAACCTTGGATAGCAAAAACCAATGGCAGCGAGGTATTGTATTTTGTATCGAACCGCGAAGGTGGCAAAGGCGGGCATGATATCTGGTATTCGGTTATCAATAAAAAAGGCGAGTTTATGCCGGCCCGCAATGCAGGTGGTAAGGTAAATACCGACCGCGATGAAGTAACTCCCTTCTTCGATACAAAAACCAATACCCTGTTCTTTAGTTCCAACGGTTGGATAAGCATGGGCGGACAAGACATCTACAAAAGCACTGCCGATGCAAGTGGCCGTTTTAATACAACACCTGAAAACTTAGGTGCCCCATTCAACTCTGCTTGCGATGATAACTACTATCGTTACGGTAAAAATTCCGAAGATGGTTATCTGGTATCCAACCGCCCAGGTATTTTCTCGGTACGTGGTAAAACCTGCTGCTTCGATATCTTCGGCTACAAATACGACCGCCGCATATGGATAGCTGTAAAAGGCCATGTATACGATGATGCTACTAAAGAAATTATTCCGGGTGCATCCGTTAACCTGGCACTGCGCAGCGAAAACCTTACCGAAGGAGAAGTAACCATCAACTCCGATACCACCAGCGGCGATGCCCCTTACTTCTTTAACCTTAAAACCGAAAAGCTCTACAAAGTTTCGGCAGCTAAGTCGGGTTATTTTGCGGCTTCTCAATCATTCAGCACACAAGGGGTAAGTAAAAGCGATACGCTGGAAGTAAACGTATACCTCAAAAAACTGGAGAAGGATAAAGCCTACCGCCTCAACAATATTTACTACGATTTTGATAAGTGGGATCTTCGTCCTGAATCAAAAACTACCCTCGATACACTTTACGGCATTCTGATGGAGAACCCGACGATCATCATCGAGTTAAGTTCGCATACCGATACACGTGGTAGTGAGGATTACAACCAAACACTTTCGCAGAAGCGTGCTGAAAGTTGTGTGAATTACCTGATTAACGAACGCCATGTGCCTAAGGAACGCATTATTGCCAAAGGATATGGCGAAAGCAAAACGCTGGACGATTGCAGCAAATACAAAGATTGTCCTATGGACCAAAGCGGCGATTGTGCCTGCCACCAGTTAAACCGCCGTACGGAGTTTAAGGTTATAGGCGAGTTGGATGGAAAATTGATTTACGACGAAGATAAATAGGTTAAAAGCAGGTATTACTAAAAGCAGAATAATAAGCATTTGAAAAAGATATATCTCTTCCTCTTAGCGGCTTTTGTAGTAGTGCTCGGCCGGGCGCAGCAGCAAATATTGCTAATGACCGAAACCTTTGAAGGTGCAGGTAATTCCTTTGTGATGGATAGCGGCGGCGTAGGCACCAATTCCGGCAGCAATAGCTGGATTATCAATAACAACTATACCGGCCAGCCAACTTACCCAAACACGCCTCCGCAGGATAGCGTAGTAAGCGGTCAGATCAACGGCGCGCCCAATAGCCACTACCTGCATATTCACGACGAAACCAATACCACCGTTTCAAACGCTAACTGGAATACGGCTAATGCCAGCGATCGTTTTACTTACCTCGGTAGCCCTTTCTGCACGTTGGGCATGACAAACGTAATCTTCACCTTTTTTTATGTATGCGAGGGCGATGCTAATACGTATGGCGAGGTGTACTACCGTATTGATGGCGGACCATGGATCAAAACCGGTCAGGCCAAGTACAACAACCAAAGCAAGTGGAAATACGAAGTGATACAGGATCCCGCCTTCAATAACGTGCAAAATCTGCAATTAGGTTTTAGGTGGGTGAACCCTGCAGCAGGCACAACCAACGTTTCGTTCGGTATTGATGATATTATAGCTGTAGGTACGTACGATGAAGTGAATAATCCTGTTCAGGTGAACATTAGTGGTGTAACACCTACCAGCGTATGCCAGGGCGATAACATTATCTTCTTTTGGAGTTTAAGCAAACCCCTTTGCGATGCCGATTATTTTCTGGAATTGAGCGATGCCAACGGCAACAACTTTGCCGGTATAAATCAGTTCATTCACATCAATGCCCCTGATACAACCGGCGCTTTCTTATGGACGGTGCCCAACAATATTATCGGTAACTGCTTTAAAATGCGTTTGCACCGTGCAGGACAACCCGATATAGTTGGTTCAGCCAGTGTTTGTTTCTCCGTAAGCGATTGTCCTGAAACCGTAATAACGCAAAATGCACCGGTTATGACGGATGTTGATACGGCTTGTGTTTTAAGTGTTATTGATGTAAAGTTTAATTCGTACGGGGTATTCCTTACCAACAACGCATACATCGCCGAACTTTCCGATGCTTCCGGTTCTTTCGCCAACCCGTATTTTCTCGGATCTCTACCATCCAACCAGTCTTTCCCTGCTCAACCGGGTAATGTATCGGGCTTAATTCCGCAAAGTGTACCGGCAGGTTGTGGTTATTATATACGGGTAAGAGCCACCAGCCCGGCCACTACCGGTACATTAATCGGCCCTTTCTGTTTAGTGCATTGCGATGAGTTAACAAACAACCACACCGATCTACACTTTTGTATAGGTTCCCCAAGCGATTCTATTTGCCACCAGTTCAATATTAAACCTAATAACTGGACCAATCAGGCCGATTACGACACCTGCAATAAATGGACCATTGAGTTGCGCAGCATGATGGATTTCAGCCTTGTTAATTCGGGCGGCTTAGGTGTTTACCACGATAGTATAGGCGGCAATTTCACTATCTGTATGCCGTCAGTGCGCGATTCGTTACCAATGGCGCCCGGTGCTTATTACATGCGTATTGTAAGTAACTGCAGCAATCAGGCATGGAACCAAACGGGTAGTGTAATCCGCTTAACGGTGGGTGCGCCGGATACCATTCCTCCGGATATTTTAATGGATGATACCGTTACTTGTAATCAGGGCCAGATTGCCTTTACGGTGGATCCTTTCAAACATCCCCCGTCCGATTATATCTGGAGTTCTAACTTTTTGGGTAATCCTACCGGTACGCCATTCGAATGGCCGATACCAACCCTTACAGTAAACATTACTCCGGGCACCCTGATAGGCGATTATGTAATTTATGTGCGCGAACGCAATTTTGGCTGTTTCGGACCTTATTCCGATGCCGGCCGATTTACGCTGATTACCTCGCCTGCGGTGCATATTGCTGGCGATACACTGGTTTGTTTAGGCGATACAGTAACCTACGATGTTACTTACCTGAAAGAAACCTATTACAACTGGGATGGCCCTCCGGGGGTAACTATTCTTGATGAGTCGAACAGCCAGGTAACGATGATATTCGATTCGCTGGGCGACTTTAATATTTCCAATTTCTCGTTAAACGCCTGTGGAAGCGATAGCGGTAATTATAAAGTACACGTAGTAACGCTGTATCATGCCGATGCAGGTGCAGATAAGAGTTTGTGCGTGGGCGATAGTGTGCAATTGCATGTGGAAACTGATCCGGTAAATAAGTATCTGCTATCGCAGGATACCGCCAAAGCAAATAATAAGCAGGGTGGTATGTTCGATATTCGGGCACATAGCGATGTGGTAATCGATTCGTTTGCTGTTAAGTTTAATTTGGTGGCTAATACGCAGGTAGAAGTTTACAATCGCCAGGGTTCGTATCGCACACATGAACAGGACCAGTTTAGCTGGAACCAGGTAGGCGCTTACTTTGGTTTTACGCCAAACCCTGTGGGGCAAATGACGGTACTTCCCGTAGCGGTAAACCAACCTATTGCCGCAGGCGATACCATGGGTTTTTATGTTACCACTTCCAATCAGGCACCAAATCCTATCGTTAAAATGTCGTACGGCAGCGATCCTGCCTTCCCGTTCCCCGGTGCTGTGTATAAAACCGATGGTATTATTGATTTCGTTATCGGTACTGCTAACGATTACCCGTTCAGCACCTTTGCCGGTCCTCGAATTTTAAATTGCAAAGTGTATTACCATACCAAAGCAGGCCAGTATTTTATCTGGAATACGGGCGATACTACCGCCACAATCATGGTAGCTCCAACCCAAAGCACCTTGTATAATGTAATGGTATACGATACAAGCGGATGCAGAAGCCTGGATACGGTGTTTGTAAAAGCCAACCCGCTGCCGGTTGTAAATGCGGGGCCTGATACCCTGATTTGCGATGGCGAGGTGTATACTATGCAGGCAACATCAACGGTAGGCAATGTAAACTGGAATCCGGGCACCGGGTTAAACAGTACATCAATACTTAACCCAACCTTTACCAATAGCGAGGGTATTGAGTTTGTATTGTATGTGCTGGATGATACCAGCGGTTGCCGCAGCAGCGATACGGTAAAAATTGACGTACATAATTGTGCAGCTTATATAGAAGTGCCTCAGGCGTTTACGCCAAATGGCGACGGTGTTAACGACCACTTTACGCTTTTTGGCAACAATATTGCTGATTACGAAATACGCATTTACAACCGCTGGGGCGAACTGGTATATAGTACCAGAGACCTGAGTGAGTTAAATGACATGAGTAAGGGTTGGGATGGAACCTACAAGGGCAAGGAACAAAACCTGGGCACCTTTGTATTCTACCTGACGGCAAAAGATGTGTATGGCAAGAACTACGAGAAGAAGGGCAATCTTACCCTTATTCGCTAAACATAACCCGCTGTGTGAAATGACGAAAGCTTACCTGCTAAGCCTGTGCTGCCTGTTAATAGGTGTGGCACAGGCCCAAACCGATACCACTATTTTTAATGTACTGAAGAAGGCAGAAAACAATGAATATGTTTTCAGCGTGCCTGATAAGTGGACTAAACTGCCGCAAATAGATAATGCGGCTATTGACCAGAAATACGAATTTACCGATGTGGGCCTTCCGCACATTGTTGGCAGCACACCTTTAACAGCTAATTTTATTTTACGCAAATTGGAATGCGATAGCATAAATGCAGCAGAGGATTTTATCATCAATGAGTTTACCTCATATCCCGATCGCATTACCCCGGCAGGTTACAATTACCTAACCGATTCGCTGCAAATTGCCAGCGGCGAAACTGCGATACTACTTACAACGCACTATTACCGCCGTTCCAAGGTCAGCAACTTTACCCGGTACGACCTCATAGCCTATTCGCACAAACGTAAGGCAGCTTATATGCTAACCATCACCTTTCAATATAAGGACCCTACCTATATGTGCGAAGCGGATTTGCGGATGAAACGATATGCCACCCGCGTTTTCAAAACGCTCTTGCTACGCTAAACTGCATGCAACCCTGCTGTTCCCCGGGCGGTCTACTTAAAACTTAAATTGGGGAACCGGGGTCATCCTGAAAGGGGTGGCCTTGTTCATTTTAAGCCTATTCTAATTAGTGTATTTGTTTGCTAATCTAAAACATGCGATCCCGAAGGGATCGCATGTATATAGTAAAAGGAAACATCAAATACCGACCCCGGATGGGTCGCACAACCGGCTGTATAATCTGTTTTAGCTCGGGGTTCCGGGGCCTCGGTCTTCTGGCGGATAATGTATTTCTACCCACCATCATAACCATCAGCGCAATCAGCGTTCTATTTTATTTTGGAGTTTCTGAAAAAAATAACAACCTATATTTGTAAATAGTTTCAAATAAAGTTATTTTTATGACATGAACACACACACTGTTAACGCATCTATCAGTCATCCTCCTGCAACATTGTCATGATAGGGTTGATAGGGCATATGGGTAAACCTATCAAACCCTATCAGTTGCTATCAATCCTTAGCAAATCCTATCCCGGTTATTAAAATTTGGTAGCTACCCTATCATCCAAAATGGCAGCATAGTGGGGGTGTAGTGTCAGTTGTTCTTTGAAATATTGTAAAGAAACCGCTTCTTAAAAAGCAGGTAGATTAAAGTTGAACCGGCACGATAAAACAATTCGGTTGTTTTATCTGTGGTGAATATTGTATTTGTATTCCGGTGCGGATTGTATTTCCACCCATAATCATACGCCATCATAACCATCAGCGCAATCAGCGTTCTATTGCTTTTTGGGCATTCCCGATCCCGAAGAGATCACACATTTATAGAATAATCAAATCTCCAAAACTGCCCCGAAAGGGTCGCACTAAAGCTGTAACTAATCATAGTAAATCATAACCATCAGCGCAATCAGCGTTCTATTAAAACGCTCAAACCACATTCACTTCCGGCGAGATTTCAATCCCGAACTTCTCCATCACCGATTGCTGAATATCTTTTGCAAGGGCGAGAACTTCGCTACCTTTTGCACCACCATAGTTTACCAGCACAAGCGCCTGGCGCGCATGCGAACCGGTGTTGCCAACGCGTTTGCCTTTCCATCCGCATTGCTCAATCAACCAACCGGCGGGTACTTTTACGGTGTTATCCTTTTGCAGGTAGCTTGGCATTACCGGATAAACCTTAACTAATTCGGCGAACTGTTCCGCACTAATAACCGGATTCTTGAAAAAGCTGCCGGCATTGCCAAGCACTTTTGGATCGGGCAGTTTACTGCTGCGGATTTTAATAACCGCATCGCTAACTGCTTTCAGGTTTAACTCGCGTATCTGCATATCGCTAAGCGTATCCTTTATATCTCCGTAATCCGTTTTAAAGCGATACAGCGCTTTAGGATCGTTCAAATCCATTAAACGGAAGGTAACACTGCTGATGATGAACTCACCTTTGTATTTGTTCTTAAACACGCTCTCGCGGTAACCAAAGTCGCAATCGGCAAGCGCAAACTTCACTTTCTCTCCGGTACTGATGTGGATGGCTTCCAATTCATCAAACACATCCTTTACCTCCACACCGTAAGCACCTATATTCTGCATGGGCGCAGCACCCACCTGACCGGGAATAAGGGATAAGTTTTCCAGCCCTGCATAATTATTAGCGATGGTCCATAATACGAAATCGTGCCATACAACTCCGGCACGGGCCCTTATCCAAACGTGGCGGTTCTCTGTTTTTACAACCTCAATTCCGGGCATCGAATTTTTAATCACAAGTCCGTTAAAGTCGCCGGTAAAAAGCAGGTTACTTCCGCCACCCAGTATTAGTTTGGCCTCGTTTTTATAACTCGCATTGCTCAATAACTCCCGTAACTGTTGTTCGCTGTGTATTTCGGCAAACAGCTTAGCACTGGCCTCAATACCAAAGGTGTTATACGGTGTAAGCGATTTATTTTGTTCTATCAGCATGGTTTAGCGCAGGCGGTTTAAGGCGGCCTTAGCTTTTTGGTCTAAGCCGTTTTTGTATTCATGATTCTCAAAGCTCATGCAAGTAGTATAAAGCTGCCTTGCTTTTTCCTTTTGCCCCTGGCTCTCATAAATTCGTCCACTCTCGTAGGCTGCATTAGCTGCAAAATAGCGTGGTAAATTCCGGCCGGTCTCTATGGCTTGTGCATACCAGCTTAGCGCACTGTCTGCTTTATTCAACTCCTGGTTAACACGGCCCATGCGATACAAATATTCCGTCCGGTCTTCTAAACCAACAAAGTCTATGGCTTTTAAGGTGCTCATGGTATCCAGTGCGCGCTGGTAATAAGCACCGTCAAATAATAAGCGCGCGCGCAGTAAATGCAGATTAGGCAATCGGTTGCTTTCGGCTTCTTTCTGGGCCTGTTTATCGGCATCCACTAAACTGGAGCCTAACGCTTCGGCCTTACTCATGTTTTGGTAATAGCCAATGGTATCGCCCGTTAAAAACGACTGCCAGGCCAATTTCTGCCAGGCCGATTTTATATGGCTATCGCCTTCGGTCTGATCTAAAAATTTTTTAAAGTAGGTGCCGGCTGTTGTATCCAGTTTGTTTAATAAGGCTAAGCCATGCAGGTATTCCAGAAAGGGGAAAGCGCTATAACTTTTGCCTGTGGCTGCGTTAGTCAATAGTTGCAACGCTTCTTCATTATGTTTACCGTATATACCTATATGCGCACACGAATACACGCTCATTAAGTTACCTGCTTTAGGAAAACCATAAGCACGTAATACCTGCCATGCTTTTTCTTTTTCGTTCTGTAGGTGGAAGAGAAGGAAAGCGTAGTAAATTACTGTTTCGTCTTTAAAAATGTAATCGCTCTTTTTACCGTTCTCCACTAAATCGGCAAGTTTCTTAAGTCCGCCGTTCACGCTGCCTTCCATACCCAGCATATTTACAGCCCAATGGTATTTATCAGGCACACTGCCTATCAGGGCTTCAATAACACCAAACGATTTATTGTTGGGTGTAAAATCGGGATACTTGTTACGGTTATCCTCCAGCAGTTTATAAGCACGCCGAATAGAGAATACAGAGGTTACATAATCGCCAAAGCGAATGCCTAAGGCAGCCCAGTGCAGTTGCACCTCCGCCTGCGTAAACAAATACCAGGGCGAATTTTTGTCTGCGTTCTTTAGCACTTCCATGCGCGGTTCGCGGTTTACAATACGCTGCTCATACAAGCTCCTCGAATCGCTGATGTATATCGCTGTAAAGTCGATGTAATCCTGCAGGTACGGCGTAATGGCATTGTTCTTTTCCGTCTTCAGCAGATTGCCTGCTTCGCTTAGTTTTAAGGCAAGCACGGCTTCGTACGCTTTACGGCAATTGGCATTAAAATCAAACGGCTGTGCACTGCCAAGCAGGCAGAGCAATAACAGGCATATGGTTAAACGCAAACGCATTACTGCACGGAATATAGTTGTTGCATAGCGGAAATTAAAAACCCTCCGTTATGGAGGGTTTTTGAAGTATTAGTTCTCTTTGTTTTCCCAGTCAACCAGGATGCGACCGCAGTGTTCGCAGGTAATTAAACGCTTGCGCTGGCGGATTTCAACCTGACGTTGAGGTGGAATTTTAGCATAGCAACCGCCGCAGGCATCACGCAATACAGCAACTACTGCTAAACCGTTCTTGTAAGCCGAACGGATGCGGGTGTAAGCTTTCAGCAAGCGTTCTTCCACTTTCTTGCTTTGCTTATCCGATTCCTTTTGCAGTTCCTGCTCTTCCTTCTCGGTTTCTTCAATGATCTTGTCCAGCTCTTTCTTCTTCGACTTCAGGTGCTTTTCGCGTTCAGCGATTACCTTTTCAGTCTCTTCTATCACATGCTGCTTAGCTTCTAACTTGGCAGTAGCATCGTTCATTTTCTTTTCGCTCAACTGAATCTCCAGTTTCTGAAGTTCAATCTCTTTCGAAAGCGCATCGTATTCACGGTTGTTCTTTACGTTGTTCTGCTGCTTTTCGTAGCGGGTAATTAATTCCTTGGCCAGCGACTTGGCATTCTTGCGGTTCTTGATTTCCTCGTCTAACTCGGTCAGCTCATCCTGCGAGTTCTTTAAACGGGTATTCAAACCTTCAATTTCATCTTCCAGGTCTTTTACCTCAATAGGTAATTCACCTTTCAGAATCTGGATTTTATCGATCTTGGAGTCAATCTGTTGGAGGTCCCACAGTTGCTTCAATTTTTCGTCTACCGATAATTCTTTGGTTGCGGCCATGTGTTATAAGTATTTAATCGGGTTTGTATTAACCTGTGAAATAAGGGGCGCAATAATAGGGAATTTTTTCGAAATTTCCCGCGCCAGCAAATCCTTCGTAAATTGCTCACTTTCAAAGTGTCCAACATCCGCTACCACAATACGCCCCTCAGCATCAAAGAATTCGTGGTATTTAAAATCGCCGGTAATGAACACATCGGCCCCCGCAGCCATGGCATCCGGTAGTAAAAACCGGCCCGAACCGCCACAAATAGCCACTTTTTGCACCTTTTTGCCTCTTAATTCGGTATAGCGGATGCAAGCAGTTTTCAATTGCTTTTTAACACTTTTCAGGAAATTTAATTCATCCGCCGGCTGCTTTAACTCGCCAATCATGCCGCTGCCAACCTTTTCGTGCTCGTTTTGCAGATCCATTAAATCGTAGGCAGGCTCCTCATAGGGATGGGCTTCCACAAGGGCGTGCAGTATTCGGCTCTCTAAATGCTTAGGGTAAATGGTTTCGAACTTGATTTCTTTTACTTCCTCCTTAACGCCTTTTTGCCCTATGGCAGGATTGCTGGCAGCATTACCCTTAAACGTGCCTATGCCATGCAGGTTAAAACCGGTTTCGCTGTAATTGCCAATATGCCCTGCACCGGCTTTAAAAACAGCTTGTGTAACCTGCTCATGAAATTCAGCAGGAATAAAAGTATTTAGCTTGCGGAGTAGACCCTTTTTAGGAGCCAAAATACGGGTGTTTTGCAGCCCCAACCGTTCGGCTATCATGGCATTTACTCCGTGGCTAACGTTGTCGTAGTTGGTATGGATGGCGTAAATGGCCACATCTTTTTTAATCGCCTTTATCACCACACGCTCCACATAGTTTTTACCATTCAGCTTTTTTAAACCGCCGAAAACGATCGGATGGTGCGCCACAATCAAATTGCATTTATTGGCAATAGCTTCATCTACTACAGCTTCAGTTACATCAAGGGTAACTAAAACACCTTTCAAACGGGCATTTTTATCACCAACTATCAATCCGCAGTTATCGTAGCTTTCCTGGTAACTAAGCGGGGCAAGGCTTTCCAGAAAATCAGTTATAGTTTGAATGGTCATAGCTGCAAAGGTAATGTTAGGAACAATCGCATAATAGGGTAAATTTGACACAAACAGGCAATTATTAAGCTCTCCAATATATTTCTGTATCCCATCGCTGCCGTTTATGGTGTCATAACGGCCTTACGCAATTTGTTGTACGACCAACAGGTTTTTAAAGCCGTTAAGTTCGATTTTCCAGTTATATCAGTAGGTAACTTAACTGCAGGCGGTACGGGCAAAACGCCGCATGTAGAATACCTGTTGCGACTAACACAGTATATTCTTAAACCCGCCACTTTAA
Organism: Chitinophagales bacterium; assembly: GCA_046329495.1. Classification (GTDB taxonomy): domain Bacteria; phylum Bacteroidota; class Bacteroidia; order Chitinophagales; family LD1; genus Bog-950. The sequence continues at coordinate 80,964 of JAXLUO010000002.1, read as the reverse complement.
GCCGTGGTTATGGCCGAAAATCAAACGGTTTTATACTGGCCGATATGCAAAGCACTTCCGACCAAATAGGAGATGAACCGCGTTTGTTCAAACAAAAATTTCCGGAGGCAGTAGTGGCTGTTGGAGAAGACCGTGTGCTGGCAGTGCCGCTAATTTTGCAGGCGCAGGAAGATGTAGATGTTTTGTTTTTGGATGATGCCTACCAGCATCGCTCCATTCAACCCGGTTTATCTATTATGCTTACCGAGTATAGCAACTTGTTTACCCGCGATGCATTAATACCGGTAGGTTGGTTACGGGAACCGGCAAGCGGTTACCATCGCGCCGATATCATTGTAGTTAGCAAATGTCCGGCTGATCTTTCAGAGGCCGAACGCAATGCCATTGTTGCCGAAATTAAACCCTTTAAGTATCAGAAGGTTTATTTCAGCACACTACAATATGGCCCGCTTTATTCGTTTATTAATCCTGCCTATACGTTTAATCTGGCAAAGGATATGGATGTATTATTGGTTTGCGGAATTGCCCGTTACGACGAGTTGAAAAGCTACCTGGAAAGTAAATCGCGCCGGGTGTATGTGCGCGATTATCGCGACCATCATCGTTTCGACCTTTACGATCTGGAAGCTATCCGCGAAACGTTTAAGAATTTAGGTGATGTAAAGAAGGTGATGGTAGCCACTGAAAAAGACGCTATGCGCCTGGCAGAATACAGAAATTGGTTTTCAGAAAATAAAATTGAAATCTTTGTCCAGCCTGTAGTGGTTAGTTTTTTAGGAAACGACGGTGAAAAATTTGATGCTGATATCCTGAAATACATAGAAGTAACCAAACAAAAAATACAGGCTTGATTTACGTGTATGGAGAATTTACTACAGAAAATTGAAGAAACAGGAACGTTCCTGAAAGGCAAAATAAACGGAGAGTATCCCTTTGGCATTATACTTGGCTCGGGCCTTGGTAAACTGGCCGGGCAAATTGATGTGCACGTGCAGATACCTTATAACGAGATCCCGAACTTCCCTGTATCAACAGTAGTGGGCCATAAAGGCAGCCTTATTTTTGGTGAACTTGGGGGAAAAAGGGTTGTTGCCATGAGCGGTCGTTTTCATTACTACGAAGGCTACAGCATGCAGGAAGTAACTTTCCCTATCCGTGTAATGAAGAATATAGGTGTAGATACACTGCTCATTTCAAATGCCTCGGGTGGTATGAACCCGGCTTTTGAAGTTGGCGATCTGATGATTCTTACCGATCACATTTATCTGCAACCCGAACATCCATTACGCGGTAAGAACCACGAAGAATTAGGACCGCGTTTCCCGAATATGAACCATGCGTACGACCCTGAATTGGTAAAGAAAGGATTGCAAATTGCCCTCGATAACGACATCACCTGCCATACAGGCGTTTATGTAGGGGTGCAGGGCCCAACTTTCGAAACTCCGGCTGAATACAAAGCATATTTTTTATTAGGAGGCGATGTGGTAGGTATGAGTACTACGCCTGAAGTGGTGGTAGCACGCCACATGAAGATGCGTGTGTTTGCCATTTCGGTTGTAAGCGATATGGGCTACCCACCTGAAAAGGCAGATAGCGTAACGCATGAGTTTGTTTTGCAAAAAGCATCGGAAGCTGAACCTAAAATGACCCGTTTGGTGGTTGAATTATTAAAGCAGATTTGATTACGAGCCGCATAAACGTTTTTATTCTACTTGCCGCCTGTAACATGTTAGTAAACCGGGTGCGCAGCAGAATGTGCTTTGTTTTTTTATTGCTGTTACCCCTGCTTACGCTAAAGGCTGGTGAATCCACTGATACTACTGAACACCGCCATGGCTTTTTCTGGAACAGCGGAAAGCCTTCAACCCAAAACGATACCTGGTATTTAGGCTCGGAACCCGAGAAGCATTATGTAATTGATAGCACCATTTACAATCTCGAAGAATACAACGTGATTCAGCGCAAAGGTGCCGATTATACAAATGCAGGTAACCTGGGTTCTGCTGCTTTTCCATTAGTTTATGAGGTTAACCGCAGCATGGGTTTTAACCTGGGTTATAACCAGTTCGATTTATACAGGTATACCAAAGATTCAATTCGATATTACCAGGTAATTCGCCCTTACACTGAGTTAAGCATGATTATAGGCCTGCATAACGAACAGATGTTCCAGGGTAAATTCGCCAATCAGCACAAAAGCCTTATTAGTTACGGGGTTGATTTCCGTCGCATCTTTTCAAAAGGGGCTTATCTTAACCAGCGCACCAACGACAATAGCTTTTATCTCTATGGAATCTTTAACTCAAAGAATCAGCACTGGACGGTAAAAGCCGATTTAATCTTTAACTCTTTCAAGGCTCAGGAGAATGGAGGAGTTGAACAGAATGCTTTTGACTCTGCTTACTTCACCAAAAATCTGGTACCAGTTAATTTGGTAAAAGCAGAAAACCTTTATAAACAAATAGATTTCTATTTAACCTCATCGTATCATTTAGGTAAGCGCTTTTCGTACAAAGTCGATTCGGCCGATACTTCTTTTTTTATGCCGGTATTTACAATCGGTCATCAGTTCAATGTAGAGAAGAACTCCGTAAAGTTCCGCGATTATGCACCCACTACCGATTACTATGGGAGCTATTATTGGAATAAAGATTCCGCATTTAACGATCACAGTTACTTAAAGGTGGGCAACGAGGTATTTATGGAATACCACATGCGCAAACGAGGCGATGATACCTCCTACAAAGAACAAAACCTGGTAATCCGCGCCTCAGCCGGTTTTGATTATTACCTGTTGAACCAAAACATGCTAAAGGACAACCTCTATAATATTTATGTGGATGGTGTAGTGCGCAGTAATCCGGCATCCGGTTCACCAATCGTATACCGGGCAGCGGTTAAATACTACCCCCTGGGTTGGAATCAAAACGACTTTATGGTTGACGGCTCAGCCGGTTATGATTTTGGGAAGTTTGGTTTGCTTACCGGCAATGCCACCTTCCAGTTAAAACGCGCACCTTATATGTTCCAGCATTTTAGCGGGCACCCGGTAGAATGGAATTATAGCATGCCGCAAATGAATGCCCTGGCCGTTGGGGGTAAATACCAGCTAATTAAATATGGTATAACGGCCGATTTTACCTATAACATGATCGACAATCTACCCGTATCGCCCGGTGTAGTAGAGCATATACCACAGCACTTTTTTGTGTTACATGCGGCTAACCGTAACTCCATTAAGGATGTGCATTTCGATAACGACATTTGGTATACACAAACAGCTACCGAAGGGTATATCCGTCATAATTTCCCAACCTGGTATACCAGGCACAGCATTTATTACGAAATCAGGCTGTTTAAAAAGGCAATGTGGTTGTCAACAGGTTTCGATCTGCGTTTCCGGTATAAGAACACCGCACCGTATTACGACCCTTATTTAGGCCTGTTTTATCCGGTGTACTATGGTACCAACAAAACCTATCCGGTGCTCGATTTCTTTGTGAACTTTAAAATTAAAACGGTGCGTGTATTCCTTAAACTGGATAACATCAGCTCGTATTTCGGCACCAAAGGATATTATGCCTCCTACCTTTACCCGGCACCCGATTTCAGTTTCCGCGTTGGTTTAAGCTGGCGCTTCTTCGAGTAACTAAACTTACTTTACAATGCCGGTAATTACCTTGCCGATGTTGCCGCTTGGCTCCTGTATATGTAGTAAGGCCGCAACAGTTGGTGCAATGTCGGTCATGTGTATGTCGCTGTGGTCTTCGGCATGTGGTATTTTCCAGCCCATCCACACCAGAGGTATATGCGTATCGTAAGGGTAAATGGTGCCGTGTGTGGTGCCCTTGGTAAAACCTTCAAACCATCCCGGTTCGTGTAATACAAATAGATCGCCTGAACGTTTCGCAAATACACCGTTGGAAATCTTTTGCTTCAAATCGGCAGGTACATTTTCGTTAGCCAGGTTTTCCAGGTCCAGCACCTTCGAAACACCATCATATTTAAGCAGGTAGTTCTTAATGAAGCTCTTTAAAGCGGCCCGGTCAAGCTTCTTATCTGCAATTACCTTGTTGTTCAGGTATAGTTGCATGTTCTCGTAACTCAACAACAAGGTAGTATCTCCATATATGCGGTTTAATTCCTTATCTAACCCTTGCAGAATGGTATCAATGGGGAATACACCTGCCGGGATCTTATGCTCATTTAAAAAGCCCGGAGAATGCGCTGCGCCATGGTCAGCAGTCAGAAACAGCACATAGTTCCCTTTTCCAACCCGTGTATCTAAAAACGTAAAGAACTCGGCTAAATCCTGATCCAGCCGCAGGTAACAATCTTCTGCTTCAACACTATTAGGCCCGAAGCGGTGACCAATGTAATCAGTAGAGGAAAGGCTTACTGCGAGAAAATCAGTAATGGCATCCGCCCCCAATTGCTCGTTCAAAACAGCGCCTTCTGCAAACTTTAGCGTAACGCTGTTGCCGAAAGGTGTACCTGCTAAAATTTTATACGATGGATTGGTAAGCGAACTAACCTTATGGGTAAAAATGGGTTTCATCTCATTATCGAAAGTGCCTTCCCAGGGCTCATCATCCGGGGTGCTTTCCCAATAAGCGCTGCTATCCAAAAGCATTTTCCAATCGCCCGAAAGAAACTTCTCAGGCCATTTGGCTGCATTAAATTCCTGCACCCATAACGGTAGTTCTTTCATGTAATAATTGCTGGTTATCCAGGCACCCGCCGAGGGATCGTAAAAGTAGGCGGCATTGGCGGCGTGGCCGGCGGGCAAAATCGAGCTGCGGTCCTTTATTGCCACCCCAATTGTTTTGCCCTTATAATTGGTGGCCAGGCGCAACTCATCGGTTATAGTAGTTGGCAATAAACGATTTGGCGACATTTTGCCGGCTCCGGAACTGCTCCCTACCGTGCGCATGGCAGTATCCTGCGTGCAATACACCATAGCCCCGGCTTCGTAGTCGTACCAATCATTACCTGTTATGCCGTGTATGGAAGGCACGCTACCTGTATAAACACAGGTGTGACCACAGGCCGTGTAGCTCGGCGAATAGTTAATATGCGTGTTTTCGCAGCTATAGCCTTCGCGTAAAAGCCGTTTAAAACCTCCTGTTCCGTACTTGCTTTGGTAGCGATAAAGGAAGTCATAGCGCATTTGATCAATCACCAATCCAACTATCAGTTTTGGCTTATCCGGAGAGGTAGCGGGGGCTTGCGCTACAAGACCATTAACAGCAGATAATAGAACGAGCAGCAGGGTGGTAAAACGCATAATGTCAAGAGTTTGAAGGCATAAAAATAACAGAAATCGGTACGGTAGCTTTAATCCATGGTTAACTGTGCAACCGGCTGGTAATATGTTAGATAAGTCCTTATTAAATATTGAAATTGAAACGTTAATTCCTGCAACTCACCACAACATTTGCGTAATTTCGCCGCCGATGAAAAAAATGACCCAACTGCTCTTCATTCTCGCCCTCATCTTAGGCGGTTTTAAGGGTTTTGCACAAGCTATTGATCACCAACAGCGCATTACGCTGGACCCTTCAATGCGTCCATTTTATCATGGGGTTGAATCTGGTGATCCTATGAGTGACCGCGTAATTATCTGGACCCGTGTTACGCCTGACACAGGCATGTTAGGAGATATCGATGTGTATTGGCAAATAGCTACCGATACCAACTTCAACAACATTGTAAACTACGGTAAAGCAGTTGCTACGGCTGACAATCATTACTGCGTTAAAGTAGATGCCTGTGGTCTGCAACCTGCAACTTATTACTACTACATGTTTCAATCAGGTGGGCGTAATTCAATCATCGGACGCACTAAAACTGCTCCGGATGCCAATGCCGATGTAGATAGTATTCGTTTTGGAGTGGTTAGCTGCGCCAGTTGGGAACACGGCTATTTTAACGCCTATCAATCACTAAGCACCCACAACGATGTGGATGCCGTTGTGCATCTCGGCGACTATATTTATGAATATGCCAGTGGTGACTTCTCAGATAATATTGCCGGCCGTACCTACGAACCTACCAATGAATGTATAACCGAAGTGGGCTATGAACTGCGTTACTCGCAATATAAACTCGATAAACAGTTACAGCGCATTCACCAATTGTTCCCCTTCATTACCGTTTGGGATGACCACGAAACAGCAAACGATTCGTGGCGCGAAGGAGCAGAGAACCATACGCCGGGAACAGAAGGTAACTTCCTCGATCGTAAACATAATTCTACCAGCACCTATTTTAAATGGATGCCAATCCGCAAACCCGACCCGGTTGATACCATCCGTATTTTCCGTAAGCTGCGCTACGGCAAACTGCTGGACCTTGTGATGCTGGATACCCGCCTTTATGACCGGGATGAGCAGAATCTTAGTGCACGCAATGATAGCACCCGGCACATCATGGGCCCTGTTGAACGTGCATGGTTTTTACAACAGTTGAGTGATACTTCAACCCGGTGGAAGATAATTGGCAATCAGGTTATGTTCTCGCCTCTAACGGTATTTGGGCAACCTGTGAATGCCGACCAATGGGATGGCTATAACTACGAACGTACGCTCATCGAAAATCATATCCTGAATAACAACATCAAGGACGTTGTAATCTTAACCGGGGATATACATACCAGTTGGTGTAACGATGTGCCCGGCCCCAATTACGATCAAAATACCGGGGCTGGCGCTGTTTGCCCTGAGTTTGTAGGAACAAGTGTTACTTCCATGAACTCTCCCCTTCCTGTAGGCGCCAACATTATCAAAAGCCTGAACCCGCATATGAAGTATATTAACCTAACCGATAAAGGTTTCTATACTCTTGATGTAAAGAAAAACCGCACGCAGGCTGATTATACCTACATGAATACGGTAACACAGATTAATTCGGGTGAATTAGCCGGACCGTCTTACTATGTCAATCATAACGAGCGATTTATTCGTGCAGGAACAGCAATCACCAATGCGCCTAAAATACCGGGTTTACCGCCTGTTAATGCTAAACAGAATATCGGCTTCTATAAAATTACTGACCATGCAATCAGCATTCCGGAAAACACCCAGGCAATGGTGAATATTATTCCAAGCCTGCAGATGTGTCCACTGGTTACCATGAGCATTTCGCAGCAAGCACAACATGGCGGTGCAATTACGCTCAACGGACAGGATGTAACTTATGTGCCTGCAAATAATTACAATGGAACCGATACAGTTGCAGTTGTGGTTTGCACAGTAGAAGCCAGCCCTGTATGCGATACTGTTTATCTATACATTAACATAACACCGGTTGAAGACGTGGATGTATACGTGCGCGATGTACAGAGCGATAGCGCTCAACAGGAATGTTTCAGCTACGACGATTTGATTGGTGTAGGCCCTGTGTATGGCCATTACGGTACCGTGCATGGCAATCTGCAGGTTAACGATACCTGCTTCAGCTATCTGCCCGATTCAACCTACTGCGGTAGCGATACCGTGCTGTTTAAGGCTTGTGATAACAAGGGCTGCGATACAGTTATTTACATCTTCCGCATCAACCACCCTGTTTATCCCGGCTTTGCCGACTTACAATTAAATAAAAACAGCAACATAGCCTATTGCCAGTTGTTTGATGACTTGAGCGGAAATCTTATCTCAAAGCAGATTGTTTCAGCACCGGCACACGGTACGCTGCAATGGCAAGGCGATAGCTGCTTAAAATACTTCCCTTACTACAACTATGTAGGCGATGATACGGTGAAAGTAAAAGGTTGTGATAACTGCGGTGCCAACCATTGCGATACCTTTACCCTTGTTTACCATGTGCAGGAGCCCAATGCCATCGAAGCCAACCCGGTAATTGTGTTTGGCATGTATCCTAACCCTGCACAGGATCATTTAATAGTTCAGTATTACTTGTACGATACCCGCGAGTTGGAGCTGAACCTGTATGACCTTAAGGGCGGCTTGTTAAGCAGTGGCAAAGTTACTTCCACCTCGGGCTTAAACTATGCGCAATTCAACCTCAGCCAGTTGCCTGCAGGCAGCTATATTGCCGAGGTAAAAACAAATGGCAACAGCTTCCGAAAAAAGATAATTAAGGAGTAAGGAAACTTACTTTCGCAACAACATAAGAGCATGCAGCAGCTTAAGTAGCCCGGCATGCTCTTTTTTATTACTAATAATAAATTGCAAAGCATAGCCTTCTACATACTTTTTAGCAGTCGATAGCTGCAGGTGCAGTTCGGTGAGAGTACTATCATTTAATAGTATTTCCCTTTCTGCTTCGCGCAAGGTAAGGCTTACTTTAAAGCAACCGGTTAAAGGAATAACATAGCACAGGGTTTTTCTACCATCGCTTATTTTAAGCATCCAGCCGCTGCTTTTGCTGTGGTTCCAGGTGGGTTTAAAGGCGGTTGTTATGGCCAGCAACGCAAGGTAAAAACCGAATGTAAGGCCGAGGGCAGCAGCAAGATTCGCCGACTCCGGTTTGGGGGTAGGGGATAAGAAGCTCTTTTCTTCAGACGTAATTAGCATACGTGGGAATCAATTCGGAAACAAACCAATGGAGTGGCAGTAGGCCATCAACTTCCTGGCTGGAGACTCTATAGTTTTATATGTCTGTGGTTGATCTTCTGCCAACCGGTTCAACGCAAACCCCACACGCATCAATAATTCGGTGCCGCTCGAAGCAGAGGACTGCGCCCCGGTAATGATGCTGGCTTCGCTGACATACCCATTTTTGTCCAGCTCATCAATAATTAACTTAATGGTTTGGAGATGATTCACCGGCATTAAAAATAAAAAATCCCGCCCTTGCGGGGCGGGATTTACACGTAGTAGTTAAAGCAGTTTACTATTCGCTTTTTGGTTCTTCGCTGTTACCGACATTTTTAGCTTCGTTGCGGGCGTCTTCTTCCATACGCTCTTTCAGTCCGCTTAACACGCCCAGGTCGCCCAGGGTTGTCTTCTCGATGCTCTTCTGCAGATTCTTAACGGTTTTTGAAGCCTTTTCGCGTTCAGCTTTTTTCTCTTTTTTCTCGCCTTCAATTGCATCCTTCTGAGCTTCTTCCCAGATACGTGCATGCGAAACGATGATCTTCTTATCGTTACGGTTGAATTCGATTACTTTGAAATCAGCTTTCTCGTCAGCGCCTACAAAACCGCCGGCTTGTTTAGCCAGGTGCTTTTTAGGAGCAAAAGCTTCTAAGCCGTAAGGCAGTAACACTACAGCACCTTTGTCTTCTACATGAAGAACGGTTGCTTCGTGGATAGAACCTACAGGGAATACATTTTCAAAAGTATCCCATGGATCCTCTTCAATCTGCTTGTGGCCAAGGGTCAGCTTGTGGTTTTCAGCATCAATGTCTAATACCACTACTTCTATTTCGTTACCCACTTTAGTGTACTCACTTGGGTGGTTGAAACGCTTGGTCCATGAAAGGTCGCTGATGTGAACCATGCCGCCAATACCTTCGCTCAGTTCAACAAACACGCCGAATGGAGTGATGTTTTTAACCAGGCCTTTGGTACGGGTGCCAACAGGGAACTTCTCAGTGATCTTTGTCCAAGGATCTTCAGTCAGGCGCTTCAGCGACAACGACATCTTACGCTCTTCGCGGTTGATAGTCATAACAATCGCTTCGTGTTGGTCGCCTAAGTGGAAGAACTCGCGGCTGTTGATTGGCGTGTTGCTCCAGGAAACTTCCGATACGTGGATCAGACCTTCTACACCAGGAGTGATTTCCAGGAATGCACCGTAGTCTTCGATGTTTACGATTTTGCCTTTTACTTTGGTGCCTACGTCGATAGTAGAATCCAGAGTATCCCATGGGTGTGGCTGCAGTTGCTTTAAGCCTAAAGAAATACGCTTCTTGTTGTCGTCGTAATCCAGTACTACCACGTTCAGTTTCTGGTTCAGTTCCAGCACTTCCTTCGGATGGCTGATACGGCCCCATGAAATATCGGTGATGTATAACAGACCGTCTACGCCGCCAAGGTCGATGAACGCACCGAAATCGGTAATGTTCTTGATAGTACCTTCCAGTACCTGACCTTTTTCCAGTTTGCCGATGATGGCTTCGCGTTGCGCTTCGATATCGCTTTCGATAAGGGCTTTGTGCGATACAACGGCATTCTTGATAGCTTCGTTGATCTTAACAACTTTCAGTTCCATGGTTTTGCCCACGTAAACATCGTAGTCGCTGATTGGCTTAACGTCGATCTGAGAACCCGGTAAGAAAGTTTCCATACCGAATACATTACAAATAAGACCACCTTTGGTTTTAGAGGTGATTTTACCGGTAACAACCGCGCCTGTGTTATAAGATTCCACAATTTGCTCCCATGCTTTCAGCATACGTGCATTTTTGCGGCTTAGGATAAGAACACCTTTCTTATCTTCTTTGTTTACCACGTAAACGTCGTAGGTTTCACCTATCTTCAGTTCCTCGATATCGCGGAATTCAGAAAGTGGCACCAGGCCGTCTGACTTAAAACCGATGTTTAATACCACATCAGTTGCGGTAACAGCAACCACCGTACCTTTAACGATCTCGTTATTTTCGATGGTTTTTAAAGTCCCCGAGTAAACCTCATCATATTTTTTGCGGTCTGCCTCAGAGTAGCTCACTACGTTGCGGCGGTCAACACTCCAATCGAAATCGTCGTGTGCGGTAGCAGCAGCCGTTGAGCCGTTTTTTGCAACAGTTTCTTCCTGTTGTTGAACTAATTCATCTGACATAAATAAAACCGGTAGTTTTTTATTCTCGCCCCGAACGCGAGTTTGGTTTGATAAAAAGGACGCCAAAAATACGAAATTTTGCCCGGATTTGAGCGGTTTTAAGGCGGAAATCTACCTGAAGCCGGATTTTATGCTAATATTTTGATAATCAATGCACTATATCAACCAGATTCGGGAGAATAAAGAATTGGAACAGCGTACAGATGAAGTTACTCTGTGTCGAGCTGCTTTTAAGCAGCTTTTTTAGATAAAAAAAAGGACGCAAACCAGGTTTACGTCCTTTACGGGTTAGCATCAATAAATAAGGTTCAAAGCCGGGTGATTATTGTTTTATGAAGCGGTTGCGCAAAAGACCTTCAGAGGTTATTACTTCAGCGTAGTAGATACCGGCATTTAAAAGGCTTACATCAATTTTAGAAGAGCCGGTAGTAAGTAACAACTGTCCTGAAGCGTTGTAAATGTTTACCTTGTCTATAGATAAGGTACCGGCTTTAACCATAAGTAGTTGGTTAGCCGGATTGGGGAACAATATCGCCGACATTTCATCTGCCGGTGTTTCCTCAACACCGCTAATTACCGGAATATCGGAACTCCACAATTCTTCGCCTTTATTATTGCTTGCTGTAAAAAACACCTTGTTGCCCACCAGCGTAAACTCAGAAGAATTGGAGTAGCCACTACCGGGAACCAGATCATAGGTTATTGTGCCGCCGGGGTAACCATTGGTTACAAACATTTCGTGACCTATACCACTGGCTATGGTGCTGAAATAAAGTAAACCGTTTATAGGGCGTAATGTTGTAAATGCAGAAGTGCCAATGTTCACGCTGTTTACCTTTATAGTGCCGGCTGTACTTCCATCGGTTCTGTAAAGTTGTTCTGCCTGGTTGCATTGCTCTGCTATAAAATAAACAAAGCCTTTTACTGTATCAGTTGCGGGCATTTGTATATACGAGCTACCGGTGCCTGTACAAATTTCGTTTAACAAAAAGGTGCCTGCTGCCGTACCATCGCTAATCCAGGGGTCATCACCCTCAGTTAAGGTATTGCCAACAAATACAATTTTGTTTCCTATTACTCCCAATAGAGGTTCTGCTGCCATAATACCGGAGCCATTTGGATTTATGTCTTTTACCAAATGAGTGCCGTTGGTAGTGCCATCACTCACAAAAAGCTCGGCCCCTGAACCGTTTTCGCTGCTAACAAAAAATAATTGGTTACCGGCTGCCGCTAACAATTGAGGATCACTGTCAAAAGGGCCTTTTACAAGGGTTGTTCCGTTGGTAGTGCCATCTGTTCGCCATAAATCATTACCATAACTAAAGTAAGCGTAATTGCCCAGCACTATGCCTTTGCCGGGGTGTTCAAAAAATGACGGGCTGTAGGCGATTTGTGTTCCGGCAGGGGTGCCATCGCTCACATAAACATCATTATTTATGTTGAACACCAGTTTGCCATTAACAACATTATAAAGGTCAAAGCTATAGTAAACAGTTCCTGTTGGCCTAAAAACGCGTTTTGTGCCGGCAGGTGTACCATCACTAAAAAACAAGCACGACTCGCTGCTATCAATCAAAATCATAAAAAAACCACCGGGTAACGCGGCAAAGCCATCGCCCTTCCAGCTATTTACAGCTGTTGATGCGTTAACCTGAATAACGGGTTCCGTACCTCCGGAAGTGCCGTCGCTTACCATTAATTGGTTATTATCCCATTGGGTGTGGTCATTACCAACCCATATCAGCTTGTTATTCCACTTATGGAAATTAGGTTCGTTATAATCATAGTAGCGCGCTTTGGCTATAGGCACGGTGCCTGCATCTGTACCATCCGACTCATATAGCCAATAGGTAGAATCGTTGGGGTGGCCGAAGAAATAGGCTTTGCCGTTCAATTCCGCAAGATAGGTGTCTGCCAATATTCCGTCTCCGCCACCGGGGTAAACGTCTTTAACCATGGCGGGTGGTGTTTGGGCTTTTGCTGCAACTATAATGCAACTTAGAAGTAGTAGTAGGTTCTGTTTCATGGGCCCCAAACGTAAGCCATATTTGTTAAGCATTTACCCTTGTTTTTTTCAAAAATCGGAAGTCACTCAAGTTTCATCACAAGAGATCGAAATTTAAAATATAAGAGCATTCGAACTTTGGTTCAATACCCGTATAATTATAGCAACAACAATGAACTATGGCACGCACTAAAGGCTCAGATGATTTATTTAAGCTTATACACTCCTTAACGCCTGAAGAAAAGGGCTACTTTAAAAAATTTGCAAAGCGGCATGCTGAGGAGGGCAACAAATATCTTCAGCTTTTTGATGCTATAAATGCACAGGAGAAATTTGAGGAAACCGGGCTCAGAAAGACTTTTAAGGGTTATACCGATATGAAGGCATACCTGTTCACCATGCTGCTGGATGCTCTAATGTTGCTGGAGATGAACAACAGTGAGGCAAGTAGAACGGTGAAGCAATGGTTTCATATTCGCCTGCTGAATCGAAAAGGGCTTCGGACAAAGGCAATTCAGGTAAGTAAAAAGGCTTTGCACCAGGCTAAAGAACTGGAGCTTTTTTGGATGGAATATCCCTTGCGCAAGCTGTTGTTTGATATGGAAAAGCACAGTTGGAAAATTAGCGAGCGCGAAGTGCAAAATGCAGCTCTTTTTACTGATTTAAAGCATGCAATAACTTCCCTGCAACAAATTGACCGTTATTTTGAGATTTTTCAGCAACTAAGTCATTATAGCAACCAGTGGGCTTTTGCGGGTAAGCAAGCTATACCTTTGGAAGAGGTTACCTCCGTGGCTGAACTGGAAGGAGAAAAATCGGAGATTATTACGGTAGAGCGCCTGCGATTAGCCGCCATTAGTATGTATTACATGCTAAAGCAGGATTTTGAGAAACAGTATCAGGTGGCAAACCACTATTACCGTTTCGAAAAAAAGCTATGGCAGAGTAAAAGCCTTCTTGCAGATTACGATAAGTATGTAAAAGCCATCAGAGCTTTTATTTTGGCGGCACTTTATACCGACCGGCCCGAAGAAGTTTTTGCGCTTAATGAAGAAATGTATGCAGTTAAAGCTTCAGGAGAACTTGAGCGGGTAGAGAATGAACTCTGTTATTTTACTTATAACCAGTATGCTTACTGGGGAACAGGCAGGCACGAGGAAGGAGAGAAATTCTCTCAACGGTATTTCCCTGATAAACTGATTAACGAACACGGTGGCCGATTCAGGCTTTTTATTCTTGAATTTTACCGGTATAGAATTTTGTTTGAGTTTGTGAACAAAAGTCACAAGCAACTATTTACTTCTATTGCAGCCTTTCAGTCATTAGGAGTAAAGAAGGATGCTACATCGCATTATAAAAGTTGCGAATTACTTAAAGTTCTGGCCAATGTGGAACTAAATGCTTTTGACGTGCTGCCACAACTGGCGGCCAATGCATTAATTCACCTGGAAGCATATGGTTTAACTGATGGAGAAAAAAGAATACTAACTGCCTTGCGTAAAATGAACAGCAGCAATAAGCAGGAGATACTCAGTAAGCTGCTGCGTTCGTTTGAGAAGGATACTACAGCTACACGTATATTTATAGCCTTTAACATTAAAACATGGTTGCGCAGCCAAATAGAAAGCCGCCCATTTAGTGCCATTTTTAAGGCTAACCGCAAAAGCAATATTGCTTCTTAAAGATTTATAAGATGCCCGTTCTGTGCTTACCGGTAATAACGGTTAGAGCGTAGAAGTAAGCATATCAACAACAACCTTGTCGATTGGCAGGATGATTGACTCTTCCTTGTAAAGGTCTTTAAGATCAATCCACCGAAACGACTCTGCCTCTTGTCCCGGCACTTCAACAAAATCGAATTTACTGGAGGAAGCTTTAATGAGGTGCCAATCGGGCGAGCTTACCTTGTAGTAGATGCTGATGATTTGGGAGTCGGTGTCAAAAAACGACGGTACAAAAAAATCTGTGGTATAAAAGTGTTCATCTACAACAACGGCAATACCGGCTTCCTCCATAAATTCTCGTTTCAGGCATTCAATGGTGCCTTCGCCCAACTCCAATCCTCCACCGGGGAACTTGGTAGCTCTGCTGCCATTTTTAAAAACCTCATCGGTTACCAATAACTGGTTTTGTTCGTTTATCAAAAGACCGTAAACACGTACATTAAAGCGTTGGAGGGTGTGCATGCTTCAAAAATAAGATGCCTTCCTTAACTATGCTAATTACCTGCCATTCTTGTACCGGCCTTGGCAAGCTCCTGTAGCAAAACTTTTACTTCAGCTGTATCCTTAAGGTTATAGTCCGCAGCAGATACCTGATAGCCCACTTTTAAACTGATGCTGTGCGGATGATTCTTTAAAACCCTGAACATATCTTCATCTGTTGCATCATCGCCAACCGCCAGCACAAAATCGGGCGAAATACGGGCCAGCCATTGGCGTACTGCAGTGCCTTTAGATATTGCTGCCGGCCTTATTTCCATTACTTTATTACCCTTCAATAGTTGAAGATCAAAAGTGTGCAAATGCTCGCTAAATTGGCTGGCAATTTCATTCAGTTCTTTCGAACCCGCTTCAATGGTAGTATTGCGATAATGCCACGCAAGCGAAAACTGCTTGGTTTCTAAAAAGCTGTTGGGGTAAAGGTCTACATACCTGTTTATAACCTCTGTTAATTCAGCCATCCAATAAGTATCCGCAATTAATGGGGTTTGCCATTCTTCGCCGGCGGGTTTAATAGCCGCGCCATGTTCGGCAATTAAGTTTACCCGCAGGTGCTTAAACCAGCGCTCCAGGCTATAGGCGGGCCGCCCGCTGATAATGCAAAGTGTGTTGGCGGTATTTTGAGCCAGGGTGTTAAGCAGTTGTAGCAAGTCGGCAGTGGGTATAGCTAAATCGGGTTGAGCTGCAAAATTTACAAGTGTTCCGTCATAATCAAAAAGCAATAAGCGCCTGTCAGCAGCCAAATAGTGCGATTGTAGTTGCTTTAATACCTGTTCATCGGCTATTCTGATTTGCATGCCCTCCTGGGCGGCATGTGCTTCCTGCAACCTAAGCATAAAATCGGAGGCCCAATGCTGCACGTCGTATTGTTGTATGCGCTTTTGCATGTGTGTCATGCGTATTTCCTGTTCGTCATCAGGCATTTCGAGCGCGGTTTTTATGGCTCTTGAAATTTCGGCCTGGTCGTTGGGGTTTATAAGTAACGCATCCACCAATTCTTCCGAGGCCCCTGCCATTTCGCTCAATATCAGTACCCCCTTTTTATCTCTTCGGCTGGCAACAAACTCTTTGGCAACCAGATTCATGCCATCACGTAAGGGAGTAATAAGCGCCAGGTTACACACCGTATATAGCGCGCATAATTCTTCAAAACTTATACTGTTATAGTTATAAAGCAGGGGTTGCCATTGCAAACCTCCAAACTTACCGTTCAGATAACCGGCAAACTCGTTGATCATTTTTTTTCGTTCATCATATTTCGAGATTGTGTCGCGCGAAGGAACAATTACCATAACAAACACCACCTTACCCTCGTATTCAGGATTTGTAGCCAGAAAACGTTCATAGGCCTTTAAGCGGTTCATTACACCCTTGGTATAATCCAATCTATCTACCGAAAAAATTATTTTTCGGTCACCAATTTGTTGCCGGTACGAACGCCGTAAACGTTCAACTGGGTCCTGCGTGTAGCTGTTGTTGAATTTTTTGTAATCGATGCTTATTGGGAAAACGCCCACCCGAATTACTCTGCCGTTTACCATTAAATGCCGGCCCCGGCTCTCTGCACCTAAAGCTGTTTGGGCACATTGTATAAAATTGTTGGCGTAGTGGATGGTATGAAAACCCAAAAGGTTCGAGCCGCACAAACCATCTAAAATACTTTGTTGCCATGGCCATGGTAACATTTTAAAAATGTCGTACGGAGGGAAAGGTATGTGCAGAAAAAAACCTATGGTTAGGTTGGGGTGCGAGCGGCGTAGCATACCGGCCAACGGGAGTAAATGATAATCGTGTATCCAAACAGTATCCTGATCTTCCAGTTGTTCAGCCAAACACATATGGAATTGACGATTAACTTCCATGTAAGCTTCATAATCGGACGCCCTGAATTCAGCATAGGAGGGGAAATAGTGAAACAAAGGCCACAGCAAACTATTACAAAAACCGTTGTAATAACGGTCGTATAAACGGCGTTCGGTAAATACAGGCAAGTAGGTATATCCGTTCTGTTGAATCTTTTGCTTTACACGTTGCCAAACTTTAGCTGTGCATCCAGGTACCCCTGCCCATAAAACTGCATTAAATGATTGCCCTTCGTGAGCCGTTGCTTCCAGGTAACTGCTTATAGCACTAACCAGACCTCCGGATGCCGAACTGATTTCAGTCTGCCCTTTGTGTTGGATAATGGTAACCGGTAATCGATTAGCTACTATGTATAGTTTATTTTGCATACTTAAGCGGTTTTGGCGTTGGCTTCGTTATTCAGATATAGCGTTTGCGTAGGGAATGCGAAACGGATATCTGCTGTCCGGAATTGTGAAAGTATTTGCAGTAGTATTTCCTCTTGTTTGTTCATGTACACATTATAGTCAGCGCTTTGTATGTAATACACAAATTCAAACTTCAACGCAGTGCCTGCCAGTTCCATAAAATTGCCACGATCGAAGGTTACATCGGCAGTTGACTCAACAATACTGCGCACCATTACGGGAATTTGTTTTACTTGTTCTACCGGTGTATCGTATTTAATGCTTAGCGTAAAAACCACCCGCCGCGTTTGCATGCGTTTGTAGTTATGTACCTGCGAATTGGTAAGAAATGTATTGGAACAAACCAGTTGTTCGCCGCTTAAGGTGCGTAAGCGTGTAGTTTTTATGCCGATGGATTCAACGGTTCCCATTTTATCGGCGGTTACAATAAAGTCACCTACTTCAAAGGGCCGGTCGAAGAAGATAACGAAGTAACTGAACAGATCAGCCAGAACAGCTTGTGCAGCAAGTGCAATGGCAATACCACCAACACCCAAACCTGTTATGATGGCTGTAACATTATAACCCAGATTATTAATGGCAAACACAATGGCCAGCATCCAGATGATGGCATTGATGGTAAAAAGCAAACCACGTGCTTGCGAAAATCTTGTAATAGCACCGTCTTTGCGTTTTAGATAATTAAAAAGCAGCGAGCGGAGGAACGATGTAAGCATCCAGACACCAAGAATGGTAAACCCGAGTGTAAATGCTACATGCAGCAAACGAGTAACCCGTGTTCCTAAAACGAGCGTGTGCATTGAAACTCGAAATAAGATCAGATAAAGCAGGTAAAGCGCTGGGCCGTTTATGATTGTTACCAGTGCGTCGTCAAATTGCGTGTTGGTTGCGGCGCTCCATTTGCGTAGGCGGTTAATTAAAAAACGTTTAAGTAAATACAGCATGGCAATGCCTACAACCAGTATAATAAGTGCTGTAGCCCACACCTGCAGGCTGTTCCCCCAGTATTGCCTGGCCCAAAAATTAATCTCGCTGTTATTGTACATACAATCTCAATTGCAGGTTTAGTTCAACAAAATGTATTCCTCCAACTGATGGCGCTACGAAAGCGCAGGAGAGCATTGATGTATAACAATGCCATAAGAATGCACCGCACAAAGGCAGTAGCACATACATATACGACGCACAAAAGGCGGCATTATTGTATAATACCGCCTTTTGTGCTTAATCTAACAAGAAGTTAATTTTTAGTATTTAAAGCCCAGGCTGCTGCGCTTACCTTCCTGAATCTTGAATTCCTTCAGATCCTCAAGCGTTAACGTATCCAGCATCTCTTTGGTGCGGTGTTCTTTGCTGATAGAAGCAAGACGCAGGTTTTGGTTCTGCACAGCTTCCAGTATAAACTTGCGAATCTCTCGTCCGTTACCAAAGTATTTGTCGCGATAATCGTATAAGCTTTGTATGTATTGTTTCATATACTCATCTGCTTCTTTATCAGGCTTGATGTTCTCCTTGCCCAGCAGCGTTAAAGCAATCTGATACAATTCATCGGCTGTATAATCCTGGAAGGTATAGGTGCGGTCGAAACGGGAACGCAGGCCGGGGTTCGATTCCAGAAATCGCTGCATCGGTTCAGTATAACCGGCAACAATTACAGCAAACTCACCACGCATGTCTTCCATACGTTTCAGCAAGGTTTCAATGGCTTCTTTTCCAAAGTCGCCACCCATAGCAGTTTCTCCTAATGCATACGCCTCGTCAATAAACAATACGCCGCCTTTGGCTTCTTTAATACGCTCATCGGTTTTAATCGCCGTTTGGCCTACATAACCTGCTACCATCGCCTGCCGGTCGGTTTCAATCATATGGCCGCGCTCTAACAAGCCGAGCGCTTTGTATATTTTACCAATGATACGTGCCACCGTGGTTTTACCTGTGCCCGGATTACCGAGGAACACAGTATGTAGCGAAAATTTATTGGTTACATCTCTTCCGATCTCTTCGTAAAAGCGCACCAGTTTTACCAGTTCGTTTACTTCGTTTTTAATGTTCGTTATACCGATCAGCTCATTCAGTTCGTTCAGCGAATCGCGCAGCATTTTTTCGTTTACCTTAATTTTTGCACGGCGCTTACCCTTGTTTACAAACACCTGTTCAAGATCTTCCAGTTCGATGGTGCTAAGCGCTTCATCATTCAAGTCGCGCAAATCGGGCCGGTTCATTAATCGCAAGCCTAAGTTCATTTTAGCTTCGTCAACTACCGAGTAAGCAAAGCGCGCATTACCAAAGGTTCTATCACGGTTGCGGTAAGCTTCGGTTAACTGATCAAACAGGTATTTCTGTGCGTCCTCTGTTAATTTAACGTTGCGGTATTTAGCAGCCTGCAAGGCAATTTCCTGGAGTTCTTCAGGCAGGTAATCGTCAAAATGGAAGTAGTTGTTAAAACGCGACTTCATGCCCGGGTTCGAATCGAGGAATACCTGCATTTCGTGCGGATAGCCGGCTACCATTACGGCCAGGTCCTTACTGCCATCGCTCATTTCTTTAATCAACACTTCAATGGCTTCTTTACCAAAGTCTTTGCTGTCGTCTGCTTCGCGGGCTAAGGAGTAGGCTTCATCTATAAACAGAATGCCGCCTTTGGCTTCTTCAATGGCCTTCTTCACCTTGGGCGCCGTTTGGCCAATGTATTCGCCAATAAGTTGACTGCGGTCTACTTCCTTCACATGGCCTTTACTAAGCAGGCCCATGGCTTTGTAAATCTGGCCCAGCATTTTTACCACCGTAGTTTTACCGGTGCCGGGGTTACCCATAAACACACTGTGCAACGCTATACGATCGCTATCCTTAAAGCCCTTTTCCTGACGCAACTTTAAAAAGTTCAGATAGCTGATGTGGTTCTTGATTTCTTTTTTCAGTTCTTCTAAACCAATCAGTTCATCCAATTGTGCTACCTGCGCTTCTAACGACTCATCGGGGCGGATAGGAGTGGCAACTGTTGTGGTTGCAACCTGTGCGGTATTATTTACGTTCAGTTCTAATTCACCTTCTACATCTTCCTCGCCTGTTTCCAAATACAGTACGGCAATTACGGTGTCCATAAACACCACTTCCAGGCGATAGCTGCTGTCCTTCCAGGTTCCGGGAATATCATTGCCCCAGCCTTCATTAAAGGTGAAAGTTTCACCTTGTTTGCCGGCTTCAATTTTACGGAAACGCTCAATGCGGGCCTTAAGCATACCCGAAGCATTATACCAGTTAAATACGGCTTCGCAGTTCCATTCCGTTTCAATTTTGTTGCGGAATTTAAACTCCACATACAAATACTGGGTTTGGTTGGCGTTTATTCGTTTCAGGTAGGTTTTGTTCTCCTCGTTTACGGCATTGTAGTCGCCGGTATAAAAGCGAATAGATTCTACATCAAAGTATGGGTTCAATTCTGCTGTTACGCGGCCCACTTCTTCCACATAAAAACGCTTGGTGCCAATCAGCTCCCCGTCAATGTAGGCTTCCCAACTGTATTCGCCGCGCAGCCAAAAAGCGCCCGGTGTGGCCATTCCCCAGCCCTTATTGATGTAAACGGTGTTCTCGTCGAGGCGTATTTTGCGCTTTTCGTCCTGCGAGCAGAGTTCCTTTTTGGCGCCATCGGCATGCGAAAAAGCCTTTAGTGTTATAGTAGCTTCCCAATCCTGTTCATCAAACAGTTTATTGTAGAAGGCTAACTCGGCAGATATATAGGCAGTTTCGGTTCGGTCGAAAACAGAGCGGTATTCGCGCTTACGGTTGGCAAGCCACTCGTCGCTGCTGAAAACCCTTAATGATTTGAATTTATAGTTCTTGTAGGCCATAAACCTAATTGTTCAATTATTATACCCGTTTGACGGTAAGATGCCAGGTAGGCTTAATTTACCAATAATGGCATTCGATACGGTGCAGAACAGGACAGTTTTACCATATGCAATTTAAAAAGCCGGTGCACTATTTAAACGCTAAATTATACACATCGTTATATGTTACAGACGCAAAAAGAAGGGTTTCGGATGGTCACGGAAATGTAAAATAATAACGCCGCTTACGTGCCGCGCAAGTGGGTTGGTTGCGCACCTACCAAAGATACTACACAAAAAGAAAATGCCGCCTTTGTGGGGCGGCATTTTGCTATTTTTTTAAAACCCTGCTTATTCGGCAGCGGCTGAAGTTTCGGCCATACGCTTCTCCTGAATACGAGAGGCTTTACCTTTACGGTTACGCTGGTAGAACAGTTTGGCACGACGAACGCGACCAACCTTGTTTACTACGATCTCGTCAACAAACGGAGAGTTTAAAGGGAAAACACGCTCAACGCCAACGCCGTTAGAGATCTTACGAACGGTGAACATTTTGCCTGCACCGGCGCCACGAACCTGGATAACGTCGCCACGGAATTCCTGGATACGCTCCTTGTTACCTTCTGTAATTTTGTACGATACAGTGATGTTATCGCCGGGATTGAAAGCCGGGTGTTTGCTGGCTGTGCCGAAGGTTTCTTCTACTAGTTTGATTTTAGGATTCATGACGCTCTATTATTTGTTGGACTTTTCTTAAAAGGTGGGCAAAAATAGGAATAAAACTGAGAATCTCAATACCCCAAACCTTCCGGGCGTATATTTTTTTCGGATGGGTAGCATTTGGGCAATGGGTAGCAAGCATTTTTGTAACCCGTTGCAACCTATTGATAATCAATGCCAATTTTTTGGCTGGATACCATCATGGGTTACAAATTTGAAATTTAACTATTCGTTCAGCAGGTCGGGGCGGCGCGTTCTGGTGCGTTCCAGCGCCTGCTCGTGCCGCCATTCGTTGATATTTTTTTCATGGCCGCTCAACAGCACCGGTGGCACCTTCAGCCCCCGGAAATCCTCCGGACGGGTATAAACCGGGGGGGAGAGGAGCCCGTCCTGAAAAGAATCGGTTAGGGCCGAGGTTTCGTCATTCAGCACACCGGGCAGCAAACGGCCGATACTATCCACCAACACGGCCGCCGCCAGTTCGCCGCCGCTTAATACGTAATCGCCGATGGAGATTTCCCTTGTTATATAGGTTTGGCGCAGCCGCTCATCAATACCCTTGTAATGCCCGCAAAGCATAATCAGGTTCTGCTTTAAGGAGAGGGTATTGGCAATTTTCTGGTTCAGAGTTTCGCCATCGGGGGTCAGGTAAATTACCTCATCGTAGTTCCGCTGGCTTTTTAGGTGGTCGATACAATTGGCAATTGGTTCGCACATCATTACCATACCGGCGCCCCCGCCATACTGGTAGTCATCAACGGTTTTATGCTTGTTGGTGCTAAAGTCGCGCAGGTGTACCAGGTTAATCTCCAAAAGGCCTTTTTCCTTTGCACGTTTCAGTATGCTATGGTTAAAGGGACTTTCGAGCAATTCGGGCAAAACGGATATTACATCAATTCTCATCAGGCGGCGAAGATAAGGGAATACCGCTTACACAAAGCCACGAAGAAAAGGGTGAAAATTGTTACTACTGATGATGGCCGTAGGAATACCTTGTAAAGGTTTTCAGAAACGATACAAACCGTAGAATACAATAGAAGCGGCTAAACTATAACGTGATAGAATCGGGATGCTGCCACCATGATGAAATGAGTAAAAAGTTCAGCAATAAAATATATTCTTGCAACAACTAATTTGAACCAAATGAAAAAGTTAATGATGGTAATGGCGGCTATGCTGCCGCTGGTGATGATGGCACAAGAATTTAAGATGACATGGGGCCCTGATTATAAAAAGGCAGATGCTTTCGGTGTTGTTGACTTTATAGGTGCTACAGCTACCGACTATTATGTGCTTTTACAACCTTACAGGAAGCACGAAATGCTACGGTTTAATATGCAACACCAACTGGTTAGTAATAAAGGCCTGGAGTTTAAGGTAAACAACGAGGATGCAGAACTTGCAACTTTTGTTGCGACCAAACATTACCACTATGCAGACCTAACTTATGAGGATAGAAAGACAAAGACCATTGAAACCTATTTTCAGAAATTAGACGATAAGGGCAACTTTGAGGGAGAGCCCCAAAAGGTAGCAAGCACAAGTGCAAAGAATACGAGAATTGCCTGGGATGGTATAACTCATTTTGGCAGTAGTATTAATAACAATGCAAATGGTGTATTCCAAAATCCGGATCAAACATTGCTGTTGATGGTTAACTCAGGATGGATTGTTGAGAAAAACGGAAAGGCAAAATTGTCACTTAACGTATTTGATGAAAAGCTAAATGCTAAATGGGCTAAGGAAGTAGAGCTGCCTTATCCCGATAATAAGTTGTGGTTACAATGGGTTCGGTTGCTTAACGATGGAACGGTTGTAATGACGGCAAAACTTTACCAAACAGAGCATGATAAGAAAACGCGTGCTTTGGGTTATAAGTTTAAGGTGTTTGTTATATCGCCCGATGGCTTCAAGGAGTCGGAGATTGATTTAGGTGAAGGTAAAGCTCCCCAGTCCGCAGGTTTGTTTGATGAAGAGGAAGGTCGCATTGCCATTGCAGGTATTTATCAAAGCACCTATTTGGGTAGTGATGACCGGGGGATTTACGGGGGATTAGTTGATGCGGCCAGTGGAAAAATAATGGCGCTAACCATACAGGATTATAGCGACCAAACAAAAGATAGTATTATCCAGGAAAAAGGCAAATTAAAAAACATAAAGGCATTTGATTTCATTTCTCTGGCAAACGGAAATAAGTTGATGATTGCAGATGAGAATTATGACGTGATGCTTACCAGGGGCGAGCATATTTATGTTTACTATCATTCCGATTACAAGGTATTGGTGGGTTTCGATAAAAATATGAAGGTGCGTTTTGATTCGGTACATGCCAGTAATCTAACCTCCGGACTTAGTGAACCTACAGGAATAGCCAATTACCGAATTGATGACAACCGTTTTTTGATGTTTTATAATAATACAGAAGGTTTTGGGAACGATTTTCGGGTTGCTTTATTTAACGAAAACGGTAAACTGCTAAAAGAAGACCGTATAAATATAGGTTCAAATAGCTACCTTCTTCCACTTGATCGTATTTTTCAAATAGCACCTAATAAATTTATTATATTGATTGTGGAAGGAAGAGAGTATAAAGCTGGCATTTTGGAAGTAGTTGATTAATCAGGTAAGCACGGAACTAAGTTCCGCGCCAGCAATTATTAATAAACGCATAAAGGCCGCATAACGCGGCCTTTATGCGTTTGTACCTGTCGCTCGCGCGGAAGTTACTTCCGTGCCATACTAAGTAACATAGCGCTAATGTGCTTTGTATTGACAGGAACTTAGTTCCGTTAGTTATTAATATAACAGCTACCCCGGCAACGTAAAATAAAACGTAGCGCCCTTGCCTTTTTCGCCCTGTGCCCAAATGCGGCCACGGTGGCGTTGGATAATGCGCTTAACGGTTGCCAGGCCAATACCTGCACCGGTAAACTCGTGTGGGTTATGCAATCGCTGAAATACACCAAACAACTTGTTGGAGTAGGCCATATCAAAGCCCGAACCATTGTCTTTCACGTAATAAACAAGTTCGTTATCCTGTACGGTGGTGCCTATAGTTATGTGTGCGTTTGGATTGTGTGCAGAGAACTTAACTGCATTCTCCAGTAAATGCTGCCAAACCTGTTGCAGCGTTGTGGCATCGCCTTCAACCGGTGGTAATTCCAACAATTCAAAGGTGCCTGTGGTTTTAGGTTGTAGCTGTTCTATAACACGGCTAACCAATTCCTGCATATTTACATTTGCCCTGGTTAAAGGCGTTTTGCCAAGCTTGGCAAAATCGAGCACGTGCTGTATCAGTAAGCCCATGTTGTTGGCATTGCTGATGATATGCTGCAACAAGTCTTTTGCTTCAGTTTGCCAATCGCTGCTGTATTCTTCAAGCAAAATGCTGGTTAAACCGTTAATGGCTCTCAACGGCGATTTTAAGTCGTGCGAGATGGTATAACTTAACGCTTCCAGTTCCGCATTCGAGCGTTGCAGTTCGGCGGTGCGTTCGGTTACGCGACTTTCAAGCGTGGCATTCAGGGCTGCAATGTTGCGTTGCGTTTGTTCGCGCTCTGTTACATCATGCACCATTACCAACCTGCCCGGCCTGTTTTCATAAATCATATCGGTAGCATTTATTTCTACCAATATGGGGGTGCCATCCTTTTTCAGGTGGGTCCACACACCAATAGCAGTAGGTGTAGTGGCGGGTTGCCGTGGCAGATTTTTAAATCGCTCCTTTTCTTCCTCAGGTCTTATGTCCAGGGCAGTTAACTCCATAAACTCACTGCGGGTGTAACCATACAACTTCAAAGCAGCTTCGTTTACATCTAAAAAACGGAAATCGTGGAGATCAAGCACCCACATAGGCAGGGGATTTTGCAAAAAAACATTCCGTGCCTGCCTGCTGCTTTCCAGCAGTTTTTTTTCTGCCCTTTTTTGTTCGCTTATATCACGAATAATAACGGTAAGTCCTTCAGGCGAAGGATAGATGTGGTTCTCCTGCCAAAGATCCAATGGCTCGTAATGGTCCAGATTATAAACGTAGTGCTGCTTTTCAAACGCTTCGTTAAATGCTATGTAAGTAGCCGACCCCTTGGCCTCCGGGAAAACATCCCAAACGTATTTACCTATTAGGGCGGCCGGGTCCTGCCCGGTTATTTCGCCAATGCGTTTATTGGCATACACATACTTAAAACTATCGTCCAGCACAATAAAGCCGTCGGTAATCCGGTTTAGTACAGCCTGCATTTCATTCTGGCCGAGTTCCATGTATAGCGGGTAAGTAAATGCAAGATATAGGAATAGCCAATACAAGCTATTGACCAAACGCAATTGTTGATAAAAAGGTAATATGTAAATGGTTGCTGCTTACAGGTCCAGCAAACCTTCGGGAAGGCTTAGCAACAGTGTTTTCTTACGCTTGTTCAACTCCACTATAAAGTCGTCAACCAGGGGTATCAATACCTCTCGCCCATCATAATCAACGGTTATAAGCAACTGAGCAGGTGTTTCTTCCACTTCTAACAGCGGGCCTAATAGTCCGGCACTTTCTTCACTAACCCGGTACCCTTTCAAAAAGCTATACCCTTCGGCATCTTTACGGAAGTAAGTATTAACGTCTTTTTCGGCAAGAAATAATTCGCAACCGCTGTAGATGCGCGCTTTTTCGGGTGTGGTTATATCTTCAAACTTTACCAACCCGTCGTCAAGGCCGGTTAGTTCTGCTTCGGCAACAAACCAGGGCAGGTAGCTGCCCTTAATATGCAGCAAAAAATGTTTAGGGAATTTGGCTTTGCTTTTTAATTGGCGGTGCAATAAAAAGCGGAAAGCCCCGCCGATTCCGTGGGGCTTTCCAAGTTTTCCGACTGAAATATATTCTTCAGCCATAGGTGTTTACTAGCTTTCGGCCGGTGTTTCAGTAGCTTCAGCAGCGCCTTCTTCAGCCGGAGCTTCAGTAGCAGCGGTTTCTGATTCTGCCTTAGCAGCCAGGGCAGCAGCGCGCTTAGCTTCGCGGTCGCTGGCTTTCTTCTGTTCCTGCTCAATTAACTTGGCAGCAATTTCAGCCTTATGCTTGTGGTGTTTTTTCTGGTGATCCAGTACCTGGTTCTTGTGCTCATCAAGCCACTGCGTAAAACGCTTTTCAGCTTCTTCTAAGCTGAAGGCGTTTTTCTTAACGCCGCGTAACAGGTGCTTTTTGAATAATACGCCCTTGTACTTCAGGATTGCCTTAGCGGTGTTGGTTACTTCGGCACCTTTTTCTAACCATTCTACGGCTTTGTCAACGTTTACGTTGATTACTGCCGGACGGGTAAGTGGGTTGTAATCGCCCAGTCTTTCGATGTAACGACCATCGCGTGGGCTACGGCTGTCAGCCGCTACAATGTGGTAAAAAGGACGCTTGCCTCTACCGTGACGTTGAAGTCTGATTTTAACTGCCATGTCTTAAATTTAATTTAAGGTTTGGATGAAATAATAACCCCTCTTTTTCTAAAAGGGAGCGCAAATATAGCAGAAACCGCTGAAAATCCAATACTAACCTTCTTACCTTTTCCCTGTACCCGCACCTCATCGGCAAATCTACTGCTGCAAGCTAAAATGCTTATACTTGCCGGCAATGGCCGCCGCCCCAAAACTAAGTATTGTTTTGCCCTGTTACAATCCCGTGGGCGATTGGCAACATATTGTTTTACAAAGTTTTAGAGATATAAGAAACAGGTTGCTGGTGCCAATGGAGCTACTGTTGGTAAACGATGGCAGCAGGAGCTTTGATTTGGCTTCGGCCCGCCGGTTTTTTAGTCAGGAACCTGCCATACAAATTACCGGTTATGAATTTAACAAGGGCAAAGGCCATGCGTTGCGGTATGGGGTGCAGCAGGCACAGGGCGAATTTGTAATTTATACCGACGTTGATTTTCCTTATACCGAAGAAAGTTTTGTGGCTGTTTATCAAAGTCTTTTGGCAGGCAACGAGGTAGCCATGGGCATACGCAACAGCGAATATTATTCGCATTTGCCCCAGGCGCGTGTTAGGGTAAGTAAACTATTACGTTGGTTTATACGCACCCTGTTGCGCATACCAACCGATGATACCCAGTGCGGATTAAAAGGCTTTGATGCCAAAGGCAAAGAGGCGTTTTTGGCTACTACGATTGATAGATACTTGTTTGACCTGGAATTTGTGTTTATGAGTGCCCGTAAAAAACTGCGCATAGCACAGGTGCCGGTTACACTGCGCCAGGGGGTACAGCTATCTAAAATGAACTGGCAGATTTTACTGCAGGAGTTTGGCAACTTTTTAAAGATATTCGTCCGATCAATATTTTAACATGGCTTATAAGTTTACAGAACGTTTTCCGCAGAAGCGGGCATTTATAACAGGTGGTGGCGGAGGCTTAGGCCGTGCATTAGCCCTTAAATTGGCCGCTGATGGATGGACGATAGGTATTACCGATATTAAAGACGAAGGCCTGGCCGAATCGAAGGCATTGATTGAAAAGGCCGGCGGTAAAGCGTACACCTATAAGTTTGATGTAGCCAAACGCGAAGAATACCAGAAAGCTTTTGATGATTATATAAGCAAGGTGGGCGGGTTGGATTTACAAATCAACAACGCCGGTGTTGGCGATGGCGGTTTGTTTGGCGAATATGGGTTGGACAACTGGGAGTGGATTACCGGCATTAATCAAATGGCGGTTATTTATGGTTCGCACTTTGCTACGCAGGTAATGAAGAAACAACGCAGCGGCCACATCATCAGCATTGCCAGTGCCGCAGGTTTGGCTAACATGCCTAACATGAGCATGTATAATGTTACCAAGGCGGCTGTTATATCGTTGATGGAAACCCTGTATGCCGAACTGTATAGCTTTGGTGTAACCGTTAGCGTGGTATGCCCTACTTTTTTCCGCAGCAATGTAATGCAGTTTAACCGCGGCGATAAACAGGCCACTGCCATTGGACAGCACATTATCCAGCGCGCTAAATACTCGCCCGATGAAATTGCTGATTATGTATTAACGCAAGCGGGTAAAAACGTGTTTTATGTGTTGCATCCCTATCAGGCTAAATTGGTATTTCATATCAAGCGTTTTTTACCAAACTTCTTTTTACGCTACAAGGCAAAGGAATTTGCCAAGAAAGATTGGGTGAAGAAAGCCATGAACCAAAAGTTCTAAGATCTGGGGCATTTCGCCCCTTTTTTAAAATACTGCTATTCTTGCTTTGTTATGGTACACGATACCTACATGCAGCGCTGCCTTGATTTAGCCTTGAAAGGTTTAGGTAAAGTGGCACCCAACCCTATGGTGGGTAGTGTGGTGGTATACAACGGCCAAATAGTAGGAGAGGGCTACCATCAACAATACGGGCAGGCACATGCCGAGGTTAATGCCATTAATAGCGTAGCCGATAAAAGTTTGCTGACCCAAAGCACCTTGTATGTTAACCTGGAGCCTTGCTCGCATTACGGTAAAACACCACCATGTGCAGATTTAATTATTGCCAATAAAATACAGCGTGTAGTAATCGGCAGTGCCGACCCTAACCCATTGGTTGCAGGCAAAGGTGTGGAGCGCTTACATAAAGCAGGTGTGGAAGTAACGGAAGGGATATTGCCTGATGCCTGCGAATTTTTAAACAGGCGCTTTTTTACCTTTCACAGAAAGCTGCGGCCCTATATTATTTTAAAGTGGGCGCAAAGCGCTGATGGCTTTATAGCCCCAATCCAACCTAAACAAGTTTGGTTAACCGGCGAAGCAAGTAAGCAGGTAGTGCATAAGTGGCGAACCGAGGAGCAGGCCGTGTTAGTGGGCACCACCACTGCCATGGTTGATGACCCTCAATTAACGGCCCGCTTATGGCAGGGCAATCAGCCGCTGCGTGTAGTGCTGGATAAAGAATTGAAATTGCCACCACATTTGCATCTATTTAATAAAGCAGCTCCCACACTTATATTAAATACGGGGCGCGATGAAGTGAAGGGTAATGTGGAGTTTGCGAAAATTGATTTTGCAGCTATGGAGCAACAGGTGCTGCAACAACTATATAAACGCAGTATAGCTTCGGTGATTATTGAAGGAGGTGCGCAGGTGCTGAATAGTTTTATAAGCAAAGGCCTGTGGGACGAAGCCCGTATTTTTACTTCACCCGTTAAATTGGGAAGTGGCAAACAAGTGCTACCATTAATCGGACAGCTTTTAGAAGAAAGCAGGATAGGGGATGACCGCCTGCAGGTGTTACTTAATAAACAAGCATGATTTATCTTTTACTTACTATAGTTTTTTCGGCGGTGCTGGTGCTTATGTTTAAGGTGTTCCAGCATAAACAGGTGCCGGTGTTTCAGGCTATTGTGGTTAATTACGTTTCCGCGTCGGTGTGTGCTTTCCTTTTTCTGCCCGATAAAACGCCGGTGCTAAATGGCAGCATTTTGCATCAGAACTGGTTGTGGTTAGCCCTTGTTTTAGGTAGCTTGTTTTTTACCGTTTTTAACCTGGTTAGCAAAACCACGGTAAGCTTTGGGGTTAGCACAGCCTCGGTGGCAATGAAGTTGGGCCTGGTGTTTCCGGTATTACTTGCGTTTACCATTTACGGCGAGGAATTTAACTGGCTAAAACTGGTAGGCATTTTACTGGCCTTTGTAGCGGTTATTCTTTCCTCTATTAAAGAAGACCACGAAGTGCATAAGCACAGCAAATGGATGGTGGTACTGCCGTTTATTGCCTTTTTAGGAAGCGGTTTATGCGATAGCCTTACCCAATTTGCCAATAAGCGTTACGTAAGTAGCGATGGCATGGAAGGCTTCTCCTTTTTTTTGTTTGTAGCAGCGGCCTTTGCCGGCGTAGTGGGGCTGGCTTTTCGTATGGTTACAGCTAAAATGAAGTTGCCGTTCAAGGCAATTATCGGCGGTGTAATATTGGGCATCTTCAATTATTTCTCCTTCCTGTTTTTGTTGAAAGCATTGGCTGCAGTTAGCTGGGGCAGTTCGGTCCTGTTCCCGGTAATGAATTTGGGCACCGTGGCGTTTGCCACTATAGCAGGGGTGCTTATGTTTCGTGAAAAAATATCAAAAATTAACCTGCTCGGGCTATTTTTTGCAGCGCTTTCCATAGGCGCTATTTTGCTATCGGGCAAATAACTATTTTAGAGATGCGTTGTTACGCTATTGAATGTGCTGTTATGCGGAAAGTGATTTTATTTTTTTTGAGTGCTATATCCTTGCAGGTTTTCGCCCAAAAGCAGGAGCGCCTTGTTGCTGATTATAAAGGCTTTTGTGCTACTACCTTTCCTAAGGTACTACTCAAAGGCGATGTAGCTGAAGCAGCGGTGGCCGCTTTCCTGAAAGGTTATTCAGCGAATTTAAACGCACCGGATGTTACGCTTCAGTTTAAATACAAAACCGAAAGCCCCGGCGGATGGCATTTTAGTTTCGTTCAGTTATACCGGGGTATTGAAGTATACCAAAGCGAGATAAAGGTCAACATCAATAGAAATAACCTTGTAACATCGGTATTGGATAATAGCTTTTATACCAAAGGCTGGAATGTAGCTGTGGCAATGGCGGGAGAAGGCGCTGTAATTGCCGTAGACCGCGAAACTAAAGAAGCTTTTCTTGCTTCGCGCGTTATTGAAAATGGCTTTGAAATAATCCGCCGAAACGGCAACGAATTTTTCCGTAGAGATGTGCGCTCGTATGCCAACCAGGATTCAGTAGTTACCGGTAATGTATTTAATCCCGATCCATTAACTACGGCCCATCAGGTTTATACCGGTACCGATTTGGATCAAAACGATACTAATAGTCCGTGGCTACAGGCCGAGTTAAAACCTGTAACATTTGTGGCAACCTATACCGGTAGTCAATTCCAGTTGTGGAATCAATACGTAACAATTAAGGATATCGATTCGCCCCAGGTGTTGCCTGCTATTTCGCTGGATGGTACGTTTAATTTTAATCGTTCGCAAACCGGCTTTGAGGATGTAAATGCCTTTTACCATTTGAACAACATGCGCAATCATGTGCACACGCTCGGTTTTAATATCGCCGATCAATTGGTTTGGGTAGATACGCACTCAGGCACAGCCGATCAGTCTTATTTCTCGCCCATGGGTTTGCCGCCTACGTTAAACTACGGTACCGGAGGTATTGATGATGCAGAAGATGCAGACGTACTAACGCATGAATACGGACATTTTCTATCCTATAATGCATCACCCGGCAGTAACCTCGGTAGCGAACGTAACTCACTGGATGAAGCGTTTGGTGATTATGTAGCGGCCTCGTACAGCAAAGCATTGGATACGTATAAAAGCGAGTGGGTATTTAACTGGGATGGCCACAATAATTATTGGAACGGACGTGTAGTGAACAGTAGCAAGGTGTATCCTACCAATCTTATTTCGGGTTCAGTATATAAGAATGCAGAAATTTGGTCGGCCTTGTTAATGAATATACACGATGATCTTGGACGCCTGGCTACCGATAGTTTGATTTTTGAAGCACATTATGGCTATGCGGCAGATATGAGTATGACGGATGCAGGCTACCTGCTGTTGCAGGCTGATAGCGATTTAACCGGAGGGCATTATCATTGCCGGTTGCTGCAACACCTGTTCGACAGGGGAATTATTGCATTTGACCCAGGAAATGATTGTGGGCTTACCGCGCTGCAGGAACAGGTTTTAAACAATGTAAGCTTTATCAATAGCAACGATTTTTTTGGTATTAAAAACGAAAGCGCACAACCCTTGCAGGTTAGTGTTGTAGCTGTAACCGGTAGCGTTATTAGTACGGTTGAGGAAAGTCAGCAACTGTATACCTACCACAACGCATATTTGCCCGCCGGCATTTACCTGGTTCATGTGCAGGGAACAAACGGCTCAAAAACATTTAAGTGGTGTAAAGCTCAGTGAGTATGAATAACCAAACTATTGCCGAATCGGAACTGGTGTTACACCCCGATGGAAGTATCTATCATTTGCATCTGCATCCGCATCAAATTGCCGATACCATTATAACCGTGGGCGATCCGGCACGCGTAGAGCAAATCAGCAAGTATTTCGATAGCGTGCAACACAAGGTGCAGTATCGCGAGTTTATCACCCACACGGGTTACTTAAATAACAAACAGCTTACTGTAATTTCTACCGGCATCAGTACCGATAATATCGATATTGTAATGAACGAACTGGACGCATTAGCAAACATCGATTTGCAAAAGCGCGAGGTGAAGGGCGAGAAGAAGTCATTGGAGATTATTCGTTTGGGCACCTCGGGTGCGTTGGACGAAAATGTGCCGGTGGAATCAGTAATTATTTCTGAAATAGGTATTGGCCTGGATGGCTTATTACATTTTTACGAGCACGAAAACAGCATACAGGAAACCGTTTACTTGGAGGCTTTTAATAATCACATCCGCCCGCATTTTAGCGATGTAAAGCCCTACATAGCCAGTGCCGATGAAGGCCTGTTGCAAAAATTTGAGCAGCACTACAAACGCGGCACTACCGTAACGGCTGCCGGTTTTTACGCGCCGCAGGGCAGGTGTTTACGTGCAGCCGGCAGGTTCCCTAACATGACGGAAGTACTGCATAGTTTCCGCCATAAGCATTTTCGTGTAACCAACCTCGAAATGGAAACAAGTGCCTTGTATGGCATGGCTAAAATTATGGGTCATCGCTGCTTGTCTATTAACGTAATTCTGGCCAACCGTATCAATCATACATTTAGTAATGATCCGAAAGGTGCTGTTGAACGTGCCGTAGGAGAAGTGCTGGAATTGCTTACTACCTAAATCTTATCGCTTATGCTAAACCGGAAAAGCTTCTTACAACGCGCTGCTATAGCAACAACCGGTTTATCATTACTGGAGTGGATGCAGCCCGCGCAGGCTGCCCTGTTGCAGCAACACTTGAAAAGAATTAATACACTACCACCCGGCGAAGCAGCAAATGACGAAGACTTTTGGAGCCTGATACGCGAGCAATACACAGTGTCGCCTAATGTTATCAACCTCAATAACGGTGGCGTAAGTCCGCAGCCTAAACCGGTGCAGGATGCACACATTCGGTTTTACCAATACAGTAACGAAGCGCCCTCGTATTACATGTGGCGCATACTTGACCAGGGCCGCGAACCTTTGCGTGGTAAATTGGCGGAGCTGGCGGGCTGTTCACCTGAGGAAATCGCCATTAACCGCAATACTACCGAGGGGTTAAATTCCATCATCTTCGGCTTACCGCTAAAAGCCGGCGATGAGGTGGTGCTGAGCAAATACGATTACCCGAATATGATGAACGCCTGGAAACAGCGCGAAAAACGGGATGGTATCAAACTGGTATGGCTGGATTGGGAGTTCCCTTTAGAAGATGAATCGGCCATTGTAAATAAGTTCAGCGATGCGATAACCGCTAAAACTAAACTGGTGCATGTTACCCACATGATGAACTGGACTGGCCAGGTTCTGCCCGCCCGCAAAATTGCGGACATGGCGCATGCTAAAGGCTGCGAGGTGCTGGTTGATGGCTCTCACTCTTTCGTACATCTCGATTATAAGATAAGCGACCTTAATTGCGATTACTTTGCCACCAGTTTGCACAAATGGATGTGCGCGCCGTTCGGTACCGGGTTTATGTATATCCGCAAGGAGAAGATAGGCAAGATATGGGCGCTGCTTTCGGCACCTACACCCGATGGGGAGGATATACGCAAGTTCGAAAGCCTGGGCACGCGCTCCTTTGCAGCCGAAATGGCCATTGGTAATGCTATCGACTTCCACTACCTGATTGGTGGCAAGCGCAAAGAAGAACGCCTGCGTTACCTCAAAAATTACTGGTGCAATAAAGTGAAAGACCTGCCCAAAGTAAAACTTTACACCTCGCTAAAACCTGAGTTTAGCTGTGCCCTGGCCACCTTTACGGTAGAAGGCTGGAAGCCTGAAGAAATTGATCGCAAGCTGTTCGACAGCAGGAAGATACACGCCAGTGTAGTTAATTTTGAAGCTTTAAAGGGCGTTCGTATTACTCCGCACGTTTACACCACCACGCGCGATTTGGATAAACTGGTGGAGTGTATTAAGGAAATGAGTATGGGCGAACCGCCTAAAAACTAAAGTCTATTTGCCAAAGTAAAGCGGAGTAGCAATACGCGCACCAAAGTACTTATGTCCATCGGCTTCAAACGCTGCCACAAAATCTGCGCGCAACACTTTTAAAATATTGGCTATGCCAATATCTAACTGAAAGTATTGCTTGCGCGTTGGTGTGTATAGAAAATGGAAGCCCAGTATCTCCTGAAGTTTCAACTTACGCCACCCCGGTATTTTATTAAACAGTAGTCCGCCAAAGTTATGCTCCAAATGCGCTTCTGCCCAATACTTGCTGGTGCTGTGGCGGTAATACTTTAACCCGAAAAAGCCCAGCAGGTCCGTTTCGCCCTGGGTCATAAAGTTACCGTAAAAATGTTTGTAGTCGCTGTATTGAATGTTCTTAGCCGTAGGAAAACCACCACCACCAAAGCGATAGAATAGCTTACCTGCCAACTTCGCATCAATAAATCCTTCCAGTTTAGCTTCTACCATATCATAATCTAAATCGCTTACCCCTTTAACAGGTATGCCGCGCTTATAGTTGATATATAACTCAGGATACTTACTCTCCGTACGTATTTTAAAATCGGGCCGCGTTACATATTGTTGACCAAACACAAAATGGAACGCAACATCAATACGTAGGGTATTGTGCCTTGTTATATTGTCGTTGTCGTAGGTAACACCCGGTATATCCATACCATTAGCTGTATACTGGCTTTTTACCTTTGGGAAAAACGAAAAGTGATTGGTGTTCTCCAGCGGGTAGCGTTGTGCATAGAATATCCGCAGCCCTCCATAAATGCCGTTATATAACTCGCGCGAGTAAGCAATGGTAGCGTAATACTGCTCGTATATCTTCATGTAGTTGTGGCGGAAGATCAAGCTCGTCCAGGTATTACCCCAGGCCGGTTGCGGCTGCTCCATATTAAACTGACTGATACTCTTACCCCCGCTGATACTCAGGTTCTCATCCCGCTTTTGGCTGATGCGCCAGCCAAAGGTGGCATAGTAGTTCCACTCCTTATTGGTAAACCCATAACGGAAAGCAGGCTCAAAGTAGATGCGTTTAAAATCCTTCTTCCATGTTTTTTGTATGCGTAGTTTAAACGTAAGGTTCGCTCCTTCAACCGTATTGAAGTTAAAGATGGTCAACAGCGCCGGAAACTGCACCTGTATCTGCTTGTATTGCTTCTGAACAGTATACCCGGTGAGCAACGAAAAGAACCCCGGCGTATTCAACTTCTTATCCGTCGAATCTTTAAAAGCCTTGCTTTCCTTAATGGTTTGTATGCTGTCCTTCACCTCATAATCTTCCATTTCCATGGCCGTTAAGGGTATAGGCCGTATACTATCCCAATAAGCCGAATCGCGCTGATTAGCCTCGTTCTCTATCTTGATAATTTCAGAAGTAAAGATTTTGGCTTCTACCTTCTCCTGTGCTTTCCGCTGTTTCTTCTCCTCCTTGGCAGTAAGTGCTTTGGTAGAATCGGTCGGTGCACCAAAACTGTTATTCAGTTCATAGTTCTTAAATATACCCAGGTAATAGCCATCACCTTTTAAGCCAAGAAAGCTGCCCGTGGCATCATACCGCTGCTGTGTAGGCAACCACAAATCATCCTTAACGGGTATAAAGTATTGCGTTACTAATAAGGAATCGATGTATTGTATACCGTTATCGGTAGTCAGGTGTAACTCCAGCGAATGTATATTCCAGTTATCTTCTACAATGCTTAATGTGCCGCTAAAACAAGGGCCGCTTTTGCTTTTAGGTATTACCTGTATTTTGTTTATCAGCCTGCCACCTTCCTGGTAAGCCCCCAACATTTTAAAGTTGTAATAACTAAAAGCATTCTCGCTTAAAGGCGATACAAACGGACGGGCCGCAATTACCGGTATGGTAATGTTGCGTTCGTAAAAGTTAAAGTAAAAGTCCTGCGCGCTGTTGTAGGTAAACCCCTGTGACTTACCGCTTACCTTACTACTGTAAATCACCTCATGAAACTTACCCGGCTTCTTATAAAACAACTTCGATTTGCTTTCGCTCAGGTATAGTATAGTGGTTCCGTCCTTCTTCAATGTAATCCCATATCCTTTTAGCCGCTTCTTAGCCCACTCCGGTGCAGCAGTTATGCGCTGCATGCCTTTTACATACGCATCGCAACTATAGCTCTCAACGGCATTTAAAAAAAACTTACGCCGCTCAATGGCCTTTTTGATAACCGCAATGGCCGGGTCTTCGCCGGCGTTTACCACCACCTCGGGCATTATGTATTCCGATGCTTCCAGGGTTACATCGCGGGTTACATCCTGTAGGGCTACTACAATCGTCTCCGTTTTTTGGGTGTAACCTAAGTGCTGGTAGATCACTTCAAACAAACCGGTTTTTACTTCCAGTTGATACTCGCCCTGGGCGTTGGCCGAGGTGCCGTTGGAGGTCCCCTTTACATAGATGTTAGTGTAGGGTAGCGGATTGCCCTTGGTATCGGTTACCGTGCCTTTAATATACAGGGCATGGCTTTGCAGGGCGGTAAACAAACTAAGCAGCAGTAAAGTAAATCGCATAGCCACGTGGTGAAAATAAAAAAACGGGGTGCTTTTAAAGCAGCCCCGTTTTATAAAGGTTTAATAGCTGGTTTAGCGGCTACCCGGCTTCAAACGGTTTAAACGGCCGTAAGAGAATCCGCCACGTGGTTTTCTTTTCTTCTTAAACTTCATGTGCGAATCGCTGCTGCTGCTGCTTTTCTTTTTTGCCTCTGCAGGTTTTTGCTCACCAATGTTCGGTGTGTTATAGCCACGGTATAAATCGGCAACCACTTCTTCGTTATGCTCTTCCGGTGTGTTAATGTCAACAGGAGGGAAGTAGTAGGCCTCAGCCGTAGTTTCGCTAACCTGCTGGGTTGTAGTATTGTTTAACGCTGTTACACCGGCCACCGGTTGTTCGGTAAAGCCGCCATTTGCTTCTGCTTTAATTTCAGGCTTGGTATTTTCTGTAACCTGCGCCTTAACACTGTTGTTTTTGCTAATGGGGTTGGCAGCTACAAGGGTAGTGCCGGTATTAGGCTGCACAGGCTGCGTTGTTATAGCAGGTGTACTTTGTTCGGTTTTTGTTTCAATAGCAGTAGCCGGGGCTTGTTGCACAGGTGTGCCGCTGTTGTTATACATAAACCAACCGCCTACCAGTGTACCAATTAAAGCCGCACCGGCAAAGAAACCCGCCAACACACCACGCGGAATAAGCGGTGCTGCTACCACCGGTGCAGGTTCTGCTGCATCCAGTTCCGATTGTATACGGTTCCACACACCAAAGGGTGGTGCCACCGAGTAATCGCTAAGCGCGCGCTCTATGTTTCTATCAAAGTCTTTCATCATCTTCTCTTCCATACCGTGTAAATGTTTATCGCTACTTCAACGTTTTTGTTTCACTAATGCTTAACTGTTTGTTTTGTGTTTAACAGCCCCGCTTTGTTCAATTATCATTTTCTGCAGCAGGTAGCGGGCGCGTGCCAACTGCGATTTGCTGGTTCCTTCCGATATATTCAGCATGTCACCAATTTCTTTATGCGAATACCCTTCAATTATATACAGGTTAAATACCGTGCGGTAACCATCACTCAATTTCTGTATCATGTTTACGATATCCTGCTGCTTTAGGTTCTCCAGCGCATTATCCTCGTAATACTCATAGGCTTTTGCATCGCTGTCATGTATGGCATACATGTTCACCTGCTTGCGGTAATGTTCAATAGCGGTGTTTACAAAAATACGGCGCACCCAACCTTCAAATGATCCGTCTCCGCGGAACTTCTCAATATTGCGGAACACTTTTACAAAACCTTCCTGCAATAAATCCTGGGCGCTGTTATACTCGTTGGCATAGCGCAAACACACCGCAAACATCTTGCTGCTAAACAGGTTGTACAGCAACTGCTGAAACTTGCGGTCGTTCTTCACGCAGCCTTCAATTATCTGCTGTTCCGTAAAACCTTGAAAGACGATTGAACTCATGTTTGGCTCTTAAGGGTTATCTAAAGATAAGGTTTATGGCCAATCTTCAATAATTAGACGGCCATTTGTTTCAAATGGTTGGCAAACTTTACGAAACTTTTTTTGCGGTGGCTGTAGCTGTTTTTCTCGTCCATATCCATCTCTGCATAGCTTTTGCTGCTGCCGGCGGGTTCAAATATAGGGTCGTACCCAAAACCGCTTGCGCCACGGGGTGTTTCCAGTATCGTTCCTTCGGTAATGCCTTCAAACTGAACGTAAGTACCCCCGCTATAGTATGTAATAACCGTTTTAAACCGGGCCTTGCGGTTGCCTTGGCCCTGCATAGCGCTTAAAACTTTATTCACGTTATCTTCATAGGTAGCCTTCTCACCCGCATAACGGGCGCTGTAAACACCAGGCTCGCCGTTTAATGCATCAATTTCCAATCCTGTATCTTCCGAAAAACAGGCGCAGTTATACAGTTTTGAAAGATGTTCTGCCTTTTGCAGCGAGTTACCCTCAATAGTAGCCTGGGTTTCGGGCAGTTCGCCTTCAAAACCAATATCGCGCAGGCCTTTAATTTCCATACCGGCCGGTGCCATGCTGCGCACCTCTGCCAGTTTGTGCTGGTTACTTGTAGCAAATATCAATTGCATAAAGGGTGTTTAAGGTTAAATGCCAAACAGGCGTTTCAGTTCGCCCCAAAGCTGCTTTTTGGCCACATCGTTTTTACTCAGGTTCGCCAGGCTCTCTGTCTTTATATATTGCACACCATCTACCGTGGTTAAGCGGTGCTTCGGGAAGTTTAGGGAACCCACCGCCGCGTTGTCCCCAAATATCAGCACCTTCTGTATGCCTGCGGCCTTGCGCATCGCGTTGCTGTATTCGCCGGTAATTAATATATCCTGCTCCTGTAACTTACAGGCCCCCAGTATTTTAAGCAATTGTGCTTTCTCTGCCTCGGGCAATTCCCCGGCCGAATAACCCGTAAGGATTAAAACTTGCTTAGAATTAGGACCGTTTGTTAAAATTTTTTCCACACCGGAATCAGCCGGAAGGCGGTAAACCGGCGTTTTATTGAACAAAAGTTGCGGAACCTGCAGTTTTAGCATAAATGATACAGAATGAATTGTTCAAAAATACGATTGGCCCCGAAACGCAGGCGGAATTTTATTCTATTTTTGTTGGCAACACACTTAACACAAAAACAAAGTTATGGGTTACAAGATTTCGGTTGAGCGGGCTAAAACCTCGCACATTGGTGGTATTGATTTTAACGACCTCCCTTTCGGCAAATACTTTTCCGACCACATGTTTGTGGCCGACTATGCCGATGGCGACTGGACCAACTGCCGCATCGTACCTTTCTCCGAATTCAGCATACACCCTGCACTTTCGGCGCTGCATTACGGCCAATCTATTTTTGAAGGTATGAAGGCCGAACTGGATGCCGATGGCAACCCGGTTATTTTCCGCCCTACTAAAAACGTTAACCGCTTCAACATTTCTGCCGACCGTATGGCTATGCCTTCCGTTCCCGAAGATCTGTTTATGAACGCGCTGGATAAACTGTTAACCCTCGATAAGGCCTGGATACCTACCTCGCCTAACTCATCGCTGTATATCCGTCCGTTTATGTTTGCGGCCGAAAAGTTTGTAGGTATTAAACCTGCCGAGCACTTTACCTTTATCATCTTCACCAGCCCCGTGGGTGCTTATTACAGCCGCCCCGTTAAGGTGTTTATACACGATAAATATGTGCGCGCCTTCCCCGGTGGCGTAGGTTATGCAAAATGTGCCGGTAACTACGGCGCTGTTATGATGCCTACCCGCGAAGTGCAGAAAATGGGTTACGACCAAATTCTGTGGCTGGATGGTATACACCACCGCTACCTGCAGGAAATCGGCACCATGAACGTGTTCACGGTTATCGACGGCGTATTAATTACACCGGCGCTTGACCAGGGCACTATCCTGGATGGCATTACCCGCGATAGCATCCTGCGTATAGCTGAGAGCGAAGGCTACACCGTACAGGAGCGCGATATCAGCATCGACGAAGTAATAAACGCCTACCACGAAGGCAAGCTGGAAGATATGTTCGGCACGGGCACGGCTGCTGTGTTATCGCACATCGGCGAGTTTCACTACAAAGGCGAGAACTATGAACTACCTGCGTTGGAAACCCGCGAACTCAGCTTAAAACTGAAGAAGCGCCTGGTAGATATCAAGAGCGGCAAAGCCGAAGACGTATTCGGTTGGCTGCATACCGTACCGGTTTCAGTATATGCAAATCAGTAAGCAAAAAAGTTTTTTTGCCTTAGCATTTTGAAAAATCAAATTTCAATTTACATTTGCGCTCCGCTTTTGAAGGAACACTCCTCCGGAGCGCAAACAAAGGGAGCTTAGCTGCCGATGTTTAGTAAAGAGAAGGGAGCTTAGCTCAGCTGGTTCAGAGCATCTGCCTTACAAGCAGAGGGTCACAGGTTCGAACCCTGTAGCTCCCACAAAAAGCCTCGACAATCTGTCGGGGCTTTTTTATTTCCGCTATCTGCTATCCGCTCAAAGTTAGCGCCAACCCACCTAAGGCGTCATCCTGAACTCGTTTCAGGATCTCCATAATCCCGACGAAGGCGGGATAGTAACTACCTCAATTAGCGCACACGCACGCTATAATTAAGATGCCTCGCTATGCTCGGCATCACAAGCGCTTTATTAGTAGAATAATGCTATTGTCATGGCGGTTCTCTGTCATCCCGACGCAGGAGGGATCTTAACTACCTTACCTGCCGCATCCTCCTGAGTTAAGATGTGCTCTTCGTCAGCATCACTAAACTACCTTTAAACAAAACAGCGCCGTCATTGCAACGAACATTCAATTAAAATCAATTAGAGAAATCGTCAGGAAGCAATCTTCCGCTTTGTATTTTTTTCCAGTTGGGTTTCCGGATGGCAATAAAGAAAGGCAACTTTGTCAGCTAAGGAATTCATTAATCTTTGATTCGCTTAAAGTTGCAATCCCATCCGGATATAGCTACACGACGCAAGTGAATGCTTTTTTCAAAGCTCCCTTGTTAAAACAACTTGTGCTGTAATTCAATTTTCGGATGAAAGGTTCCGATAATTATAAACGGGTTGTGCGATCTGTAATGATGTGCTTGAGTTGTTCCTAAGAAAAAATACAGATCTTTGGTTTTTGCAAAATCCTCAAAATATTTTTTGTGAACATCTTGCAATGCTCTTGATTCATCTCCTTCGTGGTGCGCCAAACACTTCCAATATAATTGACCGATTTCCCAATCTTCAATCATGAGCTTGCTTTCCCTGCCCTTATTGTCAGTAAAAACATAGGAAAATTTATAAGGAAGTTTGCGGACCACCTCAAAACTATTTCCTCTTGCTGTATCAAATAGGTTTAGTTGTCGCAGGCTTGCGAGCTTTTCTGTGTTCCATGATCTCTCAACTTCCTCAATTGTAAACTCCTTAATGGTAGTAGGTTTGAATACCGCTAAAGAAGTGCAAATGTCCTTGTTTTTGGCGGAAGCAATCAAATCTGTCAAATTGTACCAAACATTCTTCAATACAATATCTTTTCGTGCTGCCCAATTAGCGTCTGTATCTAAGTGGCCAACTATTTCAATCTCCGATTGCTCAGAAAGAGGACGAAAACTTTCCGGTCTAAAGTCCGCTCTATTCTTAATTAAATCAACTTCTATCCAGTCATATTTTTTGTATTGCTCAGCGTAAGCTTTCTTCCTGAACTGAATAGGGTAAATTCTGATCCAAGAACCGTTTTCGAGGAAACCAGCAGTACAAACAAGTTCGTCATATTTTGTCGAAATTGTTGGATAAGTCTTAACGGCTATTAAGACCTTGGTCTTTGCCATGTTATATGTGCTTTACTTCGTAACTAAATTCAGGGAAAGTCTGAATTGAATCTGCAAGATGCTTTCTATGGCATTGGCAGATATTTGCCTCAAAACAAGTTAAAGCAATGCGTTTGTTTTCTTGCAAAAGTTTCAATAACAAACGTTGATCGTCTATATTCTCTTTGAGGTTCTTTTTTCTGTATATAGCAAAGAGTTCGTCGTAATCAGTTTGTGTATTCAAAGATTGGCGTAGTTCGGATTGAACGCCTAAATTGGGGAAATGCAAATATTTAATGTCAAGACTTTCACAATATTTTTTTAGTAGTGTTTTACTAAATCCGAATTTCATGCTGAGTGGGTTCATGCGAACATCTACCAAAACCTTAACATCATTCTTCAGTAATCTATTTAAATACTCTTCAAGCGAAATGCCCTCATATCCAATAGTGAAAAGAATGGTTTTATCATTTGTTGGCTTTGCCTCGTTAATTTTATTCAATTCTTCTGTATTAAGAAGGTCTTTAGCTTTTACACTCTTAGTCGCGTAATATGGAAAGTTCAAATATGTATGTTTCATAAGGGCCGTACTGTCCATTTTTCCGTATAAGGTTTTTAATTGTAAAAGATTTTTTTTGTCCGCATCTTTCAATTGATTTAGGTAGTCACCTTCGTCTTTCTTTTGGAATGAAGTGTTACTCTCGCGTAAAATTCCTTGAGTAGACATAGCTGTTAAGTCTGCATTGGCGGAATAGGAATAACAACCGAATTTATAAGGTATAAAATCGTAATCGGATTTCAATTGGCGTCGCGTGAATAAAAAAAGCAACTTTTGAAGACGGATTTTTTCTAACTCACCATCAAACAGTTCTAACAATGCCAAAATAACCTTTCGTCTATAAAACATGTCTCAAAGGTACTGCTTTTTAGCGTTTAATTCAATCATTAAGTTCGGGTTTTACACTTACTCATGTGGAGATGCAGGTTTATTGTTTCTATCGAATCCCAATTATTCATTTATGTAGGACATTCCCCGTCCCATTCGACGCAAGGTTTAACCTCGCTTGCTCGCAGATTTGTTAAAAATTAATCCATCATTTGGAAAATAGTTTCAAAAGGTATTACTTTTGTAATCTAAATTGAAACTATATGCAAAAACACACACCACCTTTTCCCAAATCCCCTGCCGCTTTGGCAGTAATGCAACTATTCGATAAACTGGTAGAAGAAAACCACCTGGAACGCTTTGCAGAAGAGCATCCCCGCGACTTTTACCGCTTTGCAGTCCGCGTAATGCCCTATTATATGGAATACCTGAGCACTACGGCACCGGCCCTGGAACGTCCGCGCAGCTTTATGCGCCTGGCCGATGGCACCGAACTTGAATTTTAACTATTCTCTAAAACCTTTTAAAACACAAAAAATGGAACACAACCACGAAAACACCAATCAACCAAACCTGGAAACCACTAACCCCATTACTAACCCCGAAACGCACCCGAATGCCGACACCGGCAGGCAACCCACTGATTCAATAAATGAATCCGTGCCGGACGAAACCCTATTATCCGACACAGGTAAACTGAGTAAGATGGAAAAGGTAAGCGAGCTATATAATAAGGTAGCTATGCTGATAAGCAGCGAAGAAGCAGAAGAGGAGCAAAACAAAGCACAGGGAGCCGCCAACAACAAGGTGCAATTGGTAACCTACCATGCCCCGGATGTAGAGGAGCAAGTTCAGGATACAGAGCAGGTGGTGATAGACCACCGACAACCGGAGGACGACAGTGCCGATAATTATCAGCGTAGCATTAAATGGAATACCCTGCATGCTACCATTTTAAAAGCCATGGGCGATTTAATACGGCTTAAACAAACCATGCCTTCGCATGCCGATATTGCCGAATGGACCGGGGTACACCGCAACACGGTTCGTGCCCATCTGCGCGATTACGAAAACAGTCCGCTTTACAAAAGTCAGTTGGAGCAATACCAATTTGCAGCCCCCACGGTTATTGATGGCATAATGGTGCGCGCCTTAGATGGCGATACCCGTGCCGCCAAAGTATACCTGGATGCGCTACCCAAAATCCGCAGTTGGCAGGTGGGCGGCAAAAAGCAGGGCGGCTGCGTACTAATTAAGGACGTGCAACTAAAACAGGAGGATCTTGATAAATGTCCCGATCATATCCTGGACGAACTGCAACGCTACCTCCAAAATCTACTGC
Source organism: Chitinophagales bacterium (assembly GCA_046329495.1). Taxonomy (GTDB): domain Bacteria; phylum Bacteroidota; class Bacteroidia; order Chitinophagales; family LD1; genus Bog-950. Next base: position 36,023 of record JAXLUO010000002.1, on the reverse strand, counting down.
CGGCGTACACATAGTTTTTTCTGTTACTTGTGCACAAGCTGAAAAGTGCACAAGCATGCACAAGTAGGTGTGGATAACCTAAGCGGAAAGCAACCTGTGAAAACAGTGTAAAGGAGTGTAAAGGCGTGTAAAGTTACAGCCCAGTAGAGACGCAACATTTTGCGTCTCTACAAAGCATATACTTCTGCTAAGAACAATACGTAGGCAAAAGCACTACACTTTGTCATCCCGAACCCGAGACTTCGGGTGAGGGATCTTAATCTTAAAAAGAAGCGGCTTCCTTGGGGTTAAGATGCCTCCTGCGTCGGCATGACAAAGCTGCCTTTAAATAAAACAGCGCCGTCATTGCGACAGACATTCAATTAAAATCAATTAGAGAAATCGTCTGGAAGCAATCTTCCGCTTTGTGATTCTTGTATTGCAGAAGCAGGGCAATTAAACTATCACCAATGAGTAAAACAGACAGTAGCCAACTTGTGCAAAAAGTGTAAAGGCGTGTAAAGTTACAGCACCGTAGAGACGCAACATTTTGCGTCTCTACAAAGCACATACTGCTGCTAACAATAAAATGTAAGCACAAGGCAAACAACTCTTAAGAAAAGCACTTGCGTGAGAAATGTAAGTGTGGTATGGTTTTAATTGCCGCTGTGATTGTTTTAATAAATCGTTCGGTTGTTTTAACACTGAAATAGTAGTTCAAATAAATTGTCTTACCTTAGAAATATGACTTCAATTGAGTTAAAGAAGGAAATTCAAACCGTATTGGATAGTTTGCCGGAAGATTCGCTCACGGAGGTGTTAGCTTTTTTACGATTGGTAGAAGAGCAGGGCAGCAACAAAATTGTTATGGCCGATAATGTGCGTCGAATTTTACTGGAGGATAAGGAACTACTGGAGAAATTAGCCAAATGATTTCCACGGACGACGCAATTAGCATTCACGAAGTTTTAATTACTAAGTTTGGAAGAAGCGGGGGCTTGCGGGATAGGGGTGCTTTTGAAACTTCATTAGCCCTGACAAAAACCATCCCTACTTTAAATTCTCCACCTTCACCCCCGGATACTTCTTCGGGTCGAATGTAAAGGTATCAGCACCCGTAGTGGTGTTAGGGGTTTGCTTTTGCAGCTTGTAGGTATAACGCGTGCCGTTTTTATCAAATATCCTGGTTTCGGTTATCTGCAGTGCCGCATCATCAATGGTAACCTCTATACGGAAGTACGTGGTTTTGCGGTTGGCAGGTATCATTTCAATAACGGTGATATTTTTACCGCCTACTGTTTTCTTTTCCTTTATCTGGTAGCTAAAGCCTTCCTTATAAAAGGTAAAGATCTTGGTAGGAGAGAACACATCGTCCTCGTCCTCAAAATAGTTTTCCTGCACACGGCTGTCGCTTGGTATATACGTCCAAATGGTTTTGCCGTCGCAGATGATCTGCTGGTCTTTGATGCTGATTTTAAACTTGGCACCTTCTAACAGCACATCGCCTTTCAGGGTATCGGCCAGTTTCTTTTCATCATCATCGGGTTTAACCTTGGGGGCCTGCACAATCAGACGAAAGTTGGCGGAGATGTTTTTGTAGGCTTTGTATTTGGCGCTAACGCGTTGTAAAAGAGCGGTAGCGGCGGTATCGGTAGTTGCGGTCTGGGCAACCAGACTAAAAGAAATAAGAAAAAGGGCTAAAAAGCCAGAAAAACGCTTCATTACTTACACTTGTTGTTCACGGAGTTTTTGCAAATACTGTTCCAATTCCGCTTCGGTTTTAAATTTTACTTCGCGGGCCTTGGTTCCCAGGTTGTCGCCAACAATGCCGGCTTCCTGCAACTGGTCCATCAGCCTTCCGGCGCGATTATAACCTAATTTTAACCGACGTTGTATAAGCGAGGTGCTTCCCATTTGGTTTTGCACGATAACACGGGCTGCTTCCTCAAACAAATCATCGCGCTCGCCATCAATAAAAAAGTCGTCGCCGGCTTCCTTATTGTTGGGGTCAATGTATTCGGGTAGTTCAAAGGCAGTGGCATAGCCCTGCTGGTTGCTGATAAAGTCGCGCACGCGTTCCACCTCCGGTGTATCTACAAAACCGCACTGCAGGCGTATCATATCGCTGCCTACCGAAAGCAGCATATCGCCACGGCCAATCAGTTGCTCCGAGCCGCCCTGGTCGAGGATCGTTCGGCTATCGATTTTGCTGGTGGTTTTAAAGGCAATACGCGCAGGGAAGTTGGCCTTGATGGTACCGGTAATAATGTTTACCGAAGGGCGCTGGGTGGCCAGTATCAAGTGTATACCAATGGCACGCGCTAACTGGGCTAAACGGGCAATAGGCATTTCCACCTCTTTGCCGGCGGTCATAATCAGGTCGGCAAACTCGTCGATAACCAGCACGATATACGGCAGAAATTTGTGGCCGTTCTGCGGGTTCAATTGACGGTTCAGGAACTTGTGGTTGTATTCCTTGATGTTGCGCACGCTGGCTTTTTTCAGCAAGTCGTAACGCTGGTCCATCTCCACGCAAAGCGCGTTAAGGGTGGTAACCACTTTTTTGGTGTCGGTTATAATGGCATCTTCTTCACCGGGCAGTTTAGCCAGAAAGTGTTTTTCGAGCATTTCGTATAAGCTCAATTCCACCTTTTTGGGGTCAACCAAAATGAACTTTAACTGCGAAGGATGTTTTTTGTAAAGCAGCGAAACAAGGATGGAGTTAATACCCACCGACTTACCCTGGCCCGTAGCACCTGCCATTAGCATGTGCGGCATTTTGGCAAGGTCGGCCACATAAATTTCGTTGCTGATGGATTTGCCGAGAACGATTGGCAGATCGGCTGTGGTGTTCTGGAACTTGTCGGATGCCAGTAAGGAACGCATAGAAACAACCTCCTTGTTGGTGTTGGGCACTTCGATACCGATGGTGCCTTTACCCGGCATAGGGGCAATGATACGGATACCCAGCGCCGCTAAACTTAAGGCGATATCGTCCTCCAGGTTTTTGATTTTGGAGATACGAACGCCCGGAGCCGGCACAATTTCGTAAAGCGTAACAGTAGGGCCAATAGTGGCTTTGATCTTTGAAATCTCGATTTGGTAATTGTTCAGCGTGCTGATGATCTGGTTCTTGTTGCGCTCCAGTTCCTCAGGGTCAATCTTGATCTTATCGCTGCCGTGTTCTTCCAGCAATTCCAGGGTTGGGAATTTGTAGTTGGAGAGGTCCAGCGTAGGATCGTACACGGTGTTGATGTTACCGGTAGCAGCAGGGGCTACGGCTTCCTCAATGGTTTCCTCTACCTCTAACTCAAGGGCAGGTTCTTCGGCCTGTTTTTGTTTAGGGGCTTTGGTTTCCTTAGGTGTATCCAGGTTAATAACCTGCATCTCCAGTTCCTGCACGGGTTCGGTAACCTCCATTTCGAACGGAGGGGTAGTGTCTTCCTCGGCGATATTATCCTTGGCAAAGATGTTTTCGCTGGTATCCTTAAAGGCAGGGGCAACCGGTGTATTGGCTTCGCTTTCGGCTTCGGCAAAAGCAGCAGCGGCGGCTGCAGTAGCAGCATCCTTTTTGCCAAACAGGTTACCTGCTTTCAGTAAAAAGTCGAAGTTGATATTATAAACAACTACCATAAAAATAAGCGCCGTAGCAACTAACGCAGCGCCTACGCCAACGGGTTTCAACAGTTCGGTAAGGTAGCCATCAGTTCCGGTAAGGTAGGTGCCGAAAGCGCCCCCCCAGCTAAGCACACCGGTAGGATAAATTAAACCGTTGAGGAAAGCCAACAGCGCCGAACCCCATACCAGGGCAAGGGCCGAGTAGATGGTAACTTTTAAGGCAGGGAAAACAGTTTTACGCACCAGCAGGTTAAAGCCGATAACAAAACTGGTAAGCGCAAACAAATACGAGCTAAGGCCGAAAAGATCATTGATGAAGGTATGGGCCAGCCAGGCACCTAAGCGGCCCAGGGCATTATCAACTTTAACACCGGCATCGGTAAGGGTTCCCACACCGCGGCTAAGCACTTCGCTTTGGTCGTCGGCCAGGGTAAACAGATACGAAGTAAAAGCTACAGTAAGGATGAAGGAAAACAAAATAAGCACAAGGCCTAAAACCTTTAAAGGTCGGCCATCGCTCCAGAACGAAGGCGCATCGTCATCGCCATCTTTCTCTTTTGCTTTTTTTGGGGCCTTTTTCTCCTTTGGTTTTGCTGTTTTTTCAGCAGCATCCTTAGGGGTCAAAGTCTCCTCTTTCTCCTTTTTCTTTTTGGGAGCTACAATTTCTTCATCCATAGCAATAAAATATGGCCACAAATTCGTGAATGACGGCCTGTTAGCCGTTAATACAGAACGCATTATTATACACAATTAGTATAGGCCTGTAGTTTGCACGCCACACAGCTAAAAACAAGGGCCAAAGGAGGGCCTGAAAAGCGTTAAAAAAAGGAGCGATAAATTGTTAAACAGCCACGTTTAAGCCATCAATTAACCTGGTGAACGATTCGGCAGTTATGGGCTTTTCGATGGTGCCTATTACAACGGGTGTATTGGCCGCACGTTCGCGGTCTTTGGGGTTGCTGGTAGGTTGTAGCATTAAAACAATACCTCTGCAACCGATATGATGCTCCATTTGGGTGGAGGCTTCTACAAACTCCCAACCGTTCATGCCGGGCATGTGCATGTCTAACAGGATAATACCGGGGCATTCGGCCATAGCCGCCGCTTCGTTTTTAATAAAGGTAAGGGCCGCCTCGGGGTCATCTTTTACAAACAGTTGGCTAACCAACCCTGTTTTGTTGATGATACGCTGATGGAAGAAGTTGTCTTCCGGATTGTCATCTACCAGTAAAATGCAATTCATAGGTATAGGTTACGGTATGAATATAAACAAATTCAGTAAATATATATATCATTTTTAAGTGGTGACTACAAAACATACAAAAGCAGTCTCATTAAAGCTTCACTTATTCGCCGGGGTGGTAAATGCGCTCGGCATGTTTATACGCCCAATCCTTGCTGAGGCTTTCCTCCTTGGTTTGTTCGTTTACATACATGTGCATTTGGTCGGTATAGTGTTTAGCGCCCGGTGTATTGCTGCTGCCGAAACAGGCTATGCTACGCAGTTGAGGCAAGCTGCCATCCTTCTTAAACTTAGCCAGCAGTATGTAGCTTTCGCCAGCCGTAATGCGGCGTTTACCCTGCTGATAGTTATCGCCATACTTGGCGTTCCACATATCCGGTCCACCACGTGTTGGCAGGTCTACATCGCCACGTTGATGGCGTTGGTAATCGCCCAGTGGTACATTCAACCGGCCAAAGTCGCGCAGCATCTCGGCTTTGGCAATGCGCACGCCTTGCGCAAAGTAGCTGATCTTGGAATCGCGGTCTTTTTCAAACACCTTTTCCAGGCTATCGTTAATACCAAAGTAGCAACTGTAAATCCATTTGTAAACCAGGGTTGCGTTGGTGTCAGTAATTTCGCCGGTGCGTTCTACCCCCCAGGCCTTCATTACTTTAATGGCGTCGGCTATATCCGGGTATTTGCTTTCTTCCAGGTGGAAGGCTTCTTCCAGGTCAAAGTTCTTGAATGGAGCGGTAACTTTTTTGGGATAATGCGCATCGTATTTGATCTTCAAAAAGTCGTCCCACGATACTTTGGTTTTGCCTTCCATCATCTCGTAAAAGCGCAAGCTGCGGTTGGTTTCGTTACGCGCAAAGCTGATGTTCTTTTGACAAGCCAGGGGCTGCGGGTTCTCGTTTTTGGCCGTCATGGTATACGATGTATTATTAACATCAAACACATAACCACACTTAGGATTTAAAACATGCGGTAGCGAATCGTGTGGCAGGAAGGTGGTCCACAGTGTTTTCTTCGTATTGCCCGGCACGGTAGACTTCCAGTCATATCCATCTGCACGAATAGGCATGGCACCGTTGCTTACGCAATAGATGGTATCAAATCGGTCGGCATAGGTAATGTATTGATTGATGATGCCCTGCATGTTTAGCACATTGCGGAACTCGGTATAGTTCTTTGCACGGTTCATTTTATACCACTGCTCTACACTCTTAACTGTCATGTTCGAAGCAAGGCGTATAGCGAACATGCCTTTCTTGTTTATATAGGTAGCGCCAAACATGCTCCACCATTTCTTTTTGCCGATGGTGAGTACAAACTTGTGCTTATCGCGGTGCTTGGCAAGGTTAACCGATAGTTTAGCTGTGCTGGTTTCCAGCGGGTAAGAAACACCATCTACCAGGTAGTGGTTCTTCTTTTTGGGGTCCGGTTCCAATTGGTAAATGTCGATGGCATCGAAGTAGTTGGTGGTGTGCGCCCAGCCCAGGTTTTCGTTTACCCCGTGGAAGATGGATACCGCACCGTGGAAGGTAGCGCCGATGATGTTCAGGCCTTCTTCGCTGCAGAGGTGGGCTTCGTACCAACTCATGGGCCCTTCTAAAGGCTGGTGGGCGTTTACATCCAAATACACATTGCCATCGGCTGTAATGTTTGAGTTCATAGCCAGGGCGTTGGAGCCGCGGGCCTCTTTGTTATAATCGAGGGTTGGAACAGTTTCGCCTACAACGCTTTTAATTGCGCCGTCCACACCGGTCATCAATGCCATCGAAAGCATATAGCCGGCAATAAAATCATAGGGTTGAATAGGCATTAGCTTTTTAGAGATGATCTTTTCCGGGTGCTTCTTCAGGTAGTCGTTACCTGCTGCAGCGCCTGCCTCCAATAGCTTACGTGTTTCGGGGGATAGATCGGTTTCGTAATGGCTTTTGATGAAATCGGGCACTCCTAACAGTTGAACGGCATAGTCGATTTTAGCGCCTTCTATGCCCAGCTTTAAGCCCAGTTTGCCACGGGCGAGTAACAAGCCCCACTCCACCGTGCTGAAGTCATCTTCGCAGGCTGAGTAAACAAGGCCATAAGCGCAGTCGGCATCGGTTTTACCAAAAATGTGCGGCACGCCAAAGCTATCGCGCACAATCTCTACATGGTAATTGGGGTTAACCTGTGCTTGCGATAAGGAGAACAAAAGCAGCGCAGGAAAAAGAAGGAGGAGCTTTTTCATGAAGGAGTAGGTAGTTTTTTGAACGTGGTGAAGGAAGCAATTTTTACTAAAACAAACCACTCTGTTTTGCAGCGAAATATCTGCTATAAGGTAGCTGTTACCGGGTGGGTTTTTCGCTGGTAGAATTTGTAACCTTCAAGCCATATAACGCCTACAAAAGCCACAGCCAGACACAACAATAGCGGTAACACAGGTAACACTTCAAACGAAAACAAATGGCGAACGGGGGCCAGATAAATAGATGTAAACAGCACCGCTAAGGTTATCAGCAACACTAATGGCACCATCCAGTTGCGATAGCGTAAAGTAGTAACCACCGAATAGTAAAAGGAACGGTTCACAAGCGTTAAAAATACATTGCTGAACAATAACGTGGTGTAGATGATTGTTCTTACAAAGGTTTCGCTTTTGCCGCTTTGCATAAAGTAAAAACCAAGGCCTAAACAGGTGGTTGTGATAACAAGGCCTTGTATTATACTTAACGACAATTCCCGAAGCGAGAAGAAGTTGGTGCTCATTTTACGCGGTGGCCGGCTCATAGAATTAGCTTCAATAGGTTCGTTCTCGAAGATAATGGAGCAGGTGGGGCCCATTATTAGTTCCAAAAAGATGACATGGATAGGAGAGAAGAAGTCGGTATAAGCCCAAAAGAACAGCAGGGGGATGGTAACAATCAATATAATCGGAATATGAATGGATATAATATATCGAATGGCCTTTTTAAGGTTTTCATAAATACGGCGGCCCAGGGCAATGGCTTCGGTCATGTGGCTCAGGTCATCGTCCATTAATATCAAACCGGCGGTGCTCTTGGCAAGTTCGCTACCCCTATGGCCCATGGCAATACCGATATGGGCGGCTTTTAGGGCCGGGCCGTCGTTTACTCCATCGCCTGTCATGGCTACCACTTCGCCGGCTGCTTTTAGTGCTTCTATTACTTTCAGCTTTGCTTCGGGGAACATGCGAGCGAACAAGTTAGTTTGCAGCACGCGTACTTGTAAATCGGAATCAGGTAAGGCCATTACCTGCTCGCCGGTAAGCGGTTCGTCGCCCGTATTAAAGTTTATCTGGTTAGCGATAGCAATCGCTGTTTCGGCATAGTCGCCGGTTATAATTTTAACCCGGATGCCCGCGTCGTAAAACTGTTGCAACACAGTGGCGATATTTGCTTTCGGAGGGTCGTAAAAGGCTATTAAACCGGTTAGCTCTAAAATAAGTTGGTGTTGCGAAGCAGGCAACTCGGCCGGGTTATGTTGCGAGGTGGCAACGGCTAAAACCCGAAATCCTTTACCTGCTAATTGCCTGCCGGTATCCTGTATCCTTGTTTTCTGTTCAATCGATAAGTTGCACTGTTGTAAAACGCCTTCTACACTTCCTTTACAGGCAATGATGTGATGCCCCTTGCCATTGCTAAAAACATGGGTCATAATCGGTGGCTTACCGCCTAAGGGATACTCGTGAAACATGCTGTAGGTTGCACGCTGATCGCCGGGAGTGGTAGTGGCGTAAGCCTGGTGAATGGATTTCTCCATATGATCAAAAGGTTCGCTTTCCGAAGCCCACATAGCGTACTCCAGTACAGGTGTATAGTTAACAGCTTGTTGCGTGTAATCGTACAACTTATCCTGGGCAAAATCATATACAGCGGCTAACTGCATTTGGTTCTCGGTAATGGTACCGGTTTTGTCGGTACAAATTACAGTAGCCGCACCAAGGGTTTCAACCGTATGCGGGTTACGCACTATTACTTGCAACTTGTATAAATGGTAAGCCCCCAGGGCCATAAACGTGCTAAAGGCTACGGGTATTTCCTCGGGCAGTACCGACATGGCCAAGGTTAACCCATGCAGCAGGCTGTTTAATATACTTTTGGTAAGGTAGTAGTTGATGCCCCACACAATAAAAAAGGCCACCACACCAACGCTTACCATGCCTTTTACAAATGCCTTTATCTGCAACTGTAAAGGTGTTTTTTCAATTTGTATGTGTTGTAGCTGTTCGCTGATTTTACCAAAAGCGGATTGTTTGCCTATGCCGGTAACCTGTGCCATGCAGTTGCCGCCGGTTACCAGCGTACCGCCATACAGGTAATTGTTGGTTTCGGAGCTATCTTTAATTACAGCTAAGGCTTCGCCGGTTAAAATGCTTTCGTTCACCGAAAAGTCGTGGGCTTCAAGCACCCGGGCATCTGCAGGTATAATACCGCCGTCTTCCAGCACCAGCAGGTCGTTCATCACTACTTCTTCCGCATCAATCTGCCGGGTTGTACCATTGCGTATAACTTTGGCTTTAGGCGCGGCCAGTTTTTTGAGCGCCGCTACAGCATTACGGCTTTTGTTTTCCTGATAAACCGAAATGCCCGATACAAAACCCAGCGCTACCAGCATAATAATGCCTTCGTTGTATTGCCCCAGCACAAAATAAATGATGGCCGCGCATACTAAAATGATGAACAGAGGTTCGCTTACGATCTCTTTAACTACTTGCCAAAGGGCGTTGGGCGCCTTTTGCTCAAGCGCATTGGTGCCATAAGTCTGCCGGCTTTCAATAACCTCGGCATCGGTAAGTCCGGTATGGTGCTTTAGCGGCATAGTAGGGTGTGCAGTTTAATAAAAATATAAAGAATCACGGGCTGATAAAAGTTAGTCGTTTCTCTGTAATAATTATCTTCACCAGCATCAACCTGCGATTATGAAAAGCCCCCTTTTACTTGTTCTGTTTACCAGTTTTCTGTTTGTATCAAATGCCCAAAACAACGTAGGTATTGGAACTCCCAATCCCGATGTATCGGCCATTTTGGAATTACAAAGCACACAACGCGGCGTGCTGGTTCCCAGGATGAGCGCAACCCAGCGCCTGGCTATTGTTAATCCGGCAAATGCCTTACTTGTTTTTGATACGGATAGTGCCTGCTTCTTTTATTTCGCTACGCAATGGGTTTCGTTATGTAAGCTCTCTGGTCCGCAGGGCCCGGCCGGTAGTAATGGTATTACGGGTGCCACAGGCCTACAAGGGGCTACAGGTGCCACCGGCGATACCGGACCTCAAGGCCTGCAGGGCATAACGGGGCCTACAGGCGCCACCGGTGCTCAAGGCGATACAGGCCCTCAGGGCATTCAGGGTGTAACAGGTGCAACAGGAATAACCGGTGCAACGGGACCATTAGGTGCGGCGTCAGGCGATTTGAGCGGCAGCTACCCTAATCCAACGGTGGTTGGCCTGCAAAATAATCCGGTTAGTAATGCCGCGCCTGCCACTAACGATATCTTATATTGGAACGGAACGCAATGGATACCCAATAACGCCAACGGCTTATTCTGGAAAATTAGCGGTAACAGCGGTACCAATCCCGCAACTAACTTTATAGGAACCACCGATGCGCAGGATTGGGTGGTACGCACCAACAATACCGAGGCTATGCGTGTAATAACCAATGGTAATGTAGGTGTGGGAACTACAACCCCGAGCGAGAAGCTGGAGTTGGGGAATGCCGGGCAGCTTAGCATTAGGGCTGCAGCAGGTACGCCATTGGACCCCGGTGATATTATATTCAAAAATTATGATGGCAGCCAGAAGGCACGTATATGGAGCCATCCTGCCGAATTGCGCGGATTATATTTAAACGGAGATATAAGTGCTTCGCCGGCTGTAATGATTGATAGTTCGCGTAACGTGGGCATTAATGTGTTTCCGCCAACTGTGCGGTTGGATGTAGCAGGAACAGGAAGCTCTACCGTGGATGTTAAGGTGAACGGCCGTATCCAAACCGGTGATGCAGCCGGTAATGGCGGCGTATTTTTAAGCGATGCAGCAGATGGCTTAGTTGGAAATAATGGATCTACCATTGGTTTTTGGACCAACGGTGCCGCCTGGAATGGCTTTACATTGCAAAAAGCGAGTGGAAATGTGCGCATGGGAGCAACCAGTGCTCCAACTATTACACCTGCACAGGCCGATGCCTCGAACTATAAGGTTGCGGTACGTGGTGGTTTCTTTTCAACCGGAGGATATAACAACGACCCCGGCGCTAACCCCGCAGGACCGGGTACTACCTTTGATGGTGGTGTGGGCTCTTTAGCAATAGGTATGAACCGTGCACCGGGTGTAAGTGATGTTGACCTTTGGAACACCACCCAATGGACCAACCCTTTTGTTACGCCTACCACAGGCCGCGGATTCCGTTTCCGCAGATATAATGATGCAGGAACGGTAGAAGAGGTAATGATGTATATACGCGGAGACGGACAGTGTTACAGCAACGGTTGGAATAACTTTAGTGATGGACGTTTTAAAAAGGAGCGTGCCGGCCTTGATAACGCGCTTGGTAAAGTAATGCAATTACAGGCACTGACTTACCGCTGGGAAAACTACACCTGGGATAAGCAGGGCCATTTAACCGGTTTGGGCACGCTGAAAGAAGGAACTGATATGGGTTTTATTGCGCAGGATGTAAATAAGGTGTTACCAGAGGTAGTTCATCAACCGGCTAATGAGCAGGTTGATTTGTGGGGTATTGATTATTCGAAGTTAACCGTGCTGCTTACTAAGGCCATGCAGGAACAACAACTGCAAATTGAAGCGCAGCAACAGGAAATTGAAGCATTAAAAGCACGGTTGAGCAAAATAGATGGCAATTGATATGTATGCGCAGTCATCGGTGCTCATTAATGCACCTATTGAAACAGTTTGGCAAGTAATGCTGAATGTAAAAAACTATCCGGCATGGAATCCTTTTGTGGTGCGTGTTGAAGGTGCAGATGATGTAAGCCTGGCGGGAGCAACGATGCGTTTATTTGTAGTGTGGAACACCGGTGGTAAACAAAGCAGCGGTGAACGGATTGAAGTTGCTGAGGTACCTGCTATAGGCAACGATGGTATAAAACGTGCCTGCTGGGCTTACCGTTTTACAGGCTTGCTTGCAAGTATAGGTGCTGTTAAGGCTATCCGTTACCAATGGCTGGAAGAAACCCCTTCCGGACAAACCTTATACAGCACCCGCGAAGAGTTCAGCGGCTGGCTATGCCGGTTTATCCCGCTAAAAAAGGTGCAGGATGGTTTTGAGCGTCAGGCAAAGGCTTTAGCAGCCTATTGCGAGCGGCCATCTATCCACCAATAGCAGCAGGTTGATTTACCGCCTTCATGATCTTATCTACGTAGTTACTGTTACTCATTGCACTGGCGCAAATAACAGCACTCATTAAGCCACCACCCACACCACAACTTACAATATCCTGCCCCGCAAGGAACAAGTTTTTAATTGGCGTGCGTGGTTTCAGGTACCGGTTGTTAAACCGCGAAGGGTTATGGTCAATGCCATACATCTCGCCCTTTTGGTAAGCGGCAAAATGTTTAACGCTTAGCGGAGTGCTTAATTCATGGTAGTCGATTTTGCCCTGTGTTTGCGGCACGTATTTGTATAGATACTCCAGCAACTGCTTGCTTATCTTTTCCTTCAGTGCGTCGTATTCTTCGCCACGGTGTTTCCAGCGGGTATCTTCCCATTTTTTAAAGTCATCGTAGCGGGTTATGCAAATAACTTCCACCGTGCTGCGGCCGGGGTAGCGTGTTTCGAAACTCGGATCTTTTGCACCCGGGAAGGAAATGTATACACCCGGAATGTCGGTTGATTTTCCATCCAGGTAGTTATACAAGTTCGCATCGTGGTCGAACGTTTTAGGGAAGATCCATAAGTTACTTTTCGGGAAGTTCATTTCGGCAGCGGTATGCTGAAATCCCACATACAAACAGAAGTAGGAGAGAGAAGGTCTGGTGCCTTCTGTGCGCTTGGCAAGGTTAAGTTTGGCCTGGGTCGCCTGAGGTAATAGCTTGTAGTAGGTGTTATCTACACCGGCAGTGCTTATAACTTTCTCAGCGCGTATTTCTTTGCCATCTGCCATTTTAACGCCAACAGCTTTATCACCCTCTACCAGTATTTCGCTCACTGCAGCGCGGATCATTATTTCGCCACCTGCTCTTGTAATTACCGGGGCAATTTTTTCAAAAAATACGCCTGATCCACCAACCGGATAAAAGCCACCGTTCATGTAGTGTTTGGCAATAACGGCATGCATGGCAAAACTACCTTCGGATGGTGGTAAACCATAATCGCCGAATTGTGCTTCCAGTATGGCTTTCAACTTGGCATCCTTAAACAACTCGTTCATTACCTCGCGGGTAGTGCGCGATGCATACCTCAAATACTTGCTGCGCATAAAGCCGCCCACCAGCTTGCCTGCAATTTCAGGGAAGGCTTTCTCGGCATAATAACCACGCGCATTCTTGCTCAGCTCGTTTACCAGTTCCAGGTATTTCTCCAGGTTCTGTTTTTCATCGGGGAAAAGGTTGCTGAAGTAGGCTACAAAGGCTTTACGGCCTTTGCGGAACTCAAAGCTTTCTTCACCGAAAAAAATGCGGTCATACACTTCGCCCATATCGGCCCATTCAATGGGGGTATCGCATACGTAATCGTACACGCTTTTCAGCAGGGTTTGCTTACCTACTTCGCCCACATAGTGCACGCCCACGTCCCATTCGTAATCGTTGCGCTTAAAGGTGTGGGTAAACCCACCGGGCGTATAATGTTGTTCCAGTACCAAAACCTTCTTTCCATCTTTGGAAAGAATAGCGCCCAGTGCCAGACCGCTTATGCCGGAGCCGATAATGATAGCATCGAACTGCTTATCGTGCTTATAGTGTTTGTAGGATGAGAATAAATGGGTGTTACTCATAGCTTAGGCAGTTCTTGCTTTTAATAATTGTTTATCATGGCGAACGTCGTCCATTTCTATTTTGCTGATGATCTCGTGCATAATTTCGGTGGTACCTGCACCCATGGTCATCAGGCGTAAATCGCGGAACGAGCGGGCGATACCGTAGTCTTCCATATAGCCCCAACCGCCATGCACCTGCAGGGCTTCGTTCACTACTTCAAAAGCTTCCTCGCAAACAAAGGCTTTGGCGATGGAAATGATTTTGTAGGCTCCGGGTCCATATTCAATATACTCGGCCACGGCACGGTAAGCCAGCGATTTACAGGCTTCTACCTTAATAGCCATCTTGGCAATTTTATGGCGCATTACCTGGAATTTAGCAATTGGCCTGCCGAAGGCTTCACGCTCTTTCGCATAGTTTTTGGCTTTCTCCAGGGCCGCTTCAGCACTGGCGGTTCCCGAAATGGCAGCAATCAGGCGTTCTTCCTGAAAGTTACTCATAATATAATAAAAGCCCATGTTTAATTCTCCCAACAAAGCCGATTTAGGTACCTTACAGTTCTCAAAAAACAACTGGCCGGTATCGGATGTATGCATCCCCAGTTTGTTGTGTACCTGATTCGCAGTAAAACCCGGTGTGCTGGTTTCAAAAATCAATAGGCTCAGGCTATGTCCTTCGCCGGTGCGCACAGCCAGCACTATAAAATCGGCCATGGTGCCATTCGTAATAAACATCTTACTGCCGTTTACTAAAAAGTGGTCGCCTTTATCTTCTGCCACTGTTCTTATACCGCCTACATCGCTGCCTGCTCCGGGTTCTGTAATGCCCAATGCGGCAATTTTTTCTCCCTTTAAAGCCGGCACTAAGTATTTCTGTTTTTGTTCTTCGGTGCCCAAGGCTGCAATTACCGGTAAGGGTAAATAGGTATGTGCATAAAGCGACATAGCTAAACCACCGATGTTGGCTTGCGTTAGTTCTTCGGTAAGTGCCACTGCGGCCCACATATCCATACCACTACCGCCATAAGCTTCAGGAAAGCTGACACCGAAAAAGCCCTGGCTTCCCATCTTCTTAAATATTTCGCGTTCGCATATTTTGTTGGCTTCCCAGTATTTAATGTTTGGCACTATCTCGGCCTGCACAAACTGGCGGAACGATTGACGTAATAGGTTGTGTTCTTCAGTAAAAGGGTTTACGCTGCTCATAATGGCTTTAAGGGTTTGCTTGCGCCTAAGGTATAAGAATTCAATTGACCAAGGGTTGAATTTTGAGGGTGTTGACAGAAGGTTTAAAACCCTTTGCGCGGTTAACAGGATGCCTGCGTGTTCCCGAATTATTTTTAGGTTTATAGACCCTAAAACCGATAAACTACATGAGGAAAATTTACTACTTCCTTTCAGCAGCTCTTTTGCTGCTTTTATGTGAAATAAAAGTGGAGGCACAGGCCTTTGTCCGCGGGCCCTATTTACAAAGTCCGGGTCCCAACAGCATCATCGTACGCTGGCGCACCGATTCGCTATGCGAAAGCCGCGTAGCCTGGGGAACCACCCTTGGTTCAACTGCTTTTGTGCAGGATGATAGCACCCTTACCACAGAACATATCGTAAAGCTTAGCGGCTTAAATGCACATACCACTTACTACTACATGGTAGGCACTTTTACGGGCCCCATGCGCGGCCCCGATGCTATGATGCATTTTACCACAGGACCTGATACCGCTAATCCCACACCGGTGCGCTTATGGTGTATCGGCGATTTTGGCCATGGCAATGCCGCACAGGCATCGGTGCGTAACTCGTATATGAATTATACACAAAACCACCGGGCCGATTTGCAATTATGGCTGGGCGATAACGCCTATTCCGATGGTACCGATTCGGAGTTTACCACAAAGGTATTTGACAGCATCTATGGCTATCACGATCAGATGTTGAATCTGCCTTTTATCTCTACCTCGGGTAATCACGATTACAACAGCATTTGCCCCTGGCAGCCGTTCTTTTGCACACAGGACCCCAACACACACCACGGCCCTTACCTGGATTTGATTAGTCCGCCAACCGAAGGTGAGTTAGGCGGAGTGCCTTCGCATACTAAATTGTTTTATAGTTTGGATTATGGAAATATTCACTTTGTAATCCTAAACTCCGAATTAGGGTCGCTAACGGCTGCTTATAACTGGGCGGGTATATTAAACAGCGATACAGGTTTTACTTCGCCCATGTTGAACTGGTTAAAGCAGGACCTGGCTGCTACAAAGCAAACCTGGAAGATCGTTATCTGGCATCAATGTCCTTATAGTGGCCAAAACAATTTTACCGATGATGGGGTGCAGGTGTTCTGCATAGCAGCACGTAACCACTTTAACCCGATTATTGAAAGTTATGGTGCGGATTTGGTACTAACCGGCCACGACCATAATTACCAGCGCAGCTACCTTATTAATGGCCACTACGATGGCAAAGCTACCTTTACACCGGCCATGATGATTAATGGTAACAACGGAAACGAGGCCGAAGGCACACCCTATATTAAATATACTGATGGACCATTAAAGGATAAAGGAACGGTATATGTGCTGGAAGGTAACAGCAGCGAAGGTAATGATGCCAGCCCGATAGAACATCCGGCAATTTATTGGGGAGAAGCCTGTAGCACCTGCTATGGTTCCTTTATTGTTGATGTAGATGGAAACAAGTTAACAGGCCGCTACCTTACCTCTACAGATTCTATCCGCGATGAGTTTACCATCATCAAACAGTCTTTTACCGCTTTGCAGGATACAAAAGCATTTGAACATACCGATGTGTTTCCTAACCCGTTTGATAATCAGGTAACGGTTGGTTATACCTTGTTAACCAAAACAGCCGTTAAACTGGAAGTGATTGATGCCCTGGGTAGAACAGTACTGGTGCAAAACCAGGGTGTTAGAGAGCCCGGTAATTACCACGACCTGATTGATTTTACTAAAAACACATTGGCCAAAGGGAACTATGTATTACGTTTAATTGCCGGTAACGATGTGCGCAATTTGAAGCTGCAGAAGTTGAATTGATACCCGAGTAGTAGTGTTGCTGCAAGGCAAGTGGCATTTCTTTTTATATTAGAGTTGAACGCTGAGCACATGAATGGAAGACAATACAATCCGAACGACTATCCTTTACCCTATATTATTCCTGATATTCAGCAATGGCCTATCTACCGCCTGAGTGCTGACAGGGAGAATTTTGTGGCAGAGGTTAAGGAGCGCACCAAACAGCGGCTGATGCAGCGCTTTGCTACGGATAAAGCCCTGCGCGATGAGTTGGCAAAGGTACTTTACCAGGAACGTATACGGTTAACGGAAAAACCGTGGAAGGCCGACCCCAAGGATGAGCGGCAATTCTGGAGTGGTATAAAGAGCAAGTATCTGAAACTGGACCAAACAGGAGAAGAGAAGATTGAGATTACAGAAGAAGGTTTGGTTGAGGAGATTCTGGACCGTTATGTAAATGAAATTGTAGGAGAATTTGATGTAAACGCCTTTAATCTTGCAAAGGCCATTCTGCCTCAATTCTTCGGTCGTATACTAAGTGCAGCCCCGGGCAAATGGTTTAAAACCTTTGCAGGCAATGTTAAAACCCTGCACGAAAAAATTCCGATAACCGGCGATGTTGAGAAGATCCGTCACCTGGCTACAAAAGGCACTGTGGTAGTAGTACCCACCCACTTTAGCAACATGGATAGTATAATGGTGGGATGGTTGTTGAACGAGCTGGGTCTGCCTGCCTTTACTTACGGTGCAGGCTTAAACCTGTTTAGCATTGGGCTGCTATCGTACTTTATGAGTCGCCTGGGCGCTTATAAGGTTGACCGCCGTAAGAAGAATACTTTTTACCTGGAGACGTTGAAGAATTACTCTACGGTGGCTTTGCAGCGAGGCGCACACAGCATATTCTTTCCCGGTGGTACACGTTCACGTTCCGGGGCATTAGAAAAGAAGTTGAAACTTGGTTTGTTAGGTACCGCCATCGAAGCACAAAAGTTGCACTACAAAAATTACCCCGAGGAAATGGCTCCGCGTATTTATGTAGTGCCATGTATCATTAACTACCACTTTGTGTTAGAAGCCAGCGGGTTGATAAATGATTACCTGAAAGAAACAGGTAAGGAAAAGTTCCTGCGCGAGAATGATGAATACTCTACTTCGTTTAAACTGGTGCGCTTTATATACAAGTTCATTTCGGCCAGTTCATCTTTATCAGTATCCTTTGGTGATGTGATGGATGTAGTAGGTAACAAAGTAGATGCAGAAGGTAATAGCTACAACCACCTGGGCCAAAAGATTAATGTAAAGAACTACTTTTTAACCAATGGTGCGTTAAGCGACGACGAACAACGTGATGGTGAGTATACCCGCATATTAAGCGAACGCATTGTTGAGAATTACTATCAATATAACGTAGTGCTTACCAGCCACCTGGTATGTTTTACGGCTTTTGAACTACTGCGCAAGAAATACAGCGGGGTAGATTTGTTTACCTTGTTGCGCACGCCGGTAGAGGATATATCCTTGCCGCACCAGGAAATGATTGATGCCATAGTGCGGTTGAAAGAAGTGCTGAAAGAAAAGTATGATAGGGGCGAAGTACTTATTTCACCTGAACTGCGCTGGAACCCCGAAAAGATTTTAGAGCATGGTATGAAGAATATCAACCTATATCATACGGCTTCACCACTAACTGACAACGGCACTACGATGGGGTCAGAAGACTTAAAGTTGCTTTACTATTACCATAATAGGTTAGATGGATATGGGTTAGAAAAGTTCATTTGATTTTAGATTTTAGATTGCGGATTTTAGATTGACCTATTATCTCAAACTTTAAGCTCTGATTCCTGGATTTGCTTTTTGTTCACATTGACAAACTATTACTATCATGAATGAGAATGATTTGAAAAAGCGAACAAAGCAATTTTCGCTTAATGTCATCAAGTTTGTATCCCCATTGCCATATAACAATGTAACCGGGGTATTAGGAAAGCAATTGTTGCGTTCATCCTCTTCTGTTGCCGCAAATTATAGGTCCGCTTGCAGAGGTCGGTCTAAGGCGGAATTTATCGCAAAGCTTGGAATTTGCGTTGAAGAAGCTGATGAATCAATGTTGTGGTTAGAACTCTTTATTGAATCTGATGTCGCCAATAATGAAGTCACTAAAAAGCTTTGGAAAGAAGCAAATGAGTTGACTGCAATTTTTATTTCATCAATTAAAACATCAAAGTTGAGCGCTAAGTAGACTTCAACTTAAATCAGAATTCAGCAATCTAAAATCTAAAATCATGTTGAATGCAGTAGGGGTAATTGGTGCCGGAAGTTTTGGTTCAGCCATTGCGAACTTGCTGGCCGAAAATCAGCGGGTGTTGCTGTATGAACGAAATCCTGAAACGCGCGAAACCATGCGCCGCGAACGCAAAGTGCGTGGATTTACGTTGCATGAGAATGTTGTTATGGCCGATTCGCTGGAGCAGGTGGCAAAGGAGTGTTATTTGCTTTTCCCCGTGGTGCCGTCTCAGTTTTTTAAGAGCATGATCATTGATTTCTCGCCCTATCTGCGGCCCGATCATATTATGATTCACGCCACCAAGGGATTGCATTGCGAGTTTGATATAGATACCGCCGATCCGCAAACTATTCGCCTGAAGGATATTAAAACCATGAGCGAACTGATATTGCAGGAAACAGGCATTGTGCGTGTAGGAAGTTTAGCCGGGCCTAACCTGGCGCTGGAACTAATGGAACAGCAACCCGCCGCCACCGTTATCGCCAGCCGGTTTGACGAGGTGATACGCGAAGGTATTACAGCACTGCGCAGCGATCGTTTTCAGGTATACGGCAGTCGCGATATGATGGGCATTGAATTAACCGGCGTATTAAAAAACTATGTGGCTATTGCCTCCGGCGCACTAAGTGGTTTGGGCTATGGCGAAAATGCCAAGGCCCTGCTTATTACCCGTGGCATGGCTGAGATGATTTACATAGGCAAAGCGCTGGGTGCCGATAAGCGCGCCTTTTTAGGTATGGCCGGTATTGGTGATTTAATTGCCACTTGTAGTTCACCAAAATCGCGCAACTACAGTGTGGGCTATCGAATTGCAAAAGGAGAAAAGCTGCCTGATATACTTGCCTCGCTGGGCGAGGTGGCAGAAGGGGTGCGCACCCTTAAAATAGGCAAGCTGATTGTTGAACATGTGGGTGCTCCGGCGCCTTTATTGCAGATAATTTACAAAGTGGTATTCGAAGGGTTGGAAATGGACCGCGCCGTAAAATTCCTGATGCGCGCACCGGTAAGTGCCGATGCCGAATACCTGGATCTGTAAGCATGAAACGCAAGTTTTACCTAATAGGGCATAACCCTGATACGCTGGAAGATGCGTTGGAGCAGTTGCAGGCCGGTGCCAATGCCTTAGGTCCTGATGTGCATTATGATGAAGAGTCCGGTCAATTTCTTGTATACCATTTAGTGCCTTCACCCTTCGGTGATATCAGCTTGCAGGACTACCTGATTGGGTTAAAGAAGATTTTGCAAGAGAATACCGGCTTAAGGCTCAGCCTGATCGCTTTCGATTTAAAACCTGACTATACGTATAAACTCAGCGGTTTGCAGGAATTTATATTCGAACACTTTTCAAAAGAATATCCGGATGTAGTGATTGTAACTACTATCAACGATCCTGCTGAAGCTGCATTTTTTGATAGCACTTCCACTGCCATGCCGGCAAATTATCTGATTGGAATAGATGAGGATACAAGTGCAGAAGATGCGCACCAATTACTGAAAAACCGGAAGGTAGGTTACATATATGGTAATGGTATTTCGGCACCCTTAGTGGATACAAAAGATTACGGCGATGAAATTAAAGCAGCACTTAACCTCCGTAATACCGGCAATAGTTTTAAGCTTGTTTACGCTTGGACAATAAATGCGGAAGACTCCATGCGCTTTTACCTTGATATGGATATCGATGGCATTATAACAGATGATGTAGCACAGCTAAAAGCCTTGCTGCAAGAGCCGGAGTACCGCGATAAATACGAACTTGCCTGAGATTAATAAACAGGTAACACCGGCTTATTTTTCACGATCTCCTCAATGCGTTGCATCACATCGTCGGTAAGTTTAGCCATGTGCTGGGGCGCCTGCAGGTTCTCCTCCAGTTGCGAAACTTTAGAAGCTCCAAGTATTACCGTAGAAACGTTCTTATTCTTCAGGCACCAGCAAAGTGCTAAGTGGGTCAGAGAAATACCTATCTCTTTTGCCAGCGCTGCCAGTTGCTTCACTTTTTCAACCTTATCCATATCGCCTAAGGCGCGTTCCTTTAACCAGGCCATAAGTTCCATACGGTTGTTCTCGTTAGCCGTGCCGTCAAAGTATTTACCTGTAAGCATGCCCGCCGCCAACGGACTCCAAATAGTAGTGCCTAAACCAAAGTTTTCAAAAATCGGCAGGTAGTCGCCATCCACTTTAGCACGTTGCAGCAGGTTGTATTGCGGTTGTTCCATTACCGGGGCAATCAGGTGGTTTTTTGCTGCTACATAATGTGCCTCGGTAATTTGCTGGGCGGTCCACTCGCTTGTGCCCCAGTATAAAATCTTACCCTGCGTTATCAGGTTATGGAAGGTCCAAACGGTTTCTTCCATGGGCGTATTTACATCGGGGCGGTGGGCAAAATACATATCCAGATACTCTACCTGCAAACGCTTTAGCGCGGCATGGCAGCCCTCTACAATATGCTTGCGCATCAGGCCCTTTTGGTTAGCGCCGGGTTTATCAACCCTGCCCCAGTATACCTTCGATGATACCATCCATGTATCGCGGTCCCAGTTCATTTTCTTCAAAATCTTACCCATAACTTCTTCGCTTTTACCGTGGGCGTATACCTCGGCATTGTCAAAAAAGTTAACACCGGCTTCGTAGGCTTTTACCATCAGTTGTTCGGCCACATCATCACCTATCTGGTTACCAAATGTTACCCAACTGCCTAAGGAAAGTTCACTAACCTGTAGGCCCGATTTGCCTAATCTTCTGTATTCCATGTTGTAAGATTGAATTTTACAAGGGCAATGATAGCGATTAACCGCCTTGGTTAAAACCAATAACCGGGTAAGTTGTTCACGGTTACCCATATTCCTCAGCACGGGCAATTCGGCACTCCTGCTATATTTGGCGCTCTATGTCGGTTATCACACCCGAAGTTTTAGCCAAGTCCATGAGTTTTGAAGAATATCTTCAGCTCACTAAAGATATTCTGTCCGAAAAGATACCTCGTTCAGGCCTGTATCTAAACGACAGCACCTTTCGCTACACAGGCTCTAACCTGCAGCGCATGAACAAAGTGCTGGAGTTTATGAAGCTCAATCAAAAGTTATACAATCTGGTTTCCGATTTAAACGAGGACTGGATATGGGTAGTGCTGAGCGAGCCCTGGTGCGGCGATGCCAGTTGGGGAACTCCGGCATTAAGCATTATTGCTTCGGCAAGTGAGCATATTGATTTTCGCATACTATTGCGCGATGAACACCCTGAGGTGATGAAGGATTACCAAACAGCCGGCAGCGATTCTATTCCTAAACTTATCTGCATCCGCAAACGCGATTGGCAGGTGTTGGGCACCTGGGGGCCAAGGCCGCAGGTACTGCAACAAATGGTACTAGAGCGAAAAAGCAAACCCGATTTTGATTATAAAGAAAGTGTGCGGGCCATCCATGCCTGGTACGAGGCCGATATGGGCGCACAAATTCAGCAGGAATTAACCGATTTAATAAAAGCCTGGCAAAAGGCCTAAGTTTGCCGTTAAAGGATTCAGCATTTTAAACACAACAACAATGTCGCAAATAGCCAAAACCTCCGAGATACGTTTTAAAGTAAGTTTAGATGAGCGCAATGTGCCCATGGATATAAAATGGGAAGCCACCGATAGTAAAAATCAGGAACTGCGCGACTGCAAAAGCATTATGCTTTCTATTTGGGATGCCGTGCAAAAGGAAACCCTTCGCATAGATCTTTGGACCAACGAAATGACCATCGACGAAATGCACTCGCATTACTTTCAATCGCTGTTAACCATGACGGAGAGTTATGTGCGTGCCACGCGCAACCCGCATGCCATGGAAGAGATGAAGAAATTTGCCCAGGAACTGGCGCGCAAAACCGCCGATTGGGAAGAAGGAAAAGGATAACCTTGTTACTTTTTCGAACCCTGCTTATTTTATCTTTAAAGGATAATATTTAAACAGGCGGTTGCGTTCTTGATTACATGAGACGAACCGCACCACAACCCAGGCGTATGATGAAGGTGGGCATTACAGGCGGCATTGGAAGCGGGAAGTCAACCGTTTGCAAAATTTTTGCTGAACTGGGCATCCCTGTTTACTATGCCGACGACCGTGCCAAATACCTGATGCAGCACGAACACTACCTGATTGATTTAATCAAGAAAAACTTCGGCGAAGATGTGTATGCTAACGGTAAGTTAGACCGTGCACTGCTGGCATCGCGCACCTTTGGCGATAAGCAAAAGGTTGCCCTGCTTAATTCGCTGGTGCACCCTGCTGTTTTCCGCGACACCGAACGCTGGGCAGGCGAACAGGACCCTGCTGTGCCTTATGTGCTGAAGGAAGCGGCCCTGTTGATTGAAAGTGGTTCGTATAAGAACCTTGATAAACTGATTGTAGTAACCGCGCCGCTGGCAGTACGGCTTAAAAGGGTTAGCGACCGCGATAACATCAGCACCGAGGATATTATGGCCCGGATTAAACACCAGTTACCTGAAGAAGAAAAGGTGAAGCTGGCCGATTTTGTAATCACTAATGATAAGGACCCCGAACACCTGAAAGAACAAGTGCTGCTCATACATCAACAATTGGTTCAACTCGCAAACGAACAGCCTAAAAAATAATATCTACTTTTCCCGTAATCGTATGCCTGCAAGGCTCATATTTGCAGTATGAGCAAACCACTACGCATTGGTATTTTGGGCGGCGGACAACTGGGCCGCATGCTGCTGCAAACTGCCGCTAATTATCATGTAGAAACCTTTGTGCTGGAAGCGGGCAAAAATCCGCCTGCATCGTCTCTGTGCCATTATTTTGTGGAAGGCGATATAAAAGATTACGATACCGTTTACCGCTTTGGCAAGCTGGTTGATGTGTTGACCATTGAAATTGAAAATGTAAATCTTGAAGCGCTGTTTAAACTGGAAGAAGAAGGTTTAAAAATATATCCTCGTCCGCAGGCTTTAAAAACCATTAAGGACAAAGGCTTGCAAAAGGAGTTTTATAAAAAGCACGGCATTCCTACTTCCGAATTTTTCCTGATACAGCATAAATACGAGCTAAACTCGCACCTGAATTTTTTACCGGTGGCGCAAAAGCTTCGTCAGGGTGGTTACGATGGGAAAGGGGTAGAAATATTGAAGGATGAAACGGACTTTACCAAAGCTTTTGATGCACCAAGCGTGCTCGAAAAACTTGTGGACATTGAGAAAGAGATTTCCGTAATCGTAGCAAAGAATGAAAGAGGGGAAACGGCCGTTTATCCTGCTGTAGAAATGGTATTCAACCCCAAATACAATCTGGTGGACTACCTCGTTTCTCCTGCTGAACTAACCGAAGCGCAACAACAACAGGCGCAGCAACTGGCCCTGCAGGTAATGCAGGCGCTGGATAGTCCCGGTATATTTGCAGTTGAGATGTTTCTTGATAAGAAGGGCAACATCCTTGTAAACGAAACAGCCCCGCGCGCCCATAACAGCGGCCACCAGAGTATTGAAGGCAATTACTGCTCTCAATACGAAATGCAGATGCGCATATTGCAAAACCTGCCACCGGGCAATACAGAACCTATTCAGCCTTCATTAATGCTGAACCTGATTGGCGAACCCGGCCACAGCGGCAGCGTGCGTTATGTAGGTTTAAACGAAGCCTTGCAATTAAAAGGCGTATATGTGCACTTATACGGCAAGCACGAAACCAAACCGGGCCGTAAAATGGGCCACGTTACCGTGCTGGGCCACGATAAAAAGGAACTATTGGACAAAGCCAATTTTATCCGCGAAACCTTGAAGGTGATCAGCTAAATGCAATACAAGTATGGGAAAACTGCACGGGCTGCATCTTGCTTAAACAATTAACTTGCAGCTATGAAGCTTTCCCGATTACTGCTCCTGTTTTTATTTGTTCCGCTTGTTGCGTTCAGTAATTCTGCCATGCCCGGATTTTGGAGTGGCGGTGCCGCCGGCGAATTCTATCCGCTTTATAAGGAAGATTCCATACATCTCGGCAAAATTCAAATGCAAAGCGAAGAGATACTCGTGCATCTCTATCCCGGCTTTGCAGTGGTAAAGGGCACGTACCACATGCTTAATACTACCAATGAGCCGGTCACACTGCACACAGGTTATCCGGTTAACGGGCATCTATCCAACCGCGAGGTGTACTCCGTACAACTTAGCGATATCTACGGTTTAAAAGTACTGGTGAACGATTCGGTGGTAGCAGGCAACAAGCAGCAAAGCAATAGCGATGAAATTTCAGACGATATTTTTCGCTCCAGCAGCAACTGGTATGTGTGGCAAATGACGTATGCTCCTAAAGCCATTACCACCATTACGGTTTACTTTATGGTAAACACGCAAAACGCGGTGTTGCGCAAGGGCTACGACCGTAAAGAAGGTAATGCCTTTACCTATGTACTGGAAAGCGGCCGCGCCTGGAAAGATTCCATTGGCGATGGAACTATCTCCGTTTTCCTGAAAGGTGAAGTGGGCGTGCGCGATATCTTCGGCATTATACCACAGGGCAGAGTGCTTGGCAACGATACCTTCCTGTATTACCAATTTAAAAACCTGGAACCTTCCGATACCGATAATCTTATCATTTGGTACAAGCAGATCGGCGCCGCAATAAATTTTGATAGTGTGGCACACGATAGCGTTAAATGGTATGCCGCTATGGATTTACCGGTACTGCGCCCCGCCACGTCGCAATTAATAGTTGTCAAGGCTTTCGACTTTAAGGTTAGCCAGTTAGGCTCTACCGTAATCGGTTTAGTGATGCTGGCGGTAGTTGCCTTACCAATCCTGCTTGGCCTGCTTATTGTAGGTCTTATCGTTTGGTATGTTGTTAAACGTCGCAAAAAGAAGCGCCAACAGGCCGAATCAGGCGCTAATGGATGATTTGCGCATCCTGTTTTGTGCTACAATATCTATATTCAGCACACGTTTCTAATTCACTACTATGAAAATACACAGTGTTCGTTATTCTGTTTTGGTGTGGCTTTTCTATTTCTGCGCCTCTGTTGCCTCTGCCCAATCTTCCAAATATCAAGGCCTTCTATGGGAAATCTCCGGTAACGGTATGAGTAAGCCTTCGTATCTGTACGGCACCATGCACGTTAGCAATAAAGTGGCCTTTCACCTGGGCGAGCCGTTCTTCGAGGCGTTAAGCAAAGTAGATAAACTGGCCCTGGAGGTTAACCCCGATACCTGGCTGGCCGATTACCTTAAGTCTGATAACTTCAGTAACCAGTTTAGCACTAACCTGTATGTAAGCGATTTCGGTACCAACGATCCTTTCGAACGCAACCTGGAGATTAAGAAGGATCAAAAGGACCTGATCAAAAGTGCCTTGTCCGACGACCCTGCCATTATTAACCAATTCATGTTCCGCAGCGATAAGTATAAGGCCGATTTTCAGGAAGATACTTACCTGGATCTGTATATCTACCAATCGGGCCGCAAGTTGGGCAAACCTGTGATGGGCCTCGAAAGCCTGCCTGAGATGGACTGGAATTCGGATATGAGCGAGAAGGCAAAAGCCTACGAAGATTACACACTAAAAAGTGGCAAAAACAAATTGTATAGCTGGGAAGGAGGGAAGAAGATTGAAGAAGCCTACCGCCGTGGTGATCTGGATGAACTGGATTCGCTTAGTGCATTGCTGTCAAGCGACTCTACACGTGAATACATATTATTTAAGCGCAACATTGTGATGGTGGAACGTATGACCCGCGAGATGAAGGACAAAGCCATGTTTGTTGGCGTTGGGGCAGGGCACCTGCCGGGGCCACGTGGTGTAATTGAATTACTGCGCAGCAAAGGTTATACCGTTAAAGCAGTTGACATGGGCGACCGCGATGCCGCCACACGCGATAAACTGGAAGCACAAGTGGTGCAACGCGATTTTAAATCATACACAGCACCCGATGGCGCTTTTAGTGTAGAGGTGCCAGATGATATGTTTTGCCTGCGTTCGCGCGCTGCTGAGCAGGATTTTCTGGCGGCTGACATGATCAACGGAATTTATTTTACGGTTACGCGCATTAAAACCTATGCAGCCGTTGATAGATTTAATACCGACCGCATAAAGCGCATGGTAGATAGTTTGCTCTACGAGAATGTGCCGGGTAAAATTTTGGAGCAAAAGGATATTGAAAAGGATGGCGCTAAGGGTTTTTATGTGCTCAACAAAACCCGCAAAGGCGATATTCAGGCTTACAATATTCTGATAACGCCTGATGAGCTTTATATTTTTAAAGTAAGTGGTACAGGCGAGAATGCAAAGAGCGAGTATGGCCAGCGTTTCCTCAACTCTATTAAGCTGCAAACCCCGGCCGATAATTCATGGAAACCTTTTACACCTAAAAACAACCTGTTTACGGTAACCATGCCCGGTACGCCGGTAAGTTATCTGCAACAGGAACGTGTTTACAACGGCAGTAAGTTCGATTTGCTGGCACAGGACAAAGCAACCGGTAATGCGTATCTGCTTATTCGTACCAGCATTAGCAACCCCGATTACTTTGAGGAAGATACCTTTGAATTAAGCCTGATGGCCTTCGACTTTGGTAAGAAGAACAACTACAAAGAACAAAACAGAACATGGAGCGATATTGGCGGGCGTAGAGCCCTCCGGGTGCATTACTCCACCACCGATTCGCAAAGCATTGCAGCAGCATTTGTTCTGCAAAACCTGCATTACTATGCCTTGGCTGCCTTCTATAAAAACGATAGCAGCAAAAACGAACAATTTCTTACCTCACTTAAGTTCAGTAATCCAACCTACACCAACTTCACTACCTACACCGATAGCATCCTGCATTTTACAGTAAAGCTGCCTTACAAGCAGGTACCCAGCAATAGCCTGCAAACGTGGAGTTACGGCACGCTGAACGATAATAAAGTAAAAGCGCTGTCAAAAACCGAAGTGTTCTCGCCACCGGGCACCTACGAACCATTTGAGGTTAGCTACTACCAGTTTAGTCCGTATTACCAGGACGATGACACGGCTGCTTACCTCAATCGCCGCCGTAAAAAGCAAACCTACAACTTCGACTACATTATAAAAAGCGAGAAGGTAAGCAATAAGAACGGCCTCTTGACCATTGACTATGTTTATGCCGACACCAATAGTACACGGCAAATTCATGAGCGCACCGTTTTAAAGAATGGAGTCCGTTATATGCTTACTGCCTATGTGGATACCGTGTTGGGCGAAAGCGAATACGTAAAAACGTTTTTTGAAACGTTCAAGCCCCTGGATACGGTTATCGGCACGCCGCTGTTTGCCGACCACACGCCCCGCTTTTTAAAGGATGTTTTAAGTACAGATAGTGTTACCCGCACACGGGCTATGGACCAGGCAGACGAGGCTTCGTTCAACAACAAATCGCTACCTGCCTTAATGGCTGCTGTAGATGGTATTCCCTCCAGCAAAGTTTACGCCGATATCAAGAGCATGCTGTTACGCAAATTTGCAAATGTAAAGTCGCCAACTGCTTTACCGTTTTTAGAGAAACAATACTATGCAGCAGGAGACACTTCGCAATATCAGTTTGCCATACTTAAAGCGCTGGGCGATATGAAACGCACCGATGCTACGGCGATATTTAAAAAGTTGATTACAAACGAACCGCCGTTAAGCGATGATATGGATGATGTGTATGAACTCTTCTATCCGTATTACGATACACTGCAGCTTACTAAACTGCTGTATCCCGATATGCTGGATCTGGTAATTATACCCGAATACAAGCACGAAGTTTATACAATGTTGGGCGAGTTAATTGATAGCGGGCTGATAAAATCTAATGTGTACCGCGATAAAAAGCGCCTGATATTAAGCGAAGCCAAACTGGAACTCCGCCGCGAGAACGGTTCTAAAAAAAGTGAGTACGATAACGATGGCAATTACAAGCTTTACAACTTCAATACCTTGTTGGTGCCGTTTATTAAGGAAGCCGATGTACACAACTATTTCGAGCGCATGCTTAAAGTGCAGGATCCTTATATCCGCATGATGACGGCCATTCGTCTTGAAAAGAACAAGGTGCCGGTAGCCGATTCCATTTGGTACAACCTGGCTAAGGACGATGACTACCGCGTACGATTGTATGCGCTGTTGGAGAAAAATCACCTCCTGAATAAATACCCTGCTGAGTTTCGCTCGCAACAAAAGTTTAACGAAGCCATCCTGCGCCGCAATATCAACTCAGGAACAAACACCGTTGATACTTTCACTGTATTACTGAATGTGCCTTCCGAGTTCAGAGGTAATACAGGCAGGGTGTATCTCTACAAATACAAAGTAACTAAGGATAAAGACTGGAAGTTAGCGATGCTGGGCCTGCAGCCGGAGGATGAAAATAAGGTAGATGGCAAGTATGAAATCTACGACCTGAAGAGCGAGTACCTGGATACGAAGAAAACCCCGGCCGATCAGTTGCGCGATATGATCTACAAAGCCCGGAAAAAGAATAAACGCAGCAGCTCGTATTAATGGTTTATCACTGAATGTTAGGGTGGGATGGTTGCAAAATTCTAAATTAGCGGCCAAATAATCCGGCATATGAGCAAGGTACTGGTAGGTATAATAATGGGCAGCGAAAGCGATTTAAAGATCATGAAAGAGGCTGCCGAAGTATTAGGCCAACTGGGTGTTGAATTCGAATTAACCGTGGTTTCGGCCCACCGCACACCGCAGCGTTTAATGGAATATGCGGCAGGTGCCCGCGAGCGAGGTTTAAAAGTGGTTATTGCCGGTGCCGGTGGTGCCGCCCACTTACCGGGCATGATCGCCTCGGTTACTACACTTCCTGTTATCGGTGTTCCGGTAAAATCAAGTAATTCTATCGATGGATGGGATTCGGTTCTCTCTATCCTTCAAATGCCTTCCGGCGTACCGGTTGCAACAGTAGCGCTCAACGGTGCCAAAAATGCAGGTATTCTGGCTGCGCAAATTGTATCAACCTTCGATAACGACGTAGCGCAGAAACTGAGCACCTTCAAGGAAGAAATGAAAGCGAAAGTCGATAACTCAATCCGCGAAATTAAAATCGCCGGCTATCGTAACGAGTTCGATAAGGAGTAAGCTACAATAATTCAACCAGGTTGTTCACGCCGGGCGTTCTGTTTACCGTAAAGGCTTCGGCATATTTTACGCCTATGGGTACACCAAAGTGTATGGCGCGGGCCTCAACAAACTTCAGAAACTCGGGAGAAGAAATGAATGTTTTTGGTTCCTGTGAGGCGGGATCGTAAAACTGCGATTTAAAAGCATGGATGGCTTTAACCTTACGGTCGTAATAGGCGGTAATGTCCACTACCAAATCGGGTTCAGTATGCAAGGCCTGTATATAATGGTAAACTGCTTTCGGCCTAAAAGCTTCCTGCTTCTTACCGCCCAATTTGGTTTCAATACGGCGTAAGCCGGCATAAAACCAGGCCTCGCGTGTTAAATCTGCCGAACGGCCATGATCTGGGTGGCGGTCATAGTTAGCGTTTGTAATAATGATAGAGGGCTGATACTTGCGTATCATTTTAATCACCTCCAATTGATGTTCTTTATCGTTTTTAAAGAAGCCATCCTCAAAGCCCAGGTTTTCGCGCATGTGCAAACCCAGTATTTTACTGCTTCCCTTTACCTCCTGCATCCGCGTTTTGGCATCGCCGCGGGTGCCCAATTCGCCTTTGGTAAGGTCCAATATACCTACCTTATAACCCATGTCAATATGCTTCATTAAGGTGCCCGAAGCACCTAATTCAACATCATCGGGGTGTACGCCAATAGCAAGTATGTCTAATTTCATGTGGGGATTGATTTATTAAACGCCGAACTGTTTCAGGTGATGATCAAAATGTTTTACCAGCAAATCGCTCCATTGCTGTTTGCTTAGTTTGCCAAACATAGGGTGGGGCTTCAACTTGCTTTCTTCGCGCTCGTTAAACACCTCCATCATTTTAATGGCAAAACCGGCTTCGGTATAAAAATCGCGTGCCGCAGTGCCTTCCTGCAATTGGTTTAGCTCTTTAGCCGTGGGCGAACTTTTAGGAAAACCCGGCAATACATACACCGCCACGGGAAAGGCAATCTTATTCCAGAAAAAGTTCGATTTATCAACCGCTGCTTTCATGCCCAGCGCAATGCGGAATGCATCATTCATATGCGCAAGCATCTGGTTTACGCTCATTTTACCCCATAGCGCTTTGCTTTCGGGGGTAAGTTTCTCAATACGGGCTGTAAGTTGTTGTTGGTTGCCGGTGCTTATCATTGTACCACTTTGCCTTTACTGCAAAGAAAGGAAATAATGAATAGCCTGAATGCTTAAACGGTAGCCGTGCTCTTGGTGCCTGCGGCTTTCTTAGCACTATTCTTATAGTTAAAGGCTGCCTTAACAAAGCCTACAAACAACGGATGCGGATTGTCTACGGTGCTCTTTAATTCGGGGTGATACTGCACACCAATAAAATGATTGTTAGCAGGTATTTCAACCACCTCAACAAGGTTATTATCAGGGTTTACGCCACTGGCAACCATACCTGCTTTTTCAAATTGCTCCAGGTATTTGTTGTTGAATTCGTAGCGGTGGCGGTGGCGCTCGCTTATATTCTCCGATCCATATAAACGGAAGGCAAGCGAATCGGGCTTTAAGTGGCAACGGTAAGCGCCTAAACGCATAGTGCCGCCTTTGTTTTTAATCTTCTTTTGCTCGGCCATCATGTCTATTACCGGGTAGGTAGTATCCACGTTCATTTCGGTACTGTGGGCGTCTTTCATGCCTAACACATTGCGGGCAAACTCAATAACGGCGCACTGCATGCCTAAGCAAATACCAAAGAACGGGATGTTGCGTTCGCGCACATACTTAATAGCTGTAATCTTTCCTTCAATACCGCGATTGCCAAAACCGGGGGCCACCAAAATACCATGCAGGTGGCCTAATTTATCGTGCACATTATCTTCGTCAATATGCTCGCTGTGGATGGCTTCTACCACCACATTTAAATTGTTGGTAGCACCGCCATGTATAAATGCTTCGTGTATGCTTTTATACGCATCCTGCAATTCAATATACTTACCAACCAGCCCAATGCGCACTTCGCTGATGGGGTTACGCAACTTGTTCAGGAAATCGTGCCAGCTATCCATATTGGCAGGCTTATCGCTTGGCAGTTGCAGTTTATGTAACACGGTACTATCCAAATGTTCCTTCTGCATTTCAAGTGGCACGGCGTAAATAGTATCCACATCCAGCGCTTGTATTACCGAACCCTTTTCAACGTTGCAGAACAAGGCCAGTTTCCGGCGCAGTTCATCACTTAAATTCATTTCGGTGCGGCAAACCAATATATCAGGCATTACTCCTAAAGCCTGTAGCTCTTTTACTGAGTGTTGGGTAGGCTTGGTCTTTAATTCCTTGGCCGATTTTAAATAAGGTAACAGTGTTAAGTGGCAAATCAGTGTATCGTGTTCTTCCAGTTCCCAACGTATCTGGCGCACGGTTTCAATGTAAGGTTGCGCTTCTATATCGCCAACGGTACCGCCTATTTCAGTAATAACAATATCGTATTCCCCTGTTTTACCTAACAGCAACATGCGGTGCTTAATCTCGTCGGTAATGTGCGGAATCACCTGAACCGTTTTACCCAGGAAAGCACCTTCGCGTTCTTTGTTAATTACCGTTTGGTATACACGGCCGGTAGTAACATTATTGGCCTGCGAGGTAGGTATATTTAAAAAGCGCTCGTAATGCCCTAAGTCCAGATCGGTTTCGGCACCGTCTTCTGTTACATAGCACTCGCCATGTTCATACGGATTCAAAGTGCCAGGATCGACGTTAATATAGGGGTCGAATTTTTGGATGGTTACCCTGTAACCACGGCTTTGAAGTAGTTTGGCGAGAGAGGCGGCGAAGATTCCTTTTCCTAATGATGACGTAACTCCACCGGTAACAAAAATATACTTGGACATTTGTAAAAAGGGTTTCGCAAATTTACCTTCTTTCGACCGCCTTCACAAGCACTTTTTTTAATTAAACACTAACACCGTGTTAGTAAAAGTGTGAAACCAACTGTGCCGAATACTGCTAGTTGAAAGCGGTGACTGTTAAATGCTTTTTGAAGTGTTTGGAAAGCAAGCAATTAAAAACTTGGGAAAGTGCTATTTGTTTGGTTGTTTTGGTAAAGCGATGAAACCCTTTTTGCTATTGTTAAAAATGATTTTGCTGTGCGGTTTGCCGCTTGTTATACAGGCGCAAAACTTTACCTGGGCCAAAGGTGAAGGGGGTATTGGTAACGATATGGCCAATGCCATTACTACCGATGAACAGGGCAATAGTTACGTTACCGGTAATCTGGCCGGTATGGCCAACTTTTCAGGGCAAGTGGTGCAGGGCCAGGGCTTATATGATGCGGTTTTGCTGCGATACGATGCTGCAGGCAATATAAATTGGATACGAACGGCAGGAGGGAAGGGAAACGATGAAGGCGATGCCATAAAGTATAAAGATGGATATGTGTACGTGGCAGGCCGATTCGAGGATTCCGCCCTGTTTTCGGGTACAGGTATGCGCAGTGCAGGCAGCAGCGATGTGTTTATTGCCAAGTATGAGACCAACGGAAATTTGGTGTGGGTGCGAAAAGCGGGTGGTTCAAAAGCCGATTATCCTACAGCCATTGATGTGGATGCCGATGGCAATGTATACGTGGCCGGTAGTTACGAAACTGCTATCACCATCGATGCAGTTACACTTAACACTACCAATTTGTATGGCGAATCGTTTTACGCCAAATACGATGCAAACGGAAATTTGCAGTGGGCCAAAAGTGCGGCAGGCAATAACTTCAACCTGCTAACAGGTTTAGCCTGCGATGGCGGCGGCGCCGTAGTAGTAACGGGTTTTTTTGGGGGTAATTTCAAATTGCAGAATACCGCCCTTAATGCGCAAACGGCAAGTTTCGATATTTTTTTGGCTAAACTGGATGGCAGTGGTAACCTGCAGTGGTTGAAACGCGCCGGAGGTTCGTTTGAAGATGAGGCTAACGCCATTTGTGTTGATGCGGGGGGTAATATCTTTATCACCGGTTATTTTGCCGGCACTGCTTATTTCGACGCGAACAGTGTTACCTATCAGGATTATAGCGACGTTTTTGTAGCAAAATACAATGGCAATGGCAATAATCTTTGGGCAAGAGATGGTAACGGAGCACAATTAGATGCAGGTTATGCCATTGCAACCGATGCTGTTGGCAATGTGTATGCAACAGGGATGTTTCAAAACACAGCCGACTTTGATGGTCATATACTCACCGGCGATTTCAGGGATATATTTCTGGTAAGTTACTCACCTTCCGGCCAATTGCGATGGATAACATCTGCCGGCGGCGGTGATACCGATTGCGGATTGGGTGTTTCGGTTAAACCCGATGGCACCGTTTCCTTATGTGGTTTTTATCGCTTCACCTGTTCATTCGGAACTATCAATGTAGATGTCGCTGAGGATAATGATATGTTCATTGCCGATTTCAACCCGCCGTTAGTAGATAATATTGAATCTGTTTCATCTCTTTCGCTAACTATTTCACCTTCAATATGTGCCGCCTGCCCTGAAATATTATTGACAACCGCAGGCGAGGACAAAAAACAAGTTGAACTTTACGCTTCTTCGGGTCAGCTCTTGATGAGCACGCAAATGGAATATGCATTGAATATTCCGGTGGCTTGTTTACCAAGGGGTATTTACTATATTCATGTTACAGGCACCGGCGCGCAGACCGTCCGGAAGGTGGTGCTGCAATAGCCTGCCGGCTGTAATTGACACATTGAAAATTTGTACATGCAAAAAAAGTTTTACGTATTAGCAGCCCTGCTGCTTAGTGTGGTTGTCTCTTTTGCTCAGGTTCCTCAGGCGGTAAATTACCAGGCTGTTGCCCGCGATGCGGCAGGCAATGCATATGCAAACCGGAATATATCAGTCCGTATTACCATAAATAACGGTATTAACCCCGGCTTCCCCGATTATCAGGAAACACATACGGCCATCACCAACCAGTTTGGCTTGTTTACCCTTAAAATTGGTATGGGTAATCCCGTTTCAGGCTCTTTCCCGGGAATTAGCTGGGCCGGCGGTAATAAATATTTAGTGGTTGAATACGACCCTAACGGGGGCACCAACTATATCAATATGGGCTCAACGCAGTTATTAAGCGTGCCCTATGCCCTTTATGCCGAGAAAACATTACAGGCAGCTACTCCGGGCCCTACAGGTCCCACCGGCCCCGCTGGCCCCCAGGGTCCAATTGGCCCGGCAGGTTTACAGGGCGCTCCGGGTAATGCAGGTGCCAATGGTGCTACAGGTGCGCAGGGGCCAGCAGGTGTAGCAGGTGCAGCAGGCCCAACGGGTGCTCAGGGCCCACAGGGTGTTACCGGTGCTACAGGTTTAGCAGGTGTTACCGGTGCAACAGGACCTACCGGTGCACAAGGTGTGGGCATTGTAGGTATACAGGATAATGGCAATGGTACTTCCACCATTCTAATGAGCGATGGCACCAGTTATGTAATTACCACACAGGGCGCTGCAGGGGCAACAGGTGCTACCGGCGCAACCGGTCCACAAGGCTTGGTTGGCCCAACAGGCCCAGCCGGCGCAACAGGGGCAGGAGCCACAGGTGCAACCGGGGCAACGGGCGATACTGGCCCACAAGGTTTACAAGGCAACACAGGTGCCACCGGCGATACAGGCCCTCAAGGCCTGCAGGGTATTGCAGGTAATACAGGTCCGCAAGGTTTACAGGGTAATACTGGCATAACGGGAGATACAGGTCCGCAAGGTCCACAAGGTATAGCAGGTAATACAGGTCCGCAAGGTTTACAAGGTAACACAGGTGCCACCGGCGATACTGGCCCTCAAGGCCCGCAGGGTATTGCAGGTAATACAGGTC
>JAXLUO010000019.1:0-81439 GCA_046329495.1 Chitinophagales bacterium | reverse complement strand
CATGCTTTACGTGCTGCGGTTCATGTCAAAGAACTGGTTCAGACTATAAATATACGTATTTAGATTTTATTTTTCAATTTTAATTCCTTTTAATTGCAGCGAAGGTGAAGATTTAACATTTGGGGCGGGTTGGCCGTTGTCTGAACTAAGATTCGTAGGATTAGGGGATGGTAAGATGAATACAAAAAAGGGGGGCTTAAAAGGAACTTAAAACCGCGTTACCCTAACTATAGAAGCCGGAAGACCTTTTGCTGTTTAAGCTTCCGAGTGTGCCGGGATACCCAGAAGAACAAATTCATAAAGATGTATCGATGACGGAACAAAGTTCCTACCCGGGTGCCGCTTTGGTTGGGTCCGGAACTAAGTTCTGAACCAGCGGGTAGAAGCTGGCAATGGCATTGCAAATGCCAAACAAGTTACATCCTCGTAACCCAACCATTGGCCAGGCTACAGACAAGGACGAGTTGAAGGAGCAGAGGGAAGACAAGATGTGCTATTTGACAAAGAGCATGATTTTTTGTAAATTAGAGAGGTGAATAAACGCAGTAAAAGAGAACTTGATTTTGAGATAGACTCGCTGACAAATTCCATCCGCAATGTTATTTCCGGTGATAGCTTTGCAACAGAGGTTCTCCGCTTGGCAAAAGCAGATATAAAGCAGATAACCAAAAAGAATGGCTGGGCATTTAATTGGAAAGCTGAACTGGATGATAATACGAAAGAGGTTTATAAACTTACAATCGTTCACAATCCATCTATTATTCAGGGCTTATTAAGCCTAACCATAGAGAGTGATCATATCTATATGGATCTGTTGGAAAGTGCACCTTTTAACCGAGGACAAAAAAAATTGTATGAAGGGGTGGCAGGAAATTTGGTGGCGTATGCCTGTAAGGTTTCCTTTCGGCATGGATTTGAAGGATATGTATCTTTCACAGCAAAGACGAAATTAATTGCGCATTATGAAAATACATTAGGGGCTATTTCATTTGGAGGACAATTGATGATTTTGAATACTACAGCTGCTGAAAAATTGATTGATAAATATTTTAAAAACGATTGAAATGGGATATGTAAAGGAACCGGCAGGAATTGATTTTATAATCAAAGGCAAACCTTTGACTAATAAACAAAAGCAAGCTATCAGCGCCTTTATCAAAGCAGATAAGGCAAAGCGTCGTCAACCTAAAAAAGTTACTGCGGCATCTAAACCCGTGGCAAAACACCGGCTTAACATAGCCTAACTGCTTCCCTACCTTCAAAAAGTTTACAGAAAAGTGTCAACTTTTTGAAGGTGGTGTAAATACAGCCGGGCAAATGCCTTTACCGCACGGCAAGGCTACGCATTACATCCTTTACGTGCTGCGGTCATGTCAAAGAACTGGTTCAGACTATAAATATACTTATTTAGATTTTATTTTTCAATTTTTATTCCTTTTAATTGCAACGAAGGTGAAGATTTAACATTTGGGGGCGGATTGGCCGTTGTCTGAACTATGATTTGTAGGATTAAAGGATGGTAGGATAATACAAAAAGGGGGGGGCTTAAAAGGAACTTAAAACTGCCTTACCCTGGCAATAGAGGGCTGAATACCTTTTGGCCATTTAAGCTTCCGAGTCTGCCGGAATACCCGGGAGAACAAGTTCATAAAGATGTATCGGAGAAGGAACAAAGTTCCTACCCGGGTGCCTTTTTAGTTGGGTCCGGAACTAAGTTCCGAACCAGCGAGAATTCTTATGGATGGATAAGAATGGGGATCAGTATCAACCCGGTTTGCTCCATTTTTTATAAAAAAGTATTAAATATGTCGCATTATTTGGATGCATACGCATTACAAATGCAGATCCTGCCTTCATCCTCAACGACCCGGCGCAAAGTTGTGCAACAGATGAGGCATAGATGGCGATGCGGGAAATCATTAAAGGAACGAACTATAGTATGTTTAGAGAAAATCACGTTTCGGCCGAATTAAAAGAGTTGCCCCGGCCACAAGCCGACGCAGTAGCAGTAAATTTGTTTTTGTACCACCGTACCATCACCTTTATAGTTTTAAAAAACATTTAACCGATGACAACAATGGATAAGAACATTAGACTGGCTGAAGATGACGATTTTGAAGCAATATTTTCAATTTGGATGGATGGCGTCT
Organism: Chitinophagales bacterium; assembly: GCA_046329495.1. GTDB lineage: Bacteria > Bacteroidota > Bacteroidia > Chitinophagales > LD1 > Bog-950. The sequence continues at coordinate 79,289 of JAXLUO010000019.1, read as the reverse complement.
CGGCATCCTTTGACACCTCGAAAATTGACTCGATTTCTTTACAAGATAAATTTTATCAAAATTTCAAATCGCGCAATAAAATTTTTAACTATTGGGTGTGGGTAGACGAAACAAATAATATTTTAGGTTGGCAATCGCTGAGCAAGGTTACGGTTAATCCGTTAAAGGATGAATACTTTGCAGAATCCAGCACGTATGTAAGAAAAGAAGCCAGACACCTCGGAATAGGCAAAAATCTGCTTGACTACGTAATGAAGGAAGCAGAAACAAGCCAGCTACAATATGTAATAGGGTTTGTAGCAAAAACCAATGAAGCAACCAGAAAAGCCACCCGTGAAACAGGATTTATTGAGCTGGGTGAACTACCCGACAACAGTAAAACTAATTTCATAAAAAAATTATTCATTGTCAGACCTTGTTAGTATGAACTTTTACTGCCTACACGAAGGATTTTACGAAGGCGTTCAATTACGATTAGACCAACTAAAATCTGCCTGCTATAAATTGGATGTGGAATTTATCAGCATGAACAGTTTAACAATTGATTACTCAGATTTGCCAATACTTGGAAAAACAGATTTACTTTATAATTGTGCAAGAGGTTCACAAACTTTAGAAAGTATCTTACTGAGTGAAAATGTCACGACATTTTATTCAAATAATCCAGCATTGAATCAAACATTCAGCACAACCGATTGGAGCATACTTCATGACAAGGCAAATTTGCTTTCTCCTAAAACCATTTTCCATATTACCTCAGACAGGCAACTACTTAAAAAGTATGTAGATTATTTAGGCGGTTTCCCTATTATCATAAAAGCAACAGGAAGCACAAGAGGCATTGGAACTATCAAAATTGATAGTTGGCAAAGCCTTATTTCGACCCTTGACTATTTAATGACAACAGGCAATAAGTTTATTCTTCGCCAGTTTATAAACGCCAAAAATGGATGTCGGCTAATTGTGCTGGGCAATGAGGTAATTGCAGGGGCTGATTTCGCAATGAATGAAAACGACTTTCGTAATGCAGTAGATTTGAAACAAGTAAAATATTTTAAGCGAGAATATCCCGAGGCGGTAAAACAAGTTGCCATAAAAGCTACCCATTTAGCCAACACTGAATTTTCAGGAGTTGACTTTTTAGAAGATGAAAACGGAAATTTCTATTTACTGGAAATCAATTTCCCTACCGGATTTAGCGGGTTGATTGACATATGTTGTGTTGACATTCCTTTTAAAATGGTGGAGTATCTAATTAAAAAAGCGAAGGCAAAATGATTGATTTAATAGCACAAACCATTAATAAGATTGACGACTTAATAAAGGAGCAATTACCAGAAAGTAAATATCAGTTTGAGCTTTACGACCTGACCACCAATACAAAACATTTTAGAGGTTATGATGAGCCCTTTCATTGGGGCTCGGTTTACAAATTATTTGTTGTAGCGGAAATAGTTAAAATGAGCCAAGAGGGATTGTTTGCCATGGACGATGAAATTCAGCTTCATAAAGAGCGTTACACGCATGGTAGTGGTGTATTAAAATTTATGACGCATTTAAACAAGCTAACTTATATAGATGCTTGTAAACTTTTAATAGCTACTTCTGACAATCTTTGTGCAGACGAATTACATGAGATTGTAAGCACAAAAAGACTAAACAATCTTTTTGGAGTTTCAAACTGTAATTCATCCCACATACAACAAAATTTAGACAGTTTAGTTAAAGAACTTTTTGAAGGAATTGCAAATGATACATTGGCCACCTATGTTTATAGCGAGGACTTTAAATTTCATTTCAACAATAAGCTTAAAGATGTGCTTAGTAAGAATTACACAAGCGTATCAGACGAAAATCAATGCCTGCACTATATATTTTCAGAATACTTAAAAAATGAACATTTAGCAATGTTCACGCAATGTGTATTAACGCCGAATATCCATTCTAGATTAGCTTATTATACCCATTTTGGGAAATATTTATTGCGAGGTAAATCTGGGATGCTTGGATTAGGTTTGGTAAATAACGAAACAGTCGCCATTTTCAAAAAGTATCCAAGTAAAATAGTAGGCTATTTTTCTATTAACACAAAGGATAACAACAAGAGATACTTTCAAGCAAACGACACTTTTGGTTTAATCGGTATAGAAATCGTAAAACTTTATGAACAACTGGGCAAGCAAGCTGAATAGTGGTTGGTTGCAATATGCTGCTTTAGTTTCCTTGTTGGTTGCTATGAACATTGGCATAGAACAACTAACAGATGCAGGTATTACCGGTGCAGAAGTTTTGTTGCTGCGTAGTATCTGCAATTTAATAGCAGCCCTATTTATAGCCGGTTACAGTAAAAAAAATATTATCCCTAAACAACCAAAGTTGCAGTTAGGGGCTTTTATTTGTTTAGGATCGAGTTTACTTTTAATCTTTACGGCCTATCAATATATTTCAGCAGGTTCGGTAAGCACGCTACAACGACTTGATATTCCGTTATTACTTCTCATTGCTGCATTTGGGGGACATTCAAAATTATCGCAAACTCTTTTGGCGGTATTGGCTTTTGTTCTTGTAACCATCCTGCTGATTTTAAACAAAACAACAGATGAAGACCCAATCGGGTATTTAATCGTACTATCAGCGGTTGCAATTATCTGCATTAATACGTTGCTTCAAAAGAAAATAGCCGTAACAGAAAACATTCAAACTATCATATTAATTTCCAGCTTGAGTTCAGTTTTTTGGGGCGGTTTTCGATGTTGGCAGACAAATTCAACCTTTGCTAATATTCATTTCGATAGTTTATTGGCAATAGTTGGTTTAAGTTTTGCCAATCTCCTTATCTTTTATATTGTTAACGATTTTTACAAAAAGGAAAGTCCTGAAGTAGTTCGCTATCCATATCTATTAGCCGCCTTTCTGACCATGATTACCGAAATGATTATTGAGCATAAAATTTTCAATCCCATACTAATCGTTGGCAATATTTCCATTCTTATTCTTCTGACTATGCTGGTAAGAAGCCGACAAAAAACCCTAATGTCAAGCTTAACACATTAATTGCGCAAAAGCATTTGGCTGCTATTGCAGGTTTCTTCGTTATTCTCAATAGGGGCTACGAGGGCAGCGTCCATTCAAGGAGTTAACCATGATTAGCCGGGAGAATTGATGGTAATTATCGGATAGGTTAGCGAGATACAGGTATATGAAGATATCTAAAGTTTACTTCCCCAACCTACCCTTAAACCTACGCACCACTCCTATCAAATTTAAAGTTTCGCTAATGGCCTGTAGGACTGTTTTAAGCGAGCCGCCTTTGGGGGTACCGGCCATGCGCGACATATAAACGGAGGGTAGTTGTTTTACCTGCGCACCGGCCTTGAGCAGTTTGGCGGCCAGTTCGCTTTCTACCAGCGAGCTGTGTAGTTCGATACCGGTAAAGCTGAGTTGCTCTTTACGATACACCTTTATCCAGTTTACATCGTGCAGGGTGATGCCTAAAAAGATGCGGTTAAAGAAGCGGTTGGAGCGGTGCAGAATGGTGCGGTAGAAATTGTAATCGGGTTGAGGACGGTAGAAACTGTAGAACATGGTGTAGGCAAAAGGTTCTACCTTTTCCAGTTCCCAGATATCAAACTGCCCATCGCCGGGCACGGCGCACACATAATCGTATTGCGCAGTAAGGTAACCGCTGCGCAGTGCTTCGCCGATGCCTTTGTTGAGTTGGTGGCGGATTACTTTTAAGGTGCTTATCTGTTGCTGTAACACCCCGGCAATGGCAGGTGTTTTATCGGTGCTGCCGTCATCTACCAGGATAATCTCCCAATCGCCGGCGTTTTTAGTTAAGAACTCAGCAGCCTGATTGACCGTTTTGGCCAGGGCACCTTCTTCGTTATAGGCAAATACAATGATAGACCAGTTCACGTGCGGGTTACTTATTTAGCGCCACAATTTAGCCAGCCGGGCAAAAAATCCCTGCGTTGGGGCCTGTAGTGTTTTATACTTTAGGAGGTTGGTAAGCGCTGCAGTGTCCAGTTGATACGTTGGTTGCGGAAATACCTTTACCTGTGTTAAGCGTTTGTTACCTTCCTGTATGTTTCCTTCTAAAAAGAAATCGACGTTGCTTTCATACACTTCTACCTGCCCATTGTTGCCATAGTAGTAATACATAGCGGCAGTTTGGGGTATGATGCCATAAACAGCAGCCAGGCGCAGGCCGTTGCTGCGGTTGGGATCGCTGGCGTGGATAAGGCGATGGTCGTAGATGAGGGCTTCGCCGGCTTTCATGTAAAGCGGTTTCATCTGTGCCCATACTTCGTTCTGCACGGGTTGGTATACATCGGGTAAGCCCGGACCGCGATAGGTTTTAAGCCAGGCATGGCTTTGCGGTGTAACTTTTATTACGCCGTTGGTATCGTTTAAATCAACCAAAGGCACCCAGATGTTGAAGGAGCGAAAGACATCTTCATCCACAATGTTCCAATCCTGATGGGGGTTCAGTTTATCCTGTTGGGTGGGCCCTTTTACCACAAAGGAGCCGCCCAAGGGTTGGCATTGGTTAAAGTAATGCGCAATAGGTTCGGCGAATACTGCCCGTATCTTTTGATTCATCTGCTTACGGAAAGCGATATCGGTAACATGGGCCGTGGCGTAAAAACCGTTTACGCCCTGCGGATGATGCGCATTAAAAAATGCTACTAAATCCTGCACGGCCGCCTGGTTTAAAAAAAGTACTATCACATAACCTTCGGCAAGCAGTTGCTGATCTAATTCGGGATTGCGTAAAATGGGGGCTGTATAGGGCTGCAAGATTACCTGAATAAGTTTTGAAGAAATTTACGAATAGGATTTGCAGGAACCGATGCAGGAGGCTCTGATCCTTTTGTTTTTAGGGCGAAGCCTGCACCGGTTTTCATTCGGGCTAACTCTGCCTTTAAAGCTTCGCCGCTAAGTTGCTGCAAGGTGTAAGGTATAGTACCCACCGAACGGCCCATTTTGGGGCGTTGGCCGATATCGTTCATAAAATCGTTAAAGCGAATGAGGAAGTCGTCGTCCATTTCAAACACTTCCAGTTCCTGCTTATCAGGTACCTTGTAATGAAAGCGCATTTGTGCGCCTTTACTTTTTATGCCTGCCGTAATTGCTTTGCGCACAGCATTACTTGTATTGGGCGGCGAATAATGTATTACACTTTGGTTTAGTATTACGGCCGTGCCTGCTTTTACGAGCATAGGTTCCAACTTAGCTAAAACAAGTTCATCGCTGCCACTGAAGAAGAAAGGCAGGGTTGGTGCACGTATTACGTGGCGGTTTGCAAACTGGCTACCGGGCATTATTTCGATTGGGCCTTTATCGGCCGTTATATCGCAGAGCGGCACCCAGCAGTTGAGGGCAACATCGGTAGTTTCATCTACAATAGTCCAGTCCTGATGCGGGGCAAGGGCGCTGTTGGGGCCGGGCACTTTATAAAGGAATGCTCCACCGAAAGGGGTATAGTCCACAAACAAACTTTCGTAAGCGCGGGTAAACACCTTTACAATTTCATCGCTGGCCGCTTTTTTATAATCGTAATCGGGACTGTAACTACCACTGAAAAAACCACCAGCACCTAAATTGGGATGCAGTTCATCGAAACGTTTATTCAGATGCGCTACTTCTTCCTCGTTTATAAATGGCAGTACAATAAAACCCTGTTTATCGAACAGTTGCTGATGGGCAGGGTCTTTAAATATGCGTGTTGCCATTAGCTGATACGATCGAGCAAGCGTTGTAAAAAACTTTTACGCGGGGCAGCAGTAGGCTGCGGTTGAACGGTTTCAACCTGCTGTGCCGGTTGCACAGGGCGTGCTGCGTTTATTAATTGCCGGGCATTGGTTTTAGTGAAGTGTGTTTGTAAAAACTGCTTATCTATTTTAGGGAAGTTATACGGTATTAAACCCAACGATTGCCCCACCTTTGGACGTGCATGGATGTTTTCGCCAAACTGTTCGAAGTTGGTCATAAAGTTATCGTCCTGCGCAAAGGCCTCTACGCAATCGGTATGGTTTTCCTTATCGAAATAATAGGTACGGAACTCGGTTGTTTTATGCGTAAAGTACGTATTAGTTACAATACGTATACTATCAGAAAAGTTGGGTGGTGAAAAGTGAATGATGCTCTGATCGAAGATGACGGCCTGCCCTGCTTTTACAAGAATAGGCTGGAGGTAATCGAGCATATCGTCCATTACCGGCCCGAAGAATTCGGGGATGGTGCTGCCACGGTAGGTGGGCACTACGCGGTGGCTGCCGGGTATGGCAAACAGTCCGCCGTTTTCTACGGTTAGATCCACCAAAGGCACCCAAATGTTTACGCCTGTGTATTTGCTTTCGTCTACCAGGCTCATATCCTGATGCACACACATGCCGCTATCGGGGCCGGGGCTTTTAACGATAAAGGACCCGCACACCACTTTTATATCGGTACAGTAATTATCAATGGAACGCTGGCAAATACGGCGAATTTCGCGGTCGGCCTCGTAGCGGTAATTTATGTCGCGCGAGAAGGTGCTGGGGAAGAAGCCTTTTTCATCCTGCGGGTGCAGGCGGTGATAGAGTGCCTCCAACTCCGCAATTTCCTCCGCGGTATAAAACGGCAATATCACAAAGCCGTTCTTCTCGAACTCCTGCTGGTGCTTATCATCTTTAAACACCTTCAACATCTTTTCAGGAAACTGAAACATAGGTATGGTTTAGCTGCCTACCAGGCGGTGTTTAATTTCGCGGTAAATATTTAGCGGGGTATAGATCTGGAAGAAGGTGCGGGTGTCCTTCACCTGCTCCTGCACTTGCTGCTGTGCCATCGGTTGTGGTGCAGGCTGCTGCTCTTCTACCACAGGTTCTTCTTTTTTAGCATTACCGGAGTAACCAAATAACAACGCCAATTTTTCGGTCATAGGTACGTTCCATTCGTTGCCGGCTGCTTTAATGATCTCCACTAATTCTTCGCTACTGTATTGTTGAAAGCTGTAAGGTACTTCTTCGGGTTCGCCGTAGCCTTCAATCAGTTTGCCTTCATCGAACATTCGCGAGAGCGTGGCATTTTCGTATTTCAGAAAGAAATCTTCATCTACGTTATAACGCAACAGGGTTTTAAACTGCCCATCGGGTTTCATATAGTAATGCACCAGGTTGGCATCGTTTTGCATAATACCTACACCCGCTGCCAAACGAATGGCGTTGGTGGTGTTAGGCGGCGATGCATGGAAGGTGCGGTTATCAAACATCAGCACCTCTCCTGCTTTCATTTCCAATACTTTTAAATAAGGGAAGATGCTGAACATATGCTCGCTTAAAGGCACGGGTGTTTGTGGTGAAGGCGATGGACGGTGGTTTTGCATAAACTTGTGGCTGCCGCGTATAACCCCCATAGCACCGTTATCCAGCGTTGTATCCTGCAGGGCAATCCAGCAAGTGATGGAAGTATTACCCTCTTCTTCCTTATCGGCAAAGCTCCAGTCCTGATGGGCAGGTACTACACCTTTAGGGTTCGGATCCTTTGCCACAAAGCTTGCCACGAAAGGTTTGAAATCTTTTAAGTGCTCGGATAAGCGCGGCACAGCCATGCCCCAGATTTTATCGCGGATTTGGCGACAGAGGTTTTTATCGCTGCTATCCATGCTTACATAAAAGCCATAGCCCTTTTCATCTTTCAATTGCAGCGATTGATAGTAGGCGTTGAGGTCAGCCACTTCTTCGGGCGTTAATAAAGGAAACACGGCATAGCCTTCCTGCTCGAAGAACTGTTGTTGAGCGGCATCTTTAAAAATGGGTTTCATTTTATACATGGCTTCCTTCTTTTTATGTTCAAACAAGCGCTGCTGCTGATGGAATTCGGCAAGGCTTATATATTGCGGTTGATACGAAATTACTTCTTTTAACTGCGCCCCCTGCGGCCGTTGACCGATGCGTGTGTTATAGTTCTTAAAAAAGTCAACATCGGTATCGTATACCTCTACCTCGCCATCGCCGCTGCAGTAATAGAATTTTAACGGCGCTTGTGCATCCATCAACCCATATGTAACTACCACACGCGATTGATTACTTGAGTTGGGTGGTGAAGCGTGCCATAGGGCCTGGCTAAAAATAAACGCTTCGCCGGCCTTCATGGGCAGCGTTTTGAGGTGTTTGCGCACTTCGGGTTCTATTTGTTGGAAGGCGGCGGGCATACCGGGTGCGCGCAAGGCATTGGTAAAACGGTGGCTGCCATCAATTACCTGTATGGCGCCGTTCTGTTCATTTACATCCTGCAAGGGTATCCAGATAGTAACAGAGTCGAATTGCGGTTCGTCGGTAACCGTCCAATCCTGATGGATAGGCATTTGACTACCGGCACCGGGAGCTTTATTTAAAAAGCAGCTACCGAGTTTTTTTATGTTGCCAAATGTTTTGCTAACCTGCGGATCAAGCACAGCTTCAATCTGCCGGCCGATGCGTTGTTTAATCTCTTCCTCGCTGCTAAAGCTGCTGGAATAGAAGCCCTCCGGCACCTGCTGATGCGTTTCGAAAAACAGTTCGCGCAGTTGCGTGCAAGCAGCAGCATCGATAAACGGCACTACTACATAGCCATATAGGTTGAACTGTTTTTGTAAATCCGCATCTTTAAAAATCATGGCAGCGGAATTAAGAGGCGAAAACATTCTTTAAGCGTTGCATGAAGCCTGCTTTAACGGGTGCATCGAAACGGGGGGCCTGCATGCGCTGTTTAAATTCTTCCTCGGTAAGCGGATGAAAGTTGTATGGGATGCGCTTTAGCTTTTTAACGTTACCGGGTTTCTTCCAGGGGTTAAACTGCATGTAGAAGTCTACATCCACTTCCAGTATGTCTACCTCCTGCATACTAACGGAAGGATCCATGTGGTAATGGATAGAGGGCATTTCGGCAGGGATGCATATTAACTGAATGGCCAGGCGCAGATCGTTTGATTTGTTGATGGCGGAGTAGTGCACAATGCTATCATCCAGTATTACACAATCGCCGGCTCTGGTTTCTAAGGGCACCAGGTATTTATCTATGATAGTTTGTTTAATGCCGTCCAGTTCCCAGGGAACCATAGGGCCGCGCACTTCGCCGAAGCGTTTGTGGCTGCCGGGCACTACTTGTAAAGTGCCATTTTCAACTGTTGAATCAACCAAGGGGCACCAGATTGAAACGGTGCAGCATTTGCGTTCGTCGGCAAAGGCCCAGTTTTGGTGCAGGGGCACTTCGCCGTTATCGGTTTGCTTGCGGATGTAGTTGGCAATTACAGGGCGATAATCCTGTAACAAACGCTCCATATGCGGTTTAAAATATGCCGTGATGATGTCGAACACTTGTTTTTTGTATTCGATGTTTTTATCGATAAACGTAAAGTCGTAGGTTACCAGGCGGCTATCTTTAACGCCGGTTTCGTCGGCGCTAATTTGCCCGCCGCTTTGTGGCAGGGTATCGAAGAATTTTTGCTTTAACTCGGCAACATCCTGTGGAGTAATGAATGGCACCCGCACATAACCATCGCGCTGAAACTGTTCCTCCAGGGCATCATCGCGCAACACTTTACGCATAAACGTGGGTTTTATTAAAACGAATGAATAGCACGCCTTAGGCGCTGTCTACCAGTTTATCTTCAACCTTGATCAAATACACTAAACCGGCAAAGGCTAAAGCTACGCAAAATAAAGGGGCCATAAAAAATTGCCATTCAGGAAACCCGGTTCCTAATAAGCAATAACGAATACCTTTTATGATACCTGCCAGAGGATTAAAACAGAGCAGGAATTGGTATTTATCAGGTATAAGTGTAGTTGGATAAAAAACCGGTGTAAACCATACCGCAATGCCGATGAGGGCAGGTACCAATTGGTTTAAATCGCGGAAGCGGATGTTGAGGGCTGTCATCCAAACAGCAACCATAAAACCTACCGCAGCATTAAGGATAAGGAACAGAGGAAGTAAAAATACACCAGCGTGAAAACCAATACCACTAATTGTGATCATCACTAAAAGGATAAGAAGGGAAATAGCCAATTCTAAACCGGCCACTAAGACCTTTACCAATAGTAAAACGGTTTTAGGAAAATACATTTTGCGGATAAGGTGTTGTTGTTGCACTACAGCCGTAGAGCCCGAAATGGCCAACTGCGAAAAATAGTTCCAGGCCAGCATACCACTGAATGCAAAGAGGTAATATGGTACGGGTGTATCAACATGCAGCAGCATTTTGAACAGCACGGTAAAAATCAACAGGATTAACAAGGGGCGAAGCACTGCCCAGGCTAAGCCAAAGTAGGTTTGCGCATAGGCACTTTTGATTTCCTGCCAGGCAAAAACGGTAATCAGATGTTTGTAACGATACACCTGTTGCAGATACGGCCAGGTTTGCGCCCGGCCGGCATCAATTACGTTAAGTGGTTCAATAGTGGTTGGGCTGTTTATCATACGCCTTCCTGCAATGCTTTCAAATATATTAAAGCAAAGTCTGAAGGCGAAACGGTAACAATAAAAAAGGCCGGATGAACCGGCCCTTAACAAAATTGCACTTAGGGAATGATTAAATAAACAGCATGTGCGTACCTTCGCCTTTACCCTGGTTGTAGAAGCCGCCCACGGTTAATATACCGTCAAGACCTTCAAACATGTCTTCCTTTTTGTAGTGGAACATGTCCATAGCCAGTTTGCAGGCCCAAATTTTAACGCCTGATTCTTTGAGGATTTCGAGAAACTCGTGTATGCCGGGCATATCCAGTTTCTCCATTTCCTTTTGCATCATAGCTGTAGCCAGTGCTTCCATGCCGGGCAAACCACCCAGTAAGGTTGGCATATGCATAGCAGGATTACCTACCGTTGCTACGTGAAGATGTTCCAGTTTCTTTTTATGGATAGCTTCTAAACCAAAGAAGGTAAAGAATATCTCTGCTTCAATTCCTTCCATACGGGCACCGTTGGCCAGCACAAATGCAGCATACACGTTTTCGATGGTGGCTTTGGATAGAATGATCATCATTTTTTTGATGTCGCCTTTATTGTCGCTCATAACATTAGTTTTAGATGGTTATTAAATACAGCTGGCCGGTTTTGGAATGCCTGCAATTTTAGCCGAGGTTTTCAGCGGACCTTCGGGATACAGTTCATAGAACTCCTTGATATCGATAACACCGCTGGTGCGGATTTTACGGATGCTCAGAGGAATATCTTTAGTGTATTGATCCTGCAGGTAATTGATAACAGCCCAGTGGCGCTCGGTCATCTTAATATTGGCTTCGGCAGCCAGCGCTTCGCCGATTTCGTGGCTCCACTGTTTATAATTGGTCATGTAACCTTCTTCGTTTACATCGATTGATTTTCCGGCAATAGTCTTTTCCATTTTAATAAGATTTAAAGAGTTAGTTAAAGTTCTTACCTTCTTCCTGCATGGTGGCAGTTACAAAAGGGATGTGCGTGCCTTGCAGCAACATGTTCCAGTATATCCAGCGGAAAGCCAGTTTACCCATGTGATTCATGCGGCTTTCCTTAAGCAAACGCAAGGGGCCAATACCGGGGAACGGGAAGGTACCTTCCACAGGCTCGTGGGTATAGTTAAAGTCGATGAGCAGGGCTTTGCCACCGCCTGTTTCCACAAAGCAGTTAGCGTGGCCATCGAACTCTTCTTTCAGCGGCTCGCCTTTAATGTAGCGGAAGATGTTTTCGGTAAGTATCTCAGCCTCGAAGTGTGCCACAGAGCCAGCCTTTGAGGCCGCAATATTGGTAGCATCGCCTATAACAAAGATGTTTTTGTGGGCAGTACTTTGCAGCGTTGCTTTGTTGGTAGGCACAAAGTTAAGGTCATCGCCTAAACCTGAGCGGCCAATTAGTTCATCGCCTTTGTTGGTTGGCACTGTAACCAGCAAATCGAAGGGCACTTCCTTACCACCGTAGTCGATGATCTTTTTGTTTTCGTTATCCACCTGCTCAATAGCAAAATCACTAACGATGTTGATGTGCTTTTCGTGCAGCAGGTGATCGAGGGTAGCTGTTGCTTTAGGTTTGGTGAAGGCACCACTAAGCGGTGTTACGTAGGTAATCTCTACCTTATCGCGCATGTTGTGGTTCTTAAAGTAGCTATCAGCCAGGAATGCAAACTCGAGCGGAGCAACAGGGCACTTAATAGGCATTTCGGTAATATGCACTACCAGCTTGCCGCCTTTCCATTCGCGCAGTTTGTTGCGCAGTGCCAGGGCACCCTCAAAAGTATAGAAGTCGAACACGCTGCGCTGCCACTCCTCTCCTTTCATGCCTTGCACTTCCTCGGGAGCTATTTTAGCACCGGTAGCTATGATAAGCACGTCATAACGCAGGCGGTCGCCGTTTTGCATTTGCACGTAGTTCTCGTCGGCCACAATTTTATCTATGCTTTCGCTGATGAGATTGATGCCTTTAGGCATAAACTCGCGGATAGGCTTTACTATGTCTTCGGGTTCATAAATAGAGAAGGGCAAAAACAGAAAACCGGGTTGGTAGTAATGCTCTTCGCGTTCGTCGATTATATCAATTTCCCACTCGTTGGCAGGCAGCTCTTTATGCAGGTGGTTGGCCATCATGGTTCCGGCGGTACCTGCTCCTAATATTAATAGTCTCTTCATTTTGCAAGGGTTTATTTTAAATCCCGAGACAAAGCTATCCGTGGTGCTATAGGGCGTAGGTGATGATTGTCACCAAAAACGTATGATTAAAATCAAATGTGTAAATGACCAAAGTAAGGCCACACAGGAATCCTGGTTAACAACCCTATTATTAACCACCTGCTATTTAAAGCAGCATCGATAAGCCCACCTTATAAATATGAACCAAGGGGGAATAATTTCATGATTGATCTTTTGGGGTTGTCTCCGCTTTGCCCAAACATTCGGCCGTTAACTGCAGCAAATCTTTCGCATCGAAGGGTTTGGAAAGAAAAGCCGTTGCGCCGTTTTCATAGGCCTTTATACTTAAATATGGATCGGGTTTGGCGCTTATCAATATAAACGGTATAGATTGGGTATTTGTATTTTGACGAATGGCACGCAGCACCTGCCAGCCATCCATTTCGGGCATGGCAATATCAGATATAATAAGGTTGGGACGTAACAACATGGCCAATTCAATACCCAAGGCTCCGTTACCGGCATTCACTACCTCGTAAGAAGCCAGTTCCAATATCTCTACCATATTTTCCCGCATCTCGCCATTGTCTTCAATAACCAGAATGGTACTCATAATACATATTAAATTGATTTACAGAATTAAAGGTAACCTGTGTAATTATTACAAGTGTTGATGTGTATCAACGCAAGCGATGAAGGTGCTCAATGCATTGGAAAGCGTACTATAAATACCGAACCCTGGTTAAGCTTACTGGTAAAGGTGATTTTGCCACCCATAATGTCCATGTAGCGTTTAACAATATGCAGGCCCATACCCGTGCCTTGTATATTGGAAACGTTGTTAGCCCGAAAGAAGGTTTGGAACAAATTCTGCTGCTCTTCTTCGGGTATACCGATTCCCTGGTCCTTTACCTGTAATTCCAGCCAATCCTTTACAAGGCGTGCCTGAAGGGTAATTACTTTACCGGTATCGGAGTATTTAATGGCGTTGCTTAGCAGGTTTAAAAGCACATTGCGGAAATGCTGTTTATCTAAACGTATTTCGCGCTTGATTTTAGTGCAGCGCAATTCAATATGCTGACTATCCTTAAGATAGTGCTGCATTTCATCAATCATTTCCTTTAGTAAGGGCTCCAGGCTTATTACAGTTGGTGTGTTGCGCACGGCACCTTCCTCAATGCGGCCCAGCGAAAGAAAATCGTTTAGTATATCGGTTAAATTACCTACCGACTGCTTGATACGGTTCAGATGCTTGGTGCGCCTGGTTTCGTCACCGGGCTCGATATACTTACCTGCCAGGTAGGCCGAACTTAATATGGTGCTAAGTGGTGTGCGGAACTCGTGCGAAGCAATGGAAACAAACTTCGACTTCATTTCATTCAACTCCTTTTGTTTGGCAAAGGCCAGTAAAAGTTCCTGCTCGGTTTTTTTACTGCTGGTAATATTCAGCATTACTACCAATATCTGGCTCACTTGTTTACCATCGTCCATTATAGGAACGGCAATAACCTGATAGGTGTTTTGGGCAATCTCGATTTCGAACGTTACGTGCTGCCCACTAAAAGCCTGCATTAAATAAGGCTCGGCTATTTTGTTCAGGTCCGGTCGGATTTTATCGAATATCTTATCGCCTACCAAATTCCTGTTGGCCAAGCCCATGCGTTCCAACTCGGTGCCGCCTACAAATACATAGGTTAAATCGCTGTTAAGTACACCAATTACACCATTAGGAAAATAATTGGCAATAGCAGTAAACAATTGCTGGCGCTGCAATAGCACTGCCTGACTTTTCCGCAGTTCTTCACTCTGAATTACCGAGGTTATATCAGTCATAATACCCACATAGTTCACTACCTTACAATTTCGAAAAATGGGAGTAATATCCGCCGATAGCCAAATGGGTTTGCCCTGCTTGGTGTAGTTTACCAATATCTCGCCAGTTGATGATTTACGCGCTTTAAGCCTTGCTGCAATACGAGCAACGGCCTTACGGTCCGTCATAGCCCCCTGCAAGATTTTGCCGGGTTCTTTGCCCAACATATCAGCAATAGTAAACCCCGTAATCCTTTCGAAACTGTTATTTACCCATTGTACCTTTTGTTGTGCATCGGTTATAAGCACCGCATTGTTAGTGTGGCTGGCTACCCAGCTAAGCTGCTCCAGTTCCTGTTGTTGTTGGCGCATTTGTGTTGTCTCGAACAGGCTGATGGAAACAGAATTTGTATTACCTGCTTCGTTTACCACCGGTATAAAGTGCATCAGGAAAGTGCGGTAGGCGGTGTTTGCCGCTTTGCACTTTACTTCATATTGTACCTTGTGACCTTTGATACATTTTACAATGTTACTGCGTAATGCTTTTCTATCCTTCTCCCCCAGGGCCTGCGCAACGTTAAGGCCCTTCTTTAGTACACAACCCCATACGCAGGCAAATTCCTTTATACCACGGGGATTTATTGCCAGTATATCGGTATTGCGGTTCAACAGGGCAAAGGCGTGGGGCATGCTGTTTAACAGCAAGGCAATATTGCCCAACTGCGGGTTATTGCTTTTTGCTCGGTCGCTCTTCTTTACCTTTGTAATCAAAGCCTGTTGCTTTCAGTGCTAAATTAAACTGCCCATAACGGGTAGTGATATGACTTACCTCAGCTTAACGATTAACCTGCAATTGAGACACTATTAGGTGATTCATGATGCAAATCATGAATTGTAGTGACGCCTAACAACTGCCGATTGGCCGCAATACCCTATTATTATCGGAGGATTAGTAACCCACATCTCAGCACTCTATGAAAAAAATTCTACTCATTGAAGACAATGCAGCCGTGCGCGAAAACGCCTGCGAAATCCTGGAATTAGCGAACTACCAGGTGGTATCGGCAGAAGACGGTAAATCAGGCATTAAAAAAATTGAATCCGAACAACCCGACCTAATTCTGTGCGACATCATGATGCCGGAATTAGATGGATTTGGGGTTCGGCACCTGATTAACAAGACACCCAAACTTGCCACCATTCCTTTTATATTTCTTACCTCTAAAACCGATGCTGCCAGTTGGCGCAAAGGGATGGAATTAGGTGCCGATGATTATTTGTTTAAGCCCTTTAGCGGAGATGACCTGTTGAATGCCATAGAAACGCGCCTGAATAAAAATGAAGTGCAAAAACAGGAATTCAGCAATGGTAACGAGGTGAATGATTTGTTTAATAAAGCCCGTGCAGGTGGTATAGCCAGTTTAACTACAGCTAACCACGACCTGCGCAACCTGCGCAAGAAGCAAGTGCTTTATGCTGCCGGCGACCGGCCCATGAACCTCTACTACATCTGCCGAGGCCGGGTTAAAACCTACATTACCAACAGCGACGGCAAGCAATTGATAACCGCCATGTATAAGGCGGGCGATTTTTTAGGCTATACCGCTTTGCTGGAAGAACAACTATCAGCAGATACAGCCGAGGATATAAGCGATAGCGAGATACTGGCCATTCCCAAGTCGGAGTTTTTGGCGTTGATGTACAGCGATACCAATCTTACACGCGAGTTTGTAAAGATGATTTCGCATAACCTGCGCGAGAAGGAGAACCAGTTGATGAACATGGCCTACAACTCGCTGCGCAAACGCACGGCAGATGGTTTGTTGCAGGTACTTGACTCGTTGCGCAAGAACCAAAACGAAAACCCGGAAATTGAAATCTCGCGGCGAGATTTGGCCGAGATGATAGGCACTACAAAAGAATCGCTGGTACGCACCCTGAGCGATTTTAAAGAGGAAGGACTGCTGGCGATAACTGAAACCAAGATTACCATTAAGCAGGAGGATAAACTGCGAAATATGGTGAATTAGGGGTTAAACGTTTGTGGTTAGTTGTTTGTTGTTTGACGTGTGATAGTAACATAGATAACAGATGTCAGAAATCAGACAAAGCCGAAAATGCTTCAAGGGAATTGATATAATTCCCGGGTGTAGGCCATCTTCCTTATGTTCCCGGTTACCTGGTTCATGTAAACCCGCCAGAAGATTTTGGTAAACAGCCAGCAGAAAGGATAGAGTAGTGCGCTATCGGAGTGCATGGTGTAGGTATAGTCAACCTGAATTTTGTTGGGGGCCAGTTCGGTTACTTTCCATTCGCCTACAAAGCGGGTGAAGCTGAGCATCCAGGCTTGAAAATTGCTTACTTCAATTTTCCAGTATTCGTTCTCTCGGCGCTCCAGCACTTTATCTACCGAGGCAAAGCCGCCGGGCTGGGTAAGGCTTTTAGCTACAAACACTTTTTTGCTGCTGCCGGGTTGTCCCCAGCCGGCATCGCCCTCGCAGTGGGTAACAGCCGGCATTACCAGCAAACCGGTATGCACTTTTGTTACGTCGCACAGGATGGGTGTTTTAAAAGCACGCTCCAGCGAGCAATTGAAGATGGTGTGGACGGAGACGGAGGAGGTCATAGCCGAAATTTAGGGCAAACGTAAAAATCTGAGGTCAGAAAATAGATAACATAAATCAGAATACAGATTTGGGAACCTTCTATACTAGTACCGGCATTCAATTGGCAGTTCAGGTATTAGCCCTATCTTTGAAAATGAATGAGGCTTCCCTTTCACGATAAAAAGTTTGTAGCCCTGCTAAGCGCCATAGTTATAGTGGTTGGGCTGGAGGTATTATCGATGGCCGGTATTCATATCCCTATGCCTTATGCCCCGTTTATTTTCGGTGCTTTTATAATTGGGATAGGCTACGATGTATTAGGCAATGGTATAAAGGCATTGTTTACCCTTAAATTCAGCAGTATTAACCTGTTGATGGTGATAGCCTGCGCAGGTGCCTTTTACCTGGGCGAATACCCCGAAGCTGCCGTAGTAATCGTGTTATATGTATTAGGTGAACGGCTGGAAGAAATAGGTATTGAAAACAGCAAATCGGCATTAGATGAGTTGATTTCGAAAGCCCCTAAAACAGCTCGCATAAAAGACAGCGATACCGATACTGCTATTGATAAAATACCTGTAGGTAGCGTAGTGCAGGTAAAACCACATGACCTTATTCCTTTAGATGGTGTGATCAGCGCCGGTGCAACTGCTATAGACGAAGCCACTATTACCGGTGAGCCCATACCCAAAGACAAAACGGTGGGAGACCTGGTTTTTGCGGGCACGCTGAATAAGGATGGATATATAGAAATTAAGACCACTAAGCTTTCGGCAGATACAACGTTCTCCAGGATTGTACAGCTAACCTTTGAGGCCGGTGCACATAAAAGCGATTCGCAAAAATTTATACAACGCTTTGCCGGGGTTTATACACCACTGATTATTGCCCTTGCCATTGGTTTAGTAGTTATACCTGTGGTGCTGTTAAAACAGGATTTTAACCTGTGGTTGCAACAGGCCATTACACTTTTGGTAATTGCCTGCCCATGCGCCTTAGTTATAAGCACACCCGTTGCCATTTATGCTGCCATTGGTAATGCTTCCTCGAAAGGTGCGCTGATAAAGGGCGGTAAGTATATTGAAGCCATCAGCGAGATAAAAGCTATTTGCCTGGATAAAACGCGAACCATTACGTTCGGCAACCCTATTGTTAGCGATGTGTTGCCCATGAACGGCACCGATAAGGAAGAACTGTTAGCATGTAGTGCCGGTGCGGAACTGTTCAGCGAACACCCCCTGGCACAGGCCATTGTAGAGGAAGCCAAAAAGGAGGGCTATACCATCCATGAGGTAGACAAGTTTGAAAGCATTGCCGGCAAAGGTGCCACAGCACGTTGCCTGGTGTGCGAGGACGAAACCATACTAGTAGGCAAGTTGAACTTTATTAAAGAACACCAACCCGTAACGCGCGAAGCGGAAGAGGCTGTATTGAAACTTTCGGCACAGGGAAAAACCAGTGTAGTAGTAAGTTTTGGCAATGGAGTAGCAGGCGTAATTGGTTTAACCGATGAGATAAAGCCGGATAGTGCAGAGGCGCTGAAGCAATTAAAAGAGCTACAGGTACACCCTATTATGCTAACCGGCGACACCGAGCAATCGGCACAGTTTGTTGCGCAACAGGTAGGCGTTGAAAAAGTGTTTGGGGGTTTGTTGCCCGAAGACAAAGCGCAACGCATGACCGAAGTGCTTAAACAATATCAAAAGGTTGCTATGGTAGGCGATGGCGTGAACGATGCACCCGCCCTAGCCAAAGCTACCGTAGGCATTGCGATGGGGGCCGCCGGCAGCGATACGGCTATTGAAACAGCCAACATTGCCCTGATGAATGATAGGCTAAGCCTTATCCCCTACCTTATCCGCTTAAGCCGTAAAACGGCTTCAACCATCCGTTTTAATACGGCAGCAGCTATCCTTGTTAAACTGTTGTTTATACTATTGGCCTTTATGGGTTACAGCAATCTTGTTTTAGCTATTGCAGCCGATGTAGGCGTAACCCTTGTAGTAATACTTATCAGCCTGCGCCTTATGGGCTTTGAAAATACAGCCCCCCCTGCTTACAGTGTGCGCTCCGGCAACCATAGCCATAGCGGGCATACACATGGCAAGCAGGAGCATGATTGTTGCGATCATTGTTAGAAGGAGAATGAAGAAAGCAGAGAGCAGATTTGGAGCCATTGCCGCCTGAGAGCGCCGGAAGCTGAAGCATCCGGCTTGCCGGGAGAAGCGGAATTTGCTGTTTTACGGGCTGAAGCCCGGTGGTAAGGGTGCGCTTAATATTACTGGTTTAATGACTTGGGCTTGTTGGTGACGCTTTTCTGTTTTTTATTTTTTGGAAGCTATAACACCAACAAGGGCGGTCATAACTTAAGATAGCAGAAATGAGAGTTCAGAAAGCAGACAAGGTAAAGCCAGCCATAATTCATTTTTGTATTCATCCTGTATTAATCCGTGCCATCCATGGCAACTGTTTTATGGCTTTTGAGGGTTTAGCGACTTGCCAAAAACAAAAAGCGGCCCTTTTGAGGCCGCTTTTATAATCCATTGAGGATCAGTGCGGAGAGAGAGGGATTCGAATGGCGAGGTAAACTCGCCACCGCGAGCTTCGCCTCGCGGCCCCCGGTTAAGTTTAGCCGTATTTTGCTATAAACTTTTTAAGGTCTTCCGTATTCAGGTTTTTAAGCTTCCTTTCCAAGACTATTGCCTCATTACGGGTTGGTTTACTAATTAGGCATACTGGTGTCCATGGCGCATATGGACTAGTGGAGTGTTCATAGCCACTGTTATGCCGGATTAGTCGTTCGGGAAAGTTGGAGGTTTGACCGATGTAGTACCGGTTATGACTTTGCGAAAAAAGGATATATACAACATAAGTAGTCATAAATGCAAAAATCCCGCTAAAAAGCGGGATTTCAAGGGCGGAGAGAGAGGGATTCGATATTATGATTTACAGATTTATAATTATATGATTTTCAATTATTTTTAAAAGCTGCATTTAAGACAATACTTGCCCCATTTTATTTTAATCCTTGCCCCTTTCATATTTCTTGCATACGTTTGATATGAAATTCAAATGGTATGAATGCAAAGATTGCTATCCGCACAGACAAGAAGAATGCACAAGGATTATGCCCGGTTGTAGTTCAGGCTTATCATAATCGCGATGTTGGTAGAGTATCTCTGGGTTTCAGTGTAAAGCCTAATGAGTTTGATAGTGAAAAAGAGATTGTTTTAAAGACAAATAGTAACCATAAAAGGTACAACGAAGATATAGCGGCAGCAAAACAAAAGATTTCCCTCATACTTAACGAAGTGAATGCGCTGCAACACTTAACTTATGAAATACCACTTGTAGCTGCGTTTAAAGACCTTTATCAAGCAGGCGAGAGCAAGAGAAGTATTGTTCGTGAGAAATACGAAAAAGAGTATTCTTTAGAGGGCACAGTAACCATCGTAACAACATATCCTGAGTATAGACAGCCCTGGGTGCCCCTTCAAATGAAAATACCTGCCACTAAGTATGGTAAAGCGTTGAAACTACTTCAAATGTTGCTCAGAGACGAACTTGAACCGGAAGTAGAGCAAAGGCTAAAAAAATCGGACGATGATAACGAAGAAAGAAAAGCCCATTTTTTAGAAGTTTGGGATAAATACCACAAGTATTGCATTCGCGAGAAGGCTCCGGCTACAGCCAGCCGCATTCCTAATAATCTTGCAATAGTTAAAGCTTACTGTGAGCTATCTTCAACTCCATTGATGTTTGAATCATTTACCGAGGATTTTGGTTCTGAATTCAAATACTATCTGCTTACAGAACATTACAACTACGTAACCAAGCAAAAGGGTATTTCTAATGGAACCGTACATAACATTATGAAATCCATCGCCTCATTTCTTAACTGGGCTTTCAAGAAGGGGTTAAATCCAAGCGTAGAGTTTAAAAAATGGGAAGTAAGAAAGCCTAAATCCGATTTACAGTATCTCACTGAACCACAAATGAGGAAGCTGTTTGAATATAAGCTGGAGCCTGGAAGCAGTCTGGACAAGACACGTGACCTTTGGCTTTTCAGCGCGTTTAGCGGAATGAGGTGGGGTGACATAGAAAAATGGGTGCCTAGTAATGTTACAACGGAAGGATTGATAAAGTATCGCTCAGAGAAGGTAAAAAAGGCTTGTACTGTTGGCCTTAATGAGGTTACAAAGAGTATTTTGAAAAAGTATGATGGCCAGCTACCAAAACAGAGCGATGTAAGAGCAAACCAAAACATCAAGAAAATTTTGGCAAAGCTGGACTTTGACAAAATTATAGTGAACAGGGTGATTGGGAAAGGTACAAAGAGCATAGTCAATCAACTGCCGCTAAGCGAAAGTATAACCCTGCATAGTGCAAGAAGAAGCTTCATTAACCTCATGATTTCAAAAGGTGTTTCTATAGCACATCTAAGTACTATGGTAGGTAACGACCTTAAGTCGCTCTCCATTTACTATAAGGACGATACCAGCCAAATGAAGAAAGTTATGGACAAAGTCAAACTGTTCAAATAAACAAAGGGAATTAAGCAATCATTAATACATAGTTTATGAGTAGAAAAAATAACTATCCGAAAACGCGGAAACCAGCCAGTATTGTAAAATGCCCGGTTTGCGGGCAAACCTATAAAGCCAGGGGTATCAAGATACACGTGCGAATGGTTCATGGGGTAGAGTATATTGAGACTATACAGACTATAGAAAAAAAGCCTGCTAATCCTGTGCAACCAGTACGCCCAGGAAATGCTACTTCTTCGGAAGATACCATAGCTCAACTAATAGCCCAGTTGGAATCCGCATATAAAAACAGGCGCACCGACGAATACTCCCTTGTAGTGCACAAGATTGCAAAGGTCAGGGCTACTATGGGGTGGTCAGCTGAAGATATAGTTGAAGAATCAGATCAATTCTTAAGCGGTTCCTTTTGGCATAAGGCTAACCCAAAGAGTACGCCTAAACAGAAACGCCTGGTAGTTATGTTTGAAGATAATAGCTACCGTCCGATAGACATTACGGACTTAGAAGAAGTATCGCATTGGATATATGAGCTTCAGGATATAAAAGCAGATTTAAAAGAAAAGATACAGCGATACAAAGATATACCTGCCCTCCTCAAAATAGAAAGGGAACTCATGGAGATATAGTCCCTAAAGCATACATAGCAAAGTATAGTAGGTATTGAGGCGACTATGCTATTCGTGTATCCAACCCTGCCCTTCTCCACGCCGACAACCCACCAACAAGGGCTACAATTATGATGTGAGTTCCATGGTGCATATAGTCCAGAAATTGATTAGAGTTATAGTCTAGCGCACTATCCGCACACTATAAACCTATAATGAATAATTGACCTTACTGCTCCTACTATAAACGAGACCTGCTTATAGTGCGACTATAGTCATGAATTAATAGCGCATAGTATGACTTCGACTATCTGCACACTATATACAGACTATAATTTCACTTGAAAAGCAAAGGTTCTCAATAGGCGAATTACAATGAAATTCGCTTTGAAATGACTATAAAAATCAATCATGGCGCATCAAAAAAGAGTATTTAAGAGCGATTGTAGTTAGTAGCCTATTAATAAATTTATCAAAAAACCGCCTTGATGAAACTTAATAAATAGATTAAATTCTACTTGTTAAATTTATTACTATTCCCATGGACAGACGGGAGATTGAGACAGGCAAAAACACCTATAGCCCGTATCTTGCATATACAAGACACAGGCAGGTTCGCCCGGCTTAAAAGAGCCCGTTGCGATATTGGTTAACTAGTTACTATTAGCCGTTGACCGCTTTAGCAAGGCCGTTAAATGCATGGACTGTAAAGGTTAAGACTTTCATCAAACCGCCAAGCAACAAAAGCCCGCCGGCTACATAAGCCACACCGGTGGCTATTTTTGCTGGTCTGCTATTTAGTGCTGAATTGAAAAGCCCCTTTATTTTTTTCAGTAGATTGCTCATAATTTCATTTTTTATAGTTGAATAATAAAAACAGATGGCAACTCAGAAGAGCGCCTTATTCAACCTGGCTTTTGCTTGTGTAGGGGAAAATGCAAAAGCTGCCTTCATATTGAGAACACAAAACTACAAGATATCAGCCAAGATTTCAAATTTTGTTTACAGTTAGGGTTAACCCCCATTTTCAATTTTCAACCACTACTGAAAACAAAAAAGTTAGCTGTTGAGCCCCTCACAATCTTAGTTCGAACCTAAACACGATTTGGAAAGAAGACGCAACGAGATAAACGATAAGATCCTAAGAGCTGAAGGAAAATACGTTAAACAATATTTACATAAGTAATCTTTTAAAAGACACAAGCTGAAATGCGAAAAGGAACTTGCTGAAATTGCTAAAGAATTCCGTTACACCTATTATGGTAGACACTTCTCTTTGGAACAATTTGAGCTCCATCCCTTTTTTTCTTGATATGTAGGCCGACAGGCGAATTTTCGTCAATTTTCGGATAAAAGGAGGGTCTTTCGATACGAATCGACATTTTCCGAAAGGGCAACGCAACAACAGGGATGTGTGACTCTTTTGGAGTCTTTCCGAAAAGGATGGGTAATATTATTGGCGAGTAGCAATATTTAATGGTATTATCTTCGTTTTCAACTAATATAGATTCAGTAAGTTCTTCTACAATTTTACGCTTTTTCTCAGTGCGTTTCGAATTCCATTTTGCATAAAGGTCTTCGGCATCGTGGAGTATCTGAGCACCGTTTTGTTGCTGGACTTTGAGGTAATCTATCTGCCCTACGGTAATAGTTATAGAATCCTTAAGCTGGCGGCATTGGGTGTCGAAAGGGTCAAAATATTCTTTAAACCCATCTGTCGCAATCTACCCCTTGGAGTGTAGTTTTATTAAGTTATCCATTTCGTCTTTAACCTTATCCCGCTCTTTGATTAGTGTTTGCAGCTCCTCATTCTTCTTTTGGATTGTCTCATTTGCCCGAGATTGAAAGGTTACCATGTCATTTTTGGTTAGCAAGAAGGCTTCCAAGTGCTCATAATAGATAGCTTCAATGTCTTCGGTTGCTATTGAGTTTTGCTTGCACTTCACACACTTGTATTTCTTGGTGCGAGATGGAACGTACATCTTTCCGCCGCAATGGCAGGTCAGGAACCCTGCAAATAAATGGGCAGCCTTCTTTGTTCGGGGGGCTATCGTTTTATCATGTTCTGTAAGAATATTGAAGCATTTCTCCCATGCATCTTTAGTTATTATCGCTGGAGCGGCCATAAATACCCACTCACTTTCGGGTTTCAGCTCCCACTTTTTACCGTCACCTGTGCTTTTGGTATAGTTTGCTCGTCGTTCACCCATCGCAATAGGGTCGCGAAGAAGCCGTTCAACCGTAGTAGCGGTGAAGTCTGAGCCGCTCATGGTCCTGAATCCCTTTGTGTTAAGCTGTTTAACCACCGTTTTTACTCGCTTTTCCAAAAGAAAAAGGTCGTACATCTCTTTTCGGATAGGGCTTCATGTTGGTCAAGCACTAATTCTTTGCCTTTCCAGCGATACCCATATGGTACGGCACCACCGAGCGGTTTGCCAAGTTTGGCACGTATTGGCACCGAAGCAGCAACACGGCTGGCAATCTCTTCGCGCTCCCACTGCGCTATTGCGGCAATAACGGTGTAAAAAAGGCGACCCGCTGGGCTACTTGTATCTATCGCTTCTTGTAATGAGATTAAATCTGCATCGTGGGCGCGGAATAGGTCAGAAAATTCAAGAAGTTCTACTGTGCTTCGTGCAAGTCGTGCGAGTTTTGAGAAGATAAGGCCGGAGATTTTGCCGCTTTTTATGTCGCGTATCATTCTCTGCGCTTCGGAATGCTGCATAACCGTTTTGTCCGAAACCGCTTCAAGGAGATACACCGTCTTAACATCCCAACCTTTTGTTTCAGCATATAGTCGTGCACGCTTTTCGTGGTGCTCGGGACTTTCGCCCTGTGCCTTGTCTTCGGTTGAAACGCGAATCCAGATGCCAATAGTTTTGTTGGTTTTCATCGGTTGATAGGTTTGATTTTAAAAGGATTGTTTCCTTTAATAGTAAATACCAAAATACCTTCAACAAGCATCCACTAATTGACAAGTGCGCACCTATACACAATGACAAAATGACAATGGCACCCATAAGTACTCACGAACATGAATTGCAATTTGTCTTGTATGCATGGTTAATCCTGACAAAAATGCTATCGGTAGTTATCTCACTGCCGTATTACTTGATATAACTTCGTTTGTTTTGTCAGTAATATACTTGCATAAAAAAAGTTATGAACCATCAAAAGCCTCGTTTTACCTAGCGATTTGGCATACCACCAAATTATCATTAATAGTAAATTATCATGAAGCCTATCACAGTGGCACGGATTTTGACGCCATCGCATGTAGAAAAATCGCCCCTTTGGTCTAAGGAAATTCACCAAAGGGACGCGCAGTTTCAAAATTCGACTCTTTGTTTTCTGCGTGAGATTGACGGCAAAAATATCGTTTGTTTCGACACTACCAAGCCGAGCATGCAAATAGTAAGCCTCAAGCCAGAATATCCCGGCTAGCCTCCTCTGAACCGAGAGCATGAGGTTTTGTTTAACGCCAAAAATTATTGGAGATGGCGAAAGTGTACATTCATTTAGTTCCCAGAGAGAAGTATTAACGCTTCTGTTCATCGTACTCGTACTGCGTACCCCGCTTAGGCTGACACTATGAAGTCGGCTAATAATTCTTTTTATCATAACTAAAAAACTTTAATGTCCCGCGCCAACCCGCGGGAGAACCCTATTATTATGCAAACAGACATTCTGATTTTTAACGTTGGCCTTGGCCAAAGCGTTTTTATTTACCCCCATGGACACCCCGAATATGCGATGATGGTCGACTGCGGCCACAGCGGGGATTTCCACCCGATAGATTTCCTGAGTCGAAGAAAGTACATCGTTAATAACGATTTACCCAACCTAACAGTTACGAATTACGACCGGGACCATATTTCGAGCCTGCCTTACCTGCGCGATAAGTTCAAAATCCGCAGTGTTAACCTAGCTCCAAATTTAACCAGCGCGGAACTCCGCGGGTTAAAGGCATTACCACACTCGGATGCCCTTAATCATGTATGTCATATTAAGGATACCTATACCACGCCTGCACTCAATTACACTCCACCTTATAGAAAGGTTACTTTCTATTTAGATAAGCATCACCTCGAAAAGCACACAACGAACGACTTGAGTCAAATTGTTTTTATCGAACACATGGGCTCGGTTATTTGCATTTCAGGTGACCTTGAAACAACGGGATGGGCAGCAATGCTTAAACACCGGGTGGATATTACCGCGTGGCTCCAGCGCACCCACGTATTTATTGCCTCGCACCACGGAAGGGATAACGGTTATCACCCTGAAATCTTCCAGTACTGCAACCCTGAGTGCATTATAATTTCTGACAAGGATATTATTCACGATACCCAGGAAGGCATGAGTACCTTGTATGGTAAACACGTTTCAGCAGCGGGTATTGTTTTTAACGGGAACACCACCGAAAGGCGGAAGGTGTTAACCACTCGCTGTGATGGACATATTTGGGTTCGCCTGGATGCAGCTGGCAACCGTACCTACAAAAGCTTTTCCCATGAATAAGATATTTGATGAGTATGGTATCAAGGCGAGGTTGTTTCCCGCCTTGCTGTGTTCGCTTCCATTTATTGCGATAAAGCATTATATCGTCAATCATTATATCCCTGAAGACGTTACGCGGCAATTTCTTGCAGTTGCGTTTGAGGATATTTCGCTGACAGTTGTATCCACCTATTTACTAGCGCAGGTTAGTAGGTTTGTGGCGAAAGCCTTATTTGAAAAGAAGAAAGAATTTCCAACGGTTCTGATGTTACTTCCGTCGTCAACGTTAATGAGCGCTGAGTATCGGAAAAAAATCGGCGATAAGGTAACCGCAGATTTTCAATTGACATTGCCCGACCATGCCGATGAAACGCAGAATATCGATAACACCAAAACAAGGATTAGCGAAATAGTGCAGCTCATTATTAATAAGGTAGGTCCCGGAAAGTTACTGCTACAGCATAATATTGAATATGGCTTTATGCGAAATCTCATTGGTGGTTCACTCGTGTGCATGTTTATTTCAATAGCGGCTGCGGTATTCCTTAAAGTTCATTTGGCAGAGCAGACCGGCTTTATTGTGGCTAGCTCTCTTACAGTTATTTACTTAATCCCGCTTCTGTTCTCTAAACCCATCTTGCGCCATTACAGCAATGCATATGCGCCGGTTTTGTTTAGGGAATATGCAGGCATTTAAAACCATAGTATGAAAAGCATTGAATTAACAGCATTAAGAGATTCGGTACTAAACGCCTGTATAGCCACATTGAAAAGCTTGGATATAACCATTGACTCAACCAACACCAAAGCAGGAATAGTAAAAGCACGGACCGGTGTAAGCATATTTTCCTGGGGAAATGAAATTGAGCTCAAGGTGGTATCCGCGAATTGGTACCAACATACCGTTATTGTCACGAGCAGCGCTTCGAGCCAAATCATAGCGTGGGGGACCAACGAGGATAACGAAACAACTATTATTAACGAGTTACCTAAAACACTTTACAACGATGCAGTTTTTTGTGAGAACTAAAGATACAAGGAGCAAAATGTACGTGGCCCTCGTAGCAAATTATCGTTCTGATTTGCGCGCCAGGTTCCCATCTGGATGGTTTTACGTCGATGGTGTCGGGTATCACATAAACGAAGTGATAGCGGAAGGAGAAACTGACAATATTCCACCACGCGCAGCTCTGGGTGGCTTGGTTGGCATTTTGGCGGGCCCAATAGGTGTTGGTATCGGCCTAGGAATTGGCGCACTACGAGGAAGAAAGAAAAATATTAACGAACGAGACAGGGCAAACATATTTAATAACAGCATTTAAAAATTAAAAAACAATGGCAACAGTAGCTGAAAGAGTTATAAAACCAACAAAAGCGGGCGTATTCCGCTTAGTATTCTTGTACACCGGTCAAGGCGAATCGACCTTACTGGTTATTCCAACAGGTAGTGGCAAATCCGATTACATGTATGTATTACTGGATTCCGATTTAGACAAGGAACCCAAGGAAATTAATTTGATTGACATGTTCAAGGACCTCTTTAAAACAGAAGGCAGGTTAAAGCTCTTTGTTAATACACACCCACACAACGACCACATTGGCGGCATACGCGAGGTTTACGATGAAATTGGGTTTGAAGAGGTTTGGCATTCCAACCACAAGCCTGGTGGGGACCATAAAAAGAAATACGAAGACCTTGAGTATGTAATAAAGAAAGTGGGAAAAGCGAACGAATACCACTTAAAGGGCACCAACGACCTGAACAAAATTCGCACGTCGGGTGATGAGGAAGTCACCAAAAAATTGGGCAACATCGACTTTCAGGTACTATCGCCTGCGGAGTACCTGTGCGACGACATCAACGAAGAAAATGCGGATACGAGGGATAAGAGAATCCATGAGCAGTGCGGTGTGATAAAATTCACTTATGGCAAGGATGCAAAAAGCGTAATGATAACTGGTGACTCGGACAAGAAGGCATGGCAGGAGCATATTACTGATTACCACAAAGATGCCTTGCCAGCTATTGTGCTAAGCGCCAGCCACCACGGCTCGAGGACATTTTTTAAAGACGATAAGGATGATAAGGATGTGTATGAGGAGCACATTAAAAAAATTAATCCAACATACCTGATAGTGAGCGCCCCAAAGCAGGAAGATAGCCCACATGGCCATCCACATGATGATGCAATGGACCTGTATCGTAAGCACGTGGAAGAAGATGGAATTTTTCATTTAGGTGAAACGCCATATTCAGTTATTGTCGACATCGATGATGCTGGCACTATTTCGGTCAATACAGATACGGAGTTAATTGAAGCCTACGGTAACGATGATAAGGGCGACGATGATAGCGGCAAGAAAAACGAAACCAAATCAGCGCCCTACATTACACCAAGAACAACCCGCATCGATAATAAACCCATGGCGTAATGATACATTGGTTCAAAAAACACCCTGAATATCTTAAACAGGAAAGTGAATCGCTTAATAAGGATGCAAACTATAAGGAAATAATACAGGTTAGAAATAACCTGTTTATTTCCCAGGGTAATGTTATTGTCCGACTTGAAAAGATTACACGACATCCTATCATCATAGTATATACGAATGCCACGCCATACGAACTGCCGCTTGTTTTTCCGTTAAAAGAAGCTATTCCTAATGATGAGGTAGAGGCTATTAGCAAGCTACCGCTGAACGGCGCTATTAAGCGAATCAACAAATACGTCCAGTATTATTATGAATTGCGGCATCAAAATCCAGCAGGTAACCTATGCATACTGGAATGGGAAACGTTAGATCAGGGAGCTCCGTTTATTGGTATACCCTCAGTTTTAAAGAGGGTTAAGCAATGGTTTGAAGGCACCCTAACGGGTAACTTTCCACCCGACAATCAGGAGGTGGAATACACTGCAAATTTTAAAGGGAACGTTGATTTCCAAACGCAATTACTTTACCCGGATTCTTTTCTCGACCCGACAAAACTGGAAGGGGAGTTTTACGCCCCTTTATTTTCTTACGTACCTCGAGACAAAGACCCCAAAAATGGTAATTACATTTTTTTAGGCCGCTATATAAATGGCATACCGAAAACTGGCTTTAGCATTATACTTAACGAAGAGTTGCCCGATGAGTTTCCTGAAGAGTTAAGCACTTCAGATGACTTATTTAATAAAAAGCTTCTCGTGCAGAAGCTCATTCGAGAAAAGAAATTACTTGGTGGTGTTTGGTTTGATATTGACAACGAACCTCCTCCATTTCAAGGATTTTCTAGGCTCATTGAAATCATAGGAAACGGTAACACTGCTAACGGTAAAGAACGCCTTGGTCGCACCGCCTTACCTTACTTAAAGCTTGGCGCTGATGAATTCTTTATCGCCCTTAGGTTTCCTAATCGTAAAAAGGAGTTAGAGTTTCAATTGTTTAAACTAACGAAGAACACAGCAGGTAATATAATACTCACCGGAGAATCTGAACAGGCTCGTGAATCTGCTTTTGCATATTATGATAAGGTTGATGTTACGATATGCGATAAAATAACCCCTTCCAATTTCCATGAAAGAAATGGTAACAGGGCAAAATACGACCTTCTAAAGGCAGCTAAAGTCAATATAGTTGGTGCTGGAGCGATAGGAAGCGATGTCGCCGATTCGATTGGCAAAGCTGGTATTGGCAATATTACTGTTACGGATTTTCAGACAATGAAAGTTCATAATATTATGCGGCATGCAACAGGCTCTCAGGCAATAGGTCTTCCTAAGTCCATAGCCGTTGCAATGCTCGTAAGAAGTCACAATCCTTTTGTTTGGGTAAACCCGCAAAACATAGATGTTCTACGTGAAGACGTTAATGATTACATCGCTGAGGATAGCATTTCTATTGTTTGCATAGCGGATGATAACACGGAAAGCTCTTTTAATGAACAAGCGGTAATTGCAAACAGAGTTGCCTTTTATGTACGAGCCTTACGGGGCGGTAGAGTAGGAAGAATCTTTCGCGTGATTCCAGGTAAGGATGCATGCTTTCACTGTCTATCTCTTTATCGCGACGACAAAAAAGAATTTATTAGTATTCCTGACGACCCTGCGTACGCGACAGTAAGAAATGAATGCAATAATCCAATTCGCCCAGCAAGTGCAGCAGATTTGAAAATAATCTCGTCCCTCGCTTCTCGGTTAGTTATTGAGCACCTACAAAATGGCGAACAGTCGGCCAATCATTGGATTTGGAGCACTGAAGCAATCGACCATACACCTATTGCTGTACCTTATTCCGTTCATGCACAGACAATACCTCCGAACCCCAATTGTGTTTATTGCAATCTTGAGCTGCAGTATACGGTCGAAATTAGCCCAACCGCACTAAGCTACATGCAAGATTTAGTTCAAAAAAGTGGAAAGAAGGAAACGGGTGGTGTTTTAGCAGGGTATGTCGATAACGGTAAAATCATTGTTACAGACGCCTCAGGACCTGGGCCTAAAGCAATTTGTGAAGAAACACGATTTCAAAAAGACGCTGCTTACTGTCAAGAATTCTTAGACAACCTTTACAAGGATAAGGGAGGAAAAATAGTATATGTGGGGGAGTGGCATTCACATCCTTCAAACTCAAATACACCCAGTGGAGTCGATATTAAAAGCTTAACCGATATTTCATACCAGCAAGAGTACTTAACCGATAAACCAGTAATGATAATATTCTCAAAGGATGGTCGACCATCGGCTACCATTCACCCAACAGGTAAGCGATTCTATTACGCTACTATTACTGAGCAGAGCTAGGCGATTGATAATAGAACAAGCGCACAGCATCGCTTAACGCAATGCTACCAGCTATAACGTGTAGAGAGTACCGGCATGGGCTGCATTTAGCGTTACCGCGCCTGTATGTAACATTGCTATAATTGATTTGAATAGCAAATCGTTTAACCTAGTAAGCAGCATACCTGCACACGGTGGCCAGTATCAAACTCCGTTTCTGTTAGAAAAAGGTAAGATATATACCTCTATTAATAACGGTACCGAGGCATATGTATATATAGTAGATCCTACATCAGCTACAGCCGAACAGGGTGCCCGTATTGAAGGCAGTGAACTACAGTCGTTTTTTAAATACTAAACAACTAAAGCATCTGGCGGGTAACTGCCTGTTGCTTTATATATCTCAATGGCACGTAGCAGAACTAAAAAATGGTTTGGGAGAGTACACCTGTGGGTGGGGCTGGTAACCGGCATTATGGTTTTTCTTATCAGTGTTACCGGTTGTATATATATGTGTTTCGCGATGAGCTGTTTATCATGGCGCATAAAGATGTGCTGTTTAATAACGTAAATACTAAACAACCATCACTAGCGGTAAGCCAGCTATGGCAAACATCACAACAACACATAGGCGTATAATAACCGCTGGAAGATGGCACCGCTTACCGCGAGCCCAACCGCAACTGGGAGTTTATAGCCGGTAAGTATCACGATTCGGTGCTTACCTATTTTCAGTGGATAGAGTACGACTATGTGGTATACATAAATCCCTACACCGGTAAGGTGTCAGGTGTTATTAATCACAAGTACGAATTTTTTCAGCTGGTAAAAATACTGCACTGGAGTTTGCTGCTGCATACCGATTATGGCCAGCCCATAGTAGGTGTGGCTGTGCTACTGTTTGTTGTTTCGCTTATAAGCGGTATAATAACGTGGTGGCAGGGTAAACTTAAGCAACTGGCTACCAACCTGCGTGTAAACTGGCGTGCGCGCTAGTGGCGCGTTAACTACGATTTGCATCGCGCCAGTGCCGTATATGACTTGCCCCAACAAAAAATGCCTGAATATCTATTTGATTATCAGGAGTTTATATAAATTAATCAGCAGAGAGAGAGGGATTTCAATTTCTGTATTTAACTAAAATACAGCTTATTTAGTTACGTACACGATGCGTATACTATAACTTCGATATACAAATAAATAAAAAGGTCCAGCCGAAAGGCCGGACCTTTGAATAATAAAGGTATAGTTTCTATTGTATCATCATCTTTTTGGTAGCGATAAACCCGCCAGCCTGCATACGGTAAAAGTACATACCTGCACTAAGGCTTTCGGGGTTAAACTGTATAGTGTGCGAACCTTGCGTAAGCTTACCTGCATAAGGTTCGGCAACAAGATTACCGGTAAAATCAAACACCTGCAAAGTAACTTGTTCCTCTTGCGGCATATCAATCCGTATCATAGTATTGCCATTAAACGGGTTTGGTATGTTTTGGTGTAACACAAACTTACCCTTAGCAGGCACAGGCTGTATGGCCAACGGCGATTCTATATTTAACTCGTAAGCATTTTCAATACTGCCTTGTTGGGCATCGGTAGTAAAGTTAATTGCTGCATACAATGGTGTGTAAACGCTATCGGTATTATAATCGTAGATAAGGAACTGAAGGCTGCTGCCGTTATCTGCCGTTTGGCCATGTAGTGTTAAAAACACGCGTGGCGAGCTACCCGCAAACTGTGGCGTACTTACACCCACACAAGTACCGTTTATAAAAGCACCTACTACAAAGTTACCCATCTGCTCTGCACCATTGGCTTTTACCACTGCAGTTACGTTCATATTAAACTCGTTGCCAAAAATATCGGGATTCCAATTTGGTACCGAACGTGGCTCAACCAAAATGTTACCGCTATTAGCCGACTTTAACTTATAGCCACGGCCTGGTTGCATATTTTGCAAGCTACCGTTCCACACACCGCCAGCAAAAGTGCTGAACTGTGTACTGCTCTGCAGCACATCGCTACTAACCGAACCAAACGTGTGCATGTAATCGGCAACAGTACCAATAGTTTCATATGGGTAACCTATCCAGTTCCAACCGCTTAGTACCGGTACTGCCAAAGTATCTGTAATGCGCTGGCCAATTACCTGCAACTCGGTAGCTGTATTCACCATTATCTGGTAACCTTTCTGCCAGCTTATTTGCTGTAATGTACCGCTCCAGCTGCCGTTGGCTGCGGCTTGTGCATAGCTATCGTTTGTTTTAATAATGTTACCTGCAGCATTTGCAGTGTACTTCATTATATCGTTTACGTTGGGGTTGTTAGGTACCAGGTAAATACTTACCCAGTTCCAACCTGCGGTTAACTCAATACGCTGTACTACACCGGCGGGGTGCAAAATCATAGGTGCCAGTGGTTGGCCTACCTGTGCGTTCTCTACAAATGTTTGTGTTTCTAAAGCTTTATATTCGGTTGCTGTACCTGCATCCCACATCCTAAATTCAAATACCTCTTGTGGTACAGCGCTATTATTGCCATACGCAGTTATATACGCCGCATAAGAATTACCTGCCGGTGTATATTGAATATTTGCTACACCACGGCATTCGCTACCTACAAACACTCCTATCCTATCGTTAGCATCTATACTTAGTGGCGCATTGGCACCGGTAAGCGAAAAGTTAGCTATAATATTCATTTGCGATGGCTTTGTAACCACGGTCCAGGTAGGCGAGTTAGCATAAACGGTTAACTGAATATACAATGGTTGTTGTACACCCAACCCGGTAAAATCGGCATACACAGTATCGGTATAGTTACCGGGGTTTAAGCCGGTGCCGCTTATATTAAAGTTTATGTTAAGTGAAGCCCCCTGTGCAATGCTTGCCGGTACGTTTGTAGGGCTTAGCCACGATGGTATAGATGAAAGTGTAAATACCTCGGTGTTTAGGCTTACGTTTTTAAGCGTAGCGGTAAAGGCAGATGTACCACCCGTAGCAACCGATGCATTTACGCCACTGGGTTGCCAAAATACCAGGCTATTATTTACTACAAAGCTCCATACTATTGGGTGCGAAAGTATATTGCCGTTTACATCGTAAAAGCCGCTTACGCTGGCAGTTAGCAATACATTTTGTAAGCTGGCAAGTACACCACCAGCTATGGTAAATATTATTTTATTGCCGGCACATACGTAGGTGAATGGTACTGCATCGCCGTTATCGGCACGCACCAATGTTACTGCATAAGGCACTAACGATTGCAGGTTGAAGAAGTGGCTGCAATCTATATCCTCGCTAAAGGTTACACTTACTTCTTCGTTTACATTCAAAACTCCGTCGGTAGGCGATGGCGTACCAAGCAATGTTATTGATGTTCTATCAATAACACCACTTAAAGGTGCCGAGTATGAACGTGTGCCCGATGAAGCGCAATCGGCATAAGCGCGAATTTCATAAGGGCCATCAGCCAGGCTGCCAAAGTCTAAATCAACTGCATAGTAAGGTAAACCATTCTGTGCCAGTTGTGTGCGGCTTACCAGCGAACTTGCTATAGTGCTCCAACCAAAACCTGCACGGCGCATTTCTATTCCTACTTGCAACAGTGCGGTATCGTTTACGTTGTAGCCTCCGTAAGTAACACGCAGTATGTTGCTGCTTGCATTCACCAGCCAGTTATTGCTAGGTGTAAATAAGGTTATATCGCTGCAACTGCTCTGAAAGCCCACTGTAAACAAGGCTTCGTCGTTTATATCCGGGTCGCATGGAGAGTAGATAATAAGTTTCAGGTTGTTGTAATCAACAGCTACCGGCCCAGCCTCTACGCTAAGTGTGGCAAATATTGATGTGTTAGCCGGTATAGTAAACACAGCAGGCGCCTGTGTTATAACCTGGCCCGATAGGCGTACTACAGCACCATCCAGGTTACTGTTAGGGTCAACAATTACATTGTAAGTACGTGTTTCCTGGCTTTCGCTAAAGTTGCTCATTTGTACTGTAAGCGTTGCCTGTGTGTTAATAGGCACGTTTTGCACATTTGGGTTTTGTACCAGTATTTCAGGCATATCGCGTAGCTGTGTGCCGTCTTCGTGCGGGCACGATGATGTACCCGATACCAGTTTAAATGCCGGTGTGCCATACACTTTATCGCGCTTTACATCTATGCTAAAAAAATCTCCCGGGTCTTTATCGTTAAGTGTATAGCTTACACTTTTGCTGTTTGTAATAGTAGAATCGGTTGTTTTGGTGGTGTTCCATAAAAAGTTCACTTCTGTACCTGCTACCACATTATTTTGTTCGGTACCGGCATTAAGTGTAGCTGCTACACCAGGGTCAAGCGATGTTTGATAAGAGATAGACATGGTATTGCTATTCTCGTAAGCACTGCTGTAAGTGTAGGTAACACCACCACTAAACGAGCGGTTTTCTATAAAATCGGCATTGGTAACATTAGCGTGGTTTTTGTCAATCACCTGTTGCCAAACGTTTTTATAATTCTGATAAATAAGCGCCGAGTCGCTACCCAGGTTATGATAAAACCCTATTAAAAAATTAAGCTGAGGTATAAGTGTATTCTTTATATGGCCAATAGTGTACGAATAGGTTGTTGCAAAATCCTGTGCACCCCAGGTAAGTGCTGTATCCAAATCTACAATACAGGTGTTTTCGTTTATCTTAACAATATAACTAAGGCCATATATCATATTTAATGAACCACCAACTACAAGGTCGGCATCTTCGCCAATAAAATTATCGTTATCGCTTGTGCTGTACGAGTTAAGCATGGTAAACGTTGTATTAACACTATTGTTACTGGTGTTTACATCGCTGCTTGATAATGTAGCACCTAAAGAGCCACCTATATTCATTACTATACCTGTAAACGGCACCGGTATCTCGGCACCAAGGCTTACTGTAGCATAGCTGTTGGTAGATGTACCCTCTTCTATAGCAGTAGAGTAGTTATAGCTTAACGATGTGCCCTGCTCTAACGTGGCACTACTGCCATCGCCCATAGGGTCGTGCAATATAAACATAGGCAGTTCGGGCGTTTTGGTAATAAAAGTGCTGGTAAGCGATTTGTTACCCGTTACCGTAGCCCATACAGATGTATCGGCACCTATGGCATCCCAAGTGGTAGCATATATGCTAATAAATTTTTGGTATGGGTGCGTACCACTGGCCGATATGTTAGGTATGCCCGGGTTTATTTTATAGTTAATAAAGAAAGTATCAAGCGTAAAGTATACAAAGCTGCTGTCGCTTACATCATCAAATATGGTTATCTTACCTGTATCTACAGGGCAGCTTTGGTTGCCCATGTAGTTATAATTGCGCCATACGCGCACACGCACATTGTATAGGTTGCCCTGAGTAAATACAATATTGCTACCACAAGTAGGTTCAATACCTATCAGTTCTAAACTTAGCCTGCCGCCATATATGTACCTGGCTTGTGCGGCCGGGCGCGTTATAACCGTAGTAGTATCATAAGTATATGCAGTATCGCTGCTTATTACTATTTGGCCATTACCCAGGGTTAATGTATCGCTGGTTATTGTAGTAGACTGTACCACTACATTGGTTTGAACAATAGAGTCGCGGTTGCGCAAATCAACATGGCGCAATTTGTTACCCAAGCTTTGAAATGAGTTAACAATAGCCGTTTCAGTATTAGCATTGTTGGCATATACGGCCGTAAGTTCTACACTATACTGCTGTGCCGGCAATGTTAAGCCCAGGCCATCCAGGGTGTTGCCCTGTACAAATATATCGCGGGTATAGCAGCCTGCTGTACCACCTTCTATATGTACCTTAAAGCTATCGGCTATTTGCGTGTTGCAGTAGCCTTTCAAATCTATCCATAGCGAATCGGTTGTTACATCTTTAAAATTAATACCGCTGGTATTGTCAACTATATGTTGCGTAACACTTACCGGTAAAAATGTATGGTTGGGGTAAACAGGTTTAAAGGTATAATTGCCTTCTTCCTGTGCCGTGTATGCAAAATTTCCTTGTGCATCGGTCACTATTCCAATATCATTGCCATTCACCAATATTTTTACGCCGGCATCGGCACAACCCTGTGCACCTAATTGATTAGGGAAATAGACTTTGCCAGCAACTGTAAACACGCTCGTATCTATAAAGTTTGCTTGTGGTGCGTTAAATGCTAATAAG
Source organism: Chitinophagales bacterium (assembly GCA_046329495.1). Classification (GTDB taxonomy): domain Bacteria; phylum Bacteroidota; class Bacteroidia; order Chitinophagales; family LD1; genus Bog-950. The sequence goes on along the minus strand of JAXLUO010000019.1, from coordinate 41,645 downwards.
TCTAACGTGCGCTCCAGGCTTGGCGGGTTAAACTGGTGTGTGCCCTTGCTGGGTGTAAGGGTGTAGGTGGCTTCCTCATCATAATATACGTTGCGTATTTCGTAAAAACCCGAAGCATCTGTAGTATCGCTGTAGGTATATGTTTGTCCTAATACAGTACCAGTGGCCGTTACTGTAACATTGGGCACAGCAGCATTAAGCGGCGAACGCACATAGCCACTCAGGCGGCCATTCTCTTTTATCCAACCCTGGTCATCGCAAACTATTACAGGGTATGCACTGTTATTTAGTGGCTTCAACCCATAACTATATCTACGGCCAGGCGTACCATCCAAGTCGGTATAACTAGTTGCATTGGGATTTGTTAAATAGGCTATAAGCTGTCCGTCCCTTCTTATTTCGAATCCATTACTTCCGGCAGCGTTCATATTTGGCCAGGTAAGTACTGTTTTATTTATATAAGTACCATCGCTGGCACGGAAACCAAAGTCGAATCCGGGAGCGGTTACGGTATCCGAGATAGGTCCGGTGAACAAATTTGTGGTAGTGTTATCCAACCCCCAAACCAATTTAATGTAATAGGTATTTGAGCACTTCGTAATAGCATTATCGTTATAAGATATAGTACCATATGCTGCATTTACCTGCGTTAAGTAAACACCATTTCTATATATTTCATATTTCAACCTACCCCTCGATGATTGAGGATCGCCTACAGGGTAAGGAGGGTTATAAGTAATTTGTAGATTTGTGAGCCCGAATATCGGATTGAAAGTAGCTGTATATGTAACCGGGCCAAAATCGGGCACCTCGCAGGGGGTAATTGTACTGGCATAACCAGCGTTCGATAAAGTTACCGGTGTATTTGGGCTTATTTCGTTAGCCGAACCATTGGGATTTTGAAACCGCCAATAGCCAAGCAGGTTTCCGTAATATGGTGAGCCAAATGCTGTATTGTTCCTATTGGCTGCAATGTAAGATGGCTGTATATATGTATTATATATCTGCACTTCGTCGATATAACCTTCGTAAGAGTATTCAACATCTGAATTTGTAACACCAAAAACTATAGGGCTGGCAGATGAACTATGTATAGTACCAGTAATTGGCGTGTATGTAGTAGTGCCGACAGAATTGCCATTGATGGTAAACACCGGAGACATACCAGACTGCCATGCTACTGCTACGTGCGACCACGTATTTAAGCTAATGTTACCTGCAACCGGTGCATATAAGGTATACCTAACACCCCCAACAAATAACAAACATGAAAGATAATCGACGCCACCTTGCTTATAAAACGCAAGAGAAAACTGGCTGTTGGTTACCGAAAAGTGGTCATACTTTGATACAATATGCATCGGGGCACCGTTGCCAGATGGGAAACTTGTAGGGTATATCCATGCTTGTATAGTAATAGCCGACAAGTTGTTATACTTTGTAGCATCTCCCCCAACTGCGTTGGCATATGTGCCAGTTGCTAACTTTAAGCAGTTACCACTGCAAATGTTTGGCTGCGCTTGTGTATAGCTGACTAATAGCAGCAATGCCAGCGAGAGAAAGCACAAGTAAATTTTACGTATCATATAGAGGGGTTTAATGTTTTTAAATAAAACCGGATAAGTTTTTTTTACCGGTGGCAAATATTGTAAAGCCCTTTTACAGCAACACCCTACAAATGCACTACATTGCATGATATAAATAACACTTGCCATAACTTAGCCCCATGACAAAGCCTTTATTTGATAACAAAAAACTACAACAGGTTTTCGAAAAAATATGGGTACAACCCGAAGAAATGTTGCTGTATGTAACAAAAGAAGAGAGTAGTAAAAAACAACTAACCGGTACCGGTGCCGATACGCAGTTGCTGGCATTAATATTAAATGTATTGCTGCAACGTTTTGATAACCTGGATTTGAAACAAGAAAAGCTGTTGGCTTACTATACAACAGACAAAGATGATGAGAAGGCAGCGTTACTAACTGTGTGGTGTATGTATGGTTGGATTTTGATTGGGCGCCTGGGAATGGCCGATAAACTAAGGCAGCATTTTGCGGTAGCTTACAGCCCTGAGCAAACACCGGTTGCATATGCCTGCTACTATGCGTTTAGTTGTGTGTATAGCGAAAAGAATGGGTATTACGAAGATTTTATGCGCCTGGCACAGGATGAGGAAGACCATTTAGATAAATATGACATTGAACCAACGTGGCGGCTGGCATTACTAAACATGGCCCTACTTTACCATTCGCGAACGCAAAGTAATTACAGCAGGCCCGAGCAGGCTACGGCAGTTATGCAACAGGTACAGCAGGCTATAAACAATAACGGCCTTACCGATTTAATGAGCGAAATGGTGTTGTACTCGTATGTAATGCACTACGAGAATACCGGGCAGCGCATGAAAGCAATAGCAGCACTGGAAGGTATACTTGCCTTAACCGGTAAACGAAAATATTCGCCCATAGCCAAGTTTGGTGTTGTGGCAAACCTGATTAATACATACAACCTGCAAAACCGGCAGTTGCTTAAAAGCGATACTACATACCAGGCCAACAGGGTTAAACAACTAAACTGGATAAAGCAAACAGATAATATTTTGAGCAGTAATTTTGTGAGCGCTACTACAGCATTTTATTACTATGCCAAAGCCGGTTTTTACTGGCAAGAGGGTATGCTGCCCGAAGCCTTGCAGGCTATTGCTAAAAGTATACTCATATTTTACCGCTATGGCCATGTGCGTTTTTTGGCGCAGGCATATACTACGGCATATAGAATATATAAGACTGGTGCTGTAGCCGGCACCGATTACCGCATGGCGTACAAGGCCGCCCGCTGCTCAGATCAGATGCGGATAATGACAGACAGATACTATAAGCAACTATTGGGTAAGCGTATAGAATCGTTGGAAATACAACATAAACTTAGAGAGAAAGAACTTAACGAAGCATTACTTCAACAACAGATAACAGCAATGAATAAAGAGGTACAATTAACCACACTTAATTTGCATGAAAAAATACAAGTACTGGATGAGATAAAAGTATTTGTTAACTCTTTAAAGAAAAAGCAAAGCGAAACAAAGCAACTGATTAATACTATAGCCCGAAAAATTGATTCGGTAAAAATAACAGAAGAAGAGAAAGCAACCCTGCAACAAAAAATGGGTGAAAGTAACAGGCAGCTATCGCAAATACTTACCCAAAAGTACCCTACACTTAGCCCGCTAGAAATACGAATGTGCGGCCTGTTTCAATCTGGCATGACTAATAAGGAACTATCTAAATTGTATGGGCAAAGCGAAAAAAGCTACGAACAGCACCGGTACCGGATAAAAAAGAAAATGGGTATAGGCGCACACGAAAAGCTGGTAAACTATCTACTGGCACTTAATACCAGTAAATAATCTAATTAGCTAATATACCGTTACATTGTTTTTATGCAAAAAGTAATTGAGCAGTTATCTGATATAGGCGCATTAATTTCGAAGGATGTAAGCTTAGCCGAAAAGGAATTAAAGGCGTTTTGCCAAAAGCACAAAAATACTACTAATGCCTATGTAAATGCAAGGGTATTTTTGTTGCAGATGACTATTGCCGTTATACGTGACACCTACAAGCCTGATGTAGCCAACGAAAAAAAGGCATTAAACTATTTTATAAAAAACGAACTGTATGATGATGCGGCAAACTTGCTGCTTACAAAAACAAGGCACTTTTTTGTACGTGGCCAATTAGGCCCTGCCGAAGAATTGTTGCATATCATACAACAAGAGTACCTGGATAAAATATCGATTAAGCCAGAGATAGTTTACCTGACCCGTATGTCGTTTTTACATATGCGAAAACAGGACACCACCGAACAGGTAAACATAAGCCTGAAGGCGTTGGAAAAACTAAAGCAATTGAAAGAGAAGGATGTTTGGCATAATAACAATTACACCATTTTTGCCTGTAATATTGCCAATGTTTACATCGAAATACATCAGTTTGAAGCAGCCTTACCTTATCTGAACGCAAGCAATAATTTGATAGAAAATGCCGAAGTGGCTCTGTACAACCAATGGAATGTGTTTCATTATTTTTCGCACTACTACAGTTGCCAGAATGATTGGACAAAAGCATTTGAATGGACAGAGAAACAAATTGCATTGCTTGAAAACGATAACGAGTACACCAATTTGCTTAACCTAAGCTACGTAAATGCAGCACAAAATTGTTACTTAATAATAAGAGACTGCAAACCCGATAAAAAGCAACGTGCCTACTATTTAAACAAACAACGCGAATATGTAAATGGCAGCTTAAAACTAAAGGGCGACGAAAAGAGCAGTAATGGGGCGTATATTTTAATTGCTATGGCCAGAGTAGAATACCAGTCGGGCAATTATGAAATAGCGGCTGACTATATAGAACGGTTTATAGTATACAATAAGAAAAACAAACAAAAACTTATGGAGTGGCAATGCTTTAGCGAAGCACACTACATATATCTGGCATGGGGCAAACAAACAAACGATAGTACTAAATTAATAAAAGCATATGAGTACCTGCTTGCAGAGCGCAACATAACCGAGCAACAATCGCGCATTAATCATAAAGAAAAGCTTGATGCCGTAACTAATAAATACGAACTGAAACAAAAGGCACTATCAGAAAAACTTGCGCAACAAGAGATTGATGCATTGAAAACAGAAGTACAATCTATTTCGTTTAACCTTAACGAAAAAATACAGGTACTTGATGAGATTAAAATGTATGTAAACTCGCTAAAGAAAAAAGAGCATGAAGCACGGCAGTTGCTTAACACCATAGCCCGTAAAATAAACTCGGTTAAAATAACCGAAGAAGAAAAAGCCACCTTACAATTTAAAATAAGCGAGGTCAATCAACAAATAACAAAAATACTATCGGAAAAATACCCCGCACTAAGCACCATGGAAATTCGGATGTGCGGCCTGTTTCAAAGCGGCATTACCAATAAAGAACTTGCCAAAATGTACGGGCAAAGCGAAAAAAGCTACGAGCAACACCGGTACCGTATTAAAAAGAAAATGGGGCTTGGTGCAAAAGATAATCTGGTAAAACATTTAACTGCGCTATACCTTACTGCAAAGTAGCAGTTGTTTATTACCGTACTACACTTTACTACTTCGGGTATTGATATGAAAACCATTCAATACTGTTTTGTACCCCTACGGGGCAAATTATCGAACTTTTGGATTAATCAATTAGCTATTGAGAAATTAAGATTAGGAGATAACCTGAAACTGCCATTTTGTTAGTGAATAGAGTAGCTAAAATCTGTTATTAAAATCAGGTGACGGTTCCTTATTCTAAAAAAAACAGCTTAACTACATTTGTATATTCTGCATTTATACTTAATAAGTATGCCCCTCGGGATAAGTTGGCCGTTTGGATAGTAAAAAGATGTTTAGATATAGACGGTATAGGATTAACCTCAATTAGTCTACCTAAAAAATCAATCAACTCAATTTTTTCTAGAACACCCTCATATCCCTTTAATTGTAAATTTATAAAGTTGGTAGCAGGATTGGGGTATATAAACAATGATACTTTATGATTTTCTGGATCCGATGATGATAACATTGCCTGCAATTCGTAAGCACCTATATCTGTATTTACCCCAAACACCCTGTTGGCACCAATAATATCTGTATTGTATCCAAATAAAACATAGCTACTATCACCTTTATTTATACAAGGTGATGTAGATTGAAGAGAGAGGCCGTCATCTGCTGTCATCCATTTGCCATCAATTCCTTTAAAATCAATATTGTTAACAAATACAGGGTCGGCATTAATAATATTCCCTTCAGGCACAGGAGTGATGTTGGTATCTATTGGTCCGGTCAATAAGCTGTTAAATGTGCTACCAAAGTAAAGATTATCTACTGGCACCCCAAGTGAAGAATTTTTGTAAAAAATGCAGTTTTGAATATAAAACTGGCTGCCATCAGAAGCCAGCACAGCATACTTATCACCGTTACTGAAATTAGAGCAGAACGTACAATTAGTAAATGTTGGCAATGAGAAATTAACAGACAAAATACAAGCTCCATCGTATTTGCCATCGATACCTAAAATACCTGTCATTATTCCAAACCACGTACTATTGTTGTCGGCAAATATGCAATTGAAAAAAGTAGGATTACTTTGATCTGCTACTATAGCACCTCCCGCAAAAGCAGAGTTGTGGGTAAATACACAATTTGCAAATGTTACGCTGTTTTGTGTAGCAAATAAATAAACCGCTCCACCACAATCTTTACTATTATAAGCCCCTCCGGCAGATGACAAGTTACTGAATTTCGCATTTCCCTTTTCAATAACAAAACCATCAATTAGCGTGTTAGAGTCGCCGTACAACATGCTTATAACATGGTAACAATTATCGGTGCTGTCATCAACGCTGCCTATATCACCGCTTAAAATTGTTTGGTATGTACCGCATTTACGTTCTGTAAAAACCGGCGATCCGGTTGAAGAGAATCCTCCATAAAGTTTAACACCATTTTTTAGGTTAAAAGTTTTAGTTCTGGCATCAGCCGGATTCGGTTCGCCCATACTATCTGTAGGAAAATATGTGCCTTCGGCAACCCAAACTTCATCGCCAGTGCCAGAGGCATTAAGTATTGACTGTAAATCTGCCGATGCATTTGTCCAGGAGGTACCAGAACCATTTCCCGCAGAAACATTTTTTACGTAACGGGTAGTAGCATTTGCCTCAACATAAAATACAAAATTAGAGAACAGTAAAAGCAACTGAATGATTTTCATTTTTTTTAAAACCGGTTTATGTAAAATAATGGTTTACAATATGTTTGAATTACTGAGTGATAATACGCTTACACATTTTTTTATTTGCTGAAACAAATTTCAGAAGATACATACCTTTAGCTAAATCTGTAATTGAGATATCGAACGAATGATTGTTTTGAGGCGATAGTTGGTAGCTCTTGACTATTTTGCCCATAACATCAATTAATTCAATAATAGCTAATTCGTTTTTTTCTAAATCATACCTCAGATGTATAATATCAGTAGCAGGATTAGGGTACATACTAAACTTTTCAGCTGTAGCATTATTGTTAATTGTATTTACTACAACATCACAACAAGCGGTTGTGTCTTTGCAGCCATTAAAAATTTGTGTTAGTACAGCTTTATAAGCACCTGTTGTAACAGCGGTAAATACCGAATCTGTATTATTGGGTATTATAGTATTGTTTAAACAATCAATCCATTCGTACGTTACAAATGCTTTATTTACATGGCAAGTTAACGTATTTCCTATAATGGTAATGCCAGTATCAGACCGGGCTGGCTGAACTATTATACCCTCGTTGTAACAACACCCCTGCACACTAGTAACAGTACATGTATAAATACCTACCGACAAGTTATCCAGCGTAGAAGAAGTATCGCCGGTATTCCATAGATATGAAAGCGAATCGGAACTTGTTGCGTTAATAGAAAAGATGCCATCGTTTGTTCCAAAACAAGTAAGATTAGTTATTGAGGGTGATGTAGTAATTCCGGAAACAGGGTCGGTAATTACAATTACAGTATCAGTAACCTGTCCGCAGCCATTTTGATCAGTAACAGTTAAGCGATAAACCCCTGCTGATAGATTATTGATAGCGTTACCACTTTGTGTATTAGTAGTGTCGCTCCAATGGTAAGTAAAAGGGCCAATGCCGCCGTTAATATTTACGGTAATATTTCCATTTTTTCCGTTAGTGCAGGTGGGGCTTTGTGTATTAAAAGTAAAACTTGGAGGCGAACCAAAGGCCATACTCATTCCCTGATACCCATTGGTATATTCGTACCCGTATATAAAGCGTGATACGTTACCGGCACTCATTTTAAATTCGCTATAACCATTGGTACTGGCATTTATAAAAGAAACAGAATCGGCACCTTGTGGAAAGGTGTAACTAAAGCCATCTGGTGGATAACAGCCGCCGGTGGTATATACTGCCATTGTATCACTAAAGCCGGGATTACTATTGGGGTTTATGCCCGTAAAGTTGATAGCATTTAAACTCCAGCCTGTAGAGCCTGAATTCAGGATACCAAAATCGACCCATTCCGAACCACCACAAATACCGCTCATCCATTCTAAACTAGATACGGTAATGCTTGTAGGGTAAAGCCCGCCCAAACAATAAGAGCGATTTGTATTTAAAGCGGTGTCGCGATAAATTTCAATTTCGTATAAAAATCCACCCCAACCGCCTAAAGTGATGTTGTTACCAGCCTGAATACAAGGGTTGCCCGTAGTTTGCTGAACATTAAAGCCTCTGTTTATTCCATTTGGATCTTCGGCAATATGACGAACCCGAATCCATAAATTGCGGCCAAAACAATCGTTAGCCGGAAAATAAATCCCATCAGTAAATATTGAATCGTTGGTACGGCTGGCAGTGCCAAAATCAAAACTATTGAGCGTAAGCCCGCTAGAAATAAGTGAATCGTTTGCTAATTTGTAATAGTAAGTAGCCGTTCGAAAAGGATACTCCTGCGCCCATAAATTGAAAGTATTAAGTAAAAGCCCCAAAAGAGTAGAAAATGTTAATGCCCGGTTTTTCATCTTCGGTGTTTTTATTCAGTTATGTTATTCTGGCATATCCACTACAACAATAGTGCGCTGTATTTTATATTATGTTACTGCATAATTTTGCTTGGATTAAAGTGTAACCAGCGAACAAATGCAGTAAACATATAATATATATTACACTGCCAACATTTTCACCAGCATCTACCTTAAACAAACCTCACTGTAACCTTTTTAGTTTAAAGCTGCCTGAGTAATTATGGCTTGTTGAGTTTTGACATGCGAAATCCGTTTTCGTATTTTCATAAACAGTACCGATAAATGTTCCCTGTATAAAACCACCAGGTTCTTGCCAGTTGGTAATTTGTATGGTGTTATTAGCACAATTAACAGACGTTACATCGCAACCACCCGTACCATCTGGTGAACGGTGTGCGTTACCACCAGTAGTGTATTGATCAAAGTTGTTAGTAGTTGGATCTGAGGGGCCGGTATTATTTCGTTTTTGAAAAATTGCACTTTTCTCTCCACTAGCATCACAGTTGAAATTATAAGTTCCTATACCTGATATAGGTTTATATAATATTTGAAAACTGAATCCCGATGATTTTGCATCATCGTTAATGTATGTGCTTTGTGCAGCAATAGCAAATTCTCCAGTTGAAGAATCTAAAGTTAGTATAGCATAACGCTGGTCGCCTTCCGGGAAAACATGATTTGCATTTGGACCGAACAAATCATCTGCGCTGTAACTTACACCATCAACAATTAAATTAAAATAACCGGTATCTGTTCCACCGCCACCACCGCCTGATGTTATAAATGTAATTTCATTACCATAGTTAATGCCTTTGCAATTTACTGCGTAGGCGCGGGCATAGTATTGGGTGTTTGGCAATAACGGGGCTGCTGTAAAGCTAAAGGTGGCCGTATCATCGGGTGTAGTGCTAACATATGTATCGTTGTTAATAGTGGGGGTGGGCGAGGTGCTAATTGCTACCCCACTGCTAAGAACTGTGCAGGCTCCTTTACTTGTTACTTTTCCACCAATACTAGCGCTAACGGCTGTTACATTGGTAGCGTTTAGCGTAACTACTGTGGGCGCCCCTGGTGTAACGTTGGGTGAATTATCATCTTTTGGCTTTACACAACCAGCGGTTAAAAGAAGTGCCACCGGTAATACCGCCATCAAAGTTTTTTTTAAAAAATTATTCATTTTTCTTGTTTTGACTATTTAAATATTATTTAGTTGTATCTGCCCCAAAGCCAGTTATTACCATCGCTCATTACATGAACCATTCGGCCTAAGGCTACAGCGGGCAAACTAAAAGTGGTAGTGCTGCTGGTACCATCGGCCCCAAAAAACGTTCCGCCGGCCGATTCAATTATTGCTGAATTGCCACTAGCATTAAACAACACATACATTCTACCCCCACAAGTGTTTGCCGCAGGCAGTTTAAATCTTGCATTGGCTACCGTAGCGTTCAATTCAATAAAATAGGAGTTATCTAATGCCACTCCGCTACCAGCGGTAGCGGTATTACTGGCAGTGTTGCCATTTTTACTGGCAAAGGTACCATTTACCTGAACGCTACTGTTAGGCGAAATAGTGTTAATACCTACATTACTGCCAACTATTGCCATACAAGAATTACTTATACCGGTTTGCAACAATATTTTTTTTGATGCAGATTCATTTCGTATCACTACATCGCCTGCTGTAGCATCGTTTGAAAAATTGGCAATTGCTGCGGCTATGCCAATGGTAAAATCTGTAGTGGCCCTACCTAGCTCTATGGCGGTGTAAGAAGAGACAGAACCTGTAAGAGCACGAATGGCTGTATTATTTGAAGTAGCAACTATGTCAAGCTTAGTGGCCGGGGCAGATGTTCCAATGCCTAACTTATCATTAATTGCAACATTCCCTTGCCCCGTCTGCAATGCCAGGCCAGTGCCATTGTTAGTTGAAAATATTGCAGGCTGAGTATTTCCGGCCCAATCATTTTTGAAATATCCCGCACTCCCGTTTGCGTCGGAGCATAATGCTTTAATGGTATAGCCATCGCCATAATTTTGCACGAATAAACCACCGTCTGAACCTGCGCCGGAGTACGATTCAAAATGTGCTGCAGGTAAACTACTTCCGCTCTCTGCAAAAATAGCGCTGGTAGCAGGGTTATTATAATTATTTATATGTAGCCGGGCTAAAGGAGCGTAAGTGCCAATACCAACGTTACCAGTAAACAATGCTGCCGGGCCAGTTCCAAGGTTTTCTACCTTAATACCAGCTCCCTTGCCCAATGCCATACAATAAACTGTAGCACTATCATTATTGGTGTCGTACGTTTCAAAATCGGCAGCAAATGATTTTCCGTAATTAATTGCGGTTAAAGCAGCATCCTGGCTATTAGAGTTAGTGTTATCAAAACGTCCGGCATACCCCGGCGCAGCTACATTCAGGCAATAAAATATAGAGCCGCCATTATTGGTTGTTCCAATTTTTACGCCATTTACGTCTTCTAAAATTTGCGAGTTACCAAGCGTATTGGTGGTAATGAATTTTGAAATGTAGTTGATACTGCCATTGGCAGTAGCAGCCCCGGTTGGCCCGGTTATGCCGGTAGCTCCAGTAGCTCCTTGGGCGCCAGTTGTTCCTGTGTTGCCGGCACTACCAGTTGCACCCGTAGGCCCTGTATTACCAGTCGCACCATTAGCTCCGTTGTTTCCAGTTGCGCCTGTGGGTCCGGTGGCACCTCCTCCGCTACCGTTTGCACCTGTGGCCCCTGTAAAGCCTGTTGGCCCTGTGCTACCTGTTGTACCGGTGGCACCAGTAGAGCCTGTGGGCCCGGTGTTACCAGTAGGCCCCACATTTGCGTTGCCAGGCGGTATTGTAACTGAATTACCACCACTAATAGTTAAAGTTTTAGAATTGTTATCCCAACTAAGGGTTTGTTGGTCGTTATCAATTTCACTTTGCCTGGCATACAGCGCATAAGGCACGCTAATAAGCTGCGAAGTGCCAAAATCAATAAAATTGTTTCCTCCGGCAAGGTCCAGCTCTACTTGAAAATACTTATCGCCAGCCCAGTTAATGCTTGAAAATACGCCTTGCACAACTGTACCATTTCCTACCTGGTGGCTAAACAAGCCAAACTGATTAGTAATAAACGTTTGCGTTTCCTGATAAAGAATAGTGCCCGTAGCGCTTAAGCTTTTAATAGTAAACCGCGCGTTAATGTTTTGGTTAACAACTGCTGCACCATTTGTATTACGCGCAATAGCTTGATAATTGAATTTTTGCGGAGGCTGTGAGGATAGCTGCACGGCTGCCATTAGCAATGCCAGAAGTAAGTTTAACTGTTTCATTGTATGGGTGTTGGCTAATTTGGTAAAACAAATGTGCAGTATTGTTTTTCGCTATCCCCCCCACTAAAACATGGATTTTAAATTCCTTTTATCCCCTAAAAAGGGGATATTTAGCCTAAAGCCTATGTACTGATTGAGGAAAAAGAAATGCAGAATTGAGCTTGGCAATAACACATTAAAATGTAAACCATATTGTTAAATTTATTGCCATGAAAAAAGCACTTATACTTTTTTGTTTAGGTTGCTACTGTATTGCTTTTGCCTACACCGACATGGACTCGCTTAAAATAAAAGCGCTTTACGAATCGGGTTGGGCTTTAGAAGCCACCAACGCCGATTCGGCATTGGCAATTTACGAAGAAGCCAGGCAAAAATCTATGCAATTAGATTTTACAAGCGGTGTGGCTTTATACTATGCCAATGCGTCTGCTGCATGGAACGCTAAAGGAGATTTTAAAAGAGCTTTAACTATCAATCAGGAAGGGTTAGCCTATTGCCTTAAAATAAATAATAAGAAGGCTATTGCTAAAAGTTATGGAAACATAGCTGCCAGCTATCAATACTTATCAATGTATGATAGCGCTACCGACTACTATCTAAAATCATCAAGTATTTTAGAACAGCTAAAAGACAGTAATGCACTGGCCACCATATATAGTAACCTAACCGGGTTGTTTTGTAATTTATACCGCATTGATGCGTGTATTAACTATGGTAATAAAGCCCTCGCTTTTCACAACAAAGGCTTTTGGCCGCAAGGGCTGAGCAATACCTATGCCAACTTAGGCAATGGATATGTATTGAAGAAAAATTATATAAAAGCTGAAGACTGTTTCAATAAGTCTATTTCGATAGCGGAGCAGCAAAAAGATATTTATACATTATCGGTTGTATATGGTTCGATGGAACAAATGCTACGCAACCAAAAAAGGTATAAACAAATGCTGGCCGCCTCGGAAAAATGCCTGTATTATACCAGGCTAATAAATTCAAAGGATTTAGAAGCAAACGCTTATAATGTTTTGGCTAATGCCCATTATTACAATAAAAATTTTAAAGCAGCTATCGATGCCGGCTTAAAAGGTATTGAAATTGCTAACGAACAAGGTATTGAAGATGAAGTGCGAAAAATTTCAGCCTTGCTGGCCTATTCTTATGCTGCTTTACACGATTTAGAAAATTCGGAAAAATACGCTGCACTTCATGACTCTATTCAGGAACACATTTTAAACGAGAAAGTATTTAGCAACATTGAGGTAATGCAGGCAAAACTTAAACAAGAAAAACTGCAAACCCTCAATGCAATACAGATGCAGCAGCTGCAGCAACGAAGGTTTTGGATAATACTGTTGTTGATGGCAATGCTTTTGGTAGCAACAGCAGGTGTGTTTTATTACGTTATAAGCAAAAGAAATACGGCTGTGTTAAAAACCAGTAATGCACTGCAACAACAGCAAATACAATCGCTTGAGCAACAGAAAAAAATAGAAGCTACTGATGCTATTATTAAAGGCCAGGAAAAAGAACGTGCCAGGTTAGCTAAAGATTTGCACGATGGGCTGGGAGGCATGTTAAGTAGTGTAAAATATGCATTTATTAATTTTAAAGAAAGCGCGGCACTTATGCCTCCGGCAGCTACTCTGTTTCAGCAGGGCATTGTATTACTTGACGAATCAATTAACGAACTGCGAAGGGTAGCACATAATATGATGCCGGAAGGTCTAATGCGGTTCGGACTGGATAATGCATTGAGCGACCTTTGCAAACTAATCAATGCTAATACTACAACTGCGGTACATTATCAGGCATTTAGTATGGATTATTATGAAGCCGATTCAAGTACAGATTTATCTTTATTCAGAATGGCGCAAGAGCTGATAAATAATGCACTCAAACACTCACAGGCAAAACAAATTATTGTACAATTACATTATAAGCAAAGTGAACTGGTATTGCTGGTAGAGGATGATGGTGTTGGGTTTAACAGCAATAAACCGCATACAGGTATGGGTTTGCAAAACCTTAACCATCGTGTAAATTTCTTAAAAGGCCATATTGAGTTTGAATCTGCATTAAACAAGGGCACTACTGTCACTATTACAATTCCAGCAAAGCAATAAAATTAACATGAGTTATTTGATGTTGTTTAACTGCATATTCTTTGCCATTATGATTTATCAGATGGCATTTTTTATGGTGCAGTTTATTGTAATAAAGCGGGCCGAGTATTTATACTACAGTTTATTTATAGCAAGCACAACGCTGTATATTTTTGTTTTTAACACCAGTTCTGTTTTTAATATTCATCTGCCCGGGTATGTAAAATCTATTTTAGTCCCGTTTGAAATGTCATTCGCTTTTATTCAAACTTTTTTTTACCTGTGTTTCATCGTTTCGTATTTAAACCTAAGCATGGCCAATGGTTTTACATCTAAATTTATAAGGTATTATCAATGGTATAATTTGTTTTTTTTAACCCTGTTTCCGTTTCTCTATTTCTCACAAATTTCTACTATAACGCTATACAATATTGTAACACTTGTTGCATCGCCGCTTTACTGGTATATGCTATACCTGATGTGGAAAATGAAAACTAATTATTCGCGCGTATTATTTTATGGCACTACATGCAGTGCGGCAGGGGCTATGATTTCGCTGCTACAGATTAGTTATTCTTTCTCATCCACTTCAAACTCACATATACCTTTTCAACTAGGGCTACTTGCCGATTTGTTCATTCTGGGTTATGGGCTTTCACTTAAAGCTGCCGATTCTGACAAAAAAGTTATTCATTATTTATTTTATAACCACAACCTGCTGGAACAAGAACGTATAAGATATGCACGAGACCTACACGACAGCCTGGGCGGCATGTTAAGCAGCGTAAAATACTCTCTTCTTAATTTTAAGCAACTCGCAGCGCTTCCGTCAACCAAAGAAACCCAGTTAACCCACAGCATCTATCTATTGGACAATTCTATAGCTGAATTAAGACGAATAGCGCACAATATTTTACCGCAAAGCCTGCTTAATTTTGGACTTGACATTGCTTTACGCGATTTTTGCATTCATCTAAATTCAACTGCCAATCCGAATATTTACTACGAATCGTTTAATGCCGATAAATACCCAAATGATTCTACGCACAACATTTGGATATTCAGAATAGCCCAGGAACTTATTAGTAATTCCATTAAACACGCCAATGCAAACCAAATAATTTTGCAGTTAACCTATACAGAAAAGGATTTAATAATGCTGATTGAAGATGACGGCGCAGGATTTGATATAAACGCCCGCCACAGCGGGTCGGGATTAAGAGATGTACAAAATCAGGTGGATATTATTATGGGAACTTTAAAAATAGAATCAGTTTTAAACCAGGGCACAACTGCAACCATAACCGTTCCACAAAAAAATAAGTAAGCTTTGAGTGTTATTATACTGTTTACATGCAGCTTCTTCGCTATCATTATTTACCAGATGATGTTTTTTGCAGTACAATTTGCTGTAATAAAGCGTGTGGAGTATTTCTATTACAGCATGTTTTTACTCTGTATAACTATTTATTACTTCACTTTTAGCTCAGCAAAATTATTAAACGTTCACCTTCCGCTATTAATGGTAAGGTCTTTATCGTATTTTGAAATATCGCTGGCTTACCTGCAAAATTATTTCTATGCATTATTTATTCTGTCATACTTGGGAATAGAAAAAACAACCTTGCGCATTAAGTATCTTTTAAAATATTACTGCTACTACAATTTATTTTTAGCAGCCTTGTTTCCTGTATTAATAGCAATGAATATACCTGTTAAAAGCTTGTATGAAATCACATCCGTTGTTACTTTGCCTGTTACAGTTTTTTTGCTTTACCTGCTGTTCAGATTGCGAACAAAATTTGCTGCCGTAGTATTATATGGCACTGCCTGCAGTGTTACAGGAACCTTAATATCCTTTTATTTACTACTAACTTCTGACCCAAGCTTTGCACTATACGCTTTTGTGCCAGTGCAAATGGGCTTTTTGTGTGATTTATTTATACTCGGTTATGGCTTATCGCTCAAGGCAGCAGAGTCGGACAGGAAGCTAATCTTTACACTATCGCAAACACAGCGCATGCTTGAACAGGAGCGAAACAGGCATGCCCGTGAGCTTTACGATGGGTTGGGGAACAAACTGGATGAAGTAAAACAATCGTTGATTGCATTTGAACAGAATAAGTCGCTGAGCCCTGAGTTAGCTCTATCATTTAAACATTGCGTTCATATTCTCGATAGTTCTATTTGCGAAATGCAAAGAATAGCCTATAATATGTTGCCGGAAAACTTATTGCGGTTTGGCCTTGTAAATACTTTAGGCGTTTTTTGCAAGCATATTGCAGACTCTGGTGCAGCACATATTTCTTACCAGGCAACGGGCTACGAAAATTACACGCCAAATACCGAAATAAGCGTAGCTCTTTTAAGAGTGGGGCAGGAATTAATAAGCAATGCGCTAAAGCATGCCAAAGCGGCCAACATTGCGGTGCAGCTATCCCTATCAAAGCAGTATGCCACATTAATAGTGCAGGATAATGGTGTTGGATTTTCGCCTATGGCCGCAAATAGTGGTATGGGCATACAAAATTTAAACAATCGCGTCAAGCTTTTAAATGGATATATAAAATTCGAATCGCAAATAGGAGAAGGAACAAAGGCCACCGTTTCTATACCCCTTTTATAGGAAGATATTTCAATAAAAACCCCTTAAAAAGGGGAGATATATATTTAATTCTACCATTACTTTAGCTTATAAATACGAATGACACCAACCCGGGTTTTTATAGTAGATGACCATAGTATGGTTGTAGAGGGAATACGGACCTTATTATCGAACGAGAAATCGGTTGAAATTATAGGCCACGCTAATAACGCTTCTGCGTGCAGGGCTTTTATAAAACAGCAATTGCCCGATGTGATTTTACTTGATATAAACCTGCCTGATGTGAATGGAATAGATTTGTGCAGAGAAATTAGTGGCAAATACCCAACAATTAAAATAATTGCACTTAGCACCAGCCTGCAAACAAGCTATATACGCAAAATGATAGAGTATGGCGCTAAGGGGTATCTTCTTAAAAACTGTTCGAAAGAAGAGTTATTGGGGGCTATAGAAATGGTAATGATAGACCGGGAATATTATAGCCGCGAAGTAGCGCAACAACTAAGACAAGCAGAAAACGGGCCGGATATTCCGGTGCTTACACGCAGAGAAAAAGAAATTCTGCACTTAATATCTGATGGCATGACCAATGCAGATATTGCAAAAAAGATTTTTGTAGAAGTAAGCACTGTTGATAGCCATCGCAAAAATCTTTTGGAAAAATTTAAGGTAAACAACACTGCATTATTAGTTAAAAAAGCTGTGCTGCTGGGTTTTGTCAACTAGCCTAAACTTTGGCACAAAAACGCTGGCTGAACCGGAATTACGGGTTTTTACAAAAAGAAATCGGGGAATCTTTCTGGTTTTAAGAAAAATTCCCCGATAGTTTAGTACCGCAGGCGGGAATCGAACCCGCACTTCATTTAAGTTGAGACAGTATTTAAGCCTTTCTGTAATTTAATCTTTAAGAAAGAAATATCCTTTTCTTGCCCCATTTGAAATTTATTACTTGCCCCAACAAAAATGCCTGATTCTTCACATTGAGAATCAGGCATTTAGAATTTGTTATCAGCGGAGAGAGAGGGATTCGAACCCCCGGTGGGCTCATCACCCACGACTGTTTTCAAGACAGTTGCAATCAACCGCTCTGCCATCTCTCCGGGGGCAAAAATAGAAAAGCGCGTCACAACACCAAACCACAATTAAAAAATAGGTAATCTTTATGCTTAGTCTATAGCATTGGTAGATTTTAATACCTTCGGCCCCGCATGACGGAATCGCACCTGCGCAGTATTATTAAAGCCGCCTCGTGGCGCATCATCGGTACGCTGGATACGATGATGATTTCGTATTTCGTACAGGCGTTTCATTTGGCAGCCAACAAAGCCAAGGCCAGCCGCAGCGAAATGGCCGGCAATGCCGTGATGATTGGCCTGGTTGAGTTGTTTACCAAGATTTTGCTGTTTTACCTGCACGAACGGGTATGGCTGTATTTTCTGAAAGGCCGCGAGCAAACCAAGGCGATCTCGATTTACAAAGCGATTTCGTGGCGGGCCGTGGGTAGTATTGATACCATGATATGGAGTGGGGTTATCCTGAAAGATTTTCAGAAAGGTGTGTTGATAGGCTGCCTGGAGGTGTTTACCAAGATATTTTTGTTTTACCTGCACGAGCGTGCCTGGCACCGCTTACCCGTTGGCACCGTGCGCCGCTGGTTTGGTATTAAAGCCAAGGAAGAATTATAGCACCTCGGCCACTACAAATACACTACCGGCCACTAATACAAGATCTTTTTTAGCAGCGGCTTTTTTAGCGGCTTTATAGGCTTGCTTTACTGAAGGGTATACGTCGCCCTTTAAATGGTAGTCTTTTGCTTTTTGCTGTAGTTCGGCAGCATCCATGGCGCGTGGTAAATCGGCTTTGCAGAAGTAATAAGTAGCGTTTTTAGGCAATAATGAAAGGTTAGCGCTGATGTCCTTATCACCCACTGTGCCATACACAAAATGCAGTTTGCTGTAACTGCGGTGCTTTAACTCGCTGCGCAGGGCAGCCAGGCCATCGGCATTATGGGCGCTATCGAAAATTACAGTGGGCTGCTTTTTCATTACCATCCAGCGACCGAAGAAACGGGTGTTCTGCACCACGTTCAGCAAGCCTTTGCGGATGGCTTTTTCTTTTAGCTCCACTCCCTGTTTGCGCAACACTTCCGCCGCCACGGCAGCGGTTTGTACATTTTGTTTTTGGTAGCGGGCCGTTAAAGCGCTACGCCAGTTTTTGCGGTATTTACGGCTATCGGCAAATACAATTTTGGCGTTACAATCTTCCGCCTTTTTGCGAAATACTTTTTCGGTTTCCACCTGCGTAGTGCCGATAACCACCGGCACATTTTGTTTGATGATACCGGCCTTCTCTCCTGCTATCTTTTCCAGTGTATCGCCCAAGAACTGTTGATGGTCGTACCCGATATTGGTAATAACCGAAAGCAGCGGAGTGATAATATTGGTGCTATCCAGCCTGCCACCCATACCGGTTTCTATTACGGCATAGTCTACCTTCTTCTTTTTAAAGTAAGCGAAGGCCATGGCTGTGGTAATCTCGAAGAAGCTGGCACTAACGCCTTTAAACTGTTCCTGATTTTCATCCACAAACTTTGTTACAAAACTTTTGCTGATGTATTTGCCATTTATCTTGATGCGCTCGCGGTAGTCCTTATAATGCGGCGATACGAAGACGCCTACCTTATAGCCCTGTTCCTGCAATATAGAGGCAATTAAATGGGTTACAGAACCCTTGCCGTTAGTGCCTGCTACATGTATACACTTTAAATTAAGCTGCGGATTACCGAGTATATGGCACAGCGCTGTTATGTTGCCTAAATCGGCGCGATAGGCTGCTGCGCCTACGCGTTGAAACATGGGTAATTGCTCCAGTAAATAGGTTACTGCCTGCTGATAATTCACGCCCGGTAAATTTTGTGCGAAAGTAAAAAGGAGAACACAAGCACCACGTTATTTAACGGTAAAGATGTAGGTGATGGTGCCAAACTGAAATTCTTCAGCCTTGTCGTCGCGGTTAAACTTGGCACGTTTTGCCGCTGCAATGGCATTGTTGATGCTGCATTGATTAATAACCGTGCTACCCGAACGGTGGTAGCTTGCGCTTACCACACTGCCGTTGCGGTCAACTTTAATATCAATAATTGCTTTTCCGCGTTCGTTACAGTAATCGGCTGTAGGCAGGGCTACTTTGCTGCGGCCTTTTAAGCTAAAGCCACCGCCGCCTCCACCACCGGGGCCACCCGGTCCGCCGCCATCGCCGGGGCCGCCTTCGTAGTTATGCGAGTTAGGATCGCCGTTGGGGTCGCCCTGATCGCCGGGGCCGCCTTTATTTCCATCGCCTTTGCTGTTGTTGTTAGCGCCGGGTGCGCCGGGTTTAAATAGCGCATCGTCGTTGGCTTTGGGCTGGGGCGGTGCGTTATTAGTAGCCGTGCTTGGTTTGGTATTATTAGTTGGGTTAGTGTTAGGCCTGGTATTGGGTTTATATTCGGCGTTAGGGTTGGTTTTAGGTTTGGGTTTATCCTCTACCTTGGGCACCACCACTTCGGCATCGCTGTTCTCCTGCGTTAACAGGTCTTCCTGCTGCGGTGCGTTGTTGGAACTGGCAGCCGCTGCGGGGGCGCTTTCCTGCTGGCTCGGGTTTTCGCTCATGGGCTGTATATCGCCTTCACCGCTTATATCCACACCAAAGTTTACTGATACGCCACCCGGTTCTTCAGGAAACGGCGGTATAGGCGTTCTGATAACGATGAGGATTAGAATAAGCAACACGCTGCCCACCACCAATGCTGTGCTTAGCGAAGCCCAGATGGTTTTCTTTTTTTGGAAGTCTTTTTCTTCCTCCTGAAAGGTGTTGGTTGCCAGCATTTATTAAAAGGTGCGCACCGTTTGTAATTCCATAACGGTTGCCTGTTAAATCATTTATTGTTTTCTATCGGTAGCCAGCACCATGTTCATACCCAGGCGCGGGCCAATGCTCATTACATCAATCAGTTGCTGATAGGTCATATTACCATTTGCTTTAAATACCACCGTTTGCTCCTTGGCTGTATCAGCAGCAGCCATACTTTTTAAACGCGGTTCAATTTGGTCGAAGGCCAGTTGTTCCTTGTTCAGATAATAAGTTAAGTTGCTATCAACGGTAAGCACAATGTTCTGCTTGCTCATCTTTTTACCGGCATCGCTCTTAGGCAGCTTAACTTTAACCACCGAGGGGGCTACCATGGTAGAAAGCAGCAGAAAGAACAGCATCAGGAAAAAGAGAATATCGTTGAGCGAGTGTGTGCTCACTTCCGATGTTACTCTTGATTTTCGTCGTAAATGCATGGTTATCTCCCGCTTTAATTACTTACCCGGTTCCTGGATAAGGTCAATGAATTCAACAGTGGTGCTCTCTAACTGAAAGCTTACGCGATCGATCATGGCATTAAGGTAGTGGAAGCCGATGTGGGCTATAATTCCAACTAACAGACCAGCAGCGGAGGTTACCATTTTTACATACAAACCATCGGAGATGATCTTGATACTGATATCGCCGTTTTGCTGGCTGATATCGTAGAAGATCATAATTACACCGCTGATGGTGCCGATGAAACCGATCATGGGGGCAATACCGGCTATGATACCGAGGTAAGACAGGTTCTTTTCCAGCTTATAGATTTCGAGCTTACCGGTGTTTTCAACGGCGCTTTCAATTTCCTTGATTGGCTTACCGAGGCGTTTGATGCCTTTCTCGATCAATCGCGCAATAGGTGTGTTAGTGGAGCGGCACATGCTGAGGGCTGCGTCAATTTTGCCATCCATCAACATGGTTTTTACGTTGGTAAGAAAACTATTATCAACCCTACTGGCACGGCTGATAGTGATAAAACGCACTATCATCAGGTAAATGGCAATAACGGCCAGCAGGCCGATAGGCAGCATGATCCAACCCCCTTTTATTACCAGTTCGAATAAGTTAATAGAGCTGTGGGCGCCTGCGGTAGCTGTGCTGTCCACTATTTGTAATAGTACCATGCCGTTATTTTTACTGAAACGCTTAGTGGTTCCGGTTTATTATACGCAAATCTGTTTGTACCCTGCCGCAAACCCTACCCTACTAACAAACCCGTAGCTGTGGATACTCCGTATTATCGGACGTGCAAAACGGGTAGTTTTTTGGCTAAAAACAAGCTTAAAAACTATTTGGGACGCCGGTTTCATAATTATTATATTCGGAAAACCTTAATCGGACTCATGAAGCAAGCCCTACTCCTGACGATTTGTGTTTTGCTTGGTATTAGCAGCAGCTATGCCCAGTGCACTACCGGCAACGCCACCAGTTGCCAATGTAAAGACGGTAGCACCAACTGCGATTTGTTGCCCAACATCATCGTGGGCGATGAACCGCTGTATGCGGCAGGCTACAACGGTGTTATAGAATATTCGCAAACAGGGAACGGAGTGGAGAACGGAAGGCTGCGTATATCGGTATCCACTCCCAATATTGGTTATGGGCCGTTAACGGTACGGGCGTCTTCGATTTACCTGTGTGGATCCGACACATTCCTTTCGAACCCGGGTACGTGCCCTGACGGCAGCAGTCCGCACAATCTTATTTTCCAGCGGATTTATCATAAAAACGGTAACACCATGAGCTATAGCGACCGCCCTGCAGGCTCAATGACTTACCATCCTACGCACAACCATATGCACGTTGACGACTGGGGTATTTACACCTTGCGCAAGCGCGATACGCTGCAGCCTAATCCGCTTTTGTGGCCGGTGATAGGCAACGGGGCCAAGCTTGGTTTCTGCCTGATGGATTATGGCACCTGCTCGTATTATGCCGGGCATTGCCAGGATTCGCTGGGCAATGTGCTTACCAATGCCAATTTTGCCAACTTTGGTTTAGGGGGTGGTAACTACAACTGCTCACCTACCGAGCAGGGTATTTCAGCAGGGTATACGGATATTTATTTCCAATACCTGGACGGCATGTATATTAACCTGCCGCCTACCACCTGCAACGGCGATTATTACATAGTAGTGCAGATAGACCCACATGATTATTTTCTGGAAGAAAATGAAAACGATAATGTGCTGGCCATACCCTATACGCTTACCAAGCAATTGCCTGCGGGTACAGGTTCGGCCAGTATTAGTGTAATGGGGAACGAAACCAACGTTTGCGAAGGTACGGCCATTACGCTTACCGCTAACGTGGGTAATACTTATTTGTGGAGCACCGGCGATACCACGCAAAGCATTTCAGTTACGCAACCCGGCAATTATACAGTGAATGTAAACTCCATTTGCGGCAGCGCTACCAGCCCCGTGCTAAACCTTACCAACATACCCAGCCATGTAAGTAATGTAACCTCTGAGGCCATTTGCGAAGGCAGCGGACAAACGGTTACGCTGCAGGCAAACGGAACAGGCACCTTGTATTGGTACAGCAGCCTTAGCGGCGGTACATTGCTGAATACGGGCAGCAGCTTTAGTTTAACACCAAGTAGCACAACAACCCTGTATGTGCAAAGCAACGATACCTTATGGGGTGCCACCGGTTATGTGGGGCCTGCTAACAATACCATAGGTACAGGTGGCTATTACAGTAACGACCAGCATCAGCTTTTTAATGTATTTAAACCCATTATCATTAAATCGGTGAAGGTATATGCCAACAGCACCAAGAACCGGATTATACAACTGCGCAATTCGGCAGGTACGGTATTAATCTCTGATACTATCAGCATTGCCCAGGGCACGCAGGTGGTACCGCTTAATTTTAATGTAGCACCGGGTACAGCTTATCAATTGGGTTGGGCTATTGGCAGCCAGCCCGATTTATACCGCAACAGCACAGGCGGACATTACCCTTATACACTGAGCAACTTACTTACCGTTACAGGCAACTCGGCGAGTGATACTAACCGCTGGTATTGTTTCTACAATTGGGAAATACAAGAGCAGCCCGTAACCTGCAGCAGCACACGAGTGCCGGTAACTGCTACCGTAAACCCCAACCCAATGCCAAGCATTACGCCTATTAGCAATACGTATTACGACACCAGTGCTGCTATAACCCTGCAGGCTAATCCGGCAGGAGGCACTTTCTCGGGAACAGGGGTAAGTAATCAAACATTCGATCCGCAAAGTGCGGGTGTGGGTGGCCCTTACGATATAACGTATAACTATACCGACGGCAATGGATGTTCGGGCGAGGCAACTATACAAGTTAGCGTTGTGCATGCCAATAGCGTGGGTATTGATGTTATACCGGGTATCAGCACCATACAACTTACACCAAATCCATCGAACGGTAATTTTGAGGTGAAGGTAAATGCATCGCAAAAAGCAGTACTGCAATTAACCGTTACCGATGCCACCGGCCGCATGGTTTGGCAGGATAATGCCTGGCAGGTAGATGGACCTACTACACACCCCGTTAACTTACAGCAACTGCCTAAAGGCATTTACCAATTGAGCATTGCCAATGGCAACAATAAGGCGGGGTACAAGGTGGTGATACAGTAAGTCTCAACTCCACCAATTAACTCTTATCTTCGCATCCAACTTGTAGGATAAAAACCTGCCGTATGTCGCATATTGTAGAACTGAAATTAACGCCCGAACAGGCGGCCTCTGTTGATGCTGTAAAGCGCGCTGCCGCTGAAAAAGCCAATCTGCCTTTAGAACAAGTAAACGAAGTAAAGCTGCTGCGTAAATCGCTGGATGCTCGTCAGCCGCAGATATATGTATTGCTAAAGGTAGAGATATACACCCCCGGAGAAACGGTGGACCATACCTTGCGCACTTTTGTACCCAAACCATTAACCGGCGGTAAAACCTGCCATATTATTGGCTTTGGTCCGGCAGGTATTTATGCGGCCCTGCAATTGTTGGAACGTGGTATTAAGCCTATAGTTATTGAGCGTGGCAAGGCAGTAAAGGACCGCCGCAGAGATTTGGCAGCAATTAACAGACAACTGATCATTAACCCCGATAGCAATTATTGTTTTGGAGAAGGTGGTGCGGGAACGTATAGCGATGGCAAACTTTACACGCGTAGCAGCAAACGGGGAGATATTAAAAAGGTGCTGGATGTGTTTATACAACATGGAGCGAACCCCAATATTGGCTATGAAGCGCATCCGCATATAGGTACCAACAAACTGCCGGGTATTATTGAAAACATGCGGCAAACCATTTTAGATAATGGCGGTGAAGTGCATTTTAGTAAGCGACTTAGCGGATTAGTTATAAAGGATAATACCATTACCGGTTTAAAGTTTGCGGATGGCACGAGCACAGATTGCGAGCAGGTAATTTTAGCTACCGGCCACAGCAGCCGCGATATTTTTGAACTGCTGCACAACCAGGGCCTGTTGATAGAGGCTAAGCCTTTTGCCTTGGGTGTGCGTGTGGAGCACCAGCAATCGTTAATAGATAGCATACAATATAAGCGCAAGGAACGCGGAGAGTTTTTGCCGCCCAGCAGCTATAGTTTAGTTACACAGGCCTGCGGAAGAGGCGTTTTTTCTTTTTGCATGTGCCCCGGTGGTATTATAGCACCGGCCAGCACAGCACCCGGCGAAACGGTAGTAAACGGCTGGAGCCCCAGCAAGCGCAATGGCAAGTATGCTAACAGCGGTATGGTAGTAGCCGTTAATCCTGAGAACTGGACGCAGTATGGAAAACTCGGTCCGCTGGCGGCACTGGAATTTCAGAAGCAGGTGGAGCAAGCAGCCTTTAACTTAACCGGCAGCATTAAAGCACCGGCGCAGCGCATGGACGATTTCATTAACAATAAGCGTTCGCAGGATTTACCGGCATGTTCTTATATACCGGGGTTGATTGAAGCCGATCTGAAACAGATATTACCCCCATTTATAACGCAAAGTTTACGCGAAGGACTGATAGACTTTGGAAAAAAGATGCGCGGTTATAGAACGAACGAAGCCGTGTTGGTGGGTGTAGAAAGCCGCACCAGCAGCCCCGTGCGCATACCGCGCGATAAGGAAACGCTGAAGCACCCGCAGCTAACTAATTTGTACCCCTGCGGCGAAGGAGCCGGTTACGCCGGTGGTATTGTAAGCGCTGCTATGGATGGTATTGCCTGCGCAAATGCAGTTAATTAGGGATTGGTGAATTGGTTCATCAGTGGATTTGTGATTAGGAAAATTGATCTCACTAATCACAGATTAACTGGTCACAATTCAACCAGGCGGCACGAGCAGTTTGTTGCTACAATCTTCCCTGGTATAATGGCATGAAGATTTAATGGCCCTTCAAAATAGACTGCATGAAACGTACTATCAGCGCTAACTTTGCCATTATTATAGGCCTGTTTTTACTTGTAGAAGGATTGTGGGGTATGGTAAGCAGCGTGGTGTTTGGGGTATTTACTACCAACACCACTCACGCAGCTATTCATATAATACTCGGTACACTGGGGATTATCGCAGGCTTCCGGAACAATGCCCGTATCTATTGCGGTTTTTTAGGTGCTCTGCTGCTGCTGGTAGGTGTATTGCATTTTCTACCCAAAGTGGGCGATTGGATATTCAATATGCTGGCGGTAAACACTTACGTGGCAGTGCTAAATATTATCATCGGCCTTATAGCGATTGCTGCTGCTATCAATAAACGGGACAGAGATAATCCTAAAGCCTCCGCCGCTGTCTAAAAACTCTACCTTAGTAAAGTCACATTTCCCTTTGCCAATTTTCGCTTACCTGTATTGCTTATCACATATTCGCAGGTCCATACAAAGGTGCTCATGGGCTGGGGTACATCTTTGTAAACACCATCCCAGCCTTCGGTTATATCGGTGGTGCTAAACACCATTTCGCCCCAGCGGTTGTAGATGCTAAAGTTCAGCAGTTTTATATTGGTATTTAAAATACGGAACACGTCGTTGACGCCATCGCCATTGGGGGTAAAGGCGGTAGGCAGCAGTAAGCCATTTTTTACATACACGGTGTAATTACAATCCACCGCACAGCCGCTTTCGGTTACTTTAAGCTGATACCTGGTTCCATCCTCAGGCTGAACAGTTATAGCTGTATCATATATTGAAATTATACCTTGCTGAAACACCCAATTATAACTGCTGCCCAAAGCGCAGGCCGGTAATGTTACAGAATCGCCTTCCGTAAGCTGATACTCCCGTTGTACAGGCAGGGGTAATGGCCCGGCATTAACATGGATGTATTTGGTAACAGTATCGCTACCAGCCGGGTTACTAACAATTAAAGTTACCGGAAAAGTGCCGGTATCTTTATAGCAAATAGCAGGAGGAATGCTGTCGGTCCATAAAGGTGGCGTTCCTCCGACAAAGCGCCATTCATAATTAGTGGGATACATACTACTGCCATTGAAAAAAGTGGCACATTCGTTTACACAAGTAGTGGTTGGGCCGTTAAAATTTGCCTGTGGAGGGCAATAACGAACATATACCCAAATGGCACCTAACCAATCATGGGAATACACACCAGAGTAATCAGTAAAATCAAATACACCGTCTATTTCTTTTAACCCTGGAGAGTAAAATTTAAAAGAAGATTGCCAACCGCATTGTGTATCGCTTTGCATAAAAAAGAAACAAGATCGAAAAATCTGTTGAGCAGAGCCAATATGCACCACCTGGTTCACGGGTTCACCAATACAAACAGTATCAACTTCTGCAATAGTATCATTACCCTGGACTGAGCACTTGTTATTAATTATTGTAAACGGGTACGGATTAGGAACCGTTTGCCCCATAACTCTACTTATATCAAGTAATAAAATAAATAATACAAATCTCATCCTTGTCATTACCTTAACAACATTACATTTCCTTTTCCCGATTTTCTTTTGCTTGTTTTGGTTATCACATATTCGCAGGTCCATACATAGGTGCTCATGGGCTGGGGCACATCTTTGTAAACACCATCCCATCCTTTGGTTATATCGGCGGTGCTAAACACCATTTCGCCCCAGCGGTTGTAGATGCAAAAGTTCAGCAATTGGATATTGGTATTTAAGATACGGAATACATCATTTACTCCATCACCATTGGGGGTAAAGGCGGTAGGCAGCAATAGGCCGCTTTGCACATATACTGTATAATCGCAAGTAGTTGCGCAACCATTCTCGTTTTTAACTACAGCCACGTACCGCTGCGTGGATTCGGGCTGTACGGTAATAAGGGTGTCGCTATTCTGAGTTATACTTACAGGAGGCATCCAACTGTAACTGCTTCCATCAGCACAAGTATGTAATGTTATTTCGTCGCCTTCCCTAACTTCAAATTCCGCTTCAACCGCGTAGGGCTCCGGAGCAGCCAACACATGAATGAAAGAAGTTTTCATAGTGCTACCGCTTCCAAAAGTATTTATGGCATCAAGTGTAACCGTAAAAAAGCCGGTATCAGAATAAAAGACGGGAGGTGGATATTTGCCTGTGTAGGCAGATGGATTGCCACCACTGAAAGTCCACTGCCAATTGCTGATCAACCCGGTGCTTTTATCGGTAAATCTTACACTCTCATTCGAACAGATTTTTTGCCTGTCTGCTATAAAGTCGGCATTAGGCGAACAAGGAATAACAACGTTCTTAGTCCCTAAATTATTAGCATTGTTCCAGTCTACCGCGTATGCATAAACATCCATCCTAAAGGCACCCGTATCAGGAAAACAATAACTAACGGTATCACCCACTATCGTGTCATTCTTGTTTGTGGCATAAAAAATCCAATAGAAATCGGCACCGGTAAACTCCGGGCAGTCAGCATTAACAATCCAAAAATGTTGGCAAGCGCCTACGCAGATGGTATCATACACACCATAATAGATATCATGGTTGGAGGCAGTGATGATACCGCCTGTACATTGCGCCCAACCCTTCATATTTCCCAAAAACAATAATAAAAGCAACAGGTAAAGTGTTTTCATATTGTTCGCCTGAGTATGTAGCACCTTTAATAGCGGTAGGTTTCCAAATAAACTTAACAAAGCTTACTCATTAATAATAGCAAGCTTTGTATTATTAGTTGAATATGACAACCTTATGACAGTTTGAACCACCCCAGCCCCTCTGAGCATGGCGTTATTTCTTAAGCGTAAGACTGCGGTGATTGATAACAGATCTTGCAACGTAATGAGCACCAATTATAATGCTGGTAATTAGTAAGTAACCAAGGCAATTGCTAAAAAAGCCCGGCATAAATCACAGCCACTACTAACTAATGAAAAGCTCATCAATGTCAACTGTTAAACCCTGCCTTTTTGTCAGTTAATTCCTATCTTTGTCGACCAATTTTACAATGGAAAAGAAGCTATACAACAACGAGGTTGCCTTTGAACTGGAAACCAAGAAGATAGATGAAGCCCGCCAGGGTGAAACGCTTACTGCTGCCCGCCCGGCCAACGTGCCCGGTAACGGTAAGAAGTATTATATTGAAAGCTATGGATGCCAGATGAACTTTGCCGATAGCGAAGTGGTGGCCAGCATTTTAACCAACGCCGGTTTCGACAGCACTACCGAGTTTACGGATGCAGACCTGATTTTGATAAACACCTGCGCCATCCGCGATAATGCCGAGCAGCGCGTGCGCCACCGCCTGCAGCACCTGCAAACGGTTAAGAAGAATAAGAAGGGTGCCCTGATTGGTGTGCTAGGCTGCATGGCCGAGCGCCTGAAGGAGAAGTTTCTGGAAGAGGAAAAGATTGTAGACATCGTAGCCGGTCCTGATGCTTACCGCAGTTTACCGGGTTTAATTGAGGAAGCAGAAACCGGACAGAAGGCGGTGAATGTATTGCTTAGCCGCGAAGAAACCTATGCCGAGATTAACCCTGTGCGCCTGAACAGTAATGGGGTAACGGCCTTTATAAGCATTACCCGCGGTTGCGATAACATGTGCAGCTTTTGCGTAGTGCCTTTTACCCGTGGCCGCGAACGCAGCCGCGACTGGCAGACTATAGTTGCTGAGGCAAAAGAAATGTACGAGAAGGGCTATAAGGAAGTAACCCTTTTGGGCCAGAACGTAGACAGCTACCGCTTTAGCACCGACCCTAAACTGGTGGGCAAAAAGTTAGTAGAAGCTAAATACGACGAAGGCGTTGTAAACTTTGCACGTTTGCTGGAACTGGTGGCACAAATTGCGCCGGATTTACGCGTGCGCTTTAGCACCAGTCACCCAAAGGATATGACGGATGATGTGCTGCATGTAATGGCTAAATACGATAACATCTGCAAATACATACACCTGCCGGTGCAGAGCGGTAACACCCGCGTGCTGGATATTATGAACCGCACCTACGACCGCGAATGGTATATGAACCGTATTGATGCCATTAAGCGCATTGTGCCCAACGTAGCCATCAGCACGGATGTAATTGCAGGCTTTTGTACCGAAACAGAAGAGGAACATAAGGATACGCTGAGCATGATGGATTATGTGCGCTACAGCATGAGCTACATGTTTATTTACAGCGAACGCCCCGGCACAGTAGCTGCCAAGAAGTTTACCGATGATATACCTGAGGACGTGAAGAAACGCCGCTTACAAGAGATTGTTGATTTACAGATGAAGCACTCGCTGGAATTGAACAAGAAAGATGTAGGGCAGGTATTTGAAGTTTTGGCCGAAGGCACCAGCCACCGCAGCGATGCACATTTGTTTGGAAGAAACAGCCAAAATAAAGTAGTGGTATTCCCGAAAGGAGATATAAAGCCGGGCGATTACGTGAAGGTAAAAATAACCGATTGCACGGCGGCAACTTTAATAGGCGATACGGTTTAAAGACAATAGCCACAAAGGCACGTGTTTATTTGACACACTAAGACACAAAGAAAAAGAAATACCAAAGGGGATAGGATACAATAACCTTTGTGACTTTGCGACTTAGTGTTATAAAAGTTACAAGTAATAGCGTTAGACTATGGAAATACAAAGCATAAAGAACAGGTTTGGTATAATCGGCAACTCGCCGGGTTTAAACCATGCTATCAGCATTGCTGAGCGTGTGGCGGCTACTAACCTTACTGTACTTATAACCGGCGAAAGCGGTGTTGGTAAGGAGGTATTTTCGCATATCATACATCAGTTAGGAACCCGCAAGCACAACTCCTTTATTGCTGTTAACTGCGGCGCTATACCAGAAGGTACTATTGATTCGGAATTGTTCGGGCACGAAAAGGGCAGTTTTACCGGTGCCCACGAACAACGCAAAGGTTATTTTGAAGCCACCAATGGCGGCACCTTGTTTTTAGATGAAGTGGGCGAATTGCCCCACGGTACCCAGGCCCGATTGCTGCGCGTGTTAGAAACCGGCGAATACATCCGCGTGGGTAGCAGCAAAGCCATGAAAACCGATGTGCGCGTTATAGCAGCTACTAACGTTAACCTGCAGGAGGCCGTACGTGCCGGTAAGTTCCGCGAAGATTTGTATTACCGCTTAAGCACGGTGCCTATTTACATACCACCGTTGCGCGAGCGCGGTGAAGACATCTACCTGCTGTTCCGCAAATTTGGTATTGACTTTGCCGAGCGCAACAAAATACAGCCCGTAAAACTTACCGACGATGCCCGTGAGCTGATATTAAAATACACCTGGCCCGGTAACGTGCGTCAGCTAAAGAACGTAGCCGAACAGGTAAGCATTTTAGCCCGTGAGAAAGATGTAACCGCTAAGGAATTAGCAGAGATAGTTCCGGATATAACTGACAATCGCTTGCCTGCCTTAGCCGAGGCACGCTACGAAAGCGGCGGTGGCAGTTCGTTTACCGAACGTGAAATACTTTACAAACTGATATTTGATTTAAAGAAGGACCTGAACGACCTGAAGCAGTTTGTATTTGATGTTACCAAGCAGCAAGGCCCCGGCGGTATACCTCACCCTTACGAACCAACACTGCAAACGGTATCGGAGAAGCCTATTATTATACCTGCACAAATGGGCACCAACCAGCCTGTAGTTATCAGCGATAAAAAAGGTTTTGATGAACACGAAACTGTAGACGAGGTGCTGAATATTGCTGAAAAAGAAAAAGAGTTGATATCAAAAGCGCTGAAGAAATACCGCAACAAGCGCAAAGATGCCGCTGCTGATTTAGGCATATCGGAACGCACCTTGTATCGTAAGATCAAGGAATACGGATTAGAAGCTTAAAGTTTGGGGCGGAAGTACTGTATAAGCCGGTTGGCAATTACATGCTGGCCTACGTTATTACAGTGATAACCATCAAAAGCGCGAATGGTATCGCCGCGTTGCTCGGCTGCGCGCAGGTCCTGTGCCACACTATCAATATAATTTATGTTCAGGCGTTTGCACACATCCGGAAAGTAAGTAACACCCGGGCTAAAATCATCCGCATCGAATACAGCTAATTGTGCATGGCGGCTTTCAGTCAACTTTTTAATTTCCGACAAGGCCTGTTGGGTTGTATTTAAAGTTGCGTCGTAAATTTCTTTACATGCCGGGTCCTGTGCTATTTCCGAAATATCGCGGTCGGGTTTAGCCATATGCAGGTTGAGCATAGTGTTATGGGCCCGCATAAAAATCATATTCCAAAAAAGAGAATAGTCCTTAGCGTGTTCGTACCATGGGCGTGGATAGTGATATTGCATACTGCCATCGGCTTGCAGATAAGGGCGGGTTTGGCTTACCTTGTATGTACTGTGCATCTCTATCTGCCACGAGTTATCAGTAAAGTCGTTATTACAAACTTCCAGCACTATCCAATCAGGCTTTACACTATCAATGTATTTACGAAGAATAAGTAATTCCTGTGCTGTGCCATAGCCGGCAGTACCCCGGGCATAAATGCGTACCGGCAAACTATCCTTTAAAACCGAATAAAATACGTGTTCATCAGAAGCTTCCAGGCTTTCCGTATACGAATCGCCGATAAAGAAGATGGTTGAAACCGGCGAATCGGTAGCCGCCTCGTTCCACTTCCGGAAACCATAGCGGGTAAAGTTAGCATTAACGGGATACGTACTACCGGCACTGGTAAGAAATTCCGGAGTTTGAAACTTGTAGTTCTCCTTCGTCTTCCAACCCAGTTCGGCATCCTTTTCCTTGTTATCGTAAGGCGGTCCGGGGCCTTTGTATTGCAGGCGCATAACCACCTCTCCCACTGCTGTAATAAGCAGCAATACGATAAACAGCAAAAACAGCGAGAACTGAATTTTACGCGCTGTGCTAAACTGTTTTGATTGGCCCATGTAAACAGCGTTGATTAAATACTACGCAAGTAAGCAGCCACATTTGCCTGAATACGGCTTTGTACATCTTCAGCCGTATCGGGCATAAAGTTTTTGCCGGTCACCAATTCGTATAGCTCGATGTAGCGATGCGATACTGTCTCCACAAACAAATCGGGCATTACCGGCATCTTCTGTCCGTCCTTACCCTGGAAACCGTTTTCGATTAGCCACTGGCGTACGAACTCTTTGCTTAATTGTTGTTGGGGTTCGCCTTTAGCCTGGCGCTCGGCATATCCTTGCAGATGGAAATAACGCGAAGAATCGGGCGTATGGATCTCATCAATCAGCATTACCTGCCCATTATGCACGCCAAATTCGTATTTGGTATCCACTAAAATCAAACCACGCTCGCGGGCCATTTTTTGTCCGCGCTCAAATAAAGCGTAGGTATATTTTTCCATAGTGGTATATACCTCTTCGTTAACAATACCGCGTTTCAGTATGTCTTCGCGGGATATATCTTCATCATGCCCTTCCACCGCTTTGGTTGATGGTGTAATAATAGGCGTTGGGAAGGCATCGTTTTCTTTTAAACCTTCGGGTAATGTAACACCGCATAGGATGCGTTTACCTGCAGCATATTCGCGGGCGGCATGGCCTGCCAGGTAACCACGGATCACCATTTCGATACGCACCGGCTCGCAACGCAAGCCTACCGATACATTAGGATCGGGCGTAGCCAGTAGCCAGTTAGGCACAATATCGCGGGTGGCATTTAAAAAGTGCGCAGCAATACCGTTCAGTACAGCGCCTTTGTGTGGTATTGGCTTGGGCAGAATGTGATCGAATGCAGAGATGCGGTCGGTGGCGATTACTACCAATTTATCGCCGAGGGTATAAACATCGCGGACCTTGCCATGATAAACGGCTGATTGTCCGGGGAAATTAAAGTTCGTTTCACGAATGGTTTGCGTCGTCATCTTTAGGGCGTGTGCTATTTAGTTTCTCGTAAGCTTTAATAATTTCTTTTACCAAACGGTGGCGCACCACATCACTTTCATTCAGGTGAATGGTGGAGATACCTTCAACCGGCTGCAATATACGAATAGCGGTGCCTAAACCCGACTTTACCTTAGGAGGTAAATCTATCTGGGTAGGGTCGCCGGTGATAATTACTTTACTATTAGCGCCTATACGGGTTAAAAACATTTTTAACTGCATATCGCTACAGTTCTGGGCTTCATCCAGAATAATGTAGGCATGGTCTAATGTTCTACCGCGCATGAAGGCTAACGGCGCTACTTCTATCACACGGTTTTCCATGTAATAGGTAAGTTTATCGGCGGGTATCATATCATCCAGCGCATCGTAAAGCGGACGCAAATAAGGATCAATCTTCTCCTTTAAATCGCCCGGTAAAAAACCAAGGCTTTCGCCGGCTTCTACCGCAGGGCGGGTAAGGATAATCTTCTTTACGTTCTTTTCCTTGAGGGCTTTTACAGCTAAGGCAACAGCCGTATAGGTTTTACCGGTACCTGCAGGGCCTATGGCAAAAACGATATCGTTCTTTTCGCTTTCCTTAACCATCAGCAACTGGTTATCGGTGCGGGCGCGCACTACTAAACCGTTGTTGCCGTATACAATTATGTTTCCTGCGTCCTTTTTATCCTTATTCAAAGGTTTGTCATCGGTGGTAAGCAGAATAGATTCGATGTTCTCTTCGCTTAATTTTCCATACCGTTCGATATGGTCAATCATGCGCTCTACCTTCTGCTTAAACACGGCTAAATCATCATCATTACCTTCCGCCTTAATAGTGCTGCCGCGTGAAACCATGCGGAGCGTAGGGAAGCTTTTTTTAATAAAGTTGAACCGTGAGTTATTTACGCCGAAGAAGTCGATTGGGTCAATCCCCTCTACATTAAGTGTAATCTCTGTCAAATGGGGTAGCTTTTGTGTTTTCAAATTTAGCCAATTAGGAAGGCAGGCGTACTGTATAGCAAAATATATCTATCCACACCTTTTTCCACTAAACCTGGTTCGTTTACAGGTATTTTAAGCGCTTATTTGTATTAACATATACCCATGGCGCTTGTTACCCTGACATCTGATTTAGGAACGCGTGATTACTATCTCGCGGCCCTTAAAGGCGCCATTATTACACATTGCGTAGGCCTGCACCTGCAACTGGTAGATGTAACCCATCAGATAAAACCTTTCGATTTAAAAGAGGCTGCCTTCACCATAAAAAATGCGTACCGTTATTTTCCGAAAGGCAGCATTCATGTGGTGCATGTAAATAGTAACGAAAGCGACAACCGCTTATTGCTTTCGGTAATAGACGGACATTATTTTTTGACCTTTGATACCGGCTTGTTAGCGCTGGCTTTTGAAAAAGTACCGCACGAAACCTATCAACTAAACGATGCGCTGATGGAAGGCAACAGCTTACTGTTTGAGGAGCCGTTGGCACGTGCCATTAACCTGTTGCTGCAGGAATACAAACCTACCGACTTTGCGCATGTGGCTACTGAAACTGTTCACCTCCGTTTGTTGCAACCGGTAACACGCCCGGGCAACATACGCGGCACAGTTGTTTACCTGGATAACTACGGCAACGGCATTACCAATATTACCCGTGCCATGTTTAAGGAGTTTATAGGCGATAAACGCTATACCATTGCCGTAAATGTAGGCAGCACCAATACCTTAAGCGAACAGTATAATGATGTGGATGAAGGCGAGATGGTTTGCCTGTTCGGCACCTCGGGCTTTTTAGAGATTGCCATCAACAAAGGCAAGGCCGAAAACCTGTTGGGCCTGAAGGTAGAAACACCGGTTTTGATTCTGGCCGATTAATTTAGCAGCATGTTACAACGTATAGTGAAGATGACCTTTCGCCCGGAATGTGTGGAAGATTTTGAACGCATTTTTGAAGAGCGCAGGGAACTTATAAGCAGCTTTGAGGGCTGTGCCGGTGTGGTGCTGCTGCGCGATATCGATAACCCAAACATTTACTTTACCTACAGCCGCTGGAAGGACGTTGACAGTCTGGAGCATTACCGCAACTCGGAGTTGTTTAATGATACCTGGGCTTTGGTAAAGCCCTTATTTGGGGGCAAGCCGGAAGCGTGGAGTGTAAGGGAGATTTAGAAGAAGACATCAGAAAACAGATATTAGAAATCAGACAACAGACAAAACGAAAGCGGCCCTTCTTGTGGAAGGGCCGCTTTTATTTTATTCAAACAGAAGGATTAGTTCTGGATGTTGATTTTGGTGCGGAATACTTTGGTAGCGCTTGTTACTTCTACCACATAGATACCGGCGCTAAGATCGTTACGATTGATGGTGATGGTTTGTTCAGCCGTTTTTTCCATCAGCATTTGCTGACCTGCTACATTGAACAAACGAACTTCAACAGCACCGGTAGCTTCTTTTAAGCGGATGGTGAAGTTTCCGTTGCTTGGGTTAGGGAACACAGTTGCCAGGGTTGCGTCTACTTCGTTGATACCGCTGTGCAGGATCAGGTCAGTAACGTAACGAGGCAGGATTTCGTAACCTGAAGTGTAAGGTGAAGAGTTATCGAACTGAGAACCGATGCCGATTACATCGAAAGTAAACGGAGGTGCAGTTTGGTTAAACAGTGCACTCTGCTCATCAATACGCAGAATCCAGGTGCCTTGTCCATCCGTAATATCGCAGTTAAAACCGCTGGTTTGTGTATTATCCCATTGCGAAGGAGTTACCAGGTGAACGTTATTCAAACGCACTAATTCTGCTTCGGTAGTTTCATCCAGATCCTGTACTACAGTAGGCGCAGGAACTACACCTGTACCGATTTTGTAAACAGTATCAAGGTTAACCAATTGCAGGGCGCCGTTAAAGAAACCAACAGTACCAACAGCAGCAACTGAATCGCCTTCTGCTACAGTATAACCAAATGATGATGTTGGAGAGAAAATTTCAATACCATCAGTTGCATCGTGGATAAAGAAGTCTAAGCCGGTGGCGCGGTAGTCGATGCTTAACACAGTACCGCTGATAGCAACTTTAACACCTACTGAGTCAGGCTGACCGTTTGCATTTTGCGAGCTGATTTGGCCAATGTTGTAAGGAACGGCAGGCACATCGCTGGCATCGATAGATAAGGTAAATACTGAGTCGGCACCAATAAGCAGTGGGGCTGATGCGTTGCGGATAGTGAAGATCAGTGTTTCAGGGCCTTCGGGAAGTGCATCATCCGTTACGGTTAAAGTAAGCGTAGCACTTGATGAACCCGGTGTAAAGCTTACAGTTTGCGTAGTGTAGTTGTTGATATCAGCCGCACTGCCTGTGCCGCCGGTTAATACTACATCAGCCGTAAAGGTGGTGCCTGCGCTGGCAGCATTTAAAGCCAGGTTAACGTTGTAGGTGCCCACATTTTCAGCAACCGAAGCTGCAACTGGCGAGAAACGAACCAATGTATCGGTAATAGCGCCGCAAGGGTTCATAGTATGGCTACCAAGGTGAATGGTATCTTTTGGATACATGGTCCACTCTAATTTGCCGGTTGTCCAGTTGGTAGAACCCTGCTGGATATTTGGCAAACGCACATAGCTATGGTCCTTACCGGTAGTAGTATCAAATGGTATATCGGCAGTATCGCCTACGTTACCGATACGGTCCAACAGAGTGGTGCCGTTTAACAAAGCCAGCACATCGTTACCGTTAAAGTTCATAACACCGCCGCCCTGGGTGGTGTCGTCAGCAAAACCTTTAATGGCACTGTTGGCCAGTTTGTGGCACAGTACAAATACATCGCCTGCAGCCACGGTACCGGTTAAGTTGTAAGTTGAGCTTACGGTAGCTGAACCGTTGGTATATATCTGAACCTTGTAACCGGTAAGGTTAACCGGTACAGCAGTTGGGTTATAAATTTCTAAAGCCTTGTTGTTGCTTGAGCCTTCCACATATTCCGAAAAGAAAAGGTCGGAACACTGGGCGAAAGTGCTGCCCGTAATCAGGAGGGCGATGATGCCTAAGTATAGTTTCTTCATTTTAAAAAATTTAGCGTGTCAAAATCCTTTGAACCGGCAAAAGTAAAATAATTATCGGCCTGTGTATTAACCGGCTGTTAATTCAGGATAAGAACCTTGCGATAAGCCGCATTGCTGCCCATACTAATGCGCAGAATGTAATTACCCTGTGGCAAAGCCGTCACATCCATAGCTACATTTTGTCCGTTCCACTGATTTGTTAAAACCTCATTACCAAGCATATCTATTAAGGTAAGGTTGGCGGCAGATTCGGTGGCATTGGTTATGGCAATATTAAGCACACCGTTGGCCGGGTTAGGGAAAGCGTTGATATGGGCGTTCAATTCAGGTTCGTTTATACCTGAAACAGCACCACATAAACTGGTTTTAAACAAACTATCGAAGTTGATGCAATTAACCCAACCCGGATGGTCGATAAAGGGGTTGCGGTTGTTTTGGATGGAGAAGATATAATCGTTTTTAGTGCGTTCAAATTTATCGGGCGGGTCCTGCTGGTTCCATTGTTTTAGAACGGCCTGACTTTGGTCGCCGGCTTCGGCCAACAGATAATCCAATCCCCATTCGCCACTGGTGCCGTTGTAACATATCATTTCATACATCATGGCGCGGGCCGCATCGCCTTTGCGGTTATCGCCGGGCTCGAACACATTTATATTATTGGCGTCCTTACCAAGTTTGCTTGGTCCGTAGGAACCGGTTTGGTTCACCACCACGCCGTACGGGCGGTTACTGCGTGCATTGTTGGGTGCAGCAGCCGTAAGAAAGAGGTTAAAATAATCGGCCCCTTCGGGATACTGCACCACGTTTGCACCAAACTGCGCATAGGTTTGCATCCAGCTTTTGCATAACACGTGTTCGCGGTTATAGTTAGTGCCTGTAAAAGAGAATGGCGGTGTATAAATAGTTGTGATGTCGCTGTATTCGCAGTTAACTACGGCCTGCCCTCCTACGGTATCGCGCTCGTACATGGCAGGTAAAATGGTAGTAGCATAACCGGGGGTATAACTGCTCATGGTATGCGGGTTAATCAATCCGTGCAGATCGTTGATAAACGAATAGGAACTGCTATCTACAGTATTATAATAAGAGCCGGCATCGCTGGCAGGAGTCATCAGCGAATCAATCAAGGGGTTGGTTTGGCGATAGTTGATGCTGGTGCCACCGCCGTTATAGGCGTAGATGGCAAAGTAATATTTCGTACGCTCCAGCAAACTGCGCACATTGTATAAAGTAGCATTACCGGTAACCATAACCTTAGCATTACCCAGGCCCTGGCCTTTTTCGTAGGCTACACCATCAACCGGTACAGCGTTAATGGGTTGCGTGCTTTTTAATACCAGGTAACCATCGCAGGTTACGCCGGTAAAACTCATAATGGCATTATATGTTTTAACCGTACCAAATTGCAGATTGGTTGGATTAGCGGCCGGCTCCTGCCCATATACCAGTGCAGGAAACAACAGGGCGCAAGACGCCCTTAAACAAGAGGCAAAAAACTTCATACAACTAAATTAATGTAACAAATGAGATTGACTACCTATCAAGGTGCTTAAGTAGCACGCAGTACGTAGGAAAGTGATCGCTGTAACCGCCATTGTAAACTACACCATCGTAGGTACGCATAGGGTATCCTTTGTACTTACCGGTTTTGGTAACCATAAACTGACGGCTGAATATGCGGGCATCTTTAAAGAAAAAACCGTTTTGATTATCAACAAGAAATGCCTGCGAAAGCATGATTTGATCAAACAGGTTCCAGCTATCGTTATAAGCCAGGGTGCCAATCCCTTTTTTGGTATAATCTACCCAGGGGTTATACATGCCGCTGCGCTGCACATCGGCCTTATTGCCTTTGGCTCCAATTACTTCGGTTACGCTGGGGCTGGTGGGGTCGTCGTTTAAATCCCCCATTAAAATAACCTTGGTATCGGGGTTAATCTTCATCAAGGAATCGATAACGTGCTTTGCCACGCCTGCAGCAGTAGCGCGGGCCGGGGCGCTTGCTTCTTCGCCACCGCGGCGCGAAGGCCAGTGGTTTACAAAAATGTTGATGGTATCCGTTTCATCGTAAACACCGCTTACCCAAAGCACATCGCGGGTATAGTGCAGGCTGCCATCGGCTTCGGCCAGGCGCACAAACAATTTTTCGCTGTGCTTTACCTTAAAGTATTTAGGGTTATAGATAAAGCCTACATCCACCCCGCGCACATCAGGCGAGTTATAGTGCACGATTTTTAAACCGCGGTCTTTTAATTTGGGTTGATTGATCAGATCTTCCAGCACTTTGCGATTCTCTACTTCCGCCACGCCCAGCATCGAAAAACCATCGGGGGTAACCTCCGTTCCTATTTGTGAAAGCACATCGCTCAACTTGCTAACTTTATCGGTATACACGGCCGTGTTATACATGTGGTCGCCTTCGGGCAGAAACTCCTCATCGCTGGTATTGGGATCGTTGATGGTATCGTAGAAGTTTTCGAGGTTGTAAAAAGCTACTACGCCAACTTTGTATTTATCGGCGGCATTACCCTTTTGCGCTACGGCAGCTACGCTGGAAAGCGCCAGGATAAAGAGGAGGACGTTCTTCATGAATTAATTTGTATAAGCGGCAAACATATAAAAACCGCGCCGTACTGGCTTGTTAAGGGATAATTAACAGAAAGCGCCTAATAAGATGAGGCCGTAAAAACTGCCTGTTTTGCTATTTAGGGGCATCTGCTATATTCGCAGCCCTGTTTGGGGTGATACTCACCTCGACATGCAAGACCGCTTAAACGGTTTACGTAAAGGCAAAAGTCCCTCCGCAAAGGGGTTACCGGCATTAATAAAGCAGTGCCGTTCACCTCTCTGGGTGTGGCGCAGCTTGGTAGCGTGTCCCGCCTGAAAAAGGCGGGAAGGTCGTGGGTTCGAATCCACAACCTAAGACCCGGGTAGACAGAATTTTGAGTTACACTCAAAATTGTGTTTAATCTGGGTGTGGCGCAGCCTGGTAGCGTGCTTGCATGGGGTGCAAGAGGTCGTGGGTTCGAATCCCGCCACCCAGACAGTTGTTTATCAGCGGTTTATAGAGCAATCTATAAACCGCATTTTATTTACAGGTCTTGATTTGGTCAAACATTTAAAGAACGATTTAAGTCGTACGACCAAATACAAGATAACATAAATACAAATGCCTACCATTCCAAGATACTATGGATCCCCTAAACCTGTGGAAATCATACAACCACAAGCCCTAAAAAACTATACAATACCGGGAAACTTCCAGACAAATCAACAATCAAACAAACACGCTAAAAGCAAAACATGCTATTTAGTCTATCTCATAATTGTTCGAGAGAGAATTTTTCATAAATCCGCTCATTTAAACCAGAATTAGAATCAATCAACGTCTTAAAAAATATCCTCTTCTTTTTCCCTTTTCGTCTGGACAATTTGATTTTCTTTATCAATTTCTGAAAACACCAGCTTTTCATCATTACGTTCTGAACTGGCTGGTCTCGCTCTTGTTGTAGCCCATTCACGAAGACCATCTATTTTCTTCTTCATCGTTTGTGCCAGCGGTACAATTTGTTGAATTGCCTTTTCCAAATGCCTGATAGAGATTTGTGTATTCTCAGGATTCTCAACATAGCTCAAGAACATTGCCTCTTTTACCGTTTCCTCAATTTCGGCACCATTGAAATACTTAGATTTCTCAGCAAGGGGTGAAAAGTCGGTGATATTCTTCTGGCCGTACTTAGCCAGATGTATTTGAAATATGTTAGTCCGTTCTTCTTTCGT
>JAXLUO010000018.1:0-81849 GCA_046329495.1 Chitinophagales bacterium | reverse complement strand
GGCAATAAATGGCACACCAAACGACACCAGGTCTGCCAGACCATCCTCCAGCACTTTGTTAGCTGTTTCGGCGGTAAACCCTTTGTTGATGATCAAATTGCCTTTGTAAAGCGGCCGGAAGTGTGCTGCCACATTCGTTACGGCATGGGGCACATCTTCAACCGGTGTAAACGGCTCCAGCAGGTGCACGTAGGCAATGTCGTAATCATTCAGCCTGTTCACTATGTATTCATGTACGGGTATGCTGCCTTCATCAATCACCATACCCTGCATGTTGTGCATGGATGGATTCAGACGAATACCTACACGCTTTAGATCAATCACCTCTTTTAATTCTTCCAGCAATTCAAACAAAAAGCGCGCGCGGTTTTCTATCGAGCCACCATATTCGTCGGTGCGCTGGTTCGAGCTTTGGTTAAAGAACTGATGAAACAAATAGCCATTCGCAGCATGCAATTCAACGCCGTCAAAACCTGCCTTTAATGCATTGGCAGCAGCGTTTTTAAAGTCCTGAATCGTGCGTTTAATATCTTCAATGCTCATCTCTTTTGGCGTTACGGTATCCACCAACCCCTTTGGCCCAAATACTTTCGCATGCGGATTGATAGCCGAAGGCGCCAGCGGCAAATCACCATCCAACAAATCGGGATGCGAGATGCGGCCGGTATGCCATATCTGCGCAAAAATGGCACCGCCCTTTTTATGCACGGCATCGGTGCTTAAACGCCAGCCTTTAATTTGCGCTTCGCTGTAAATGCCCGGCACATTTATATACCCTGTAGCTTTAGGGCTTACTACTGTTCCCTCAGTTATTATTAAACCTGCTGTGGCACGTTGCTCATAATAAGTAGCATTCAGTTCAGTGGCAGCATGGTCGGCATTATTGGAACGGCTCCGGGTCATTGGTGCCATTACTACGCTATTCTTTAACTCCAGTCCTTTCAGGTTAAAAGGTTCAAATAATCTCTGTTTTCCCATTGTTCTTACGTTTTTAAATTACATTTGTAACGTAAAGATACTATCAATAGTTACTTTTTGTAACTATTGGTGCATCGAAGCAAAAAGAAACTGGTGTTTTTCAGGTAACTAATACAGTTACGTTATGGTAACTAAAGGCAAAAAAGAAGTAGAAAAGGATAATCCCTTGCACTGCCCTTTCATAAGGGCCCAGAAGATTATTGGCGGTAAATGGAAGTCCGTCATCATCTTTTACCTGCGTAACGGTAAAATGCGTTTCGGGCAAATAAGCGCCCGCATCCCCGGCGTTAGCCGCAAGATACTCACCGTACAATTAAAGGAATTAGAACTGGCCGGACTCATCGAGCGCCACGAGTTTAAAGAGATACCTCCCCGGGTAGAATACGAACTCACCAAACTGGGTCTTTCGCTACTCCCTATATTAGATGCCATGAACGAATGGGGCAAAACCGAAGCAAAGGTGATTGAGAAGTCGTTGAAGAAGAGTAATGTTTAAGCAGGCCTTACTAATCCTACATATCCATTGGATATAGATATAAACTGTCCTCATTTGTAACCCCAAGTGGGACAGTTCCACTTAATGCTCTTATTGAAAATCAATAGCTTATAGGGGATTGCAAAAAACTTTGGGACATTGTCCCATTGTTAAAGGGTAGAACTAAAGCGTAACGGCTCATGCGCCTTTGCCATTCTGTCAAACAAATCAATTGGCAGGCAATTTGCTATCTTTGCACTGTTCTTTGACCAATTGGGGCTGACCGGTATTGACGGGAAGCATTGACGGTAAACCGGCGTGTCGTGGGTGTGTGATACCACGTAAATCCATTACGCGACTCTTTTTTAAATGGCGAA
This sequence comes from Chitinophagales bacterium, assembly GCA_046329495.1. Lineage (GTDB taxonomy): Bacteria > Bacteroidota > Bacteroidia > Chitinophagales > LD1 > Bog-950. The sequence goes on along the minus strand of JAXLUO010000018.1, from coordinate 80,019 downwards.
TATAACTACGCCATGGCTGCTTAATCTTAGAGATTAACTAGTCATTTGTCCTGCGCTTGAGGCACCATACACAGCGCACTGACAACCAAACTTTGGTGACGCCCTAAGGAAGTTTCATTCCCTTTCTTAGTCGTGTATAACGAATGTAAGATGAAGGTTGGAGGGTTACTTATCCGGCCTGATTCCGACAATTAATAAGTATCTACACACGTAGAAAGTCTATCGACAACTTATCCGGACGTGGGTTCGAATCCCACCAGCTCCACAGTAATAAAAGCAAGGCCTTTAGCAAGATAGTGCAGCCTTGCTTTTTTATTGTACCCCACCCAAAGGATCAACGCAGTTCATCCTACAACCCCCTTCGCGCCCTTAGCGTCTCCGTGCCTTTCTGTTATACTTCTTCTAATCTTAGTGCCTTAGTGGCAATGGTTCTTCGTTTTGCGCCTTCGTTTTAAAAACCACACCTTTGCCCCGTTATGAAGATTGGAATACTACGTGAAGAGAAGCTGCCGCACGATTCGCGCGTGGCCTTAACCCCGTCGCAATGCAAGTTCTTAATGGAGCGCAATCCCGACCTGCAGGTAGTAGTGCAGCCCTGCAAATACCGCTGCTTTACCAACGAAGAATTTACCTACCAGGGCGTGGAGTTAAATGAAGACATCACCGATTGCGATATCCTGTTAGGCGTTAAAGAAATTCCACCGGCCTTATTAATACCGCACAAAACCTATCTCTTCTTTTCGCATACCATTAAAAAGCAACCGCATAATCGTAAGATGATGAAAGCCATCATCGAAAAAAAGATACGCCTTATTGATTATGAGTGTTTGAAGGATAGTAAAGGCAAGCGTATAATAGCCTTCGGTCGTTGGGCAGGCATTGTGGGTGCTTATCATGCTATTCGTATGATCGGTTTCCGCACCAGCCGTTTCCGCCTGCGCCAGATGATCGACTGCCTCAACTTTGCCGAGGCACAGAAGGAATTGGAAAAGCTGGACCTCCCTAACTGGAAGATTGTGCTCACCGGCGATGGCCGTGTAAGCGAAGGCGCTGCCTTTATGCTGGATGTAATGAAGATCCGCAAGGTATCGCCCTTCAACTTCTGTTACAACGAGTTCGAAGAACCTGTTTACACCCAACTTGCCAGTGCCGATATGTTCTACCGCGAAGACCAGGAAAAGTTTGACAGCGCCGATTATCACCGGCACCCACAGGAGTATAAAAGCTCTTTCTTCCCCTTCACCCGTGCGGCTGATGTAATGATCAACGGTATTTATTGGGATAAGCGCATCCCCGTATTCTTTACCCGCGAACAAATGAAGGAACCCGATTTCCGCATCAAAACCATCTCCGACATCACTTGCGATATTGCACCTGATGCCTCTATTCCGTCCACGCTTTATGCCTCTTCTATTGCCGACCCGTATTACGGTTACAACCCGCAAACCGGCGAGCTGATGCAAACGTTCCAGGATGGTTCAATAGATGTAATGGCAATCGACAACCTGCCAAACGAACTGCCGCGGGATGCCTCGGAAGACTTCGGTAACATGATCATCAACCGCATCATCCCCGAACTTTTAAAGGGCGATGCTTCTGCTATTATAACACAGGCTACCATCGTTAATCATGGCCAGCTAACCGATCCATACAACTACCTGCACGATTACGCATACGGCCAATAATTGCACTTCCTCAACCTTTTTTCGAACCATCAGGTATTTAGAATGGTTTTAAATAAGGCGGGTTTACAGGCGCAACTTGTTTTAATTCACACAGGTGTGCTAAAAAACGCAGGGTAAAAGCTTTCATTTTCCCTTTCGTGGTATAATTTAGCCCCGCCTTAAAAAGGAGTATCTATGGCCAATTCGGTGATTTTCAAGAGTTCCATCGGTAAAAAGTTCTTCATGAGCTTAACCGGTCTTTTCCTAATAACCTTCCTTATTGTGCATGCCACCATCAACGGCATGATTTGGTTTAACGACGGGGGCGTAACCTTTTCGCACTGGGCGCACTTTATGGGTACCAACCTCATTATCCGCACTATGGAATTGGTGCTGGTAGCAGGCTTTCTGGTGCACATTGTAGATGGCCTGATGCTGTGGGCGCAAAACCGCGCTGCCCGTCCGGTTAAGTATAGCTACAACAATCCTGCTGCCAACAGTAGCTGGTATTCGCGTAGCATGGGCTTGTTGGGTACCTTAATCCTGTTGTTCCTTATTATCCACGCCTCTAACTTCTGGATCCCTAACCGTTACAGCCAGTTTGCTACCGGCGAGGAATTGAACCTGTTCCAGCGCATGCAGGAGCATTTCCAATCCCTACCAATGGTGTTGCTGTATGTGGCAGGTTGCTTCTCCTTATTCTGGCACCTGTTGCACGGCTTTAAAAGTGCTTTCCAAACACTGGGCTTCAATCACCTGAAATATAACCGCGCTATCGAGCTTATCGGTGCCGGCTTTGCGGTGCTTATCTCGGTGGTGTTTGCTCTTATGCCCATCAGCATGTTTTTTGGTTTAGTAAAATAAGCGTTTCGAAATGCCTGCGCTGCAGGCGCTAATAATAAAAGTGATATGGCTGAACTGAATTCTAAAATCCCTTCGGGCCCTCTTAGCGACAAGTGGACCCATTATAAGGAACACGCAAAACTGGTTAACCCGGCCAACAAGCGTAAACTGGAAGTTATTGTGGTGGGCACCGGTTTGGCCGGGGCTTCGGCTGCAGCAACCCTGGCCGAGTTGGGTTACAAGGTAAAAGCGTTTTGCTTTCAGGATTCGCCACGCCGGGCGCACTCAATTGCGGCCCAGGGTGGTATTAACTCCGCTAAAAACTATAAAAACGACGGCGACTCTGTTTTCCGTTTGTTCTACGATACTATCAAAGGCGGCGACTTCCGTGCCCGCGAAGGCAACGTATATCGCTTGGCCGAGGTATCGGTTAATATTATCGACCAGTGCGTTGCACAGGGCGTACCTTTTGCCCGCGAATACGGCGGCCTGTTAGATAACCGTTCATTCGGTGGTGCCCAGGTATCGCGTACGTTCTATGCCCGTGGTCAAACCGGTCAGCAATTATTGCTGGGTGCTTACCAGGCATTAGAGCGTCAAATCGGCCTGGGTAATGTTAAGATGTATAACCGCCACGAAATGGTGGAACTGGTAATCATCGATGGCAAGGCCCGTGGTATTATTGCCCGCAACCTGGTAACAGGTGAGCTGGAAAAACACTTTGGCCACGCTGTGTTGTTAGGCACCGGTGGTTACGGCAACGTATTCTACCTTTCTACCAACGCCATGGGCAGCAACGTAACAGCCGCCTGGAAGGCCCACAAACAAGGCGCTTACTTCGGTAACCCTTGCTATACCCAAATTCACCCTACCTGTATTCCGGTAACCGGCGACTATCAATCGAAACTGACGCTGATGTCGGAATCGCTGCGTAACGACGGCCGTGTATGGGTGCCTAAAAAGAAAGAAGATTCCGAAGCAATCCGCAAAGGCTTGAAGAAAGCTGCTGACATTGCCGAAGATGACCGCGACTACTATCTGGAGCGTAAATACCCTTCATTCGGTAACCTTTGCCCGCGCGATATCGCTTCGCGTGCCGCTAAGGAAGTTTGCGACGAAGGCCGTGGTATTGTACCAAGCGGTTTCGGGGTATTCCTTGACTTTAGCGATGCCATCAAGCGTTTGGGTATCGATGTTGTGAAAGCCCGCTACGGCGAGTTGTTCCCGATGTATCAAAACATCACAAACGACGATCCGCTGCAAACCCCAATGAAGATTTACCCTGCCGTGCACTACACCATGGGTGGCCTTTGGGTTGATTACGAATTAATGACCAGCATCCCCGGCTGCTATGCACTGGGCGAAGCTAACTTTAGCGACCACGGCGCTAACCGCTTAGGTGCTTCGGCACTGATGCAGGGTTTAGCCGATGGTTACTTCGTTATCCCTTACACCATTGGTAACTACCTGGCCAGCGAAATCTTTACCAAAGCTATACCTACCGACCATCCTGCGTTTGTGGAGGCAGAAAAAAATGCCCGCGACCGCATGAACCAACTGCTGAATATTAAAGGCAAAACCTCAGTAGAAAGTTTCCATAAGCAGTTAGGAAAGATTATGTGGGAATACTGCGGTATGGCCCGCACCGCCGAAGGCTTAACCAAAGCAAAAGGCTTGCTGAAACAACTGCGCGAAGACTTCTGGAAGGATGTAAAAGTATTGGGTGAGTTCAACAGCTTTAACCCTGAGTTAGATAAAGCGGGCCGTGTAGCCGACTTTATTGAACTGGGCGAGCTGATGGTTACCGATGCCTTACACCGTAACGAAAGTTGCGGTGGTCACTTCCGTGTGGAATATCAGGACGCGGGCGAAGCAAAGCGCGATGACGAAAACTTCCGCTATGCTGCTGCCTGGGAATTTAAAGGCGTAGGCGAAGAACCTGTGCTGCATAAAGAACCACTGGAATTTGAAAACGTTCAATTGCAGGTACGTTCTTATAAATAAAATGGAACGCTGATTTGTTAAGATGATTATGAAAAACGCTGGTCCGATGTAAACTGTAGGAAATGGCTGCTGATAACTACAAACATGCTGATGTTACAGAAGCTATCATTCAGGCCTATTATAAGGTATACAATACATTGGGTTACGGTTTTCTTGAGAAAGTATATGAAAATGCGCTGGTTGTTGAGTTGAAGCAAATGGGATGGAAGGTGCAGGCCCAGCAACCGGTGAATGTGAGTTATAAGGGGGAGGAAGTAGGTGTTTATTTTGCTGACTTGCTGGTAAATGATTGCGTTATAGTTGAGTTGAAAGCAGCAGAAGCAATAGGTGAAGACCACGAAGCACAGCTTCTGAATTACCTTAGGGCTACTAAAATTGAAGTAGGGTTATTATTGAACTTCGGCAAAAAGCCGGCTATAAAACGAAAAGTATATTCAACTGTATTTAAAAACATAGATCTTGATCAATCATAACGATCATAAAAAATCTGTGTTCCATTAAAATTGAAGTAGGGTTATTATTGAACTTCGGCAAAAAGCCGGCTATAAAACGAAAAGTATATTCAACTGTATTTAAAAACATAGATCTTGATCAATCATAACGATCATAAAAAATCTGTGTTCCATTAAAATTTAAATTATGAAGGTTAATTTAAAAGTCTGGAGACAAAAGAACAATCAAACCGAAGGTAAATTGGTTGATTACACCGTTGATGGTGTGAATCCGGACATGAGTTTTTTGGAAATGGTGGACGTGTTGAACGAACACCTGGTAAATAAAGGCGAAGAGCCTGTTGCCTTCGACCACGACTGCCGCGAAGGTATTTGCGGTATGTGCAGCATGTATATCAGCGGACGTGCACACGGCCCGCAACATGCTACTACAACCTGCCAGTTATACATGCGCCAGTTTAAGGATGGCGAAACAATTTATGTAGAACCATGGAGAGCAAAAGCTTTCCCTGTTATTAAGGACTTAGTAACCGATCGCAGCGCCTTCGACCGCATTATAGCCGCAGGTGGTTTTATATCGGTTAACACCGGTCAGGCACAGGATGCCAATAACCTGCCTGTTGAAAAGGAGAAGGCTGAAAAAGCAATGGATGCTGCTGCTTGTATCGGCTGCGGCGCCTGTGTAGCGGCTTGTCCTAACTCGGCTGCTATGCTGTTCGTATCAGCTAAAATATCGCAATTGGCTTTACTGCCCCAAGGCGAACCTGAACGTGCTATCCGTGCCCAGCGCATGGTGGACCAAATGGATGCCGAAGGTTTTGGTAACTGCACCAACATCGGCGCCTGCGAAGCTGAATGTCCGAAAGAGATTAAACTCACCAACATCGCCCGCTTAAACCGCGAATACCTGAACGCTACCCTGTTCCACGAATAGGGTGTGCCGGTTTACAATATAAAAGGCTGCCTTCGGGTGGCCTTTTTTATTTTCTAAAACAGCGTGTCATTGCGATGGATATTCCAATAAAATCAATCAGAGCCATCGTCCGGAAGCAATCTTCCGCTTTGTGCTTCTGTTTTAAGAGAGTTCTTTCCTTGTAATTTGTAGGCTGCGCCCCTGTCTGTGTCCGCACAGACAGGCATGGGTAACTAAGGAACACCGCCTGCCCCTATTCTTACGATAGGTCTGAAAACTTCGCCCCAAACTCTTCATCAAACTATTTTGTTAATTTATAGTATCTATATTTGAAACTTTAAACCCTATACGCTATCTTTACAACGTAATAAGTTCTTTGACAACCCTGGGAAACACTAAACCACCGGCAACCTAACAGTGGCACGAGATGTTATCTTTAGTCAAGCCTCTGCCGGGCAAAGATGACATCTCTGTAGACCAAATTGCCGCAAAGCACAGAGGATAACTATGCCCCGCCGCCAAACACTTTAAAATTCCGGCAATTTGTGCACGCAAAATCAACTGTACAAATGTGCACAAATGAAAATTTTAATAATGCGTTCCTTTACGGCCAATTTTCCGCCCTCTCCTTTGATCCATCCTAAACATCCTGGTCCAAAAAGTGTAAAGGAGTGTAAAGTTGCATCAGCGCAAAGCGCCACGTTGTCTGATTTCTGATCTCTGATTTCTAATCTCTGTTTTCAGAAAAGTGTAAAGGAGTGTAAAGTTCGATAAACTGTATTCTTCGCGCCTTTGTGTGAAATCACTGATTTTCGGCCATTTTAACACAAAAAATCATCACATGAAAAATTCTGTAACTTGTGCACAAGCAAAAACTTGCACAAGCATGCACAAGCAGTGTTGATAACCCCTCACAAATCAAAACGACAAACAACAGGCCTCTAACAACAAACGTCTTTAATCCTTGCTTTCTACGGTCCGTTTCCAAAATGCTGAAACTGCTTCTATATTTATTGTATGCAGCCCAACCTCTTTGGCCAAACAGAATCGGACTATACCGCAGCGGATATAATTATCCTAAGTCTGCAACCCTATGCATACGATCTCATCCGATCCGGAACCAAAAAGATGGAGTACCGTCGCCGGTTTCGCAAAAGGCCAACAGTAGGGGTAATTTATGTGTCAAGCCCGGTTAAGCAAATACGGGGCTTTATGCTGATGGGCGAACCAATTATTGATACACCTAAACGAATAGGGGACTTAGCTGAAAGCCTGATACCGGGCAATGGCGAAACAGTATATGAATACCTAAAAGATCAAAAACAGGGTTATGCCATTCCTATAAAGCAATACACCGAAATTGAACCCGTCAGTTTAGAACGCTTGCGCAGCGACTTTGATTTTAAAGCACCGCAGAGTTATGTAGGTGCAGGGACGTATCCTAAACTAATAAACTATTTGATTGAAGAGATTAATAAACACATTTCACTGAGAATTAATTGTTAGTAGTACGGTGTTTGTTTTGTTCAAATGCTTACTGCAGCTATAATCTGGGCGTCGAATAACAACTGAGATATTGGCATTCATGAATTCCTTACATTTCGGTGATGGATTATCGGGGTATATATATTCTACTTCTAATGATGCTATTTCTTTCGGCATGTAAGCAGTTACGGCCTGGCATTTATAACTATGGCATAGAAGGATTTTCGAGAAAGCTGGTGTTCAAACCAAATGGCGAAGGCGAGTTTAAATTTAGTATACACCTTTTGGGAAAGGGAGAAGCGAAAATACAGTGGAGACAAAAGCGGGATACGATCTACACAAATCTGCAGGATACTACCGTAGATGCTTATACTTTTGCTTATATAGAGAATGCAAAATTTGGCCTTTTTGGTACTAAACTGGTGAATTTTCGAGATAACAGCCTATGGATACGGCAGCATAAAAGTATCGGAACGAAGAAAACAAAATATGCGCGATGATAAGGGTGCCATCAAATGCAGAAGATGAATATGCCTTCAAGCTAACCAGCTTTAAAGGGGCTGTTATAAGTAATCGTAATCTACATCGTATCCTGTTCGAAGGGGATAATCTGGAAGGAATTATTTTTAAAGATTGCAGTATAACCGGGGCAACTTTTGCTTACAGTAAGCTAAATGGCGCAGTGTTTCAAAACTGTATTTTAGTGAATACCTCGTTCGCTTGTGCGTTTCTTAAAGAGACACAATTTATTAATTGTAATCTGAGTAGTACCTATTTTGCAAATGCGTTTTTAGCGTATAGCCGGTTTTCAAAATGTGAGCTATCAGATGCTGTGCTAAGGGGCGCACTTTTGCAACATGCAGTTTTTGAAAGCTGTAATTTACAGGGCGTGGATTTGCAGGATGCAATTAAAAATAACGACACACTATTTATATAAAAAATCGTGGTAGGAATTTGTATGAGGGTCTCTCTTTTCGAAAAATCAATAAGCTATTCCAGTGTAATTAGTCCGAGTGAAATCGAAGAGGCGCTGCGCCATTTATTGAACATAACAGAAGGAGACAATGTTTGTTGGAAAGGTTAGGTCCGATTCATTTGAAATAGCTCCAAAACCAAGTCCTAGGGGACAGCTTAAAATAGTATTGAAAGGCACGGTTGAAAATGCCTCGCAATCAAAGGTGCATATAACTTATACGATTAGCGATAAGCTAAAATTGGTGTTGTACGGTTTACCGCTCTTTTATTTGATATTGGCTATAATGCTTAATTTAAATGGAGTGTCAACCAGGTTTATGGAGGTGCAACATCCTGAATTATGGTTGTTGGGTGGTTCAGTTTTGTTCGTGCTTTATGTTAAATTTCTATACACCATTCAGGTTTATGAGTATTCGGGTTTTATAGAAGGATATTTGGGCTTGAAATATGAGAAGTAGTAATATAACAAGGATAAGTTTTTGTTTTCTAGCTGTGTTGATTATGGGCTGTAATCACAAGACAGGAACTGCGCCATCAACTATCAAAGCGAAAGACCTGAATGGTGCCTGGCTTAAGCTTAGCTATATAGACACTCTTCGAAGCACGAAATCTCCTCTTTTAAGTCATAAACAGCTAAGAGGATTTTCGGAATTACAATTTAACCTGGAAAATGATACTGTAGCGGTATACATTTCCTTGGGCAACCACGAAGGAGATTGGTTATCAATCGATGCGAGTTCGTATCCGTTTGTGTTGAAGGTTTCTGGCTATTCAGATTTGTTTGACGGAGACACCTCAGTTTTGGTAAGCATAGAAAAGGATACCTTATTCTTACGGAACAAAAAGAAAGTTTTCTGTTCCTATTTAAGGTGGGATACCCTTACTCGTTCTTCGGTTGGCGTGGCAACACATCGCTTCACAAACGGATTTTTGTTTGGTGGGAACTACCATTTTCACACCAATAAAAGTCAAAAACAGGATAGAATGGTTAGATTTTCTCCGGATGGCAAACTAATCGGGTTACCAGTTTATGATGCTTATGACGTAGTAACGGATTTTTTAATGGCAGAGGATACGGTAGATTTACTAGCAATGTATAGGAAGAATAAGGTGGAACCTGAATTATGGCGGTATTGGCTTGGAGATACTATTGTATTGGCTAATGAAACTGGGGATAGTATTTGGTTGTATTGAGATGCGATCTTATGAACGACACAATTGAATTGTTAGAGCAGGCGATATGGGGCGAACCCGATAGAAGAGCATCGTACCTGGTACAGCAATGTCATCTGCTTAGAAAGAAGGAGTTATCAGCATTTACAGCAGAAGATTACCGGCTACTGCTCGGTCAAAATATAGCCTTGGAAATTCTTGTGCCGCGCGTACTGGAATTTTTAAAAGCCAACCCTTTTGTGTCAGGAGATTTTTATGAAGGCGACTTGCTTAATACCCTGCTGCAAATTGAGTCAGGATATTGGTTAAGTCATCCTGAACATAAAGCTGCGTTAATAGCTTTGTTTGAAGCAAATCAGCCTGCGTTGGATGAGTTGGAGCTGACAAAGAGGATAAAAGAATCTATGAGGAACGCTTATGAGCAGTTAAGAAGGTAGAATGTAATAATAGATAGCAATAAAATAGTTGAATGAAAGCATCACGCAAAACTCATCACTCACAACTCCTAACTATCAAAGGTTTCTTAATATAAATCCAACCCTTTCCTCCACACTCATAACCGGAACGCGAACAATAGGAAAAGGAAGGGCTTCGTAGATTTCAATAAGTAACTGGTGGATTTTTAATTGAGCTGCTTCGTCTTCAATACGGGCATAATCGTTAACCAGCGGTAAACAGTCCATAATGAACACCTTTTTGTAGGAGATATGTTTTAGTGCTTCAACCAATTGAGGGTCCTCAGGTATTTGAAGAAAATGGTAGTAAGCATGCGAATCGGGTATGCCACGGTCCAGGAAGGTGAGTTCAGCAGGGTTCAGGCTTTGTTCCTGCTCCAACTGCATCTTTAAAATGGCCAGTTGAAAATCGCGCTGGTGGGCGCGCAGCACTTCAAGCGAGTTACCGTTGTGGCGCTGGATGTCCATATAATGCCGGGCAGGCTCTTCGGTAGTCCTGTAACCCATGGTACGCAGCATATCAATACAGGTGGTTTTACCCGAGCCGGGTCCGCCGGTTATTACATACCAGTTGTTGCGTGTAGGTTGGTTAGTTGCTTGCTCCATGGGCGCTTTCACCAGGGCGGCGTGGCCCTGCGGTGTAAATATGCCGTTTTCGGCTATATTTTAAAGTGAGGAGGCTCAGATGGCAGGTAGATCGCCGTAAGGTTTGTAAAGTGCTCAAAATCAGAGTGGCTTCCTGGTTTTGGGTCCATTAAAATAGCTTGTAAAAGGCCGTAAAATGTTAAAGCGCCGTTATTATCGCATTCCACCATACTTCTTATCTTCGCCGCCCAATGGAAAATATCCGCAACTTCTGCATTATCGCTCACATCGACCACGGTAAAAGCACCCTGGCCGACCGCCTTATCGAAACCACCAAAACCATCAGCGAGCGCGCTATGATGGATACCGTGTTGGATAACATGGACCTGGAACGCGAACGCGGCATTACTATTAAAAGTCACGCCATACAGATGGACTTTATCCGCGATGGCAAGAAATATGTATTGAACCTGATTGATACCCCCGGCCACGTTGACTTCAGTTACGAAGTATCGCGTTCACTGGCCGCCTGCGAAGGCGCCTTGTTGCTGGTAGATGCTGCCCAGGGTATTCAGGCACAAACCATCAGTAACCTGTACCTGGCGCTGGACCAGGGCCTTACCATTATACCGGTGGTGAACAAAATTGATATGGACGGCGCCAACCCCGAGTTGGTAGCAGACCAGATGGTGCAGTTGGTAGGTTGTAAGCGCGAGGAGATCATCTTTGCCTCTGGCCGCACCGGCTTGGGTGTAGATAAGATATTTGATGCTATCATCGATAAGTTACCGGCCCCTAAAGGCGATCCGAATGCGCCTTTACGTGCTTTGATTTTCGACTCGGTTTTTAACCCTTTCCGCGGTGTAATCGCCTACTTCCGTATTCTGGATGGTAGCCTGAAAAAGAACGACAAAGTTAAGTTCGTTAACACAGGCGCAAACTACCTGGCCGATGAAGTGGGTATCCTGCGCCTGGATCTGGAACCACGTAGTGAGGTAAAAACCGGCGACGTAGGTTATATCATTACCGGCATTAAGAATGCCAAAGAGATTAAAGTGGGTGATACCATTACTACTCAGGCCAATCCTTGTAAAGAAGCCATCCATGGTTTCGAAGATGTGAAGCCAATGGTATTTGCCGGTATCTACCCAATGGATAACGATGATTACGAGGATCTGCGCGACTCTTTGGAGAAGTTGCAGTTGAATGATGCCTCCTTGGTATATGAACCCGAAACTTCGATAGCGCTGGGCTTTGGTTTCCGTTGCGGCTTCCTTGGTTTATTGCACCTGGAAATTGTGCAGGAACGTTTGGAACGCGAATACGATATGACCATTATTACCACCGTTCCACAGGTTAGCTACCAGGCTTACCTTACCAATGGTGATGAAATTACCATCCACAACCCGGCCGATATGCCGGATGTATCGCGTATCGACCACTTGGAAGAACCATATATCCGTGCCCAGGTGATTACCAAGCCGGAGTACATCGGTTCTATTATGACCTTGTGTATGGAAAAGCGCGGTATCCTGTTAAATCAGAACTACCTCACCGAAGACCGTGTAGAGTTAATGTTCGAGATGCCGCTGGCCGAGATTGTATTCGACTTCTACGACCGCTTAAAGTCTATCAGCCGCGGTTACGCCTCTTTCGATTACCACCCGGTTGATTACCGTGCCGGCGACTTAGTGAAGCTGGACATTATGTTAAACAGCGAAGTAGTGGATGCCTTCAGTTCGATGATTCACCGTACCAAGGCCGAAGATTTTGGCCGTAAGATGTGCGAAAAGCTGAAGGAATTGATTCCGCGCCAGCAGTTTATGATTCCTATTCAGGCAGCCATCGGCGCCAAGATCATCGCCCGCGAAAACATATCTGCTATCCGTAAGGACGTTACAGCCAAGTGTTATGGTGGTGATATCAGCCGTAAACGTAAGCTGTTGGAGAAGCAGAAGAAGGGTAAAAAGAAGATGCGCCAGTTTGGTAAGGTTGAGGTGCCCCAACAGGCCTTTATCGCCGTACTTAAACTGAACGACTAAACTTAAGATGGAGCATATTAGCAAACGCTCCTGCAAAGGGGCGTTTTGCTTTAGCAGGCATCCCTTAGTAGCCCGCTGGCAGTAGCAGGAAGAAGCATCCACATATAGTGCATTACTTTTTGCAAAAACAGGGGTAAAATGTTCGCTGTGTTGTATTTTCGCGGCGGCGGCAAAATTGCCGTAAACGCACAAAAAACAAGCATGACCCAGGCAATGGCAAACTATCTTTCGGAACGTATTAACAACATGCAGGAAAGCGCCACTATTAAAATGGCGAAACTTAGCCGCGAATTAAAGGCACAAGGCCACGATGTTATCGACCTTAGCTTAGGCGAACCTGATTTTGATACCCCACAGCATATTAAAGATGCTGCCAAAGATGCCATCGATAAAGGTTACACTAAATACACCCCGGTACCGGGTTACCCTGAACTGCGCAAGGCAATTGCTGAAAAGTTTAAGCGCGATAACGGACTGGATTATACCGTTGATCAAATAGTAGTAAGCACAGGTGCTAAGCAAAGTATCGCTAATGTGGTGTTGAGTTTAATAAACCCAGGTGATGAAGTGTTACTGCCTGCCCCTTATTGGGTTAGCTATGCAGCTATCGCTGAATTGGCAGAGGCTAAATGCATAGAGGTTGCTGCAGGAATTGAAACTAACTTTAAAGTTAGTGCTACAGAATTAGAGAAACATATTACACCTAAAACCAAGCTTATCATCTTCTCTTCACCCTGCAATCCTACAGGTTCAGTATATGAGTATGAAGAACTGGCAGCCTTGGCGGCTATGTTAAAGCGCCACCCGAATGTATTTGTGTTATGTGATGAAATTTACGAGTACATCAACTTTACCGGTAAAAAGCATACCAGCCTGGCATCGTTTGCAGATATTAAAGAACAGGTAATAACCGTGAACGGTTTTAGCAAGGGATTTGCTATGACCGGTTGGCGTTTAGGATACATTGGCGCACCATTGGCTATTGCCAAGGCATGCGATAAAATGCAGGGTCAGTTTACTTCCGGCACTTGTTCTATTGCACAAAAGGCCGGTGAAGCAGCCTTATTGGGTAGTGTAGAACCTTCGATGAAGATGGTAGAAGAGTTCCGCAAACGCCGCGATTTGGTTTATGGTTTATTGAAGGAAATCCCAGGCTTGAAAGTGAACTTGCCTGATGGTGCGTTTTACTTCTTCTTTGATGTAAGCGCTTACTTTGGTAAAAAGTTTAACGATAAGGTGATGAACACACCGGAAGACATATCGCTGTATTTACTGAGCGAAGCCAAGATAGGTGTAGTAAGCGGCGAGGCGTTTGGCGATAAGAACTGCCTGCGCATTAGCTATGCTACCAGCGAACAAAAACTTACTGAAGCCTGCAAGCGCATGAAAGCGGCGTTTGCCAACCTTGCTTAATTTGAACGAAACTGCAATTCTTCTTTATACAACAGCCCTGCAACATGTAGAAATGTGCAGGGTTGTTGTGCTTAATTGGTTATAAGATATGGCTACTAAATTAAATTTCAACGACCTGAATGTGCTGGTGATAGGGGATGTAATGGTTGACTTTTACCTGTTTGGCGAGGTAAACCGCATATCGCCCGAAGCGCCGGTGCCTGTGGTGGAGGTATTGAAGAAAGAAGCCCGCCCCGGTGGTGCAGCTAACGTAGCCTTGAACTTGTTAGCACTTGGCGCTAATCCATTGTTGCTTACCATGATTGGTCGTGATGCAACTGGCGCTATGTTATTAAACATGCTGAATGCAAAAGGTGTGAAGACCAACCATGTGCTGCAGCATAAAGGCCGTGTAACCACGCTTAAGACCCGCATTTTTGATGAGGATAAGCAAGTAGTGCGCTTTGATGAAGAGGAAGTTGACGACGTGGAAGAAGCGCAAGAGAACCTGCTGATTAAGGAGTTTAAGAAAACGCTGGCCAATCAAAAGATCGATATCATCATTCTGCAGGATTATAATAAAGGTGTGCTAACCAAGTACTTTATCAAACAGATATTGTTGCTGGCTACTAAGAATGGTATCCCTGTATCAGTTGATCCTAAGGAGCGCAACTTTATGGAATATCAGGCAATAGACCTGTTTAAACCAAACCTGCGCGAGTTAAGTGAAGCCATTGGCTACCGCATTAACCCTAAGAGTTTAGATAGCCTGCGTAGTGGTGCCGAAGAATTGCGCCGCAAAACACGGTTTAAAAACCTGATGGTTACACTGGGTGCTAACGGCATCTTCTGCTTTACTAAGGACGGACAATCCTTTATTGTGCCGGCTCGCAGTATAAAGGCAGCGGATGTATCGGGAGCGGGGGATACCGTAATAAGTATCTCTGCACTGTTGTTTGCTCAGAAGTACGGCTTGAAAGAAATAGCCCAATGGGCCAACCGTGGTGCTGCTGCGGTATGTAAGAAGATTGGGGTAGCACCTATTACTATAAAGGAAATGAAATAAACCCTATGACGGGTAGCCCTGCAACCTACTATGCCCTGCGCTTGAAGCCTGGGCAGGATTTAAAGATTGAATTACTGGCATTTGCGGAAACGCATCAGCTAAAGGCTGCCTTTGTAGCAACCTGCAATGGCAGTTTACAACAGGCCAGCCTTCGCTTTGCCGATTGTCAGGAAGGCATGCTGCTGGATAATAAGTTCGAGATTGTTTCGCTGGTGGGCACTATTGGTAATGGAGCCGCGCATCTACATATGTCAATTGCAGATAGTGATGGGCAGGTTACCGGAGGCCACTTATTGAATGGCAACCTCATTTATACAACAGCCGAGATTGTTATAGGAGAAATAACCAGTCTGAACTTTGCCCGAAGACAAGATGCCCAGACCGGTTACAATGAGTTATTGATTGAGCCCCGTAATTAATTTCTAATACCAGAACACGAGCGCAGTATGGTAGATGCTATAGGATACATCATACTTGTTATCGCAGGTGCCGCTACCGAAATCAACTAAGATTGGTGTAGGGTCGGTGCCGCTGAGGATGGATACATTACCACTTACCAGGTAGCGGCAAGCCAAACGCCAAACAATGTTGGTAGAAGTTGCATTGAAGTTTTTACCTCCAAAACCTACACCAAAGCTTTGCGCCTGGCCGGTGTACTCGTCGTCAGTTAAAGTGGGGGTGTTAAAGCCAGCGCTTTGTACGGAGCTGCGGTAAGATGTCCAGGTGCAGAATTTGTTGTCAGGTGTTGTTGCTTTACCATTTGTAACGGTATCTGCAAAGGAGCGGGAGTTAGTGTTGGGGCTGGTGTTGGCCAGATCGTAAATGCCTTCCAGTTTAACTCCGTTTACATAATAGTCCTGAAAGGTAACTTCAACGTGTGCACCGGGTTGGTTAAGGTAGTTTGTGAACACAGCGGTGAATTTACCCTTGCGGGTAACGCCATTCATATCGATACAGCCTACGCTGCCAAAGTCAACCACTACGGTTTTAGGGAAGGTAACAAGGTCGGCCGGGGTAATTGTAACTTCCGCACAAAGGCTTTCGGTTGATTCCATTTTGCCACTCAGGTTGTTTTCTGCTGCTGCGTCGTTAATTACCTTATTTACATCCTTAAAGAGGTTATCAATGGTCGAATACGAAGTAGCCGTATCGCTGTCGAAGCCATCGGTTTTCTTTTTACAACCTGCAACAATTATAGCCGCAATAAGGGCTATAGCGAAGGGAAGGAGGTGCTTTTTCATATCTGTTAATTTGTGGGATTAGGAGTGAAGGTGCAAAATTAGGGCCAATTTTAAAACCCGCCATGAGAACACTCATTACACGCACAATACTCTTGCCATTAGGACCCAAGGTTCAACGAATTGGATGAAATCAACTTGATTATACTTCGCGACTTTAAGCGTAATTACGTTACCTGTTATAACATGGGCGTTTCAATAAAGATGCGGGTGTTACCGGCGGCATCCCTACTGTGGGCCTTCATGGCTTCGTAAGTCTCCGGACGGTCATAGATTACAAAGTATACAAACGGATCATATACGATACTCTTCTTTACATCAAAATATGGATCTCCTTCGTGACCGTTTAATACAGTTACCTGAACGCCGTGTTCCTTACGATACTTATATGCAGCACCTTTGGCCAGTTGACGCACATTCTCAGGCGAGCCGACCAATAAGGTTGGATACAGAATCTTATCGGTAATTTTCATGCTATCAATAACCTTAAAGAGTCCTTTAGGGTTTTGCAGTTTCAGGTGCATGTAGTCGCCCCAGTTGATGGTAAAGCCGGCTGCATCAAAGTTACCTGCTTTGTCGGGCATCATATAAATGCGACTTGTTGGCGAAGAGCTAAGAATACGGTTAACCATATTCATAAAGTTGCTCTCGTTGTGCATCTGGTTGAATACGAAGTTGTGTTTCTGCTGCTTTAACTTGCTGTAGTATTCGCGCAAGGCTTCGTGATTTTTTGAGATGTCTACCAGCTTATTGGCGGCACTGCCACTGCCATAAATGATGTTGATGTGCGTGTTGTTACGCATCGGGAAGGTTTCGAAAAACTTGCCGTGGCGTTCGCTGTTCATTTTCAGCGCATCGTTAATGGCCTGGTTTTCGCGGCCCATGCTGGCATATACAAAGTGAATGTCTTCCAGTGTAACGATATCCAATAACACACTGAACATAGTTGTGAATAGTCGCTTGCGGCGATAAATAGCTTCACCGTTTACCGTTTGTTCGCTTAATCGCAATACATTGTAGTAATAGCCTTTATGCAGTTGTCCGTCCGGTGAAGTGAAGTCGATATGGTTGGCATGGATGTAACCGATCATATTGTAGTTACGACGGTTGTTATCGGCACTATCCAGTGGATGCAAGATGACTACCACCTTAGCATCGTCAAAGAATGAATTTACCGACTCAGGGAACTTATGGAAGTAACTCTGAAAGGTCAGTTTACCTTCGCCCTTTTCGTTTACGTGCTTTTCAGGAACGCTTACTACTTCACGGCATTCGCTGTAAAAATAGTCGGCATCATCGCGCAATTGAAAATGCGATAGGACTCCTGATATTTCATCCAGCAACTTAATCGGGAAAGCCAAAAGGATCAACTCTCCATCAAATGCATCATCACATTCTATTTGTCGGCGCAGGTATTTTAATTGCGATGGGTTTTGAGGATCTTTTCCTTCAATGTAGTAGTAATGGCGTTGTTTCATGACTGTTTGTTTGGTGCCTGCCTGCGCATAGCATCCCGAAATATAATTAGTTTAATTTATCAGGCTCTTTTGCGCTCTTCTTCTATGTCGCGGTTCAGTAAATCGAGTTGCCGGCCCACCTTTAGAAATTTATCTACTATAAAATCGAGGTGGTGGTCTTCGTGTGTAGCCATATAGCTGGTACGCAGCATTTGCATGCCCGGAGGCGTTGCAGGCGAAATGAACGCATTCACAAACACGCCTTCTTCATATAACATCTTCCAGATAGCAAAAGTCTTTTGATCGTCGCCGATGATAACCGGAACGATAGCTGCTTCGCCTTCAATAACTGAAAAGCCTACATCGCGCAAGCCCTGACGAACACGTTCAGCATTGCGGCGAACACGTGTTGCTAATTCCGGTTGTTCTATTAATATATCCAGTGCTGCATCAGCAGCTGCAACAGATGCAGGTGTAGGTGATGCAGAGAATATTAAGGCCGGTGATTTATGTTTCAGGTAATTGATAACGCGCTCTTCGCCAACTACAAAACCACCTAAAGAAGCTAAGGTTTTGCTGAAGGTACATACAATAAGGTCTACATCATTTTCAGCGCCGAAATGATGCACGGTACCTTTTCCATCAGGACCAAGTACACCAAAGCCGTGTGCATCATCTACCAATACCTGTGCGCCATACTTTTTAGCAAGTGCGGTAAGATCGGTTAAGTTAACTACCAAGCCATGTGCGCTGAACACGCCATCGGTAACAATCAGTTTGTTTGCTTCGGCAGGGATTTTGGATAAGCGATTCTCCAAATCCTCCATATCGTTGTGCTTGTAGCGTACTACATGTGCGTGCATAGAAGCACTCAATAAGTTGCCTGCTACAATGCTGCTATGATTATCGCGGTCGCTTAAGATGTAATCGCCTTTGCTGATTAAAGGGAAGATAACACCCTGGCCGGCCTGGAATCCTGTACTGAACAACAGTGCGGCTTCCTTGCCCATAAAGCGTGCTATCTTTTCTTCCAACTTAATGTGCAGATCGATAGTGCCGGTTAGGAAGCGTGAGCCGGAACAACTGGTGCCGTATTTCTTAAGCGCCGCAAATGCTGCTTCCTTTACTTTAGGGTGTGCCGTTAAGCCCAGGTAATTGTTAGAACCTGCCATTACCACCCTTCTACCTTCCATCATTACAGTGGGGCCTTCGCTTTCCTGAATAGGGCGGAAGTAAGGATACACGCCTTTGTCCTTAGTAAGGTCGGCATCGTTATAGTTGTAGCATTTATCGAATAGACTCATTCAAAACCTTTTCGTGAATAATCGCTTCGTTTTATGGATGAATACAAAGATGTGCCTTTTTGCGAAAAATTCGTTTTTAGGCGCTTTAATATGCGTGGAAAACACTTTGCATATATGAATGAGCACAAATGGAATTGAGCATAAAATGACGTCAAAAGCATTTGTTTTTGCGTGTTTTTTGCTGAAAATGCAACAAATGTTATGCCTTCTTTTTTCTCCACACCGGCCTTTAAAACATAGCATATTTAACAACTGCGAACTTTCGCTATGTGGTAAAATATGCCCAATTGCAAGTTGAATAGCAAATAATACTTATGTGTAAAATGCGCTTTTAACCCGTAATAAACCAAAGCGCTTTGTGTACTGCTTTAACCTTTAAGGGCGAGTAGCCCACAAACTCCCCATCCATATCAATGCTAATGGGACCTAATGATGATTCAACATTTACTTCGCGGGCTGTCATATATTTCACTTCGGGGTGCATTACTTTTTCGGCCTTCTTTACTTTGCTCAGGTTTTTAAAGTAGTCGGCTGTGCCCACATCGCCCAGGGCAATTACGTTCAGCAAGCCATCGCACACATCCGAATCGGGCGAAACACCTAAGCCACTACCGAACCAGATACCGTTGGCAATTACAAAGTTCATCACACGGCCTTCGTACTTAAAACTATCTGCCTGCACCTTAATGGGTTGCTTTTGGTAAGTAAAGAAGGTGGAGATAATAGAGTATTGGTAAGTAACGGTAGAGCCGAACATCTTACTGCTACGGCTCAACTTTTCAGCTACCACACCGCCCATACCGATGTCGGTTATATTAATAAAGTAGCGGTTAACCGGTTGACCATCTGTTCCCGTATACCAGGCATGGCCTAAGTCGATCAGCTTTTTACCACCCTTCTCGATAGCCTGTTTTAAGGCAGCCATTGTTTTTGGTGATTGAACCGTTTTGATAAAGTCGTTACCGGTGCCGTAAGGTAACACACCTAACTGCACATCGGCTGCTTTATCGCCGCATTGCATAAGGCCGTTGGCGCATTCATTTAAACTACCATCGCCACCACAACAGATAATGTGCGTGCAACCCTGTTCTACCGCACGCATGGTAAGTTCCGTGGCATGACCACTACGCTCCGTTAATAAAAACGAAACCTGGTAATCGGGTTGAAAGGTGCTTAATGCTTCCTGCTGTAAACGGCCTTGTGTTTTTAAGCGACCATGGATAATAAAGGCGATCTTTTTCATGCGGCAATTATGATTTAGGGGTTGATGTAAGGAAAGCGGGATGATACTCCTGCCAATGCTGATAGTAGCTATTGCAGGCTGCCTCTATCCAGGCAGCGTCTTTTTGCAATTCGCGGGCCATCAATTCCGCCACTTGCTTTACAAGTAAAGCATCATAATTGCGCATAGCATAAGTAACACTGGTGCGGCGGGTTAGTAAATCTGCTACCTGCTGTGCAAACTGGTAGCGAATAAAAAACAACAGTTCGGCTATGGTGTAGTTATACACAGCACTAATGCGTTGTGTATGTTCAGGTTTTTCGTGTTCAATGGCTTCAATCAATAAACCAAACTCGCCATACTCTTTGGCCCATTTGCCTGTGCCGTGCCACGTTTCTTTTTCAGGAATACCGGCCTGCATGCCGGGGAACCTTTGATGTACCACCTGCAGGCAACGCTTACCCATATTTAAAAACGACGTGAGTTTACCACCGGCAATATTCAGCCAGTTGGTTTTGCTCCACCAGGTTTCGTATTCGCGCGAGCGGCTGCTGTTGTCCTTTCCTTCGTCGTTTAATAGAGGACGCAAACCGGCATAAACGCTTATTACATCGGCATAGGTAAGTTTCAAATTCGGGAAGCAGTGGTTGAAGGCATCCAGAATGTATTGCACATCTGCTTCGGTTGTGAGTACCTCATCGTTGCGACCGTTGTAGGTAGTATCGGTAGTACCTAATATGCTCAGGTTGTTTTCCCAGGGCAGGTTGTAGATATACCGTTTTTCGCCGGGCACTTTTACAATGGCCACGCGGTTAGCGGGTAACTTATCGGTGCTCACCACTACATGTATGCCCTTAGTTGGCATCATGCGCCGGCTTGGTATACCGGCAACCTGTTGCAGGGTTTCATCGGTCCATATACCGGTGGCGTTGATGTATACTTTAGCTTGAATACTAAAGCTGCTTCCGCTTAACACATCGTTGCATTGTAGCGTGGTGATTGCATCATCGCCTTCTGCTTTTATCGCCTTTACATAATTAATAGCTACCGCACCGTAGTGTATGCATTCCGAAATGGTATCTACCGTTAAGCGGGCATCGTTGGTGCCGCAATCGTAATACAAAATAGAGCCGGCCAGTTTATCGGTAGTGTAGCCGTTTATTTCGCTAAGCGTTTGCGCTTTGTTGAGTAACACATGTTTCGGGAACTCCGCATCAGCAGCCATGGTGTCATACAAAGTCAAGCCTATGTTCTTTACCCACAAACCCAGTTTAGAACCATGATGCGGGAACACATAACCAACCGGCTTAACCAGGTGCGGAAACTTTTTGAGCAGATGGCCGCGCTCCTGCAGGGCTTCTTTAATTAAGCCAAACTGCATGTACTGCATATAACGCAACCCGCCGTGTATCATTTTAGAAGAGCGGCTGCTGGTGCCCGAGGCAAAGTCATTCTTTTCGATCAACACAGCTTTTAAACCCTGCTGCACGGCATTCATTAAAATGCCGGCGCCGGTTATGCCGCCGCCGATGATGGCAACATCAAAGTGCTTGGTTTGTGCACGCTGTATTTGTGCTTCACGCTTCATCGAACAACTTGCCGGGGTTAAGAATATTGGCCGGGTCAACAGCCTGTTTTACACTTTGCAAAATGCGCTTGGTTACTTCATCGGTAGTTTGCAGATACCAGGGCTGGTGGTCCTTACCAACGCCATGGTGATGCGATACTGCTCCACCATTGTTCACAATCGTATCGGTTACGGTTTTCTTTATCTCGCGCCATTGGTTCATTTCGTTACCTGTTTGCATAGGTGTAAGTACGGTAAAGTAAATGCTGGCGCAACTGGTATATACGTGCGATACATGCGCCAACAGGATGCCCTGCTGATTTTGAAAGGCTGTGCAGGTATCCAAAGCCAGGCGCAGTTTTTTGCGCAACTCGTCAATTTTGTTCCAGGGTACTACGGTTTCCATGGTATCAACCACTACATTGCGCAACATCATGTCATCGCGCAAATAGGGCAAACCAAAGCGGCTGGTTTCCCAACGTTTGCCCAGTGCATCGCCTAACAGCATAGCACCGTTATCGCTAAAGGCGCGTTTTGCTTTTTCCAACTTCGGACAATCTTCACCACAATCATCTTCAAAACGTATCATCATAATGCAGCCTTGCTCCAGCTTCTTCCATTTAAGCACCGCGCTTTTTACTGCTGCTTTTATGTTGGTAACAAAGCCCGGTGTTTCGTGCGAAAGCAGCGATAGAAAGAATGTTTCGTGCTCATCGCTATAGCGCACAACGGTAGGGAAGATGTTTTGCTGCACTAAACTTTGCAGCGCATTCAACCCGCTTTGGTAGTTAGGGAATAAGGCAATAGCCCATTGTTTTGTTTTAGGCAGGGGATGGATACGCACCGTAACTTCCGTTACTACGCCAAACATGCCTTCGCTGCCAAAGTATAATCCTTTCAGGTTCACCCCGGCGGCGTCGCCTTCGTAACTACTGGTTTGCAGGGTGCCTGTGGGTGTGGCCACCTTTATTGCAATGGCAATATCTTCTATACGACCATAACCGGAACTTTCCTGTCCTGCACTGCGGGTTACCACCCAACCGCCGAGAGTTGAATATTCAAACGATTGCGGGAAATGACCCAGGGTAAAGCCCTGTGCATTCAACATTTGCTCCAGCGCCGGACCATAAATACCTGCCTGAAAGGTGGCCTTGTGGTTTACCTTATCGAGGTGTAGCAGGGTATTCATCTTCGCCATGTCCATAGCCAGTCGGGGGCGGGCATCGGCACCCGGTAAATCGAAATCGCCGCATACGTTGCTGCCACCGCCGAACGGCATTACCAGCACGCCTTCGCGCGAAGCAATCTCTAAAATACGCTGTATTTCCTCGTGATTCTGCGGATAGACCACACCATCCACCACACGCACAGCCGTGCGGGTAACAGAAAACAAAAGGTCCTTATAGCTTTTGCCCAGGCTTTTAATTAAGCGGGTATCGGCCTTTGTTGTAAAGTTGAACTGACCAAAGAGTATCTCCAGTTTGTTTGCGTTATCGGCATTGGCTAGTACCGGAAAATTGGCGGGCTCATCGCGACGGGTGTTTAAGCCGATGTTCCAACGTTGTTCCAGATGTGTTTTCAGATTCGGATAATCGGTTAGGGCCTTGCGTTTTTCGGCAGTGCCCCACTTCCACCAATCGGGGTGTATGTCTATTACTTGCATGGTATAGTTTGCAGGGGTTAAAATAGGAAAGTGCGGGGGAATGGAGGCAGGTTTTTGGGGTGATAAAAGTCAATATAGAGAATGGGTGGGTAATACAATGGAACGCAGATGAACGCAGGTTTTTATGATTGGCGCGGTATTTAATGCTTGAAATACAATTGACCACAGATTGCACGGATTAAAACAGATAAATACAAGGATGCCGGAGTTGTTTTATTTTTTTGAAAAGGTTACATTGAATTAGGGGGCACGCTTTTAATGGAACGCAGAGAAACACAGATTTTTATGATTGGCGCGGTAGTTAAAGGTTGAAATACAGTTAACCACCGATTGCACATAATACACAGATAAATACAAGGATGCCGGAGTTGTTTTATTTTTTGAAAAAGGTTACACCTTTAGATGGATGGCTTGCTGTTTTACAGTTATGATAGGGTTTGATAGTTTTTGATTGGGAATGATAGGGATTGATTGGTTGCACGTAAAGGCCTATCAAGCCTATCATTACGGATTTTTGATTTTAGAATGCTGAATCAGGATTGTTCCTCGTTCCCCGTAGGTGTGTTCTCGATAGCCAGTTTGCCCTCGACTCACCCCCCGGCCCCCTCTCTGCTTCGCAAAGAGGGGGTGAAAATGCAGCGTTGCGCTTAATTGGCTGTTTTGCAGTGTATTTTTAACGTTGATGGGAGGCCAGAAGAGTCCGGGGTTATCCACAGCTACTTGTGCATGCTTGTGCACTTTTCAGCTTGTGCACAAGTTACAGAAAAATTCATATGAGCGATTTTTGTGTTAAATCGATTAAAAAAGCGGTTTACACAAAGACGCAAAGAATTTTTTTGGTTTAAACTTTACACTCCTTTACACTTTTTGGACCAGGATGTTCAGGATCTAGAGGATTTTCAGGATAAATGCAGGTTAAACTTTACACTTCGTTACAATTTTGTCTGAACTAGGATTCGTAGGATTAGAGGATTTCAGGATTAACAGCCCGTGTAGCGTCCTGAAAAAGGTTGTGTTAAATGATCGAAATCGATGATTTAACACAGAGACAGAAAAAGAATACAGTTTATAGAACTTTACACTTCTTTACACTTTTTGGACCAGGATGTTCAGGATCTAGAGGATTTTCAGGATAAATGCAGGTCAAACTTTACACTTCTTTACAATTAAAAGAGTTCTCGGTTCACTGTTCACGGCAATTGCAACTTTACACTCCTTTACACTTTTAGAACCAGGATGTTCTGGATGTAGAGGAATTTCAAGATAAATGCAGGTTAAACTTTACACTTCTTTACACTTTCGGCAAGTTCCAACATGGAACGCATTAGAGAAGTTTTCATTTGTGCACATTTGTGCAGTTGATTTTGCGTGCACAAATTGCCGGAATTTTAAAGTGTTTGGCGGCAGGGCATAGTTATCCTGTGTGTTTGTGGCAGGCAGGTCTACAGAGATGTCATCTTTTGTCCGGCATTGGCTTGACTTAAGATAACATTTCGTGCCCGGTGTGCAGGTATAGTTTACCCTTGCGACAGTTGTGGGTTGCCGGTGGTTTAGGTTTTACTGAGGTTGTCAAAGAACTTATTGCTCTGTAAAGATAGGTTAAATGGTTTAAAGTTTCAAATAGTAGTACTTAAAATTAACAAAATGGTTTGCTGGTATACTCTTTCTTCTACCCACGCAGACGGCAGCAATATTCTTGTTCATGAGATTTAAAATATCTTTACTGAGTTGATTTTAAGAAGAGATGAAATTTAACAGTTTTGAGTTTGGGCTTGTTCTGCTTGCAGTGCTGTGTGGCTGTCTGTCTGTTTATGCTGGTTTTCTGTACGGTAAACTTTATTTTAATGGATTGGTTAAAGTTGGAGGAAGGCCATCCTTGGCGAAATTTAATCAGGCATTGGCGTCAGAAAGTGACACTATTAAAGTAGCACAAATAAGGTATGCGAAGAAAGTCTATATGGGTTACGTGATTTGCTTTGGTATTTTCCTAATCGGTTTAGTAATGCTATTTATTTACCGGTAAATAATAGGTGTCTTCCAGTCTTCCCGTTTTAAAATTTTAGCTGCTACCGATTTAGTTCCATAACAGTGCTTACCTTATTTCCTTAGTTACCCAAACTCCGCCCCGCTCAGGCTCGCAGGAGTTTACCACATGCAACAGCGGTTCTAGTAATAATAGCTCTGATATAAATTATTTAACTTCGATCATTATTAAACAGCAATAGTCTAATCCAACCCTATCTTAAAAACGGGGGGCTTACACGGTATTGGGGGGAGATAGTAGATGAATCGAACTAAACCCTTTAGAACAGAACTGGTTTGGTGTTTGTCATTATTTATAATGGCATTCAGTGCCTGCGCTCTACCTAACCGTATTGTGTGGAATGGACAAACCAAGTGTATAAAATCGCGCAATAACATCCGTTATATTACTTTGTCTACGAGTAGCACTGAGTATAATTTAAAAGTACTGGATAAAAAGAATGTATGCCTGTCGGATCCGCTACTTACTTATACGAGCGAGGTTAGCTATTATGAGGAGAAGAAGTTAAAATACCTGACAGAGGATAAGCCTATTTTAGACTTGCTAAAGCAGGGAGAGCAGGTGGAAATGAAAATATATAGCGGATACGATCAACCGGCATTTAAAGTGCTCTGGAAGTATGATAAATGATAGTTGGACAATACATTAACTATCAGTTCAGGATCGGAGGCGTCTTATTTTTAAATAACATCAACTTTTTTTTGCCATTGCATTGATCCGGTTAGCGGAATATGGCGTATATGTATCCGAACGCGGTTAAAAGCTTCAAATAGTCCACATATATTGCTTTTGTTAATTTATTTGGGTTGATTTTGAAACCTTCTTAACCGGCATTCGTTCATGCACTATGCCTACAAACTGTGGTTTGTAGGGTTGGAACCATTTTACCGAATAACCAAGTTGCTATGATCTTCAAAAAACTACCCGTTTTTGTTCTTCTGCTTATTCTCTCTGTATTTGTGAACGCCCAGGCGCCCGGTTTTAATTATCAGGCAGTGCTGCGTGATAACCAAGGGAGTATAATGCCTAACCATTTGGCAACCGTGCAAATCAGCATTCACGCGGATAGCGCTACGGGTCCGATTTTATACAGTGAGCGGGATAGCATTATTACTACACCGCTGGGTATATTTTCGGTGGTGGTAGGTGGTGGCACAACCGTGAGCGGCAACTTTAATACCGTAGACTGGAGCGGCAAACGATTTATGCAGGTAGAGTTAGACCCTGCAGCAGGCATTAATTATACGGATATGGGTACCAGTCAGCTTATGAGTGTGCCTTATGCTTTATATGCGGCAAAGTCGCCGGCAGTTTCGGTAACCGTAATGGATGTGAACGACCACGGCACTATATGGGTGGGCCAGGGCAACGATACTATTAAGAGCACGAATACGGTTTGGACTACCGGTGGTAATACCGGCTTAGGCACACCGGCCGTGCTGGGTACAATAGATAACAGCGATGTGGTATTTAAGCGGAACGGAACCGAATCGATGCGGATTACTGCGGATGGCGTAAGTATGAATTCGAAAAAAATGTGTGTAGGCGGAGGAGCCGTTACACCGGCCACGGCTATGGATATTAACGGCGCCATATCGCTACGCGATACCACGGTAAACGTAACCACCGATTTTACGTTGGATGTTAGCGGACGTAGTTACTTTAATATAGTAACGACCGTTAACGGCGGCTCGGCTAAAACAACGCTGAGTGATGGTGTGGTACGCGGGCAGCTTTTGTTGCTGAATGTAACTGCTACCGGCGGTAATAACATACGTGTAGAAAGCAACCCTGCCACCACCAACATGCGCTTAAGTACCAGCAGCCGCGATATGGGCGACGGCGACAGTTTAATGTTGTTGTGGAACGGATCGGATTGGGTAGAGATTAACTATACCGATATTCCGTAACCACTAAGGTTCGGGTTCCACATCCTGGTTGATGTAATCTTCGTTTTGCGTTGGGTTGCCATCTTCCTTATCGGCACCTAAACTGTAGTAGTTGTTTTCTTCATCTTCGCTGCCTACGGCTTCCTGTGCATCGTCTAATTCAGCACCGGGCACATCAAGGTCGTCGCCGGTTTTTTCCTGCCGACTGTCCTTTTCGTTCCAACCCGTCATTTTTTCTTTGGTTATTTCTTCCAGTGGTGTGCCGTCTTCGGCCGTTAGGTTGGCTACTTTTTGTTCCTGATTATAGATATCCTCTGATGAAGGGTAGCTGAAATCTTCTTTAGGGGTTAGGTTGTTCTCGGGAACGGGCGGTTTCTTTTTCATGGTTTTGCTTTTGTTTAGGAGGGCAAAGTTTGTACCGCGCGGGGCAAGGGCACCGACAAGAGGTTGAAGCGAAGATTCTTCTGCTTTTTAGTAAAAACCGCTCGTGCAGGTGGATAGCATGAGCACATTGGGCAATGTGGTCTACAAAAGAAAAGTCTGTTACAATATCGAAATACCGGAGGCGTGGGGCTCCAGAAAATATACATGCATGGTTCCCTTTCCCTTTACCTCCATTTCTTCGCGTTGATGGAAGATAAACTTACCGGCCAGTAAATTTTTAACTTCTTCAGTAACCTGTATGCGGCCCGGTAGGCTGTGGCTTTCCATACGGCTGGCTGTATTTACGGTGTCTCCCCATAAATCGTAAGCGTATTTGTTTTTACCCAATACACCTGCAATTACTTCGCCGGTTTGTATGCCTATGCGCAATTGTATTTTACCATCAGGGAAAAGACCGCTGATATGGGAAATCATAGCGCAGGCCATGTTTGCTATACGTTCGGCATGATCATCGCAGCGTTCCGGTAAACCCGCCACGCACATATACGAATCGCCGATGGTTTTGATTTTTTCGACCTTGTGACGATGCGCCAGCTCATCAAACAAACTGAATATTTTGTTCAACGTTTTGGCCAGTTCGGCTATGGGCATATCCTTGCTCCACGTGGTGAAACCAACGATATCAGCAAACAGCACCGTTGCACTTTCGTAGCGTTCAATAATTTCTTCGTCGCCGGTGCGCAGGCGGGTAGCAATCTTTTTAGGAAGGATATTGTGCAGTATGCGGTCGGTTACTTCTTTTTCTTTTACGGTAAGGGCCAATTCTTTTTCAATTTCAAAATTGGCAAGTTGATTACGAGATTCAGAGGTGTTTATTTCCTTTTCTAAAATGGTAAAGCGCTTTTGATTGTTATAGGCAGCCTGCCAGTTACCCGTAGTGGCATATAAATCGGCCAGTGTTCCGGTAATTTCACGCGTATCCCATTTCAATCCATTAGGCTCGGCCACAGCAAGGGCTTCCAGCAAATATTCTTCCGCTTGTTGCAGGTTGCGGTTCGGGTATTCGGCTGATTTAAATAAATTGCCCAGGCACATTAATGCATACACTTGCGGTTGCAGTAATTTTAATGTTGTACACCGGTTGAGGCCTTGCGATAGATATAAAAGCGCCGGATCGTATTCTTTTTTTAGCAAATGTAAACCGCCCATGTTTACAAGAATTTCAGCTTCCAGTTCGGTATGATGTATCTGTTGTGCTTCGAGCAAGGCAGCCTCAAAGCATTGCAACGCTTCGGTGGGTTTATCCATGCGGCCCCAGCATTGTCCTTCAATTAAGAGCGCTTCGGCATATAACATATGCTGGTTGGCCTCCTTATAATTTTGCGAAGTTTTTTGGGCGTACTCCAGTGCCTTGTCCAGGTTTTCGAGATTAAAATATAAGGCAGTCAGATTGCTGCAGGCTGATGCTATTTCAGCTTTTTGCCCATACTCCTCTAATAATTCCAGGGCCCTTAACATCAGTTGCAAAGCCTGTGCGTAATCGCAGCGCGTAATATAGATGGTAGCCAATAAGCTAAGACTATTGCCTAACCTATCGGTAAGTTGTAGTGTTTCGCATAACAATACGGCCTGCTTTGCATACTCCAGGGCTGCATCTAAATCGCCTGCTTTGCGGCTGAGCAACGAGAGGTTTTTAAACACGGGAAGCTGGTCGACTGGTTTGTTCAATTCCGCAAGCTGGGGTATGCAATCAATTAAAAGGGCGATGCCTTGCTGGGGGTCGGACTGTAACCAACCGAGTGAGGACCGCGCCTTTATGTCGCCATACGTATAGTTAAGTTCCAAAGCAGCCTTGCGGGCGCTGGTGGCAAGTTCAAAAGCCCGGTCGCGATTAACATGCAGTAATTTAGCGGCCAGGCGGTTATACAAATCGATATCCTGTTCGGTAACCGGTTCTGGCGGTACTAATTGCTCCAGTTCCTCCACTGTTTTTAAATCCCAATCCTGCATAAAATACTGCTTTTAGACACCTTGCTTGGCTATGGGCTAATGTATGATTAAAGGTTGATGAGCAGGATGGTAGGAGGAATAAGGTGAAAATTTTGTAGAGTAAAATTTGGAAAATAAACAGTGTTCAGTAAATTTGCACCGTAAATAGGGATGAGCCGTGGGTATAGCTGAAAGAAAAGAACGTGAGAAGATGGAAATGCGGGAACGCATTTTGGAAGCTGCTACGGAAATGTTTCTGGAAGATGGTTATGAGAAGACCAGCATCCGGAATATTGCTGAGAAGATAGAGTATAGCCCCGCCACTATTTACCTGTATTTTAAAGATAAAGACGAGTTGTTCTTTGCCATCCACGAGATAGGGTTTGGTAAGTTGTTAAGCTTGATGCAACAATGCATGAGCATTGAAAATCCGTTGCAGCGTTTGCGTGCCCTGGGAACCACCTATATTGATTTTGCGCTGGAGAATCCGGAATACTACGACCTGATGTTTATTATGCGTGCGCCGATGAAGGCCATTGCAGAAAAGCATGCTGAGGAGAATTGCTGGAAGTGCGGTGAAAGTACCTTTGCACTGTTGCAGACCACAGTGATGGAATGCATGGAGCAAAAGCTGATACGCGCCAGCGATGCTAATTTGGCCAGCATGTATACCTGGAGTATGGTGCATGGGCTTGTTTCGTTAAAGATCCGCGAGCGATTTAAGGTGATGGATATGGAAGATGATCAATTGCGAGTTATGATGTTGCATGCATTAGATGAGTTGATGGGATTACTGAAGGCGTAATATTTTTTTGGCTGATTACTAAACACTGTTCATTAAGTTAATACATAAAAGTATGCGAGCGATTAAACTACTTTTTTTACTACTGCTAACGGTTCAGTTGGCTGTAGCACAAGGTGATATACTAAATGCCTATGTGCAACAGGGGTTGGATAGCAACCAGGCTATCAAGCAGCAGAATTTTCAACTAACCAAAAGCTTGTATGCTTTAAAAGAAAGCATGGGGCTGTTTTTTCCGGATATCAGTCTGCAGGCCAATTACCTTGATTCGCGCGGGGGCAGAAGCATTGACATACCGGTAGGCGATTTAATGAACCCGGTATATCAAAACCTGAATGCGATAAATGCGGTGTTTGCGCCGGGTTCGCCGCAATACCCTACCATCAGCAATGTATCGGAACAATTAAACCCTAAGAATTTTTATAATGCGTATTTCCAGGCCAGTTTGCCATTAATTAATGCCGAAGTATGGTATAACCGAAGCATTAAGAAAGACCAGGTAGCACTGCAACAAAACGAAGTAGCCATTTACAAGCGCGAACTGGTAAAGGATATTAAGGTGGCCTACTTTAATTACCTGAAGGCGGTGCAGGCTGTGCGGATTTATGAAGCAGCTTTGGGCCTGGTAAAAGAAAGCGAGCGGGTAAATCAGAAACTGGTTGATAACGGCAAGGAAGTGGCCTATGTGTTGAGTCGCGCCAAGAGCGAGGTAAATAAGATAGAAGCCAAACTTACCGATGCACAGAATACCAAAAAGAATGCGGCGGCCTATTTCAACTTTTTGTTGAACAAACCACTGGATAGCGAGATTGCCATTGATGAAACACTGCTGAACAATTTGCAACCCTTGCCGGCAAGCAGTTCGGTGAACGCCGGTAAGCGCGAGGAGTTGGTGAAACTGGGTTTAGCAAAGAAAGTTGACCAGCATATTCTGAGTTTGCAAAAAAGCGCCTGGATACCCAAAGTTGGTGCGCAGATGAATTTGGGTTCGCAGGCATCGGATTTTAAATTCAACAGCAGTTCGCGTTATTACCTGTTAGGTATTTCGTTTGACTGGCATTTGTTTAACGGCCTGCGCGATGTGCACCGCATAAAGCAGGCGCAGGTGGAACTACAGGCGCTGAACGCACAAACGCAGTATGTAGAAAATCAATTGGAGTTAGCTGCCACTGCTGCCAATAACAGCTATACATCGGCCGGCGTGCAGTACGAAAGTGCAAGGCAGCAGGAACAATCAGCCGGGGAGTATTTTGGGTTGATGAACAAGAAGTATAAGGAAGGACAAGCCTTGTATATCGAGTATCTGGATGCCCGGAATGAAACAACGCTGGCGAGTCTGCAAAAATCAATTTCCTATTTCGATGCCTGGATAAAGTATGCTGAACTGGAGCGTGCTGTAGCGGGTGCATCTATCAACCAATAAAAAGATTGTTATGAATAAAAGGACTATTTATTTAACACTAACAGCGGCCCTTGCGCTTGCTGTGTTCATTTATGCCTGCAGTGCCAAAGCCGGTAAAACCGAAACGGCTGCTGATGTTACCCAAACGCCGGTGAAACTGGCTACGGTTCATGCCATTGTAACCACCGACCCTGTAGTGGCGTCGGGCTTTATACAATCGGAAACCGAAGCAAGACTTTCGTTTAAAACCGGTGGTGTTATTCAGCGCATTTATGTAGAAGAAGGTGAATCGGTACAAAAGGACCAACTGCTGGCTACGCTGAATTTAACCGAGATAAATGCCATGGTGGAACAGGCTAGGCAGGGTTTAGAAAAAGCACAGCGCGATTACGACCGTGCCAGCAACTTATACCGCGACACGGTGGCATCGCTGGAGCAATTGCAGAATGCTACTACCGGTTTAAATGTGGCTAAGCAGCAATACGAGATGGCGAAATTCAATCGCAATTACAGCGAGATACGCGCTACCGCAGCAGGCAAAATTGTAAAGAAGCTGATGAATGAAGGCGAGATCGTATCGCCCGGCTTGCCTATATTTTATATGACCTCAGCCGGTGCTAATGACTGGGTAGTGAAGGTAGGTATATCGGATAAAGATTGGGCGCGCCTGCAAATTGGTAACAGTGCCAGCATTGCCATTGATGCTTATGCCAACGAAAATTTTAGCGGTGTGGTTTCAAAACTATCGCAGGTGCCGGACCCGATGAGTGGTTTGTACCAGGCGGAGATTAAGTTAAAGCCTACAGGCAGGAACATGGCGACCGGTTTGTTTGCCAAGGCAGAGATTACGCCATCGGCCAGCGGGCAATATGTGGCTGTGCCTATTGATGCCATTATAGAAGGCAATGGAAAGGATGCCTTTGTATTTACTGTAGATAACGGCAAGGCGCATAAGGTACCGGTTAAGATTGCTTTTATAAAGGATAAGGAAGTGATGCTTTCGGGTGGATTAGATGCTACGGCGCAGGTGATAACCGATGGTTCGGCTTACCTGACCGATGGTGTTGCCGTGCAGGTATCTGCTGCAACCACTGAAACTGCCGGTAAATAATTCCGGATTTGATTGTAAAGAATAGTCCGCAACGGATTTAAAAGATAGTATATGCGTATAACTGAATTTTCGGTTAAGAACTACCAGTTTACCCTGGTGGTATTTGTGGCCCTGCTGGCGCTTGGTGTAAGCACCATGTTTACCATGCCCCGCAGCGAGGACCCCGTATTTAACGCGCCGCAATATTACATGATTGCGGTATACCCCGGCACCAGTCCGCGCGATATGGAAGAGCTGGTGGTTGACCCAATAGAGAAGCGGGTGAATGAACTGGACGATATTAAGAAAGTGGTTTCCACCATTGATGATGGTGTGGCGGTAATAGGCGTATACTACAAATACGAAAGCAATGTAGATACCAAGTATCAGGAACTGGTGCGGGAGATGAACTCGCTGCGTAAGGATCTGCCGCAGGATCTGTATAGCCTGGATATTATGAAGAGCAGCAGTAGCGATGTGAACATTTACCAGTTTGCGCTGATAAGTGAAAACGCCAGCTATGTGCAGTTGCGTAAACAGGCCGATGTGCTGGTGAAGGAGTTAGAGAAAAATAAATCGCTGAAGAATGTAAAGGCCTGGGGCTACCCCGAACAACGCGTGGATGTGGAACTGAACATTGAAAAAATGGCACAGTATAAAATTCCGCTGAGCAGGATACTTGGTGCCTTACAGAGCGAGAACGTGAACATACCTGCAGGGGCCATTGACATCAATACCAAAAAATTCAACGTAAAAACCAGTGGTAAGTATCAGGATGCGGAACAGATACGGAATACCATTATCAATAGCTCGGGCACCAAGATTGTTTACCTGAAAGATGTGGCGAATGTGACCGAGGCATATGATGAAGATAAGTATATGACGCGTGCCAACGGACACCGGGCTGTGTTTGTAACGGCCTCGCAGAAGGATGGACAGAATATTGTTTCTATTGCCGGGCAGGTGGAACCGGTGGTAGAAAAGTTTAAAACAGGACTGCCTAAGAATATTGCCTTTGCTAAAATGTTTGATCAGCACGAAGGGGTATCGAAACGCTTGAACCACTTTGCGAGGGATTTTGGTATAGCCATTTTGCTGGTATTAATCACGTTGCTGCCGCTGGGTTTTAGGGCTTCCTCGGTAGTGATGGTTTCGATACCGTTATCGTTGTCTATTGGTTTGTTGCTGCTGCACTTGTTTGGTTACAACATCAACCAATTAAGTATTGTAGGTTTCATTATCGCGTTGGGCTTGCTGGTGGATGACAGCATTGTGGTGGTAGAAAATATAGAACGCTTTTTACGCAATGGTGTTAGCAAACGCACAGCCGCAATTGAAGCTACCAAGCAGATAGGCTTAGCGGTATTAGGCTGCACGGCGATTTTGATCTTCGCCTTTTTGCCTCTGGTGTTTTTACCGGAAGGTTCCGGCGACTTTATACGCAGCTTGCCTATGGCAGTGATATTAACGATACTGGCTTCGCTGTTTGTATCGCTTACTATTGTGCCATTTCTGAGCAGCATTATGCTAACGGATCATGAAAATCCAGATGGCAATATCTTTTTAAGAGGCTTGAAGAAAGGCATTCACCTTACTTATGCCGTGTTTTTGGACCGTGCTTTAAAGCACCCGGTAATTACCCTGCTGGTGGCAGGTGGCATTTTTGCCGGTGCGGTAAGTTTAGTGCCGGTGGTGGGCTTTAGTTTGTTCCCTAAATCGGAGAAGCCGATGTTTATGGTGAACATTGAAACACCGGACGGCACCAATATTTATGAAACCGACCGCATTGCGCATTATGTGGAGGGTGAATTGCAGAAGCATAAGATCATCCGCAATTTCTCTACCAACATAGGCAAGGGTAACCCGCGTATTTATTACAACGTGATACAGCGCAACGAATCGGAAAATTTTGCGCAGGTGTTTGTGCAGTTGCAACCTTCTACCGAGCCGGTTGAAAAGGAAAAGTTTATTGACGAGTTGCGCGAAACCTTTAAAAGTTATCCGAATGCCAAGATTGAGGTGAAGGACTTTGAGCAAGGTCCGCCGATTGAGGCGCCGATTGCCATCCGTTTGTTTGGCGAGAATTTGGATTCGCTGCGTGTGCTATCGTATCAGGTGGAAGATATGTTCCGCAAAACACCGGGCACTATTTATGTAAATAATCCATTGGCTACACAAAGCAATAGTTTACGGGTGCACATTAATAAGGAAAAGGCAGGCATGCTGGGTGTGCCTACGGTAGAGATTAACCGCGCTGTGCGTTTAGCCGTGGCAGGTTTAAATGTGGGCACCTTTCAGGATGCAGATAATGAGGACCAGGATATACACGTAACCTTACCAAAGGTTGATAGGGTGCAGGGCTTTGACGTGTTTAAGCGCTTGTATGTGAACAGCGTAACTGGTGCGGCTATACCGTTAAGTCAGGTGGCAGAGGTAAGTTTTGAATCATCGCCTAATAGTATAAAGCACTACGATAAGAACAGGTATGTGGTTATTACCGCCTTTGTAAAATCGGGCTATTTGACGGGTGATGTGAATGATGAGATAGTGAAGAAACTGAAGCAGTTTAAGTTTAACACCGGTTACAGTTATGTAGTTGCCGGTGAGGTGGAAAGCAAGCAGGAAAGTTTTGGCGGCCTGGGTTCTATTATACTTATAACCGTATTTGGGTTTATTGGTGTATTAATATTAGAGTTCCGCAGTTTTAAGAGCACATTGATTGTGCTGTCGGTAATACCATTGGGTATAATAGGGGCTATATCAATGTTGCTGTTGCTGGGTTATCCGTTCTCGTTTGTAGCAGTTATCGGTTTAATAGCGCTGGTTGGTATAGAAGTGAAGAATACTATTCTGTTAGTAGACTTTACCAACCAATTGCGTAAGCAAGGCAAGGATATTGAAACAGCGATACGTGAAGCCGGGGAGGTGCGTTTTGTGCCGATCGTATTGACATCGTTAACAGCGATAGGTGGCTTGTTGCCGCTGGCCTTAGAGGCTAACCCGCTGTATTCGCCGCTGGCATGGGTGCTGATAGGTGGATTGATTTCTTCCACTTTACTATCCCGTTTAGTAACACCGGTATTATACAAACTTTTACCGCCTTCGATTGTTGAAGCATAAGGATTAATAGTAAATGAGCAGGGTTGAGGCCGGGACCGAAAGGTTCCGGCCATTTTTTTAACCATTGGGTCATGAACCCCTGCCTCTACAACCCGTTTATTTTTGATTTCCTATTTTGCATTCATAAACAGTGATGTATGAACAATCTGCTACAAGGTAAACGCGGTATAATTTTTGGAGCGCTGGATGCGAATTCGCTGGCATGGAAAGTGGCTGAACAGGCGCACAAGCAGGGTGCAACGTTTGTGTTAACCAATGCACCGGTAGCACTGCGTATGGGCGAGATCAATAAACTGGCGGAAGCCTGTGGCACTATTGTGATACCGGCAGATGCTACCTTGGTAGAAGACCTGGATAAACTGGTGCAACAGGCGATGGACCACTTAGGTGGTAAGCTTGACTTTGTGTTGCATAGCATAGGCATGAGCCCCAACGTGCGCAAAGGCAAAACCTATACTGATTTGAATTACGAGTGGTTGATGAAGACCCTGGATATATCGGCGGTTAGCTTTCATAAACTGGTGCAAACGCTGATGAAGAAAGATGCCATGAACGAATGGGGCAGTATTTTGGCCTTAACTTATATAGCGGCGCAGCGCGCCTTTCCCGGTTACGGTGATATGGCGGATGCTAAGGCTACGCTGGAAAGTATGGCACGTTCGTTCGGTTACTACTATGGCTCGCAGAAAAAGGTGCGGGTAAATACTATTTCGCAATCGCCAACTATGACTACGGCCGGCAGCGGCATTAAAGGATTTGATTCGTTTTATGGCTTTGCTGATAAGATGAGTCCGTTGGGTAATGCACCTGCTGATGATTGTGCTAATTACTGCATTAGTTTATTCAGCGATTTAACGCGCTATGTTACTATGCAGAACTTATACCACGATGGCGGCTTTAGTGCTGTTGGTGTAAGCGAAGCGGTGATGCAGGCGTTTGGTAAAGAGTAAGGTTATTACTTTCTAAAGCCCCACCAGATCATCCCCAGGTTAAACACGGTAACGGCTAAACCGAGGGCTACTTTTGTCCATGCTTTTTGAATTAGGTCGCTGATGTCGCCTACCGTTAAGTGCATGGCTTGCTGCCAGGTTACGTAGTAATTAGAAACGTAGTAAGTGTCCTTTAAAATAAATACGGCATAAAAACCTATGGTGAGCAAGTAAGGTACCCATGCCACTTTTTTTAATGCCTGACTGTAAACGTTGGCTAATACCACCAAAGCAAAGAAGAAGAAATTAAGCACGAAGATCATTACCGAGTGCGTGTTCTGATATTTGATGTTACCTTCCTCAGCAATGGTTGATTCGCTAAGCAGGTGGGTAGTTACCCACGATAAAGTAAACGTAAGCACGGTGGCCAGGCTGAACATAGTAATAAACAGGCGAAGCGCCTTTTTGGGGTCGGGGTTAAAAAACTGGGCGTTGGTAAACGAACGCTTGTACAAATAACCCATCATAAAACCGACGGCCGCTGTAAGTATGTATATGATCAGTGAAAACATCTATTGCTCTATTTTTTCGTCGCCCACATCATCTGTGCGTTCCAGAATCTTCGGGTTAATTGATTTAGAAGCTTTGGCCCCCAGTGTTTTCAGGTTCTCGAAGCGCGCTATGACATTGCCTTTGCCTTTATACAAACGCCCCATGGCTTCTTCGTAGGTCTTTTTGCCTTCTTCCATTTTTACGCCCAGTTTTATGAAGTCATCTACTACGGCAGCAAACTTGTCGTATAGTTCACCGCTTTGGCGGGCGATCTCCAGCACGTGGCGGTTTTGGCGTTCCTGTTTCCAGATGTTGTTGATGGTGCGCAGCGTTGCCAATAGCGTTGAGGTGCTAACGATGATGATGTTTTTTTCGAATGCTTCGTGGTACAGGTTGTCATCGTTGCCCACCGCTAACGAAAAGGCGGGTTCGATAGGAACAAATAGCAACACAAAATCGGGGCTGCCGATTTGGTATAAGTTCTGATAATTTTTGCCGCTTAATCCTTTTACGTGGTTGCGTAAGGATAGAATGTGCTCGCGCATATAGCGGTCCTGTTCTTCCTTCAGTTCGGCGCTGTTGTAACGCTCGTAGGCCACCAGCGATACTTTACTATCTACGATCAGGTTCTTGCCTTCGGGCAGGTGAATTACTACGTCGGGCTGCAGGCGCGAACCATCCTCGTTAACGAAGGTGGGCTGCACATCATATTCGGTGCCTTTGCGCAAACCGCTTTTCTCCAGAATTTTTTCCAGGATCAATTCACCCCAGTTACCCTGGGTTTTAGCTTCGCCTTTTAATGCACGGGTAAGGTTTATGGCCTCATCGCTCATGCGTTTGTTCATATCGGTAAGGGTACGCAACTGCTCTTTTAAAGCGCTGCGTTCCTTTTCCTGCTCCACATGGTTCTGCTGAATTTTTTGTTCGAACTCGTTTAAACGGTGGCGAAGTGGATCGAGAATGTTTTTGATCTGCGACTCGTTCTGTTCACTGAACTTTTTGCCTTTCTCATCTAAAATGCGGTTGGCCAGGTTTTCAAACTCCTTGGTAAAGCGTTGGTTCAGGTCTTCCAGTTCGGCTTTCTGTTCCAATAAGCGCTGGTGCAGGTTATTGGCTTCGGCGCGGGTGGTGGCCAGCTCGTGCCCCAGTGTTTCTGATTTGCTTCGTTCTTCGCGTAATAAAGCCTCGGCGCGCTCACTTGCCAGGCGCAGTTCATTTTTAACCTCGGTAATGGTTTGTTCCAGCAATTGTGCTTTCTCGCGTGCTGCGCCCAATTCTCCTTCCGATTTCGATTTGAGGAAGAAATAAGCTACAGCGGCACCTGCCAATAAACCAATCAGTAAATACAAAATCTCCATAGTGCTTTGCTAATCAACCATCGTTGCCCCAAAATGGGGCCAAACGAAGCAATAAAGTTAAAAAAGCAGCCGGTAACTAAAACCCTTTAGCGGTAAATGGGTTATGATTAAGGTGGTTATAGCACAACCGGAAAATATTTCCAACTTCGCCATCATTTTGTTATGGATATCTCGCCGGGAATTTTCGAAAATACGCAGGTAGCCTTTGCAGGTAAATCGGATGGTGATTTACAAAAGGCCAAAGCCCTGTTTACCATTGTAGGGAACAATTCGTTTGTAAAGCTTGGAACAGCACTGGCCAACTTCTCGCTAAAGTTGCATTTGCCTGTTTCGCCTTTGTTTAAGTGGACGGTATACAACCACTTTTGCGGAGGTGAAACGTTTGACGAGTGCACAGAAACCATTAAGGGTTTGGCCGAACAACATGTAGGAGTGTTATTGAATTACGGAATTGAGTTTAAAGAAACAGAAGAGGACTTCGATAATGCCGTTGCCATAAACATTGAAGCGCTGAAGTTTGCCGGTAAGCATAAGGCCGTGAAAGCCGTGTGTGTTAAACCAACCGGATATGGACGTTTAGAGTTGTTTGAAAAGGTGCAACGCGGCGAGCATTTAAAAGGCAATGAGAAGAAGGAATATGAACGCGTATTAGAACGCTTTGAATCGTTGTGCGAGGAAGCTGATAAGCACGGAACCACCATTTATATTGATGCAGAAGAAAGCTGGATACAGGATGCGCTTGATAAAATAGCGGAGGACCTGATGGCGCGCTTTAATAAAAAGCGCTGTGTGGTGGCCAATACGTTCCAATTATACCGGCACGACCGTTTAGCTTACCTGCAGCAACAAATGGAGGCGGCAAAGAAGGGAGGGTACGTATTAGGCGCTAAGTTGGTACGCGGTGCCTACATGGAAAAGGAGCGGGAACGCGCTGAAAAAATGGGCTATCCTTCACCGATATCTAAAAACAAGAAAGCGGTTGATGCCGATTTTGATGCGGCTGTGAAATTGTGTTTAGAACATATAGACCATACACATGTTTGCATTGCCTCGCAAAGTGAAAAGAGCAACCTGCTGGCCATGCAATTAATGGACAGTATGAAAATAAACCGTGGCTCGGAGCATGTTGTTTTCTCGCAACTGTATGGTATGGGCGATAATGTAACCTTTAACCAGGCGCGTTTGGGATTTACCGCAACCAAATATCTGCCTTATGGACCGGTAAAGGATGTGGTGCCTTATTTGATACGTCGAGCACAGGAAAATACTTCGGTAGCCGGCCAAACCGGACGTGAGCTTTCGCTTTTACAGAAGGAGATCAAGCGACGTAAGAATCAGAAGTGAATTTCGCTTAGCGGAAAGTTGTAGCTAAAACGAAGATCACCTGCTTCGCCGAAAGATTTACAATGTAGCACCGGA
Organism: Chitinophagales bacterium; assembly: GCA_046329495.1. Taxonomy (GTDB): domain Bacteria; phylum Bacteroidota; class Bacteroidia; order Chitinophagales; family LD1; genus Bog-950. Next base: position 39,541 of record JAXLUO010000018.1, on the reverse strand, counting down.
TCGGTAGCTTGCCAATCAATTTCTATTACACCAAAGTTATAGCCTACCGGCGAGGTAGCTACCTGATACATATTATACCAGGGTTCGTTGGCATGGCGGGCCAGGGGGCTGGCTGTAAAATCGTATAGAGGATACAAGCCCGGTTCCTGCCGTTTACATAACTCACCAAAATGAATATCGCCACTCAGGAATACAATGCCGTTGGCTTGTTTCAGTTGTACCAGGTTAAAAAAGCGTTGTAACTCAACAGGAAAGTTGCCCCAGCATTCGCCGCCATCTGCCTCTGTAGCAAAGCGGGAACTGGAACCGATAAAACGAATTTTAGCAGGTTGTTCCAATTCGTGTGCTAACCAAGTCCATTGCTCAGCGCCCAGCAACTCAGCCGTTGAATCAAAATTCGGTACATAATAATCATTCTCGGTTTTCAGTTTATCGCGGAAGGTGCGGAGGTCGAGCAGAATTACCTGCACGCGGTGCGCCGAATCGCCATAGTAATAAGAGGTGTAGATGCCGGGGTGACTTTGCCTGGCAAGGTTGTTTTCCTCTCCCCAAAAGCGAAGGAAGATCTGTTTTGATTCTTCTTTCGAAGGGAACTCTTTGCCAACATCATTATGGCCGTAATCGTGGTCGTCCCAGGTGGCCAGTACTTTGGTATGATGAATCAGGTTTTGGAATTCGGGTTTACATGCCAGTTGTCCGTATTCACTTTCCAGCTCGCGCATATTGTAAGTGTCGCCATAGATGTTATCGCCCAGGTAAATAAACAGGTCGGGCTGCTGTGCCACGATGGTGTTTAATATAGGCTGGTCAAATTCCTGGTCGGCACAACTGCCAAAAGCAATACGTGTAACCAGTGGAATAGAGTCGTTTTTATAATTACGGGTGCAGGTGCGTAAAGGGTCGGTTTTGCAGGAGGCCAGAGCCAGCAAGGGGAGGAGCCAATAAAGTTTCACGAGTAGAATATTACGAGTGAAAATAGCAATTGCATGTTTTATTGCCAGTTGCTTAAATTCACCACGCGAAATGAACAAGAATCTTGATCCTGAAAAGGGAAATCTTACCGGAGAAGAAGCAGAAGTTGAGAAGGCCCTGCGGCCGCGTGCGCTGGATGATTTTATGGGCCAGCCGCGAATAATTGACAACCTGTTTGTGTTTATAGAAGCTGCCAAACAGCGCGGCGAGGCATTGGACCATGTGTTGTTGCACGGCCCTCCGGGCCTGGGTAAAACTACCTTGAGTTACATAGTGGCCAACGAAATGAACGTGAACGTAAAGGTTACCAGCGGGCCGGTATTGGAAAAGCCCGGCGACCTGGCGGGGTTGCTTACAAACCTGGAACCTAACGACGTGCTGTTTATTGATGAGATACACCGTATTTCTCCGGTTGTAGAAGAATACCTCTACAGCGCTATGGAAGATTACAAGATTGATATAATGATTGACACCGGCCCCAATGCACGCACCGTGCAAATAGGGCTTAATCCGTTTACGCTTGTGGGGGCTACTACGCGTTCGGGTTTGTTAACGGCACCTTTGCGTTCGCGTTTTGGTATCACGTTCCGGTTAGAGTACTACGATAGCGAAGTGCTGAAGAATATTATTAAACGCAGTTGCAAAATTTTAAATGCTGAGATTAATGAAGATGCAGCTTTTGAAATTGCACGTCGCAGCCGTGGCACACCGCGTATTGCCAATTTATTACTGCGCCGTGTGCGCGACTTTGCCCAGGTAAAGGGTAATGGCACCATTACTTTTGATATTGCCCATTATGCGCTTGATCAGTTGAATGTAGATCAGCATGGTTTAGATGAAATGGATAACCGCATATTGGCTGCTATTATCGAGAAGTTTAAAGGTGGCCCGGTTGGTATAACTACCATTGCTACTGCCGTAAGTGAAGAAGCCGGCACACTGGAGGAAGTTTATGAGCCTTTTTTGATAAAAGAAGGTTTTTTAAAACGCACCCCGCGCGGACGCGAGGCTACTGAACTGGCCTATAAGCATTTAGGTAAAACGCCGCCTACCATAGGCGGAACGCTATTTTAGTTGTGATATTTCTGTGACAATTAAGGGCCTTTGCATGCTGTATATTTGAAGTAAACTTAATCTATGAAGAAAACGTTACTCCTGCTCACCTTGTCGGTTAGTATGTTGTTGGTAAAAGCACAATGGTACCACTTTGCAGATACGACAGCGCAATGGAATATACTGGAGCACCAATGGGGTTGGTTCCCTGCAGGAGAATATTACTATACGCATGTTTTTGAGATTAAAGGCGATACTTTAATAAACGGTATAAGTTATCAGGCTATTACCGACCATTATTACGCGCCCAATTATTTACGACGTGATATTGCCAACCGCATTTGGTTGTGGTATAATAATGCGGATATCAAGATCTACGATTTCAGTGCCATGGCAGGCGATTCTATTACAGGTTTATCACAATACGGTTTCGGCACGGCGGATATAGGATGCAGGGTAGATAGTGTAGACACCGTGAATTGGAATGGTATAAAAAAACGCATGTATGTAAGCTGCTCCAATAACATGGTGCAATATCAGGATATGTGGATTGACGGTGTTGGCTCGGTGAACAATCACTCCATTTGGGGAGGTTCGGATATGAGCATGGTAGATGGGCCGGATTATGCCTTGCTATGTTATTTTGAAGCAGGCCAATTGCAATACCACGATAGCTATTATGATACCTGTATTTATAATTCGTCAACCTCGGTAGATGAGCTATCGGGTGAAGAATTGCGCATCTATCCAAACCCGGCGATAGATTACGTTACAATGCAATTGCCTGCGGCTGTGGCAGGAGAGAAGTTGCAGGTTGTAAATGTGAACGGTGAAGTTATTAAAGTGGCAGAGGGTGTTTCACCAGTTATGTATTTCTCAGTAAAGGATATGCCGGCCGGCGTCTATTTTGTGCAGCTAATAGCGGGTGATAAGCTAAAGGCCACATCTAAATTGGTAGTTTTGCGGCCATGATAGCCACTACACCCAAGCCGCCATACTATGCAGTGATATTTACAAGTTTGCGCACGGAAGGCGATAATGGCTACCATGCCATGAGCGAACACATGGTTGCACTGGCACAACAACAGCCCGGCTATTTAGGTCATGAATCGGCACGTGAGGGTGTTGGCATAACTGTTTCGTATTGGGAAAGCTTAGAGGCTATTAAAAGCTGGAAGGCCGACAGCGAACATCAGTTAGCGCAAACCAAAGGCCGGCAGGAATGGTATCAATCGTTTAAAGTACGCATCTGCAAAGTAGAGCGCGATTATGGCTGGCCGACTATTTAGCAGGTTTATTTTTTCTTTTTCGGGCTTAGTATGTAGGTAAAGTTAAGCGTAAGTGTATTGTTATACATCATCCTTACCTTGGTGTTTAAGCCTGCCGATGGCCGTAAGCCAATCAAGGAATATTCGAATTTGGCGCCGATACCGAAAACTTTCTTGATTAAAAACTGGAAGCCTACGATGGCCGTTAAGTCAAATTTACGCGGTTCGGGTGAGTGAAGTACGGAAACAGTATCGACCATGTTTCCGGTGCCTACAGGGTTTTCGATCTTGTAAATGATTTGATTTCGCACCTGATAGTTTAACCCGAGACCAACACTGGCGATGATCAGTTTTTTATCGTGGATATTAAATAGAAGCGGGATAGACATATAGTCCCAATTAATGCGGAACATCTGCTGCGGGCTTTCATTGAGGTTGCGTCGGCGATAAGCCCCTTTCATGTTGTAAAGTATCTGTGCACTAACGGATAAGTACTTGTGGAACTTAATCATTACCCCAACACCGCCCTGTGCACCGGGTTGTTTATACCCTGCTTGGTCGTCGCCATCTACCTGCGAAACGTTGAGTCCGGCAGAAAACAGTGCCTTAAATAATCCGTCTCTTTTGGGATTAAATTCATCCTCCTGGTCTTCGGGGTTGGTGGTTTTAACCTTTTTTTCCTTCTTCGGCTTAGGGCTTTCTTCCTGCTCCTCTTCCTGGGTTACAGGCTGTTGAGCGGCTACAGTATCGGTATTTTGCTTCTTTTTTTTGCCGAAATCGATGGTTAAGGCACCGTCCTTAAACTCGGTTTGGGCTAAAACCACAAACGGTAAAAAAACAATCCACAGTGTTAGTTTCTTCTTCATGCGGGAAATATGAACACAAATATTTTCGTTATAGTTATACGAAGGGAATACTGCGTATAGGTTTGACACAAATTTGACAGAAATGCCCCGTTTTAACTAACCGGGGTTAAAAATAAGAAGGTAGAGCGAATGAAATATAATGCAGGCCTGTTAAAGAAGATTGAAGATATTTTCCGCGAAGGAGGATATACCGTTCGTTTTGAGAAGGGCAACTTCCAGAACGGCTACTGTATTTTAGAAAAGCGCCGTGTGGTGGTTATCAATAAATTCCATGAGGTGGAAGCCAAAATCAATTCGTTGATTGAGATACTGCTTTCCATTACCGATCTGGAGATGGAGAACCTTTCTTCGGAAAGTACCCAGCTTTACCAGCAGGTGAAGGCTGAAAAGATGAGCCTGTTTGAAGGCAAGAAGGCTGCCTAAAGCCGCTGATTACTACGCATTTCGGTAAATAGCTTTTATTAGCTTTACAATTACAGGCGTAGTTCAGTAAATATACGGCAAGCAATGGAAGTTACATTCTTAGGTACAGGTACATCGGGCGGGGTTCCTTTAATTGCCTGCCAATGTCCGGTTTGTAAAAGCTCCGATAGCCGTGATAAGCGCCTGCGCACTTCCATACTGATTAAAGACCAAAACTTAACTATTGCTGTTGATTGCGGACCTGATTTCAGGCAACAGATGTTACGTGAACAGGTAAGGCATTTAGATGCTGTGCTGTTTACCCATCAGCATAAGGACCACACTGGTGGTATTGACGATATCCGCTCCTTTAATTTTATCAACCAAAAACCAATGGAGTTTTACTGCGACCTGCCCACCGAAATGGGGATTAAGGAGCAGTATAGCTATGCCTTTACCGAAACCGATTATCCGTATCTGCCAAAAATGAATTTTCACCGGATTGATAAGGATGTTTTTTCGGTGGGTCATTTACATGTTACACCCATAGAAGTAATGCATGCGCATATGCCCGTAAAGGCTTTCAGAATAGGTAGCTTTACCTACATTACAGATGCAAAAACAATTGCGCCCGACGAAATGGATAAAATACGCGGTACGAAGGTGCTGGTGTTAAATGCACTGCGCGAAACGGAACATTATTCGCACCTATCCATTCCGCAGGCATTGGCGTTGGTAGAAGAATTGAAGCCCGAAGTAACTTACTTTACGCATATGAGCCATCAATTCGGGCTGCATGCTGAAATGGAGCACCGCTTGCCGGCAGGTGTTAAAATTGCCTATGATGGGCTGAAAGTGGAGATATAGCCTTTTCTGCAATAAATAAATACATTTACCCTAAGCTAAACTATTGATACATACATGGCTGACCTGTTTAAAAAGAAAACCATCGCGCAATTAATCAGCGAGTCGGAAGATGGAACGCATACGCTTAAGAAAACGTTATCATCCTTTAACCTGGTAACACTTGGCATTGGTGCCATTATAGGTGCCGGCTTGTTTTCGATTACAGGTTTAGCGGCGGCGAATAATGCGGGTCCGGCCGTTACCATTTCGTTTGTAATTGCAGCTATAGGCTGTGCATTTGCAGGCCTTTGTTACGCCGAGTTTGCCAGTATGATACCGGTAGCGGGCAGCGCATATACCTATTCGTATGCTACGCTGGGCGAATTTTTGGCCTGGATTATTGGTTGGGATTTAGTGTTGGAATATGCAGTTGGTGCGGCCACCGTATCTATTAGCTGGTCGCGCTACTTTACTAAGTTATTACAGTATTACGATTTGCACCTACCGGTAAGCCTTTCGATGGGGCCGTGGGATAGCGTAACCTTAGCTGATGGAACAATAGCCTCAGGCTTTATAAACCTGCCTGCAGTTTTTATTGTGGTGGCCATGTCTTTACTGCTAATCAAGGGTACCCGCGAATCGTCGCTGGTGAATAATATTATCGTTGCGCTGAAGGTATCGGTAGTGCTAATTTTTATTGCACTGGGTTGGGCCTACATTAACACGGCTAACTACACCCCTTATATACCTGATAACACCGGTGTATTTGGTGAATACGGCTGGAGCGGCATTGTGCGTGCCTCGGCCATTATCTTCTTTGCTTACATTGGTTTTGATGCGGTGAGTACGGCTGCGCAGGAAGCTAAAAATCCGGCTAAAGGTATGCCTATCGGTATCCTGGTTTCGCTGGCTATTTGCACGGTGCTGTATATCCTGTTTGCGCATGTAATGACCGGCCTGGCGCACTACAGCGAGTTTAAAGGTCAGGATGGTATTGCACCGGTTGCTGTTGCCATACAGCACACACCTTACGTTTGGTTACAGAAGGCAGTGATTGTGGCCATCCTTGCCGGTTATTCATCGGTTATTATGGTGATGTTGATGGGTCAATCAAGAGTGTTCTTCTCGATGAGTAAGGATGGTTTGTTGCCTAAAGTATTTTCTGATGTGCATCCAAACTTCCAAACGCCGTGGAAATCGAACCTGCTGTTTATGCTGTTCGTTAGTTTGTTTGCAGCGTTTGTGCCTGCGCGTATAGTAGGCGAAATGACCAGCATAGGTACCTTACTGGCTTTTGTGCTGGTTTGTGCCGGTGTATTGGTGATGCGCAAAACTGACCCGGATGCTCCGCGCGCTTTTAAAACCCCGTTGGTGCCATTGGTGCCTATATTGGGTATTGTTGTTTGCTTATTTATGATGGTGTTTTTACCGGCCGACACCTGGTTGCGACTGGTAGTATGGATGGCGCTTGGTTTAGATTTATATTACCTGTATGGCATGCGCAGAAGCCGTTTGGCAGATCGGGAGGGCAGTAAATTGTCCTTTATCGGCGAAACAGCGCCTATTGTTATCATTACCATTCTTACCTTTATTATGGCGGCAATTTTTGCCAGCATAGGTGTTATAATGATGGCAGTGGTGCAATTGATTGTAATGATCTGGATATTGATGAACCAGTTGTTGCGTCGCTTTAAGCTTGATTAGTTTTAAATCCTTCCATGGCCGAATCGAAGAAGCCTCTTAAATTATTAGACGCCACGTTGATAGTTGCCAGTGGCATGATTGGCAGCGGCATATTTGTAGTGGCATCAGATATTGGCCGCACAGTAGGCGCGCCGGGCTGGCTGTTAGTAGCCTGGGCTATTTCGGGATTGATGACCATTTTCGCCGCGCTTAGTTATGGCGAATTGGCAGGTATGTTTCCCGCAGCCGGCGGTCAATATGTTTACCTTAAAGAAGCTTATAATCCGTTTGTGGCTTTTCTATATGGCTGGAGTTTGTTTGCCATTGTACAAACAGGCACCATAGCTGCGGTAGCGGTTGCCTTTGCCAAATATGTGGGGGTGTTGCACGAGTCGTTTGGCGATAAGCATATTTTAATGCAATGGGGCACCTTTAAAATTTCGGCGGCACAGGTGCTGGGTATAATGCTGATTATTGCGCTTACCGCTATTAATAGCCTTGGCATTAACTACGGTAAGCTTATCAACCGCATTTTTACCAGTACAAAACTTTTAGCGCTGTTTGGCTTAATACTATTAGGGTTATTCTTTTTCGCTAAGCCTGAGATATGGCAAAATAACACGGCGCATTTTTGGGATACAGTTACCTGGCAAAAGGATGCAGCAGGCACATGGAGCAGTTCCTCTTTATCGGGCATAGGTATAATGGCAGCTATTGGCGTGGCGCTGGTAGGCTCGTTATTCAGCAGCGATGCCTGGAACAATGTGACCTTTATTGCCGGGGAAATTGATCAGCCCAAACGAAACATTCCGCTCTCGTTGTTTATTGGTACCGGTATTGTGGTAACCATTTATATGTTAGCGAACGTAGCCTATTTAAAACTACTGCCGTTTTATGGTGACCCTAACGGACAAGATGTGATTAGCAGGGGGTTGCAATTTGCGGAGTATGACCGCGTGGGTAGTGCAGCGGCTACTATGATTTTTGGCGGAACAGGAACCGTGGTTATGGCGGTGCTGATTATGATTAGCACCTTTGGTTGTAACAATGGCATTATTCTGGCCAGCGTACGGGTGTATCAAACTATGGCTAAAGACAAATTGTTCTTTGAGCGGATGAAGCATAACAATAGCAACGGTGTGCCCGGTATTGCTTTATGGATTCAGTGTCTGTGGGCTTCGTTGCTCTGTTTATCGGGCAGTTACGGCGATTTGCTGGACTATGTAATGTTTGCCGTAATGCTGTTTTACATACTTACCATAGCAGGTATTTTTATTCTGCGCAAAAAGATGCCGGATGCTGAGCGCCCTTATAAGGCATTTGGTTATCCGGTTATACCTGCCATATACATTGTTCTTGCATCGGCTTTTTGCATTAACCTATTGGTGATGAAGTGGACCAATGCAGCGATGGGCTTAGCAATTGTTGCAGCGGGTATACCAATCTATTATTATTGGTCGGCACAACAAGCTAAAAAGGCTTAGGTAGTCCAGATACGCCAGCTTTCTTCAGCCTGCAACTCCAGCATTTCCAAACCGTTTTTTATTCGACAACCCTGTTGTTTACCCTTTTGGAGGAATAAAGTTTCTGCCGGGTTATAAATTAAATCGAACAAGGAATCATTAGCGGTTAGCAGGGTGTATGGGATATCCGGACAGACTTGTGTATGAGGAAACATGCCTAAGGGCGTAGTATTGATAAATAGGTTGTGTTGTTGCATGGCAGCGGCTATTTGGGCATAGATAATAGCGCCGGGTTGCGGGGTGCGCGATACCATTACATAAGGCCAGCCTAATTGATTAAGCACATACTGCACGGCTTTTGAGGAGCCGCCGGTGCCTAATACAAACGTTTGTTGGGGCGGTTGCTTTATGAAACCCACCAGCGATTGACGGAAACCGAAGGCATCGGTGTTGTAGCCTGTTAGTTGGCCATCATGTATTTTAATACAGTTAACGGCACCTATTTGCGCGGCTTCGTTTGATAACTTGTTTAGATAGGGGAGGACAGCCTCCTTATAGGGAACTGTAACATTTAAGCCGCATAGCTGCTTTTGTGCGCTTAACAGTGCTGGCAGCTCGTTTATGTTTTGAAGCGGGTAGAGTTCATAGCCGCAGTCGGTTATTCCTTCGCGCAGGAATTTTTCCCCGAAATACTTTTTAGAGAAGGAGTGCGAAAGCGGAAAACCTATGAGTCCATACTGTTTCACACTACAAATAATTTAAGCGGCCGCTTTTTTGTTGCGCTGTGCTTTGATAAACTGCCAGATAACCGGGGCTACAGATATAAAGATGATGGCCAGTAAAACTTTTTCGAAGTTGTTTTTGATGATCTCGATACCGCCAAACCAATAGCCTAAGGAGGTTACACCAGCTACCCATAACACGGCACCAATAACACAGAACACGATATAGCGGGTATATGGCATACTGCCTGCACCGGCCACAAAAGGAGCAATGGTGCGAACAATAGGTATAAAGCGGGCCATGATAACTGTTTTGCCACCGTGTTTGGCATAAAATTCTTCGGTTTGGGTGAGGTATTCGCGTTTAAAGAATAGGATGCGCTCACGTTTTTTTATCTGTGTGCCGAAGAATTTGCCTACCATGTAATTAACGTTATCGCCTAAAAGCGCTGCAGCAATTAAAAGCGGGATAACTATTTCAAGCTTTAAAGCGCCGGTAGCAGCAATGGCGGCACCAATCAGGAACAATAAAGAATCGCCGGGTAACAATGGCCAAACAACCAAACCTGTTTCAATAAAAATGATAAGGAAGAAAACGGTATAGAATACTACGTTGTATTGCTTGATAAGGGCATACACGTAATCGGGATTGCTGATGTTTTTAATTAATTCTACGGCCAGGTGAAAAATTTGCTCCATAGCGGCAAATGTAGAAAAACACCACGCATCGGCAAGCAGGACAATGAGAGGCCAACACCTTAACTGTTTGATAATGCGGTAAACCCACCTGAAGGCCAAAATCGGCCATTCGACTTTTGATTAAAATTTAGACACAAATGCGTGTTTGAGTTCGTGACATTTGTGGCCGGACTAAACAAAAATGCTGCGATCGGCCGCCGGCTGTATCAAAGCCCCAACTCATTTAAAAACCCAATTGTATGAGATTGAAACTACAACTAACCATTTTAATGTGTGCGCTACTACTGCTAACCGGCATGGCGCAATCGCCGCAACAAGTAAATTACCAGGCTGTGGTGCGCGATGCCACAGGCAATACCGTTGCCAATGGCACGTCAGTGAAATTACGTTTTACCATTCATGATGGCTCGCCAGGTGGTAGTACCGTTTATAGCGAAGTGATAAGCACTACTGCTAATTCGTTCGGTCTGGTTACGGCTGAAATTGGTTCAACCGGCAACCTGGCGACAGTAAACTGGGGTGGCGGATCAAAATATCTGCAGGTTGAAACGGATATTAATAACACCGGCAGTTACACTAACATGGGAACATCGCAACTGCTGAGTGTGCCCTATGCGCTGTATGCAGGTAATAGCGCAGCGGGTCCTCAAGGTCCTACAGGGAATACGGGGGCACAAGGTCCGCAAGGTTTGCAAGGCCCTACCGGTGATACCGGCGCGCAAGGTCCGCAAGGCGTGCAGGGTGTAACCGGTGCACAAGGTGATACAGGCCCGCAAGGATTACAAGGCCCTACCGGCGATACCGGCGCACAAGGACCGCAAGGTATACAGGGCGTAACCGGTGCTACCGGAGCGCAAGGTCCGCAAGGCGTGCAGGGTGTAACCGGCGCACAAGGTGATACAGGCCCGCAAGGATTGCAAGGCCCTACCGGCGATACCGGCGCACAAGGCCCACAGGGTATACAAGGCGCAACAGGCGACACTGGCGCACAAGGCCCGCAAGGATTGCAGGGTGCGACAGGTGATACCGGACCTCAAGGGCCTCAAGGCATACAGGGTGCTACCGGCGACACAGGTGCACAGGGGCCACAAGGTATACAAGGAGCAACTGGTGATACAGGTGCACAAGGTCCGCAGGGATTGCAGGGGGTAACCGGAGCAACAGGTTTGTTGCCCGATGGTACTGCTGCAGGCAACACACCTTACTGGGATGGTACACAATGGGTAGTTAGTAGCGCAAATATTTACAATAATGGCGGTAATATAGGTATAGGCACTACTACACCCGATGCCGCTTTGGACATTGAGCAGGCTTCAACCGGTGCCAGTATTAATTTAACTAATACCGGTATTGGTGCAGCCGGTATGGAATTGCGCAGTTTAAATTCGGCTGCCGCGCAATACATCGACTTTACTAATGATGGGACATCGGATTATCACAATCGCTTGATTAGTGACAGTTACATGTTTGACATGGAAACACCGAATGGTTCAGCATTCAAGATAGATAATTTTACGAATAACGTTGGTGTAGGAACAGGTAATACATCTTATCCGTTTACTGTGCGTCCGCTGAATGCAACCCCACAAGGCATTACAGCTTCGTTTGCTACTGCGTTGGGCGATGCGAATTTCCATGTAGTGGCAACCAGTGGTTCATCCAGCAATAACTTTGGTGATTTGATAGGGCAGTTAGGCGGTGCTTATGGCACGCAAGAGAATGCCATGCTGCGCTTCCATCGCGGCACTGCCGGCAATGATGGTTATTTAAGTGTTACCACTTTAGGCCAGCAACGCTTTGTTGTAGATAACAGCGGACATGTAGGTATAGGTGCTAATACGTTTCTGGGTGCAACCCTTGATGTGCAAGGCAATGTGAAAATTGCCGATGGTACAGAGGGATCAGGAAAAGTGTTAACCAGCGATGCGAATGGATTAGCGAGCTGGCAGGATGCTGTTCCAGGTGCCACAGGCGCTACAGGTGCGCAGGGGCCGCAAGGTGCCACAGGTGATACAGGTCCGCAAGGCCCGCAGGGTGTAACCGGCGCAACCGGTTTGTTGCCGGATGGCAGTGCAGCAGGCAATACGCCTTATTGGGATGGCAGCCAGTGGGTAGTTAGCAGCGCAAATATTTATAACAACGGGGGTAACGTAGGCATAGGCACCAATGCTCCCGGTGCGGCTTTGGATATTCAAGGGGCCTTGAATGACACACGTGTATTTTTAACCAATACAGGTATTGGTGCTGCGGGTATTGAGCTACGTAGTTTAAATTCTGCTGCAGCGCAATACATCGACTTTACTAATGATGGAACATCGGATTATCATAATCGCTTAATAAGCGATAGTTACATGTTTGACATGGAAACTCCGAATGGTTCGGCATTCAAGATTGACAACGCTACGAATAATGTAGGTGTAGGAACAGGTAATACATCTTATCCTTTTACGGTGCGTCCATGGAATGCAACCCCACAAGGAATTACAGCTTCGTTTGCTACTGCCTTAGGCGATCCGAATTTCCATGTAGTGGCAACCAGTGGTTCATCCAGCAACAACTTTGGCGATTTGATTGGTCAGTTAGGAGGTGCTTACGGAACACAGGAGAATGCCATGCTGCGCTTCCACCGTGGTACAGCAGGGAACGATGGTTACCTGAGTGTTACAACGTTAGGCCAGCAACGATTTGTAGTTGATAACAGTGGACATGTTGGTATAGGGCCGAATACTTTTTTAAGCGCTGCCTTAGATGTGCAGGGCAATGTTAGAATAGACGACGGCACAGCCCAGGCTAATTATGTGCTTACTTCGATTGATGCAAGTGGCACGGCTGAATGGCGTTCTTTAACACTACCTGTTTACAGTGCTTACAGCGATATATCAATTAATATGTTGGCAAACGCAAACATGCCTTTAAACAATGTAACGGTAAATCAGGGAGGGTTCACTGCTCTTTCGAATGGTGTAATTGCTCCTGCCAGCGGGCTTTATAAAATAACTTATGGTGTAGCCAGTAATACTGCCGGGTCGGTAGAAATTACGGTTAACGGCACTTCGGCCACCGGTAGCAAAATTGCAGTACGCAATGCTGCACTTTGCACAAACACGGTTATAGTGAATTTAAGTGCCGGTGATGTAGTTGGTATTCGTAATTCATCGGGCGCAACCATATTTGTGTTTGATGGTAATTTAGGCACTACTATTTCGTTGAATATTGAAAAGTTGCAATAACCGTTGAGGCGGCGTAGGCTTGGGTAAGCCGAAACCGCTTCACTTTAACTTTCTGTGCTTTAGGTGAGTAAAGCGGCGTTGCCCGGGGGGCGCGCCGCTTTTTATTTCAGTTTGGTGTTACGCTGCTTCCACATGTATCCATATAGCACCGGGAAATAATAGATGTAGGAAATGGCAAGCACAGCAGCAAAAGCAACATAGATGTTCAACTTAAAATGCTGCGCTACTATTGGTGTTAAGATGATAAGCCATTCCCCTGTAACTCCGGTTGGGTAAAGCACAATAAAGAAGGAATAACGCATCCACATTAACCACCGCGGTTGAACGCCTAACAACTGCAGGAAGTAAAAAGAATAGCGGACTAGTTCCGTTATGCTCCATGCAAAGGAAACGATAAGTATGCCGTGGCTTGTAATGCCACGAAACGGCCGGTCGGATAAGAAGAAATTAATTAGCACCAATACCAGTAAACGGGATGCCACCTGCGCTGCAGTGCTTAATACCGGCGACCTTACCCAACGTAACAGTGTGTGTGCTATTTCCAACAAGGCTAAGCCCTGGGCAATGTTTAACATGATCAATCCGCTGGGCGAAATGCTAAAGCCCGAAGCCAGGAAATCGACCAGATAAGCTAACCAGGCAAGGACGGCCACCAGGTTGTAGGTGATAAGGTAATACTTCACTGAAGGACGCATAGGTATAGGCTAAGCTACGAAGGGATAAGCATTCTTTTTAATGGCGTAAGCTGCCACTGCCCTACGTAATTCTTTTGAGTTAACATTGTAAGCAGGCGTAAGCAACCTTAGTAAATAGTTCATGGTGCCTTTTTCTATTCCGTTAGCATAGGCTGCAATGGCATCGCGACCGGATTTACGGATCTTATCAAGGGATTCATATAAATACAGTTGCAGCAGTTTGCGCTGCACAGCTAATTCTTCTGCCGGGTGATCCTTTTTCTCTGCAAGTTTCATTACGCGTAAAAGCACCGATTCAGCTATATAAGATTCGGCAAGGATATCAGCCAGGTTCATTACTATTTCCTGTTCGTCCACCATTTTCTCGCGCAGTTTGTTGCCTGCAGCACCGGAGATAAGCAGGAAGGCTGCCTTTATGTTTCGCACTATGCGGCGTTCTTCCTCAAAGCCGTTTTTGCCTTTAAACGGAAGCAATTGTTTAAAGAATAATGCGGGTAGTTTTTTGCCGGCACCTATTAAATCTACCTCTTTCGTTTTAAGTGCCCTGCGTGTTAATTCAGCTACAGAGAGCAAGCGGTTGATCTCGTTGGTGCCTTCGTAGATACGGGTAATGCGTGCATCGCGATAGCCCATTTCAATGCCGGTTTCAACTGCATAACCCATGCCGCCGTGCATTTGCAAGGCTTCGTCAACTACGTAGTCCAGCACATCGCTGCCAACTACCTTTAATATGGCACACTCAACAGCAAATTCGCGTACTGCCAAAAGCTTTGCCTGGCTTTTATCCATACCCTGCTTTACAAAAGCTTCCTGTTTACGATCGATATTACTGCCGGTACGATAAATAGCAGACTCAGTAGCAAAAGTGCGCATAACCATTTCGCCGATCTTATATTGCATAGCACCAAAAGCACTTATGGGCTGACCGAATTGTTCGCGTTGGTTGGCGTATTCTACCGCCCGGCTGATGGCAAACTTACTACCGCCAATAGCACCGGCAGAAAGTTTTATACGGCCGGTATTTAAAATGTTGAGTGCTATTTTAAAACCTTCACCACGTTTGGCTAAGAGGTTTTCAGCCGGTACGGGACAGTTATTAAAGAATACCTGAACAGTAGATGAACCTTTAATCCCCAACTTCTTTTCTTCTTTACCAAGTTGTATGCCACCAAAAGCTTTTTCAACGATGAAGGCTGAAAGGTCCTTGTCGTCTTCAATTTTGGCGAACACAATAAATACATCCGCAAAGCCCCCGTTGGTAATCCACATCTTCTGCCCGTTCAACAAATAACCTTTGCCATCGGGCAATAAAGTGGCTTTGGTTCTTCCGCTATTTGCATCGGAACCTGCCCCTGGTTCGGTAAGACAATAAGAAGCTTTTAGTTTAGCTGTTGCAATACCCGGCAGGTATTTCTGCTTTTGTTCGGGTGTGCCATAAAAAACGATAGGTAATGAACCAATAGACGTTTGCGCGCCAATAGTGGTAGCAAATGAAAACCCTAAAGCAATAGCTTCGCCAAACAATAAGCCGGTATTAAAGTCGAGGTCCAAACCGCCGTAATCTTTATCAATTGATAGACCACATAAACCCAGCTCTGCTGATTTTTCTAATAATTCTACAATAAAGGGTAAGTCTTTCGAGGCATCGAGCGCAGCAGCTTTATCAATGCCCAGGCCATGGATTTCTTTTAGACAGAAATCCTTCACCATATCGCGCACCATCAATTGTTCTTCCGACCATTCTTCGGGTAAAAAGATGTCCTTATAATCAGTTTCACCGGTAATAAATGCACCGCCTTTTAAGCTCATGTCAGTAAGGGTTTAAGCGGGAAATGTAAGAATTGTTGATTGAATGCCGGTAGGCGGAACTGGGGTATGTGCATAACCGGAAAACAATGGTATTTTGCCACAAATAACGGCTATGAAAAAAGGACTCCTGCTTACCGTGCTTGCGTTTATGTTCTGTGTTTCGTTTGGCTTTGCTGAGACTGATACGTCCGTAGTAAAAGCTGTTACAAGCTTTAACGTAGATAGTGCTACTGAACAATGGATAAATACCCTAACTCCTGAACAACGGGCGCATTCGGATGCCTATTTCGAGGGCGGCTACTGGTTGCTACTCTGGAGCACCCTGTATGCCATTGGTGTTGGCGTTATTTTTCTGTTTGGCGGCTTATCAAAAAGAATGAAGGGGTTGGTTAGCGGCGTTAAGAGCGTTAATCTCCAAACTTTCCTTTATGCCTTGCTTTACTTTATTGCGGCCTATTTGTTGATGTTTCCGTTTAATGTATACCAGAGCTACTATCGGGAACATCAATACAATTTGAGTAACATGAGCTTTGCAGAATGGCTTACACAGGATTTGATTGGGCTTGCTGTTGGAACTATAGGTGGCAGCGTGTTGCTTATACTTGTTTATATAGCCATGCGCCGTACAGGTAAAAAATGGTGGATGTGGGGGGCAGGTATTTGCATCGGTTTTAGTGTGTTGGTGTTGTTTATAGCCCCGGTGTTTTTAATGCCTTTGTTTAATAAATACGAGCCCCTGGCTGATGGAAATTTAAAGCGTGAGATACTTTCGATGGCACGCGCTAATAGTATACCGGCCGAGAATGTTTACCAGTTTGATGCGAGTAAACAAAGCGATAGAGTGAGTGCCAATGTTAGCGGCATAGGCAGTACTACGCGCATCTCTTTGAATGATAATTTGCTTAAACGGTGCTCGGCTGCTGAAATAAAATCAGTAATGGGCCACGAAATGGGTCATTACGTGATGAACCACGTTTATAAAGGGCTGGTTGAAATGTCGGTGTTACTGGTTTTGGTATTTGCTGTGGTGGCCTGGGCCTTTAACGCTTTACTGTTACGTTGGAGTGGACGCATGGGTATTGAAAGCATAAGCGACATTGCAGGATTGCCGCTATTGGTGGTGCTGTTTACGGTGGTAATGTTTTTCGCTACGCCAATAACCAATACGATGACCCGCACCATGGAAGCCGAAGCAGATATGTTTGGCTTAAATGCTGCCCGGGAACCTGATGCTGAAGCGCATGTAGATATGATGCTTTCTGAATACCGAAAGATTGATCCAGGTTACTGGGAGGAGGTGTTCTTCTTTGACCACCCCAGCGGAAGGAACCGGGTACATATGGCTATGCAGTGGAAAGCAGAACACTTGCAGGACTGCGACAGACATCCTTAATCGTTGCCCGATTCGTAGACTGCTTTTATTGCTTTTTCGAGATTCGCTCCCTTGCCAATAACGGGTTTCCAGAGGTCACCTTTCTTATTTAACCGTTGCAGAGTAGTTTTGATAGTGAACTTGGAGGGGTCAAGTTTCGCAGTTACTTCACTCCAGTCCAAAGGTGTGCTAACAGTTGCACCGGGCCGGGGCCGTACAGAATAGGGGGCTGCTAAGGTTTGGCCTCTTCGGTTTTGAAGGAAATCCAGATATACTTTTTTCTTCCTTTTGTTGGGCATGCGCAAAATGCTGGTTGTGTCGGGAAGTTTATCGTTTACATTTTGCGCGATCAGTTGCGCAAAGTTCTTTACTATTTCGTATTCGTATTTAGCAGCTAAGGGCACAAAGATGTGTAAGCCTGTAGCTCCGCTTGTTTTGCAATAGCTTTCTATTTCCAGTTTATCCAGAAATTTTCTGGTTTCTATGGCGGCCTTTACCACCTCTTTAAAATCAATATCCTCCGGGTCCAGATCGATTACCATCCAATCGGGGTTTTCAGACGTTTGAATTTTAGAATTCCAGGGATTGATCTCAATACAGCCAAGGTTGGCCATAAACAGGAGATGTGCTTTATCGTTACATATCAGATAGTCGATATTTTCCTTCGTGGATTCGGAATACACTTGCTCTGTATGAACCCAATCCGGTAGTTTGTCAACATCCTGATCTTTCTGGAAAAAACCGCTATCCTTAATTCCATTTGGAAAACGATGCAGGGATTCAGGTCTATCCTTAAGATAAGGAAGCATTACATCAGCCACTTCTTCGTAATAAATAAGCAAATCACCTTTGGTGATTTTATCCTCCGGCCAGTAGAGTTTGTTTTGGTTGGTTAGCTTTAGTGTAACCTTACCCACCTTCTTGTCATAGTCCTTTTCTACCGGTGCTTCATTACCGGATTGTGCTGTTTTCTTTTTCATGTCAACCGGTATTTCGCGTTTAACTTCAGTTGCTTTTTTATCCTTACGTAGTCCTAAAAAAACCGGATGGCGCATGCTGCCATCGCCCGTCCACTCGGTAAATTTAACCTGGCAAACCAGTTTGGGTTTTATCCACTGTACATCGGCCGTGCCGGTAATACGTTCACTGAAGGGAGATTTGTTTACGAACAGCGGCTTCAGCTTTTCATAAAGGTCCTTTAATCCTGCATGGTTAAAGCCGGTGCCACAGTTGCCTACATACTGTAATTCCGCATCCTGATAAACGCCTAAAAGCAATGAGCCAAAGAATTTTCTGCCGCCTTTAGGTTCTGTTATACCACAAATTACCGTTTCCTGTTCTTTGGTGATCTTTATCTTTTGCCAATCGCCGTTACGTGCTCCGGCACTATAGGTGCTTTGAGCATCCTTTGCAATTATGCCTTCCCACCCTTTCTTACCGGCTTGTTCAAAAAACTTAATACCATGTTCAGCAATATGTTCCGAGAAGTGCATATGTTTCAACTTAGCACCTTTCAACAGCATGCGCAACAATTCCTTTCGTTCAATTAGCGGTAAGTTGGTCAAATCGTTTCCATCCAGACGCAGGAGGTCGAATACGTAATATTGCAAATCGCCCTGCAACTTATTTCTAAAGTTTTGTAATAGTTGAAACCGGGATACTCCTTTTTCGTCTTCGGCTACCACTTCACCATCCAGCAAACAGTCGTGATTGATTTTTTTCAGTTCGTTGACAATAGAAGCGAAGTCCTCGTTAAAGGAGAGAAGATTACGACTGTAAAGGTCAACTTCATTATCACCGTTACAATCAGCAAGCACCCTGTAGCCATCGTACTTTGGTTCGAATATCCAATCGGGGTTATCAAATGGTGCTTCAGTTAGTTCGGCGAGCATTGGTTTTATGCGACCGGGCTTTTTTTTTACCGTTTGCTTTTTGGTTTTGGCTTTCGGTTTTGAGGCTACCTTCTTTTTCTTTTCACTCTTGGGCGTACCGTCTTTTTCGTTGTGGTATTTATCGGCCAATTGTTGTAGTGTCTTTTTACTGATTACTGATTTTTCATTAGCTGTGATGTCCTCATCAGTTGCAAAGTCGTCTTTCTTCTTAATCAGCATCCAGGCATTCTCCTGCCGGCCGTGCATTTTTACCAAACTGAATGCACCTTTTAATTTTTTGCCTTTAAGGATTACGGTTAACCTGCCTTTGCGAATACCTACCTCCACTGTTTTATCGGGGTTGTCGGTTTCCTCTTCGGGAACGTAAGTGCCGTTATCCCAAACTATAACATTGCCTGCACCATAATTGCCTTCGGGTATGTTGCCTTCAAAGTCCTTGTAATTATACGGGTGGTCTTCCACCATCATGGCCAGGCGCTTATCGTTAGGGTTCATGGATGGACCTTTAGGCACTGCCCAGCTTTTAAGCACACCGTTTGCTTCCAACCTAAAGTCGTAATGCAAATGTGAGGCATGATGATTTTGGACAACAAAAATGAGCTTACCTTTTTTGTGCGCCAGTTTGCCTTCGGGTTCCGAAGTTTTGCCAAAATTCCTCTTTTTATTGTATTGGGTTAAGGCCATAGCAAGTATTTACGCTGCAAGCAGTGCACCGCTGTTGTATAACCAATTCCATGCCTCATCCAAAATATGCCGGTAATCGCTCACCGGTTCATAAACCTGCACTACCCTAAAGGTAAGGTATCTTGGCTCAACCTCATTTTGTAGTTGGTATGAATAAGTTTGACCTGACTTGCCGTTGACCGTGGCACAAGGCACAACCTGAATTAAGGCCTTAGGTGTTTGGGTGTGTAAAATATATTGAGGGCCTTCCTCTTCTCCATTCGCGGAGCTTAGCAGAAATCTATCTATTTCCATATTGCTCTGTTTAATTTGTTCTGCTTGTAAAAAGCAGGGTAAAAAAACATGCCGTTAACAAGTAAAGAACAACCGGCATCTGCATTCAATACGCTTTATGTTGCTGCTTATTTTGGTGAAAGGTGATTTTTATATCCATTTTTTTTCAATCTACTTTATGGGAACAATGCCTTCGGTAATTTACACGTTATATATGGGATGAGGTGTTCAGTTTTACCCCGCTAATGAGCATGTTCTTGCAATTACTGTATAACTACTGAGGTAAATTTGCCTCAAATAATGGTAGCATCGATTAAGCAACATCTGGAATACTTTTAGCTTAAGACTTTTATAACTTATGCATGAGGTATGCCTTTTTTGGAATTTAGGCCTACTTAAGCATGTAAAAGTTTTGGGCCCTTCTGCCCTATAGCAGGAGGGCCTTTCTTATTAAACTTTAAACCTGCTATTATGGAAGGGAACCAATTGCTGGAAAGCCTGTATGCCTGTGCAGCGGCCTGCAACCGATGCTATAATGCTTGCCTGAATGAAGAGGATGTAGATATGATGACCCGTTGTATTGAACTTGACAGAGAGTGCGCAGAAATATGCCTTTTAACAGCCTCGGCACTTATGCGCGATTCGGAGAACAGTGATAAGTATATGAAGTTTTGTGCGGAACTCTGCCGCCTTTGCGGTGAAGAATGCGCCAAACATAACAACGAACATTGCCGTGCCTGCGCAGATGCCTGCAACAGTTGTGCAGACGCCTGCTCAGAAAGCCCAACCCTCGGCATACCTTAATCGAACAGGAAGGTGATATCTTCCTGCGTAAGGTGTTTTACAAAACCTTCTTCTTCGCTAACCAGATCTTCAGATAGCTGCCGCTTTTTCTGCTGTAGTTCCAGTATTTTTTCTTCGATGGTATTGCGGCAGATAAGCTTGTAAGCAAAAATATTTTTGGTTTGGCCAATGCGGTGGGTGCGGTCAATAGCTTGCTGCTCCACGGCGTTGTTCCACCATGGGTCCATCAGGAAAACATATTCGGCGGCTGTAAGATTTAAACCTGCATTACCTGCTTTTAGGCTGATAAGAAACACGCGCACATCAGAATTCTCGTCCTGGAAGGTGTTAACCATTTGTGCGCGTTCGTTTAATGGTGTGCTGCCGTCAAAGTACAAATAAGGTATGTTTTCCTTCTTGCATTGTTGTGCAATCATTTCAAGCATGCCCAGGTATTGCGAGAATACGAGGGATTTACTTCCGCTTACATTATCGCGCAGCTCGTTCATTACCATCTCCATTTTGATGGAGTCTTTTGTTGTGATCTCCTCGTCCTTCAATAAGGATGGCGCACAACAGATTTGCCGTAGCTTAAGTATACCCTGGAGGATAGAGAACTTGGCTTTAGTAAAACCATCGCGTTCAATATCGAGGAATACGTTGGACTTGATTTGTTTTTTGATGGCTTCGTACGCTTCCTTCTGCGGTTCATCCATCTGACACCATATAACCGATTCTGTTTTATCGGGCAGATCGGCTGCTACCTGCTTTTTGGTGCGTCGCAATACGAAAGGTGCTGTGATTTTTTGCAGCGCATTCGTTTTGTCCATATTCATATCGCGATCGATAGGTATGGCGTATTCACGTTTAAAGAATTCCGGTCCGCCCAATAAGCCGGGCAGCAGGAAGTTTAATTGCGAGTATATATCGAACGTGTTGTTCATTACCGGTGTACCGCTTAATGCAATGCGGTTAACTGCGCTTAGCTTATATACAGCCTTGGTTATTTGCGCGGTTGGGTTTTTGATGTTATGGCTCTCATCAATAACCACAGTATCCCAGCTAATCAAACTCAACTCTTCCATAGCGGAACGAGCGGTTCCGTAGCTGGTGATCATTACCTGTTTGCCTGAGGCTGTGAACTCTTGCACATCGCGGTTGTTTTGGTGGAAAACATATAGGCCCAAACCGGGGGCAAACTTTTCCAATTCCTGTTTCCAGTTAAATACTAACGACAGTGGTGCAACGATCAAATGGCGTGCATTTGGTTTTAGGTTTGTCTGGTGTTGCAGGAAGGCAATAGTCTGCAGGGTTTTACCTAAACCCATGTCATCTGCCAAACAAGCGCCTGCATCAATATTGCTTAACAATACCAGCCATTCAAAGCCTTTTTGCTGATAGGGGCGGAGCGTAGCCTGTAAACCTGCAGGCACAGGCACCATAGGTTCGGTGCTTGTTTGCCAGCGCTCCCAGTCTTTCCACCATTGCTCGCTGATAACAGGTTTAAGTTCCTTGGTTTGATACCTCTCTTCAATACTCAGCAATATCCATTGTGGCACTATCAACTCTCCCTTTTGCAACTTGCCATGTTTAAAGATGGCCCCGTACTGATCATACCACTCATCGGTTATCACACCAATGCTATTATCCTTAAGCAGGATGAACTTTTGTCCGTTGTACAAAGTGCGTTGCACAGCACTCAGCTCCACTTGTTCATCGCCAAAGCTGATGCGGATGTTTAAGTGCATCAGGCTATCCACTGTTCTGCCGATGTTCATCTGCGTGTGGATGTTGTGCGGCGAATAGCGGAAGTGGCTTAATAAGTCCATGCCTACTATCTGCACATTCTCGGCCAACAATTGCTGATACACTTTCAAAAACCAGTGCTTCTTTTTAGCCTCATCAAAACTGAGGTAAAAGTTGCCGTTGCGTTGTTTCTCGAAGTTCGGGTGCAAGCCGCGCAGTTTTTCAACAAAGGCCAATTCTTCTTCCTTACGGCGCACCACTTTATAAATTTCTCCACGGCGCATTTCCTCTGTTTCGGGTTGGTCAAGACTTTCTATCAAAAAGCCTTCGTAATTCCAACGCGGTGTAAACATCAGGAAGGTGTCGCTTATCTCGCTCAGGTAAACAGCATGTTGCGGTTCGCTTTCTACCAGGTTTATTTTAAATACTTCGTCCTTGGTAACCTCGTAATCCCTTTCCAGCACCGAAACAATCTCGTTGGTAAAGGCTTCGGCGTTGTTTTTATACTGTTCAGGTCTTGCACGAATCAACCAATCCAGCGTTTGCATATCCTTCATGGACAGGAGATAATACACGCTGTCCTTTTCCAACAAAAACGTAGTGCCGTTAAAATCCTCCATTGGCGAGGTTTGTCCTGCTATGGTAATTTGTGGGGCTATAGCTAATTCATTCTGTGCTGTTTTGAACAAGCGAAACGATAGCACAGGTTTTATGTTAGATAGGGTGCAGGGCGCTACTTTATAGTTTCCTGTTTCCTTATTCTTTAAACGGTGATATAGTTTGAGTTCGTGCGCAACGGCTGCTAAACGACTCAATAATTCATAAAAAATACGCGGCGCCGAACGCGCCATATACGTATCAAGCGATATGCCACTTTTTTGCTTGCCATGTATTTTGGTAAGCTTTGTCAGTTCGTTTTTAAGATTGGCAGAGTCCAGACTTTTAAGCAACTCGATAATGTTCTTATCCGTTCCACCGGGATATATGAGGCGTATGTTCTGGGTTATCAGCGAATCGAACTGATAACTGGGCTTGTTATTGATTTTACGGTTATGTATTACGCGGAATACATCGTAATAGGTTTGAAATACAAGGCCATCGGGGTTTATCAATAAAAAGCTCTGACTCATAGTTGCTGCTGCCCTTTTTAGGGGGCGGCAAGGATATTGATTTAGCAATACCCCTGCAACCATGCTTTTTATAATGGGGATAGAGGGTTTAAAACTTTATCCTCTACCCCCGATAATGCTTGTTTTAGTAGTTGTTTACGTAAAAATGGCCATCGGTTACTCGTAGTGTATCGGCGTTATCGTACTGGTTTACACCAACAAAGCTGAAGGTGCCTTCGGTATGGCGCGATTCGGGTTTGCCTTCCTGGTAGGAAGTGATCTTCCATTCGCCTGAGATAGCGTGGTATTGCACTGCACTGTTGTTTAGGCGGGCGTAGGTACCATCGGATGAAGAATCGATGCTAACGGTTTGGTTGATTTTGGTGAGGTCGATTACAAGCGAAAAGCCCATGGTGCTTGCCTGACCGGTATAGCCTTGTACCTGTAGCTTTGTGGCAGAATTGTAGTATTCTGCCGTTACCTGATCTTCATTGCAGGTGTAAGCTGTGCCGTTGAGTTTAAAGTTGGCGCTATGCTTTTTCATAAACTCCTTTGAACAAGAGGTGGCAATAGCTGCAGCCGAAAGCGTAATTAAAAACAGTTTCTTCATGTATGCTTTGTTTGGTTTAAGGGCTCGAAAATATGTTGGCTATTTCAGCTATAGCGGTTTTAGTAAGAATTGCTTTTTTTTCGGAAAAGGATATTAGAAAACAGAAAGCGGAAATCAGAGCAGGGCAGTGCCGAGCCATCCTGTAACTTTACACTGCTTTACACTTTCAGTAACAGGGACGAGAGCGAGGGACGGGAGACAAGGACTGGTATCGCAGTTATCCACATCTACTTGTGCATGCTTGTGCACTTTTCAGCTTGTGCACAAGTTAGAGAAAAATTAATATGATGGATTTTTGTGTTAAAATGGAGCAAAATGACCACTTAACTTTGTAGTAAGTACATGCGGTTGCGCAGCAGGAACCAAAAAGTTTACAAAAGTTTACGTTGAAATGTAAACCTTCCGTTGATTGAAACCTGCAGGCATGGTCCGTTAGGATTAGCCCAATAACAGATGCCCGTAGCCATTTAACAGTTAGGATAGGAATGGATAGGGTTTGATGAAATTTATATGTGCCTATCCAGCTTTCCTTCTGAAAAAGAAGGGACGCTGTGTGTTTTCGCCGGTATTTCAAAGAGCAATGCGCATGTAAAGATACAATAAAGGTTTTAAAGTTTCAAAAAATATTCCTTAAAATATTGAAATTTTACCGCAGGAAATGAATTGCCTGTATTTTGTAGTTTTGCTAAGCGATGCGATTATTATTGACTCTCGGTTTACTGGCCGTATTAGTAAGCGGCTGCAAGCCTACCAGACCTAAACAAATGAAGGAAACCAACAAAACAACGGAAGTACCCTGTATGGCGGGCTATGCGCCGGTTAACGGACTTAATCTATATTATGAGGTTTGCGGTTCGGGTTATCCCCTGGTATTGATACATGGGGGAGGCTCAACCATACAAACTACGTTTGGCAGAATACTGCCGCTGCTGGCGAAGAACCGTATGGTAATTGCTGTGGAGATGCAGGCGCATGGCCATACGGCTGATATTGACCGGCCTTTAAGTTTTGAGCAGGATGCTGATGACATTGCCGGCTTATTGAAGCATTTGAACATTGAAAAAGCAGATGTATTTGGATTTAGTAATGGCGCCAATACTACATTGCAATTTGCCTTGCGGCATCCGGAGCATTGCAATAAGATTATTGTGGCCTCTACCTTTTATAAGAAGAGTGGCGCACCTGATTGGTTTTGGGCTATGATGAGCAAACCAACGTTTGAGGGTATGCCGCAGGTGTATAAAGATGCTTTTCTGAAAATTAACCCCGATACCAACGCCCTGCACCGCATGTATGAGCGGGATGTTACACGCATGATGCACTTTCCGGAAATGACAGATGAGCAAATTAAGAGCATTAAAGCAGACGCCTTGATATTAGTTGGCGATAAGGATGTGGTGAAGCCTGAGCATGCCGTGGAGATGCATAATTACCTGGCTAATTCTCGGCTTGCCATACTGCCCGGAGGGCATGGCGACTATATAGGCGAGATTACAACTCCGCAGGATAGTGTTTTGCTACAATACACCGTTAGTTTGGTGAATGCATTTTTGGGAGAATAGGTAAAGCAAAAAAGGACTTCACTATTAAGCGAAGTCCTTTTTTGTTGGCTTTTGGTTGGTATTAGTTACCTGCGGGCTTTTCCTGTTTTTTCAGGGTTTGTTTGCTCAGCATAAAGCTAACCCCGATGTTAAACCCTAAGTTGCTGAAAGGAGCAGTAGGGCGGAGATCGTCCTTAGGCTTGGTTTTATCGGTAGTGCTGTTATAATCTTCGTTATTCGATTTGTTATCCAGTTTGTCTACAAAGTTAAACTCGGTACGGTAAACACCACGGTCGGCAATACGGTCATTGCCATCTGTTTCCCACTTGGTAATTTCGGCCTTCTTGGCACGGGTAACCAGGTATTGTCCGTTTAGTTCAAGCGTAATAGCTAAGTAAGGAAGGGGTTTGTACGCTACACCAACTGCTCCATTAAAACCGATGGAAACGGTGCCTTCTGTTTTAAGGGTAACATCGGTGCGTTTGCCTAAAAAGTAAGGTGACTTGCTTAAGGTGCCGGTGATGAAAGCTGAATCTACATCACTTGCCATATCAATTTTTACATTATGATAAAGAGCGCCGAATACGGGCAATGATATACCTAAACGTCCATAAGGGTACACTTTCCAACCGGGTTTAGCACCCTGAATATTGATAGAAGGCATGATGGATAAGCCGAAGGCGTTGGTAGTGATATGCGCATTCATGTATTTGCCGATGGAAGAGTATTGACCGGGCAGAACTTCCAGTGTCAGTTCACGGGTTTGGTCGCAACTGTAGGTGGCGCTTTGCAGATACGAAACGCCCATTTCTAAACCTATATAGGGATTGAACATGTAACCGGCAGCAAGGGTAAAATTCATCCCTTGTCCGTAGGAACCGTAAAGGTTTTTGATGGATGGAACAGAATCGTTGATATCTGACATAGGTAACAGGCCGTCCTTTTGGGGGGAAAACGGATCGATTTTAGGGCCAATGATTTGTTCCTGTTTAAAAATGCCCGGTCCGGCATAGCCACCGGCTACACGCAGGGTAGCATATTGGGCCTGGGTAAACTGCATGCCCAGCAGGAATGCACACAAGCCAAGTATATTTTTCTTCATCTGGTAAGGTTTAGTTAACGCTATATTACAAAAACTGCGGGGAATAGGGTGCTACAAAAAACCGGTAAAGGGTTTAAATTCGCATTCCCGAAAAACCAATGGTTTTTCATTTGGTCCCGTAGTTCAATGGATAGAATAGAAGTTTCCTAAACTTTTGATACAGGTTCGATTCCTGTCGGGGCTACTTCTTACAAAAAATGCAATTAAAGCGTTGTTTTCAAATCGTTTGCAAGTTCGATAAATTGGAACCCCGCGCGGAAAAAAGTGTTATTATCGAACTATACCTTTGCAGAATAATAAGGAAGCTCACGAGGTGAAGTCATTACCCAGAAATGAAACTTTCTGCAATAACTGAAAGTAACGAGATATGACCAGCCATTATTGGGGATCGTAGTGGCTGCAATAGGAACTCCAAGTAGGGTGTTATCGGCTGCGGCGATATCGAAGGGTCTTATAAGGCGGAACTTATTTTGTCAATTGTTCGCTTAATTTCCAAAGCCTTTCCTGAACATCTTTGTCATTGTGATATTTACCGGCACTAAGTTCCTTCCCGTTATACTTAAAAAAAGTGCCGTTGGAGTTTAAGTATTTGTCGGCAATAGTTAAATCGGCCAGCATTTTTGCAGCCGGGCCGGGTGAACCCGATAACCACTGTATTATTGCATTCATTAAAGCAGGCATTTTGCTGGTTAGCTTTGATTTAACCAGGCCCGGATGAAAAACGCTTGTTGTAACACCACTGCCTTTTAGTTTTTCGGCCAAAGCGTACGTGAAAATGATATTCATACTTTTAGTAGCGCCAAAAACACCAAGGAAACCAGAAGAGAATTTTTGTTTACTGTCAATATCCTCGAAATTTATTTTTGT
This sequence comes from Chitinophagales bacterium, assembly GCA_046329495.1. Taxonomy (GTDB): domain Bacteria; phylum Bacteroidota; class Bacteroidia; order Chitinophagales; family LD1; genus Bog-950. The sequence goes on along the minus strand of JAXLUO010000018.1, from coordinate 11,854 downwards.
TGTTGATGGGGCAGAAACTGTTACCACCCGTGCAGGAGTTCCTTTTTTTAAGAGATCAAGTAACTGGTTGGTAAGCATAAAAGGCCCCAAGTGATTTGTAGCGAACATATATTCATGGCCTTCGCTGTTTTCCTCCCGCTTAGGTTTAAATATTGCAGCAACGTTAACAAGGGCATTAATTGAATTGTGTTTACTTTTAATTTCCGCAACAGCCCTTTTTATTGATTTAGGTTCGCTTAAATCTATGGTAACGGTTTCAATATATTTATTGCCAGTGGCCTTGATAATATCATCCCTAACCGCAGTCAGCTTTGAAGTATCGCGCGCCAAAAGGATAACATGGCAGCCACGTTTTGCCAATTCGATGGCTGTAGCTTTCCCTATTGAACCGGTAACTCCGGTAACTGCCACTATTTTATTGATCATGATTTGTGTTTGTTAGTTGAATAAATGCTGTCGGGCCTTTTAGGTTACTACCTTGAAGTTGAATGCACCATTTTGTGTGGCGGTCCAAACTCGTAACCAAATCGGTAAAACAGCCTCCGTACCGCGGGCAGATGTTATATCTCCCAGGTCAAGGACATTTTCGTTCTTCCAGCCCATTGCATTAAGAAGCCTCTTTACTTCTTTTTTGGCATCAGCATCGTTACCACATATAAAATTAGTATGCCCGCCTCCATTAAGCATAACCGGATTTGCCATTAGGCCGCACCACATTGTGTTCAGGGTTTTAACAACTTTGGTATTGGGAAAGGTACGTTGAATTTCTTCGCCAAGTGAGTTTGTGTTAGAGAGTTCGGGAACAAGACAAGGAGGCATACCCTTTGAAAAATCCAATGGATTGGCCACATCTATCAGCGTTTTTGCCTTTAAATTATCTGCTCCGCAGAGCATTAAAGCCGCAATAGATTCCGCTCCCTTGGTAGCATTAAGAATAATTTCACCCCACGCGGCTGCTTCGGCAAAGGTTACCAGTGCAATGGCTTTATTTTTTTCAAGCCATGCTTTCAATGCCGCGCTTGCGGTACTATCATTTGTTAAACTTAATTTAGCATTCACGTTGCGGGTTCCCATCTTAACCTCGTAGCCTACATCCGATAACCTGGCCGCCAGTGTTTGGCCTACAGTGCCTGTTCCGATAATTGCAACTTTTGTCATTGTATTATAGTTTTAATAATTACAATGCAAAGTTGCTAACTGTCTAAATACTATAATGGTAAATTGCTTGGGCTAACTGGTAAATTTTAATACCTTATTTCATTCTAAAGTAAATACACAGCCAGTAGAAACTAACAGCATATAAAATTCTTTGAAAAATACCTCCGTAGTTTTTAGACACACCAAAAAGAACAGACATGCCCAAAACCAGCAACAAAAATACAAAGTGCATTAGCCTTACTTTGAGCGAAATTTCAAAATAAATTTGTATCGCTATTGCCGTGCAGAACAGAATTCCCGCAGCTTGGGCAAAAGCAGAATGCAGGTTAGCCTGCGTTACAGAATAGCTGTCATTACCAAAGAATGGTTTAGTGCTAAACACACCGGTAACTGCAATACATAGCGCGTAAAGCAGTATTGGAGCATTTAAAATAGTTACGCCATTAATGAGAACAGAAACAGCCAACATAACTCCAAACAGAAAAAGACCTGATTGCATAACAAATCCCTTACTATACCCTTGTGCCCCTAAGTCGCTTATTGTATTAGTTTGTACCTTATAGTTACTATCTGCTAAAAAATGAGCAAGTACAATTGTTACTACAAAAAAGATTACTGCTATTTTATGCAGGTTAGATAGCGCAAAATCCATGTTGTATTGGTTTCAAAAATTAAGATACAACCATTCCCATTTGCTGGGTAGCATAACGCGTTCCGGCAAAAGTGCCTTCGGGAAAATTTTTATCAAGATAATCAAGCTCTTCAGCTGATAGCTTTATAGAAACTGCTTCCATATTTTCCTTCAACCGTGCCTTACTGGTAGTGCCAAATAAAGGTAATAAATCATCCCCCTGATGTAATACCCAGGCTAATGCTAATTGCGAAGCGGTACAGCCTTTGCTTTTCGCCATATCTTCTATAACCGCGACCTTCTTACGGTTGGCTTCAAAATTTTCACCCGTAAACCGGGGAGCATGTGCCCTGAAATCAGTAGGAGCATACTCTCCGGTTAATGTACCGCTTAATAAACCACGACTTAGCACACCGTAGGCAACAACGCCTATTCCCAGTTCGCGGCAAACTTTCAACAATTCTTTTTCAATAACTCTTGAAGCTAGCGAATATTCTACTTCCACAGCGCTAACGGGATATACTTTGTGTGCGCGTCTTATTATCTCAGGAGTGGCTTCTGAAAGGCCAAGATATTTTACTTTTCCTTCCTTAATAAGATCGGCAATTGCACCAACCGTATCTTCAATAGGAATATTTGAAGGTATTCTTCCCGGTTGATAAATGTCGATGGCCTCTACATTAAGCCGGCTAAGTGAATAAGCTGCAAAGTTCTTAGCTGCTTCAGGCCTTGTATCAAAACCCAGCCAAGCACCCGATGGCGACCGCAAGGCACCAAATTTCACACTTATAACGGGCTTACTATTTCTTTTCTTTATTGCTTCGCGGATAAGCAACTCGTTGTGGCCAGCACTATAGTAATCGCCGGTATCAAGAAAATTGATACCCATATCCAAAGCAGCCTTTATTGTTTCAATGCTATCCGAGTCATTGCGGGTTGCTTTTGTTCCATACATATCGCTCATGCCCATTGTGCCAAAGCCCGGGGCGATTACCTTTGGCCCATTGACTCCCAGTTGAATTGTTTTCATATTTGTTAAGATTTTATGGCATCAAAATTACTTCCCCGGGCATTTATAGCATGGTGAGAACTTCAGATTTTTTTGTTTGCCTGCCTGAATTGTATTGGGGTAATACCGGCATAGCGCTTAAAGAATTTTCCAAAATTTGAAGGATCATAAGTTAACCGGCGGGCAATTTCAGCTATCGGCAAATCTGAACTCAAAATCATCCATTTAGCTAAATTCAGTAATTTCTCTTCGTAAATATCACATGGAGATTTTTTTAACACTTGATTGATTGTATTACTTAAATGGGTGGGATGTATAAACAAAAGTTTAGCAAAATCATTTACGTCAAGTGTACGTTCCACGTTTCCGGTTTCCAAATCCTTCATGTGCTTATCCAATAATTTAATGTACATGGAAACAATGGAAGAAGGCCTGCGAAGTTTGTTATTTATTGTTGACATAGTATATCTTCGCTTTAATCAAAACAGCAGTTTACTGCTTTAAAAAGCGGGCGTAAAATACCCCTTTAGTTGTATGTAAACTTAAAAAGTATACACCACCCGACAGAGAAGAAATGTCAATCTTGTACTCATCACTTTTCACGTTCATATTACGTTCAATTACTTTTATCCCCTGCGTATTATAAATAGTATATTCAATAGAGCTAAGGTCAGCCGGCATTCTTAAATTAACCATATCAATAGCCGGGTTCGGGTAGCAGTTGATTCTGGATTTAGATACGCTGTTAATGGAAGATGCCTGGCAACTGTCAATAATCTTCAACCCCTCAAAAAAACTCTTTGTATAGAGCACCGCAAATTGGGCGCAGGCCACATGATCAGCACTTGAGGATACATTTACCGTATCGCAAACAGAGCAACCAGCCGCCACCAGATTGTTATATGCAACCTCAGCATTTTGCCAGGGCACGGTATTATCTCCTTTACAGAAAAATAGTTTCACCGGAGCCTGCGGCACCCAGCCGGTATAAGCATCGTTCTCTTTTAAAGCCATCCGGAAAATATGATTGGAATCACTTTGCATAGAATCAATAAGTGTCTGCTGCAACATAAGCCGTGGTGTATCCGCACAAGCAAGGTTAATTGTGTTGTCGTCATGAAATCCGTCAAATAAAGGAGGGAGAACAGTGTCGTAAGGAGCAGTAAAATACTGGCCGGGTTGTGTATAAAAGTGATATTTCTGGTTCCATGAAAAAATGAGATACGGTAAAAATAGTGGATTGGGATGCGAAGCATAACTGAGCACCAGGTTATACATGGTCCCGGAAAGATCGTACGCCCCCGACATGGGCGCCGAAGCTGTAACTGTAAACTCCGCATTTAAGCTTTTTTCAATCTTTCTATGAATGCACATGGCAGCGTATCCTCCTTCTGAATATCCTGTAATAAACAACTGCCCGTTTAACCTGAACCCTGCTTGTGGTGATGCTTCTCTGACAGCACGTAATAAATCAATTCCCGAACTTGCTAAGGTTGAGGCGTGATTTGACAAGTGAAGAATGCTTAGTGGTGAATTCCCCAACCCAATATAATCAGGTAAGGTAGTTACATAGCCGTTAGAAGCAATAATAAGACCTATCAGCGATTCAGTGCCCGACAGCTTGGAGGGCACTTTCTCCCGCTCAACCTTTGTGCCATGGCTGTAAGATAAAAGAGGAAACTTGCAGTTTGCGTTTCGGGGAAATGCCAGTAAACCACTTGCACTTATCGCGGTAGAATCATAAGAAACACTTCGGTACACCACTTTGTAAACATCAATATCATAAGTGTTGCCAACAAAAGCAGAGGGTATTCCGGCATCATCTACAGTTGAATCCAATTCTGCCTTTGTAAAAGACCGGAGGTATAGCAAACTGTCAAGATATTGACTTTTGACATTTCCAGCCAGACTGAAAACCACCAGAAAAAAAATCCACTTTTTAGGTAATAGTGCCATAAGGCCAATGATTTTAGTGAATGTCCATATTATCAGTTAAATTCCAATGGTCGAAAAATTGGTTTTACTGGTTGATTTTATCGCTTTTTCTGAATTCCATTGGAGTTGTTCCCACGTGCTTTTTAAAGAACTTGCCAAAATTGGCAGGATCTGAAAAATTCAATTTATAAGCAATTTCAGCTATGTCGTAATTCGTGTATTGAATAAATGACTTTGCCTCTTCAACAATCCTCTCATTAAGAAATGATAAGGCATTTTTGCCGGAAACGGCTTTTATTGTTTGCGACAAATGATTTGCTGTAATGTTCAACAGGTCGGCATATTCCTCAATAGTTCTTTTCTCTAGATAGTAGGTATTAACAAGTTGAATAAACTTCTGTAGCAATAGTTGCTGGGGGCTGGTAAAACCCTCTTGCCATTGGGTAAACGCAGTAGTGTATTCTTTTAACTGGTAAAGCAGGGCAATTAGTTTTATGGAGGCTATTTTGTGTTGTTGACCGCCTACACTTTCGTATGAATTAAACACTTCCTCAAACAAAGGGAAGAAATCCAAAAATTTAGCATGATTAAATTTGAAAAAGTTGGTATGCAGGATATTAAAAAAGGGAAACTCTGTTTCTATTGCAGGCTTAAAAAATGACAGGCAGTGTTTTTTAAAATAAATCAAATATCCTTTTGCCGAGTTATCGCGATAAAAGCTATAAAGTAACCCGGGAGACTGAAAGACCAGAAACGAATCTAAATTCGTGACATTGGTGTTATCATAGGTAATTTTTGTGTCCCCGGCGCTTGTAACCAAAGCGATGAAATAAAAATCTTTTTTAAATGGCGGTTTATAATTATTTATCGAGCCTTCATTCGCCCTTAAACGCAAGCAAAAAAAATCCGGGTCCGCCGTTCTGTAATCTGCCGGTATAGATGCTAGAAAATCATTTATCTCCTTATAATAAGGGATACTATTCTCAATGCTCTGCATTTTTTAAATGTTGCTAATATATTGACAATACGACAATGTGGAAAATTTTTCCATGTAGATAAAGAATTGCATCGTGTACCCCGTGCAACCTGCCAGAAAAATTACCGAGCAATTTCAGCACAGCGATTTTCAGCGGTTGCGGTCTTTTAAGGATAGTGCGCATACTGCTCTGATACCAACTTTCAGCATCGCGAACACTAAGAACAACTTTTGCATCAGGATATTGTTCTAGTAATTCGCGGTAATAATAAGCTGCTGGAAAATCAACTGCTGCCTCATATCCTTTAAACAATGCCGCATAATCGGGTTTGAGTCCTGCGCGTATTTCCTTCCATGTCATTAGGTGATCGGGATTCTCAAGTATCTCAAAACCGTGATAGCACTTTGTGAAGCCTAACTGCTCCAGCGCCATTTTTATCGACTCTGTCCCTGTGCGTCCCCATCCCGCACCTATAACCTGTAGTGCCATTTCGCAATTAAAATAATTAATTCCATCGTTTTTTTTTCATAAATCATTTTTAATCAAACGCCGATAAGTACTAGGTGAATCTAACCATTCGAATTACTAGGCTGCCTGATTATCGGCAGAAACAGACGCAGCCGGGCCATGGCATGAAGAAGCCACCGCAGATTTTTCGATTTAAATATTAAGGATAAAATTACTACTCATGTCCAATTTGGGTAATACTGATAGGTAAGATGGCTGGATTTATCAGTAGAACCTATAGATACCAGTTAGGTTGTTGAATTAGTTACTTTAGGCTTTTAAGAGAATTAACTGCCTGAATATCACTCCAAAGGTTCGATAAGTCGATGCTTAAGGCTACAAATTACAAAAACTGCAATTTAGGCATTGCTTTCCAGACAGTTTATAGGTTCGTTAACCCGCAAAAAAATGTAAGTAGTTGCAGTTATGGGTATGACGGTCCATAGAAGTACATCTCGCTTACGCGCCCGCATTTTTAAAAAATAATTTTGTCAAGATTTGATTTTACAAATGCTACTCTGGTTGTCAAGTAATGGTCGAGCGAATAATATTTGTCATCCAGGGGTTCAAGAGCTGGGTTACGCCTGTCCCTGAATTGTGCTTCGTCATGAATGTAAATTTCTTTCGATTTTTCTGCTATATCCGCAAACTCTGGCGTTGCGAATCGTTTAAGTCCGGCAATTGCGTTGTCAATGTATTTGCCTGCGTGATTTAAATAAAATTGGTCGAGTCCGCCGTTTTTAACTTCAAGGTCGAAAATGTACGTTGCGAGAACTTGCCTTTGAATATCCGTCATAGGTTTGCCGTCAAGGTCAAGCGTAACCAAATAGTCGTAAATTTCGAGGTCAAAGTCCTCGTCATTTAAAGCAGAAAGTTTATTTTTCAAAGTGTCTGTTGTCATTGGCTGATCAGTCCGCTCTCTTACCTATAAGACTTAAATATACGCAATGATATAGTTGATGAAAATCTAATTTATGTAAACAAATTGATAGTTCATTAGGATGCATGGCAAATGTTTAGCTGGTTGCCAAATCGCTTTGAAAAGAATTAACTGCTTGAATATCACTCCAAAAGTTCGATAAGTCGAACCTTAAGTCTACAGCTTGAAGTTTCCTAAATTTTTGATGCAGGTTCCCTGCCTGCATAGCGTAGTCAGGCAGGGATTCCTGTCGGGGCTACAAAAACTAACCCTCATCTGAATTTCCTTTTTTGTTTCGGCGTTTAATCTATTTGTGATTTTTAATTGCTTCATCAGGCGGGCAGGTGCTTTTATTTTTCTGATGCAATTACCCACGCGCTACCCTCTATCAAAATATTTCCATCCTGATATTTTTGCCTTAGTGCCTCATACACTTCTGTCTTAATTTTCTCCGCGGTTTCGCTGGTGGCCTGGGTTAAAGCAGCAATAACGGGGCCTGCTACTTCAGTCATAAAATTCCAATACGTATCAATGCTGCCACAATCCAACCTGCTTGTTACTTCGGTTTGCGAAATATTTTTAAACCCGGCTTTAGCGAACAAATCGGCCATCAGGTTTTGCTGTGCGCAGCGAAACATACCCGGTGCACCTGCAGCAGGTAGAGGCAGATGCACATGTTTGTTAACCACTGCCATGGTTCCTGCAAACCAGAAATTTTTCTCCGGTGCGCCCCATACGGAAATTGCAATTCTGCCCCCCGGCTTAAGTACCCGCACCAATTCCTTAGCGGCAAGCAGCATATCGGGAAAAAACATAAAACCCATACGGCAACTAATGGCGTCAAACGCATTATCTGAAAAGGGCAATTCGCAAACATCGCAGGCTGAGAATTCAGCATTTTTGACACCCGATTTCATCGCGTTTTCCTGGGCAATGGCAAGCATGTCGCCGGCCAGGTCGGTAATAATAACCTTGCCGCTTTTTAGCTTAGAGGCAATGGTTAAGCCCGGTTCGCCGGTACCTGCGGCTACATCCAGAACGATATCTGAATCATTTAAACGCAACTGACGGATAATTTCATCACCGAAAGGTTGTAGAAACTCCATCGTTAAGTCGTCCCACTTCTTCCAGCCAGCTGATGACTTGTTCCACGTTGCTTTCTGTTGTTCGCGTATTTCCTGCAGTTGCTGGTCCATACTTGCTTTTTAAGGAGTTATACTATTGGAAGTTAATGGGTTCGCATTTATTTATCAATAAAGCACGCAAAATCTTTGTCGTATTTAGTGGGTATTACTTCTGTTATCTCATAATCGGCAATTTGATGCACATAAAAAGGGTCCTGTTGAAGTATATTCATCAATGCTTGTTTGTTTACATCGCGAACCAAAATTACCCCTCCGGTTCTCGGGTTTTTTCTTCCCGAGAAGATGAATTTCTTCTCGGCGTAATGCCGCTCAAGAAATTGAACGTGTTGTTCCAGAAAATTTTCTACTTCGCTAAGGTCCTTTTTGTAAGTTAATGAAACGATGAACATAGTATTTGTATTTTACGTGTAATTATTTTGGGTTTGTGTAGCAAGTGACTTGTAGGTAATATTAATGCTGGTTTGCCCGAATTTAAATAAGTATATCTAATCTACTTAACCGGCGTTTCATCAAGTGCTTATATTCTACATAATACCCCTATACTTGTACATTCTATATGTTAGATCTTTCTCCAACTATCCTCCGGGTCTGCTCCTTTAAGGAGTTAGTGAATGCTTCTTTTAAAGGCGAGCTAAATGCCGCCTGCTGGGCCCGTAGTTTAGCCGGAGACTTTGCAGAGATTGTAAACAGTTTACCTCTGCGGGATAATGTCACGCTTATTGAGCCGCAGCAGTTGCAGGAACTTAAGCTAAGCACTGGAGGACAACTGGCCAGGGAGATAATTTTGAATGATTGGAAGCTGCTGGAGGAATATGGAGCACAGCCAAATTTGAATATTATTACGCATTACGATAGAGATGAGGAATCCTCTTTCTTCCCTACCGATGTATATTCCTACCATGCGGATCGTTCACCTGTTGCATCTGACACCTTTTTATGTACGTATTATGGCGCCGCAAGCGAGTTGCTACCAAACAATATGGTTGAACAGAAGGTATTGATACCTGAAATAAGAAAAGAGTTAATGACATTGTACGGCGGTAGTGAGGGAGAAGGATTTGATGAGTTTTTACGCGAGCATTTTTTTGACCTGCACTATCAACCTAAAGCCGGGGCTGTTCCGGTAAACCTTGGTATCGGCAATTTATGGCGCCTGGCGGTGGAAAGTCCGGATAGCGAAGTGCTGCCTTGTGTACATCGCGCACCTGTTGAAAATGCGGGGCAACCCCGTTTGCTGCTTATCTGCTGATAGCCTATAACGGCAATGCTCTATATTTACCCGGTGCAATCACTCAAAAATATTTTTGCAAAACTTTGGTCCGGCAACAAACCGGCAATAACCGGCAGGCCACTCTGGTGGATTGATAATAAAATGGGTGGATACGATGGCTATGAGTTGCAGCCGGGCGGCAAGCTGGTTTTGCTGAACTGGGATCTGTTTCGTGGCATAAAATGGGAGATAACACCTGCAGGATTGTATACCGAGATGGTTTACAAAAAGAATGGAAACGTGCTGAAAAAAACAGCCACAATCCTTTCCTTAACTGAGGAGCGGATGGAGTTGAAAACGGTTACGGAGGATAATGAATTTGTGGATACGTATATAAAGATTAGCTATGGGGGAATTGCCGATAGTTATTACGGGCACTATACCCATGGCGATAGCTATGTGCAAGTTATACCGGTAAGTGAAACACAATTTCAGGTTGTTTTTTGCAAACAGGCAGATGCGGATGTAGTAAAATATTATGGCTATGTGGATGAAGCGCAGCGAGCTCTTTGTTTCAATATTGGCGAGAAGGCTGTAGTTTTACAGCACTCTATTGTTGGCGGAAGCGAGGAGTTGAAAGTTGGGGATGAAAGATATTACCGACCCGTTTGGGGATAAACCGGTTGATAAAAATACTCTGATATATGGCGTTTGTATTGCTTGTAAAAAATATGGTTTGTCAGCGCTGTATATTAACGGTGGAGGCTATTTTGAATAAGTTGGGAATTGCGTTTACAAAGGTAGTTTTTGGAGAGATACACTTAAAAGAACGGCTGAGTGCGGAGCAGAAAGATGCCCTGCTGGCAGAACTGAACAAGGTTGGTTTTGAATTGATAGACAGCCACTTCACGGCTATTATCGAAAAAACCAAACAGCTTATTATTAAGCGGGCCAGGAATGAAGATGAACAGCGGGATTCGAAAGTGCCTTTATCGAAGTACTTAACGGAGCAATTGAATTACGAGTATACACACCTGAGCAGTATGTTCTCGGCTGTGGAAGGGCGTACGATTGAACAATATTTTATTGAGCAGCGCATTGAAAAAGCCAAGGAATTATTGGTGTATGGTCAGCTAACCCTGTCGGAAATTGCACTGGAACTTAATTACAGCAGTTTGGCCCATCTATCGGGCCAGTTTAAGAAGGTTACGGGTTTAACGCCTACTTATTATAAGGAAGTAGGGGCTGCTCGCCGCAAAGCGCTGGACAAAGTTTAATTACCCAAAGTTGTATAAAAGGCACCCAAAGTAATGTAACCCCCGTGGGGGTTAGCGGGCCTATGTTTGCATCATTAATTAACTAAAAAAATTAAAGCATGGAAACGAAGAACCAAACCAATGCAAACCAGGTAAATGCCTGCTCTTCAACTTGTAACTGTAAGCAATGTAACTGCAACACCTGCAGTTGCGCTAACCGCAGCAATAACTGTAACTGTGGCGATTGCTGCAATTGTGGTGATTGCAAATGCTAAGTGGTTGCTGCCGCCCCCTTTGGGGCGGCAGTTTTTTATTATCCGGGTAACTGAAGGCCATAAGTGATGGCTTGTGTTAATACGTTAAGATCAATATCCTTCAGCGATTTGAATTTTATACAATAGCCTGTAACCTTAGCCTTACCCAATGTTTTCCCAAATGTTTGTGCCAAGTAAGTTTTATCTGGTATACCCAGTATATAAACTGAAATGCCTGTGGTATTGGCACTAATGCCAATACGAAACCATTCTTTCGATGTTCCATCGGCATATTTCATCATAAACTGTGCGTAGCCGATCGTTGGATTGGCTACTACCTTGCCCGAGTCGTCCTTTCCATCGTAAAACCAAAGCTTAGCGGCAGGGGCCACTTTTAACATAAGGTTATGCAAGGCCTGCACTTCGTTTTGTTTAGGTTGAGGGATGCTGCTGATGTGGGCTTTTATTTGTGCCTGAGTGGTCATGCGACTATCTTTGTTTTTCGGCAAATTATGAATTAAGCGGTTATATGAAGTTAGCCTCCTGCGTAAACGCTGGCAACTTTTTTGCAGGAATAAAACTTTAGCTTTTATGTATTGTTTTTTTTCTCATAATTCATCTTATGGAAATCGCCCGACTTGAAACAGCCGGAAAAGAATATTTGAGCGGTGGCATGCAGGTGGTGGCCCTGTATCCGACGGATATTAGCGTACAAAGCGGCGAGTTAACGTTAATCCTCGGGCCTTCAGGCTCCGGAAAAACAACCTTATTGTCTTTATTGGGTTGTGTAATATATCCTACATCAGGTAAAGTTTGGGTAAACGGTAGTTATACACAACAGTTAAACGATAGC
>JAXLUO010000017.1:0-83789 GCA_046329495.1 Chitinophagales bacterium | reverse complement strand
CTCTTTTAGCAGCTGAGCGTCTGCGGCATTTAATTCCAGATTTTGCGGGAACAGCTGCCGTTGACTATCATGCTTTTTCTTTTCAAGCAGTTTCAAATAACGCTCAAATAAGATTCGCTCGTGTGCCGCCTGCTGATCAATTAAAATGAAGCCGCTCTTTATCTGCGAAATAATATACCGGCGGTGTAGTTGCACCGGAGCAAAAGCTTCCTTTAAAATTTCTGTTTCATTATGCTCTTCGCTATCAAACGAACTCTTTGATTGATATGTTTTAACACCGGTATCATAAGCTTTCTCCCAATGTTGCACATTGTTTTGTTCGCGCTCGCTTAAGGGCTGAAAGTTGGAAGGAGGGGCAAACTTTTTCGCCTCTTTATTTTGCATGGCATGTTGGGTAATTTCCAGCCAGGTGCGTGGTTGTTGCTCAAACGTGCCGTTTGCATTCAAATGATGCTCCTGATCAAAATCAAGGCTGGGAGAAACGCTGTAAGCGCCTAAAGCATGCTTAGCGCCTAAGTTTACAAATGTGTAAACCAACCTTTCATCTTCAAACTTTATTTCGTGTTTGGCCGGATGAACGTTCACATCAATCTTTGCGGGGTCAATGTCCAGAAACAATACGTAGAAAGGAAAATTTTCCTTGGGCATCATCTGGTCGAAGGCCGCAGTAACAGCATGGTTCAGGTAAGATGATTTTATAAAGCGGTTGTTGACGAAAATATATTGCTCGCCCCTGGTTTTTTTGCTGAATTCCGGTTTGCCAATAAAACCGAACACATGTAAGGCATAGCTTTTTTCTTCCACCGGCACAATGCGTTCAGCATAGTTATCACCGAATAACTGGGTGATGCGCTGCTTCAGGTTTCCCGGGCGCAGGTGATACATTTCGTGGTCGTTGTTGAACAACTGGAAACCTATTTTAGGATGTGCCAGTCCAACCCGTTGAAATTCTTCAATGATGTTCTTAAGCTCTACGGCATCACTCTTCAAAAAATTACGACGTGCCGGAATATTGAAAAACAGGTTTTTTATAGCGATGGAAGTGCCTTCCGGTGTTTGACAAGGCTCCTGACGGGTAATTTTCATACCCTCAATATCTATACAGGTACCTAACTGGTCTTCATGAGGACGAGTTTTTAGCTCAACCTGCGCAATAGCCGCAATAGAGGCTAATGCCTCGCCCCTGAAACCCATGGTGCGTATATTGAATAGATCCTCTGCTGCCCTTATTTTACTGGTGGCGTGCTTTTCAAAGCACATACGTGCATCGGTTTCGCTCATGCCGCAGCCATTGTCTATTACCTGTATTAACGCTTTCCCGGCTTGTTTTACAATTAGTTTTATGTGGGTTGCTCCCGAGTCAATAGCATTTTCCAGTAACTCTTTTACGGCAGAGGCCGGTCGTTGTATAACCTCACCTGCCGCAATTTGGTTGGCAATATTATCAGGAAGAAGGCGGATGATATCCATTGGGGCGGCGAAGTTACTATTTTTCAGACGACGGGCTATTGCGGCTTTAAAACATTTATTATCAGTGTTATAGCAGGTTAAATGTGCTGGCCGGTAAAAGATGCCGATTTTATAAAAGGTGCAGGTAGTAATTTACCGGAAAAATAATGCGCCGTTTAGCGCAAAAAAAGTTGAAGGTTGTTGTCAAAAACTCTTATTTTAACTTCTTCAACTTTTACGAAATAACCCCCTGATGCAGAAAATATACCTGTTTTCTTTTCTACTACTATCTGCCGTAACGAGCCGGGCGCAAGCCTTGTTCAACAATAATGGTGCAGCTATTTATGTGAAAGACGGGGCTTTTGTAATAGTGAAAACCAATTCGCTTTACAATAACCAAACCGGTGGTTCGGGTTTTATAGATAATCAGGGAACCGTGGTAGTAGAAGGTAATGTTACAAACGATGGCTCCATTACCGCTGATGGAGACACTATACGCCTTACAGGGGATTGGGTGAATAATAACAGCTACACCGGCAGCAACAGCTGGGTGGATATGAGCGGAGGTAACCAGCAAATTACCGGAACCGCAGTTACCACTTTTGATAATTTGAACCTTGGGGGTGGCAACAGTGTGAAACGCCAAACCATTGATGCAATAACTGCCGGCACGCTTGCTTTGAACGATGCAGAACTTGCTACTGATGTAAACGAAATGCTGGTAACCAATACCGGCATAGCAGCAATTAAACGCAATAACGGCTTCGTTAGCTCAGTAGGTGCAGGAAGGCTTTCGCGTAATACAGCTGTTGCATCGGCCTATAGCTTCCCAACAGGCTCACCTTCGTACAGCAATGCACCAAGCATTTACCGTCCGGTAGATATTACGCCGGCATCCGCTGCAGCCAACACTTACAGTGCTATGGTTGTAAAAGGTGATGCCACAAATGATGGGTATGATGTAAGCACCCTGGATGATGTATTGTGCAGCGTGAATCCCAATTTTTATCACCGCTTATATCATAACAATGGAAACGATGCAGCAACATTAACTATGTATTTTGTTGCCTCAACCGATGGGGCTTGGACAGATGAGGCTCATTGGGATGCACCTAACCGCTGGAACTTTATTAATCCCTCCACTACCGGAAGCAATGCCGGCTTCTCTACTGTTTCAGTTACTAATGTTAGCGATTTTCAACCTGAGCCATTTGCATTGGCACATAAAAAATTTACAGTAGATGCAGGTGCCGATGTAGATTTAACCCTGGGGCAAAGCACAACTTTCAACCCTACAATAAGCGCAGCACAAGTGCAGAATTATTTATGGATGCCTGATGCAACACTTAGCTGCAGCAACTGCGAAAATCCGGATGCCTCACCTACTATTGATACAAGGTATGTGCTGCTTGTAACAGATGCAATGAATTGCAGTGTCAGCGATTCATTGCTGGTTCGGGTTTCTTCTCCTGAGTTATTAATACCCACCGCATTTTCTCCAAATGGTGATGGGACCAACGATAAATTTCGCGTCCTTAATAAAGATGTTACAAAGTTGAGTTTACAGGTGTTTAACCGCTGGGGCGAAAAGGTATTTGAAACGAGCGACCCACATGAAGGCTGGGACGGAATTTATAAAGGCGTTGAACAGGAAATGGGTGTTTATATATGGCAATGCCAATACCGCCTGAACGGCCAAACCAAAACTAATTTAGCTAAAGGAAATGTAACCCTGCTTCGGTAATTAGGCGCCCCACAGCCTGATTATAAGCCGTAATGAAATTTAACACATATTGAATTGATTTATAAATATTTGAAGTTTATGAAGAAAAGCCTACTCACTTTTCTGGTCTTTATTCTTGTAACAACCGTTTTTGCACAAAACAAAAACGTGGGTATAGGAACTACCGCTCCTGATGCAAGTGCTTTACTGGATTTGGTGGCTAAGGACAAAGGTTTATTGGTTCCGCGCTTAACCACTACCGAAAGATTGGCAATTGCTACGCCGGCTAATGGTTTGTTGGTTTATGATGTAACACTCGCTTGTTTTTATTACTATGATTTAAACACCTGGAAATCGCTTTGCCAAAGCGGTGGTAATGGTACACCGGGGCCAACTGGAGCTACAGGTGCCCAGGGAGCTCCTGGCGCTACCGGGGCACAGGGCGTAGGCATCAGCACTATATCAGATAATGGCGACGGCACCATGACAATAGTTTTAACGGATGGAACTGATTATACTGTGCAAACACAAGGACCCACTGGTGCCACTGGCCCTGCGGGTGCTGGCATAACAGGAGCCACTGGTCCACAAGGCCCTGTTGGTGCAACAGGAGCTCAAGGCGATACTGGACCACAAGGTTTACAAGGTGTTACTGGTGATACTGGCCCGCAAGGCATTCAAGGCGCAACAGGCGACACTGGTCCCCAAGGTTTGCAAGGAGCCACCGGCGATACAGGCGCCCAAGGTCCTGCCGGTGCAACAGGGGCACAAGGTGACACTGGTCCACAAGGTTTGCAAGGAGCCACTGGTGATACAGGCGCACAAGGTCCTCAAGGCATACAAGGTGCTACTGGTGACACAGGTCCACAAGGCCCTGCCGGCACAACGGGTGCTCAAGGCGATACTGGCCCACAAGGCTTACAAGGAGCCACCGGCGATACAGGTCCACAAGGCCCTGCTGGCGCAACAGGTGTTCAAGGCGATACTGGCCCTCAAGGCTTGCAAGGAGCCACCGGCGATACAGGCGCCCAAGGTCCTCAAGGTATCCAGGGTATTACCGGTCCACAAGGTGACACCGGTGCCCAAGGTATTCAGGGTGTAACAGGTGACACTGGCCCTCAAGGTTTGCAAGGAGCTACTGGCGACACAGGTCCACAAGGCCCTGCTGGCGCAACAGGAGCTCAAGGCGATACTGGCCCACAGGGTATTCAAGGCGCAACAGGCGACACTGGTCCCCAAGGTCTACAAGGAACCACTGGCGATACCGGTCCACAAGGCATTCAAGGTATAACCGGCCCACAAGGTGACACAGGCGCACAAGGTATTCAAGGCGTTACTGGCGATACTGGCCCGCAAGGGTTGCAAGGCCCAACTGGTCCGCAAGGTGATACAGGTGCACAAGGTTTGCAAGGAGCCACTGGTGATACAGGCGCACAAGGTCCTCAAGGCATACAAGGTGCTACTGGTGACACAGGTCCACAAGGCCCTGTCGGCGCAACAGGAGCTCAAGGCAATACCGGCCCGCAAGGTTTACAAGGTGTTACTGGTGATACAGGCCCTCAAGGGTTGCAAGGCCCAACTGGTCCGCAAGGTGATACAGGTGCACAAGGCATTCAAGGTGTAACAGGTGACACAGGCCCTCAAGGTTTGCAAGGAGCCACCGGTGATACTGGCGCACAGGGTCCTCAAGGCATACCAGGTGCTACTGGTGACACAGGTCCACAAGGCCCTGCTGGCGCAACAGGTGCCCAGGGTGATACTGGCCCGCAAGGCATTCAAGGCGCAACAGGTGACACTGGTCCCCAAGGTCTACAAGGAGCCACCGGCGATACCGGTCCACAAGGTCCGCAAGGCATTCAAGGCATAACCGGCCCACAAGGTGACACAGGCGCACAAGGTTTACAAGGTGTTACTGGTGATACAGGCCCTCAAGGGTTGCAAGGCCCAACTGGTCCGCAAGGTGATACAGGTGCACAAGGCATTCAAGGTGTAACCGGTGACACTGGTCCACAAGGCCCTCAAGGCATACAAGGTGCTACTGGTGACACAGGTCCACAAGGCCCTGCCGGTGCAACAGGTGCTCAAGGCGATACTGGCCCTCAAGGTTTGCAAGGAGCCACCGGCGATACAGGTCCACAAGGCCCTGCTGGCGCAACAGGTGTTCAAGGCGATACTGGCCCTCAAGGCTTGCAAGGAGCCACCGGCGATACAGGCGCCCAAGGTCCTCAAGGTATCCAGGGTATTACTGGTCCACAAGGTGATACTGGTGCTCAAGGTCCACAAGGCCCTGCCGGTGCAACAGGTGCTCAAGGCGATACCGGCCCGCAAGGTTTACAAGGTGTTACTGGTGATACAGGCCCTCAAGGGTTGCAAGGCCCAACTGGTCCGCAAGGTGATACGGGTGCACAAGGTATTCAAGGAGTAACCGGTGCTCCGGGCGACACAGGCGCACAGGGTCTTCAAGGAGCCACTGGTGATACAGGTCCGCAAGGTCCTGCCGGTGCAACAGGGGCACAAGGTGACACTGGTCCACAAGGTTTACAAGGAGCCACCGGCGATACAGGTCCACAAGGCCCTGCCGGTGCAACAGGTGCTCAAGGCGATACTGGACCACAAGGTTTACAAGGTGTTACTGGCGATACTGGCCCTCAAGGGTTGCAAGGCCCAACTGGTCCGCAAGGTGATACTGGTCCACAGGGTATACAAGGCATAACCGGCCCTCAAGGTGATACCGGTGCACAAGGTATCCAGGGTGTAACTGGCCCGCAAGGTGACACCGGTGCACAGGGCCCTCAGGGCATTCAAGGTGTAACTGGCCCACAAGGTGACACAGGCGCTCAAGGACCTCAAGGTATTCAGGGCGTAACTGGCCCACAAGGTGATACCGGCGCACAAGGACCGCAAGGCATTCAAGGCGTAACTGGCCCTCAGGGCGACACAGGCGCACAGGGCCCTCAAGGCGTAACTGGTCCACAAGGCGACACAGGAGCGCAAGGCCCACAAGGTATTCAGGGTGTAACTGGACCTCAGGGTGACACCGGCGCTCAGGGTCCGCAAGGCATCCAGGGTGTAACGGGGCCTCAGGGTGATACAGGCGCTCAAGGACCTCAAGGTATTCAGGGCGTAACTGGTCCACAAGGTGATACAGGTCCACAAGGCATTCAGGGTGTAACCGGTCCACATGGCGACACCGGTGCACAAGGTCCTCAAGGTATCCAAGGTGTTACCGGCGATACAGGTCCTCAAGGTATCCAGGGCGTTACCGGCCCACAAGGCATTCAAGGTGTAACTGGCCCTCAGGGCGACACCGGTCCCCAAGGTATCCAAGGCGTAACGGGTCCACAAGGTGATACAGGAGCTCAAGGACCTCAGGGTATCCAGGGCGTTACCGGCCCACAAGGCATTCAAGGCGTGACTGGCCCGCAAGGAGACACCGGTGCACAAGGACCTCAAGGTATCCAGGGTGTAACGGGTCCACAAGGTGATACAGGAGCTCAGGGACCTCAGGGTATCCAGGGCGTTACCGGACCGCAAGGCATTCAAGGCGTTACTGGTCCGCAAGGTGATACCGGCGCACAAGGTCCTCAAGGTATCCAGGGTTTTACCGGCGCAACCGGCGCAAGTGGCGCGACAGGCGCAACGGGTGCAACTGGAGCTACGGGCTCAACTGGTGCAACTGGAGCTACGGGCTCAACGGGTGCAACTGGTTCCACTGGCGCAACCGGTGATACCGGCGCCACAGGAAGTACAGGTTCTACAGGCTCAACCGGTGCAACAGGAAATACTGGTGCCACTGGTTCAACAGGAGCTACAGGAAGTACAGGTGCCACAGGCGCAACTGGTGATACCGGTGCAAATGGCGCGACCGGTTCTACAGGCGCTACTGGAGCAACAGGTTCAACTGGCGCTACGGGTTCTACCGGTGCTACCGGAGTCACAGGAAGTACAGGTGTAACAGGAGCAACTGGTGATACAGGAGCAACTGGCGCAACGGGTGCCACTGGTAATACAGGCGCAACCGGTTCAACTGGCGCTACCGGAGCAACAGGCTCAACTGGTGCTACGGGTTCTACCGGTGCTACTGGTTCAACAGGGGCTACCGGAGCAACAGGCTCAACTGGTGCAACGGGTTCCACTGGCGCAACCGGTGATACCGGCGCAACTGGTAATACTGGTGCTACAGGAAGTACAGGTTCTACAGGTGCAACTGGTGATACAGGCGCTACTGGCTCAACTGGCGCTACTGGAGCTACGGGCTCAACTGGTGCAACGGGTTCCACTGGCGCAACTGGTAATACTGGCGCCACAGGAAGTACAGGTTCTACCGGCGCAACCGGTGATACAGGTGCCACAGGCGCAACTGGAGCAACTGGCGTTACCGGATCCACAGGCGCAACCGGTTCAACTGGTGCCACAGGTCCTGCAGCACCTACCGGTTCAACAGGGGTTACCGGGCCTACCGGTGCTACCGGAACAACTGGTAGTACGGGAGCTACGGGTATTACCGGCGCTACGGGTGTAACAGGTTCTACAGGTGCAACAGGTGCTACGGGTATAACTGGTGTAACCGGTGCTACGGGCAATACCGGTGCAACGGGTGTTCAGGGTATTACAGGGCCAACCGGCGCTAACGGAACTAATGGTACGAACGGTGTTACCGGTGCTACCGGCGCTACTGGTCCAAACTGGACTATCACCGGATTCTCCTATGGCACGGATGGAACATTAAATATTACCACCAGCTATCCGCAAAGTGTAACTACCAGTGGTAAGGCATGGTTGTTGTCAGGAAACGGAGGTACTAACCCGCCAACTGATTTTATTGGTACAACAGATGCAAAGGATTGGGTGGTTAAAACAAATGCAACCGAACGTATGCGCGTGCTTTCAACCGGAAATGTCGGAATCGGCACCACCGCTCCTGCTTATCTGCTCGAAGTTTCAAGCGGTGCGCTGGATGCGATCTACGGCCATAGTGCTAACGTGGGTGGCTTTGTGGGTCGCGAAACCAATATTACCTTAGGTGTACCGGTACAAACAATTTTAGGCGCAGGGTTATATGCTACCAACCCTGCAGCGGGTTATACCAGCGTATATGCACAGTCAACCGGTGCAGCTACGGTTGCCGCTAGTATTTCGTACTCGGATGTTTGGATAGCAAGTTACAACTATACTCAGAACGGATCCGCTACCTATAACCCAAGTGCAATTTATGGTCAGTTAAACAATACAAGTACCACACTTACAGGGTTACAAGCAGCTATCCGGGCCTATAGCGGTAGAGGTACCACAGCCAACAATCCGGGTTATACAGTTGGTGTGCAGGCAACGGCTGATGTTCAGAATCAGGACGGTTTTGGTGTATATGGCTCTATCTTCAGTAACACTACAACAAGAGCCGGTGGTTATTTTGAGACCAACTCGTATGCAGGTGTAAACCAGGCCTATGCTTATGTAGGAACAACGGTTACGGGTGTTGCCCGCAAAATTACGGGTACGAATGCAGTTTCAGAGATTATTCCTACTCCTAACCATGGTCGTATCATGCTTACTTGTCCCGAATCGCCGGAGTACTGGTATCAGGACTATGGAACAGTGAAACTCGACAGTGGTCGTGCACACGTAAACCTCGATCCAATTTTAGCTGATATCATAATGGTAACTGAAGAATATCCTGTTAGAGTATTCTGTACGCCGGTTGATATGCCCGAATACAACGGCATCAGTATCTGCAACAAAACCGCCACCGGCTTCGATATTGTGGAATTGAACGGAGGAAAGCACAGCGGTACCTTAGACTATCAACTGGTAGTTAAACCTAAAACAGGCTTTGGCGAAGGCCGTTTCCCTCAGGCTCCAGGCCCGGCAGGTGTAAAAACGGAAACAGAACCAGCCGCGGCAAAAGCGAAAAACCAACCTGATCCTTCGAAGATCTTCTACTGGCCAAGCGATGCCAAAACATACGGCTACGAGGAACAGTACAAGAAAATACAGGAAGAAAAACGTGCTATGCCGGCCGAAAAACCGAAAAACAAAGAACCTAAGTAGCCGAATACTAACCACTTATAAAACAGCCATCCGGTTATACCAGATGGCTGTTTTGTTTTAGGTAAGGATATTCATAGGCCTGCTGAGAATTTTTTTAGATTTATGAACGGGCGAACAAACCAATCAAATGATAAACCCGTCTTATTAATTTTTAATTGGGCTACATGAAGCATTCTCTACTATTAGTTGCGCTCTTACTGTTTTTCCGCAATTACGCGCAAAATCAAAACGTAGGTATTGGAACCACCAACCCCGACCCAAGCGCTATTCTTGAGTTGGTGTCGAAACAGAAAGGCTTGTTAGTACCCCGCCTCACCACGGCCGAGAAATTGGCCATTGCAACACCGGCTAACGGACTTTTAGTATATGATATTTCTTTAAGCTGTTTTTACTACTATGATGTCAACAATTGGAAATCACTTTGCGGTGGTTCCGGCTCAGCCGGTAGTACAGGGCCAACAGGTCCACAAGGGGTTGGTATTTCTACCATAGCTGATAATAGTAATGGCACCATCACCATTAGTTTAACAGATGGCACAAACTATACCGTTAATGTACAAGGGCCAACCGGACCAACAGGCGCCCAAGGCGTACCGGGAGTAACAGGGCCAACAGGACCACAAGGGACACCTGGTTCCATTGGTAATACAGGCGCCACAGGTAACACTGGCCCGCAAGGAGTGCAGGGGGTTACCGGTGCACAGGGGTTACCTGGTACAACAGGAGCCACCGGTGCTCAAGGCGTTCAGGGCATTACCGGTGCCACCGGGCCAACAGGTGCTGCAGGTTCCGGTGGTGGTGCCACGGGACCTACAGGCGATACCGGTCCGCAAGGATTGCAAGGGCCTGCAGGCGTTACAGGTAATACGGGAGTAACGGGCGATACAGGGCCACAAGGTTTACCGGGAGTTACTGGTGCCCAGGGCTTACCCGGTGTAACAGGAGCCACAGGAGATACTGGTAGCCAGGGTCCTCAGGGAATAACCGGTCCTACCGGGCCAACCGGTGCTGCAGGTTCCGGCGGTGGTGCTACCGGTCCAACGGGTGACACAGGTCCCCAAGGATTGCAAGGTTTGGCCGGAACGCAGGGAAATACGGGAGCAACGGGCGATACAGGTGCACAAGGAATTACCGGACCTACGGGACCTACAGGAGCGGGTGGTGGTGCCACCGGCGCAACGGGCGATACAGGTCCTCAAGGCTTACAGGGTTTAGCTGGTGCTACCGGCGCAACTGGTCCGCAGGGATTAAACGGTGCAACAGGCTTACAAGGCATACCTGGTAATAACGGCCCCCAGGGTTTGCAGGGCTTGCCTGGCGGTACCGGTCCGCAAGGTTTACAAGGTCCTACGGGCCCTACCGGAGCTACCGGTGTTGGTGCTACTGGCCCTACTGGTGATACCGGCCCCCAGGGTTTACAAGGCGTTACTGGGCCTCAAGGATTACAGGGAGTAACCGGCGATACAGGCGCCCAGGGACCTCAGGGTATACAGGGTTTACCAGGTTCTACCGGGGCGCAGGGTCCGCAAGGCATTCAAGGTAACACAGGCGCACAAGGTGCAACAGGTGATACCGGCGTTCAGGGCCCACAGGGTGTTCAAGGCAATACAGGGGCCACGGGTCCACAGGGATTACAGGGCAATACAGGAGTTACAGGTCCACAAGGTGTAACGGGAGCTACAGGTGAGACGGGTGCCCAAGGACCACAAGGCAGTACAGGTGCAACAGGTCCGCAAGGTGCTCAAGGCAATACAGGGGCCACCGGTCCTCAAGGTATTCAAGGTGTAACAGGAGCAACAGGTGATACCGGCGTTCAGGGCCCACAGGGTGTTCAAGGCAATACAGGGGCCACGGGTCCACAGGGATTACAGGGCAATACCGGAGCGACAGGCTCACAAGGTGTAACGGGAGCAACAGGTGAGACGGGCGCTCAGGGACCCCAAGGTATTCAGGGCAATACGGGTGCTACAGGTCCTCAGGGAATTCAAGGTAACACAGGAGCTACAGGACCACAAGGTGTAACGGGCGCAACAGGTGATACTGGTGCCCAAGGACCACAAGGCAGTACAGGTGCAACAGGTCCGCAAGGTGCTCAAGGCAACACAGGGGCCACCGGTCCTCAAGGTATTCAAGGTGTAACAGGAGCAACAGGTGATACCGGCGTTCAGGGCCCACAGGGCATTCAAGGTAATACAGGAGCAACAGGCCCACAAGGTATAACAGGAGATACGGGTGCGCAAGGCCCACAAGGTATTCAGGGCAATTCCGGCGCTGCAGGCCCACAGGGCGTTCAAGGTAACACTGGGGCTACAGGACCACAAGGTGTAACGGGAGCTACAGGTGATACGGGTGCTCAGGGTCCACAAGGTATTCAGGGCAATACCGGTGCTACAGGCTCACAAGGTTTACAAGGCAATACAGGAGCTACAGGTACGCAAGGTGCAACTGGACCAACAGGTGATACCGGCCTTCAGGGCCCACAGGGCATTCAAGGTAATACAGGAGCTACAGGTGATACGGGTGCACAGGGTCCACAAGGTATTACCGGTCCAACAGGCACCCAGGGTATTCAAGGTGTTACAGGATCAACCGGATCAGTTGGTGCTACGGGTGCCACCGGCCCCACGTGGACCATTAGCACATTGTCATATGGCACCGATGGTACACTCAGTATTGGCACAACTATTCCATCTACCATTACTGCTAACAATAAAGCCTGGTTAACAAAGGGCAATAGCGGTATCAATGCGGCCTCCGAGTTTATTGGAACTACCGATGCTAATGCGGTAGTATTCCGTTCCAATAACATTGAACGTATGCGAATTAATCCAACTGATGGAGAGATAGTTGCGGGTGCAACGGCATCTCCATATGCCGGGGACTTATTGGATGGAGTGGCCACGCCTACGCTTACATTTGCTGTGAACGGGTATTCATCCTATAACGGCTCGGGTACCTGGGGCGAAACAATGGCCGCATCAACTACCAACTTTTCTGCAGTACAAGGGGTGTATGGTGGTAGTGGTGCTGGTGCAGGGGTATTGGGTAATTATAATGGAACAAATACCTCCAACACCAGAAGCGGTGTGTATGGGGTATTAAGCACACCTGCTGCTGCTACAGGCGGGGCCGGTGTTAATGGTTACAGTGCTATTGCATCCGGTAACCAGCACATGGGTGTGCTCGGTTCATATAATGGTACTGCGTATGGCATCGGGGTGCATGGTGTAGCTTTTGGTGGAGGTATTATTGCAGGTAACAATGATGTTGCGGTTGTAGGCTGGCGTGCAAACAATGCTAACTACAGCGGTTATTTTAACGGAAACCACGTTATTGCTAACGGCACCAAGAGTGCTTCCGTAGGTACTACAAAAGGTAACCAGCTATTATATGTTACGGAATCGCCTGAAGTTTGGTTTGAAGACTTCGGAAGTGCACAGCTACAGAATGGCACCTGCACCGTTAACCTTGATCCGCTCTTTTTAGAGACGGTTGTCATCGACTCGGCCCACCCGATGCATGTATTTGTACAGATGGAAGGTGAAGCAAATGATGTATTTGTTGTGAAAGGCCAAACAAGCTTTACCGTGAAGGAAAAGCAAGGCGGAACATCCAATGCAAGCTTCTCGTACCGCCTGGTGGCCAAGCGCGTTAACTTCCAGGACCACCGCTTTGGTAACGACCCCGTGTGGGGTGCCGGCGATACCCGCCAGTACATGCAATATGCTTCACCTCCACCGGTAGACTACAATGAAAATGTGAAGTTCCAGGAAGAGCAGAAGAAGAACTGGAAACCTACACCAATGCCTGCCGGCTTTATCGATTACCTGCAATTACAGAAACAACTGCAACAGCCGGAATTAACGAAACCTTCGCCGGCAAACAAACAACCGCATTAGGAGATGACTATAAAGTCAGGATTGCGGCAGCCTTATTAGCTGCCGTAATTTTTTAGCATACGTTGGGCTACTTCTTTCATCTCCTTAGCTAATGCTGTAGGTTGCAAGACCTTCACCTGATCGCCGTAGCTTAGCAATTGCATTTTAAGCTCGGTGTTGATTACCAACTCTAATTGTACATGCAGTTCGCTTGCTGTTTCTTTAACTACCTTTTGCGAATGATGGATAGGTAGCGTTTTGATATACTTGCCCTGCAACGGTGTAAATGATAATAACACCTTTTCAGGTTTGCCTTCCGCTATGCTTACACCGAGGACGTTATTGTAGAAGTTCTTCTTGTCGATCTTCTCATCGCTGAAGGTTTGTTCGGTTACCTGGAGGTCTTGTATACGATCTAACGCAAAGGTGAGGATCTTGTGCTCCTTCTTGCTGATGCCATTGCCGATAACATACCAGAAGTTCTTCGACTCGCGGATGAGGTAAGGCTCCAATAGGTTTTGGCTTACCTGCTCGCTGCCGTGCTTTTGGTAGGTGAACTTAACTACACGGCGCTCGCTGATGGCCTTTAATAAAGGTTCTACCAACTCAATACCTTTTATTACAAAGGGCTTGTCCAGTTGAATGTAGTCGCTTTCGCCCCGCACCTCTTTGTTGTGCTTAACGGTGGTTGCTATTTTACGGATGGCCTCTTCGAACTCGCGAATAGCCGGCAAGTGTTTGAACTGCTCCAGCAGGCTGATGGCAAAATCAAGGCCATGCAATTCATCGGCCGATACAGGGAGGTTTGTAATAGAGTAGGCCGGATCGGTATAGCGGTAGTTCTTCTCGCTTCGGTTGTATTCAATAGGGGCATTAAAGCCCAGCGATTGATTGTAGCGCATCTCCTGCAGATCTAACTGCACCGTTCTTCGCGATACCAACTTATCGGTATGTTCCTGTATATATTCAATTAAATCGTCAAGCGTAGGATGTGGCTTTTTGCGGATGCGGGCATCCAGCAGGCGGTAACGGGTATAAGCATCGCGGTTAAGAGGCATGGGGCAAACAAACAAAAGGTTTCATAAACTTACACTTGAAATACATCATGCACTCCAGCAAACCAATATCTCGCGTTTGCCTTCGTACGGTAAACGACCATGCGAAGTGCTGAAGTTGTCAATGGCGATAACATCATTCTTTTGCCAGGGATATATCACCAGGTTCTTCCAAATTAATTCCTCTACATGCTGCACATACGAGGAGGGCACCGGTGTGCCATCGCCGAACAACACGTTCATGCTTTGGTCCATTGGTTTGGTAGTGGCATTTTTTACGGCCACCATTATTTTTAAAAACACCGACCATAAAAAGGTTTTAAAGCGATGCTGATATTGGTGGATGTAAGCATACTCATCGGCTGCTGCATCGGGGTGAAATACCTGCAAGTGGTTAAACCAAACTTTTTCGCCGGTTACGGGGTGGCTTATGGCAGCCGGTGTGCGGTGCACGATGCGCAGGTTGCCGTTGGGCATCCATTCAAACTCCATGTGCTGTTCTTTGCATTGGCGCTCTACTTCAGCTTTATCGGTAGTATGGAATATCTCGTTCCACTTCTTCAACTCAAACAAGCCGCCTTTGCCTTCACCCGAATAATTGCGTACGGTTAGCACCCCCTTTTTATCAAACTCCTCACGGATGCGTGGGTCCATATCGGCATACACCTTACGGAAGTTGCAGAGCGGTGTTTCGCCACCATAATCGGGTTGCACGTGGCAATAGAAGAACAAACTGATGGGCGGTTGCGGCACGTAACTCATTTCGCAGTGTTGCATAATGGGATAGTAGCCGGGTAACTCGCTGGCGGTATATATATAGGTAGTATCCTTTACTATGTTGCGCGGCGAGGTGCCGTAGTAATCATTCTTTAAGCGAGGATCGGTTTGCAGGGCTACCGATTCAAAGTCCTTAGGTGTATCAATGTCAAACCCTCTGAACAGGATGGCGCCATGCTTATAGAACTTCTGCTGCAGGCTTTCTTTGTTCTGTTGCATCCATGCCAATAGCTCCTCCTTCGACCTGCCGGAACCGTTGGGTTCTACAATTAAAGGTAACTGCTGACTGTTCAGGAAAGATTCTTTCATACGATGGAGTTATCCGATGAAGTTATAAAATCCGGGCAATGCATGCGGCACATTTTAATGTGTTGCCACTTGCTAAGCCCTTACTTTGTTTCCGCCACAGGTGCCGGCCGCAGCATAATCAGATGCGGAATGCCATCTTCCAGATACGGTTCGTTCAAATCCACAAACCCGAAACTCTCATAGAAGGTCTTCAGGTAAGCCTGGGCACCGATGCGTATCGGCAGCGGGCCAAACAGGTTTTGCATTTGTATTACCGCTTCCTTCATTAGCAACTGCCCGTAACCTTTGCCGCGGTAATTGGGTGCACTAATAACCCTACCTATAGATGGTTCATTGTAACTAACACCTGAAGGCAACAAGCGGGCATACACAGCCAGGTCATTTCCTTCCCAACCTAAAAGGTGATGGCCCTTTAGATCCTTACCGTCGGCATCCAGGTAGGCGCAGTTCTGTTCCACCACAAACACCTCCTGCCGGGCCCGTAATACTGCATACAATTCTGCAACGGTTAACTCTTCAAATTTCTTTAATTCGAAACGGAGCATAGGGCTAATATACGCAAGCTATAGCAACGGTTATTCAAAAATGTTTATGCCTTCCCAGGCAATGCGCTGTTGACTTTGCGGGTCGTTCAGCAGGCTTTCCTTTTTATCAAACACCAGCGTACTGCGCTCGGCTGTATTGTATGGCTTCCACTCCTGATCGCCTTTATCGTTCGGGTTGCCGGTGCGGGCAAAGTTTATCCATGCCTGTTGCATCTCATCCGATATGCGATACACCGCCTTTTTATTCGCCCCCAACAATACCAACTTACCTAAGCGGTTATCGAAGTTGCCGAACACAAAAGGCAATTCTAAACCATGGCACGATTTCAATCCTGCCATTTTCAGCAAGCCCGAAGCCCAGTCGAAGCGGTACATATACGTAGGCGCTTTACTGCAGCGGTAGCTGGCGTATTCCACATTCGGCATGGTAAAAATGCCGTGCGTAATCATCTCCAAAATAGCCGCTTTGCTTGGGAAATGCTTATAGCTTTTCAGCAAGCGTTCGCGGGCAGCTGGGTCCAGGTGCGCCAGGTAAGGCTTTAACTGTTTGGCGGTGCGCGGTGCCATATTCAGGCGGCGCATAGCAAACAGATTGGCCTCGTTTTTAGTGGTGCCAATCAGCAGCGGTACTTCGTTGGGACCTTCCTTACCACAAGTCATTAGATCGTGCGGCAGAAAGGTGCCATCCAATGTTGGCGCAAATGCCTTGGCCAAAGATGGCTCCTTAATAATATCCTTCCGCATCTCTACCAATGCCTGGTTCAGCGTATCCATCGGCATCGTCTTTAACTTGGCAATGCTATCGGGCGAAACACCCAGCGTTTTCAGATAGCGTTTGGTTAAAGCCGTTGCAAACTCAGGCGTCCAGACATCGGTTGGAGCACCGCTTTCTACAATGGCTTTGCTGAACAAACCCTTTGCCGAAGGTGCTGCCATTAAGCTCTGCACGCTAATGGCGCCTGCCGATTCGCCGAAGATGGTTACCTGGTTGGGGTCGCCACCGAAGGCTGCAATGTTATCCTTCACCCACTTTAATGCCGCCACCTGGTCTTTTAAACCCAGGTTGGCTTCCATGCCCTGATTACCGCCGGGCATTTGGTCGAAATACAGGAAGCCCAATGCGCCCATGCGGTAGTTAATGGTTACCACCACCACATCGCCTTTAGCGGCCAGCTTACTGCCCTCGTAAAGCGATGAGGAACCGGAGCCTTCCAGAAAGCCACCGCCATGTATCCAAAACATTACGGGGCGCTGCTTGCCATCGGCTGCGGGGCTCCATATGTTCAGGAACAGGCAATCCTCACTCTCGGGTTGAGGGTCCCACTTGTTCTTTTGCAACTGCTTGGCGATAGCGCCATACTTCGTTGCATCTTTTATGCCCTGCCAGCTTGTTGGTGGCTGGGGTGCTTTATAACGCAGGTCGCCCACAGGTGCTTTGGCGTAGGGGATGCCTTTCCAAATGCTTACACCATTTTGCTGATAACCGCGCAGCTTGCCGTATTGGGTTTTTACCACCAGGGCCGAGGTAGTATCGGCATCCAATGCCGCTGCTGATTGAGGTAAACTACATAACCATAAAAACGCTCCGAGTAACAATAATCGCTTCATTATAACAGTCCTTTTGCCGGGTTAAAAAAATCGCGCTGCAAAGGAACTTACAATCCGCTTTATTTTCGGTAACCGGCTTTATTTTTTTTGCTAAAGCATGTAAAAAAGCGTACCGAGCGGTGGCGTGAGGCGATGCTGAAACGAGTTCAGCATGACGCATTTTATTATGTATTCTGTCCTACTTCACGCGCTTTACCTCTACGGCCCAATCCCAGGGAAAAGGTTCCTTCATCCACTTAGGAGCATCATTAAACTCGGTGCGCCAGGGGTATTCCAGTTTCTCAACCGTGGTAATGCGGTAGTTGCCGGTATGGAACAGGCTATGCAACTCGTGCAGGCTGTAATGCTTGGTTGGCGCTTGTTCTATCTTCGACACGCCACGGTTGATGAGGTCGAAATCGAGTTTGAGGCTATCGAAGTCGCTGGGCGGAATTTCATCGAAACTGAGGCCATCGTGTTTGTTCCACTGCACCAGGTTCCAGGTGGTAAGGCAGCCCGACTCCAAACTTGGCAGCACAAACACTACCGAGCCACCTTTGTTGATGGCCCGCAGCACATTTTTAATGATCAGCAGGTTCATCTTTATATCGTGCGTGATGGCCACGTTTACACATACGCCGAAGTCGGTGTAGGGAACGGGGGCCTTGCTATCTGTGAGGTCCAGGTGGTTTACGGATACGTTGGCATAGCCGCGTTCGGCTGCCTGGCGCAGGCATTTGGTGCTTACATCAAAAGCCATGATATGCTTAAACAGCGGCGACATCAGCGGAAAGCCGTGGCCGATACCGCAGCCGAAATCAACCGCATGACCGCCGGGGTTGGCGTGTTTGGCCACCAGCGCTTCCAGCTTGCCCTGGTAATCGTTGTTCCACACGTTAAAGATCTCCTCGCGATAGGTGCCGGCCTGTTTGTCCCAGTGTTTGGAATGGTGCATACGTATCTATTTATTCGTAAACTTAGTTATTGTGTTTAAAACCGGTGCCAAAGTAATTAACAGGTGTATGTATGGTGTTTTAATTTAATAAGAATGAGCGCTATGGCCCTGGTTGTTGATGTCGGTATTTATTTTCTACCTTTCCTTAAAATTCTCAGCATGGCTTATGTGTTCCTCTACTCGGCAATCTTATTTAATGTGCTAACCAATATCGGCTTTAAGCTATCGGCACTAAACGAAGGAGCCCCTGCACGCTTTTGGGGTTACTTTGCCGGCGGACTGGTTTTTGGCCTGGCGAACTCGTATTTGTTTACCGAATGTTTGAAGGGCATTAAGTTGAGCGAGGCCAGTGCAGTTTTCTTTTCGTTGACCATTTTGGGTTTGTTTTTGGTGTCGCACTTTATGTTTAAGGAGGCGTTTACGGTAAAGAGTATGTTGGGTGGTGTGCTGATTATCGGTGGAGTGGTATTGGTTTCGATGAAGTAGTTTATAGTGGTTAATGGAACGCTGCTAAACGCGGATGGTTATGATGAAGTATGATTTTGGATTTTAGAATGCTGATTTTGGGAGTTTCCGGTTGACTCATCCCCGGCCCCTCTCTGCTGCGCAAAGAGGGGTGTGTGATCCTTCTTAAAATAGGATGACTTGGGCAGGAGAGATGCACTTGACCTGGCGTTCAAAAGAACCGGTTGGAAAAGGCACTTTTTAGTGTAATGGTCATTCATTCTTAACAATTGTGATAGGGTTTGATAGCTTTTGATTGGAAATGATAGGATTTGATTGGTTGTACGCATGGGTTTATCTTCCTATCATTGTTAATTAACGTAGGATCTTTTTTCTGCTTTTGCTCCACGCTACCCTGCCCTAAAGGGGCTACGCAGCAAAAGAATTTCCTTTTCGCTTAGCGACCCTGGCTCTGGTTATCCACACTGCTTGTGCATGCTTGTGCAAGTTTTTGCTTGTGCACAAGTTACAGAAATTTTCATGTGATGATTTTTTGTGTTAAAACGGCTTGAAATGGCGGTTTCATGCATTAAGCTTTTTTGCATTTGTGCACATTTGTGCAGTTGATTTTAGAGTGCACAAATTGCCAAAAACCTAATGCGTTTTTGGGTGGAGCGTAGCGGTCCCTGTCTGGTGGTTTAGGCCGGACTGCGTTTTGTTCAAATACAGAAAGTAGAAGCCAAACGAAGTGCTTCGGTTACAGGGTTTGTCAAAGAGCTGGTATAAAGATAGTAAAAGGAGTTTAAAGTTTCAAATATGGGTATGTTAAAATTACGTTGAGGTGAAAGTTTATTGCCTGGCTCAAACCTTACTCCTTTGTTAATTCAAACAACGCCGTCATTGCGAGCGATATACCGTAAAAATCTATTAGAGTTATCATCGCGTAGCTCCCGAGGCCTCGGAACTCCGCTTTGTGTTTATCTTTATTGGAGATGGCGCTTATTGCACAGGATAGCTTTGTATATATAATGACTAATGCCGGTAATGAGGTGTTGTATGTAGGCGTTACCAGCGACCTTGCTAACCGGTGTCGACAACACATCAACAAAGAGCACGAAGGGAGTTTTACTGCACGGTATAATATTAACAAGCTTGTTTTTTATGAGCGCCATGAAAGTATCGTTGCTGCGATCGCCAGGGAGAAGCAGATAAAAGGTGGTTCAAGGAAGAAAAAGATTGATCTCATTGAAGCAAAAAATCCTCATTGGAATGATTTGTTTGAATTGGAGGTTAGTAAGTGGTGATTGATTTTTATGTAAATATTGACTGTAGGAACTGGCATTACCGGAATCACAAAGCGGCCCCGAGTACTCGGGGGCTTCCCGACGATGTCTCTAATTGATTTTTAGTTGAATGTCTGTCGCAATGACGGTCTGTTTTATTTGGCTGCTCACCGCTACCCACGGCCACGCAACCTACTAACTTCCGGCGCGGAAGAACCGCTACCCAGAGCCGCGCTCTTTGCGCTTGCAGCCTGGAAGGGGCAACCACCTCCGAAAAAGTGAGGCTCCTTCGACTACGCTCAGGATGGCAAGGGCCAAGCACATCTTGCTTTTTCTCGCCTTCCCGCTGTGCGGAACTGTAAGCCTTACCAAGGAGGTCAGTATATTTTTTTAACACAATGGTTCTTCGATTAGATTAACCGGAATCACAAAGCGGAAGATTGCCGCGCAACGATGCTTCCTATTGATTTTAGCGGAATGTTGCTCGCAATGACGGGCTTTTTTATTTGGCTGCGCAGGGGGCTATGCAACCCACTGACTCCCTAAAAGGAGAACCGCTACGCAGGGCCGTGCTTCCCACTAACTCTCTAAAGAGAAAATCGCTTCCCACGGCCACGCAACCTACTAACTTCCGGCACGGAAGAACCGCTTCCCAAGGCCGCGCTTAATTTTTCGGATGTTATTGGCTGGACGGAATGGAATGACCCAAAACACAAAGCGGAAGATTGCCGCGCAACGATGCTTCCTATTGATTTTAGCGGAATGTTGCTCGCAATGACGGGCTTTTTTATTTGGCTGCGCAGGGGCTGCGCTTTAGGTGCTTGCAGCCGGTAGGCAGGGTAAGCGGTTGGTGGGTGTGTCATGCTTTGGTCATTTTTTGGGCGGTGGGGGTTTGCATGGGGTTGTGTTGTACTTTTAGGGTATGAAAACACCCTTTACACTTACCCTGTTCTTTCTGCTGCTTACCGGCTTGTGCCGCGCTTTGCCAACGGATTCTTCGTTGTTTGCGCACTGGACGTTTGACGGTACAACGGATGATTTTACGTATCGTGCCAACCACCTGGCCCATATGGATGGCTCGTGGCATACCCCAACCTATAAACCGGGACGCGATAGCGTTGCGAACAAAGCTATTCAACTGGCCAGTTATGGCTGTAAAGTAATTAGCTATATCCCAAGCGAAGAAAATAAACCACTGCAATTAGATAGCGGCAGCAATAGCTGGTCGGTAGCTGCCTGGGTTGTTTCCGGCCTTGGCTACCTGGTGGGGAACCGCAATATCCGCACCTTTGATGACAGCATATTGCTGGAGAATACCGGACAATTTTCGATAGGCATCTCTTCTTATAAGCGCATCAAGGTTACGTTGGTAGACCCTACCGGTGCTTTGCATGCGTATGAAACAGATACGTTGTATGACAGCAAAAAGTGGAGCCACATTTGCGTAGTAGTGGATAAAGACAAGGACTCGCTGATGGTTTACCTGAATGCGCTTAAAATTTTCAGCGATAAGCTGGTGCCTATGCAGCAGCAAAAGGCTTTGTTTACGGTAGGCGGCATGTATCAATTTGATACGCTTACTATGAACGGTTGGGGCGGCACCACCTGGCGTTTTATAAATATGTTTCACGGCAATGTAGATGATATGCGTATCTATACCAAAAAGCTATCCGGAAATGAGGTGCAGCAATTGTATCTGAACGATTTTATAAGTGGTTTGCATGAAGCACACTACAGCCCTTTTACGGGTCGTGTATTTCCTAACCCGGCATCCGGATATTTGCAGTTGGAGTCGGCGGAAGTGATGGAAGCCGTAGAGGCCTATTCGGTTACCGGTAATTTGGTGTTGAGCAAACAGCCTGAGGCAAGTTCTGCAGTGCTTGATGTGCAGGCGCTTGCAGCCGGTGCGTATGTGCTGGTAATTAAGACTGCCACAGGTAGTTACTTGCAACAGGTGATAAAGCAATAGTGTTACGCCACAGTGGTTTTTCTATAACATTCCCGTAAATACATTGTATTTTCAGCGCATGAGAACACTATTTACTTTTGTTGCATTATTGGCCCTTACCTTGTTTAGTGCCGTGCAGGCACAGCCTGTTGTGTCGTCGTGCGTGGCGGCGGATAGTATTGCCGAGCGTTATAGAACCGATGCGGATCAACTGGCGTATTTTAAGATTTACCGTCAGCATTTGGCGGAGAAGGATAGTGTTGAAATACCGCAGGCGCATACCGATACGGTGTTGCGTGCTTTGCTGGCAGTATATAATGCCACCTCGCTGCCCGCCCGCGACTCGGTGGTGGATATGTTTCCGATTCATGTGTTCCCACGTCCGGTTTTGAATCGTGTTTCGCTGGCTGCTGATTCGTCGCTGCCGTGGATGGTGCAGTTACGCGCCGGGCATATACCAACGGGTGATGCCACGGTGGACAGTCTGCTGAGCAGGTATCATTTTACTTCTGTTACCGGTTACACTACATATAGTAATTTATTTTACTGGCATGTGGTGCATTTGCAGAGCGACAGTAATTACAATGTGAATGCACTGGTGAAGGAGTTTCAGCCATTGCCGGGTATGTTTTCGGCGGAGATAGAGAGCCCTGCCGGTGATGGAAGCAGCATTTGGGATTCGATTTACAGCGACCATGTGGAACTGACGTATGAGCTGGCCTGGGGTGATTGCCCTTCGGGTTGCAC
The DNA here is from genome assembly GCA_046329495.1 of Chitinophagales bacterium. Classification (GTDB taxonomy): domain Bacteria; phylum Bacteroidota; class Bacteroidia; order Chitinophagales; family LD1; genus Bog-950. The sequence continues at coordinate 61,041 of JAXLUO010000017.1, read as the reverse complement.
GGTGTTTCATGCCTGGAGGTTTAAGGTGTATTTCGATTGTTCGGTGGAGTTTGTCGGTAGTTATGGAGCGCCTGTGCCGTATACCGGTATCAATGAAGTAAGCGCTGCTGATTTGCAGTTGATGCCTAATCCGTTTACGGATCGTTTACAGGTAAAGGGTGTGCCCGGTACGTTTACCTATGGCTTCATCAATTTGCTGGGTGAAGAGGTGTTGCAGGGTGTAAGCCCAGATGGGGTGATTAACGGGCTGGATGCTTTGCCTGCAGGTTTGTATTTGTTACGGGTGTTTGATGGTGAGAAAGTGATGGTGGTGAAGGTGATGAAGTAGGGGATTGGGGGGTGTATTGGACCGCCACCCAAGGCCACGCAACCTACTAACTTCCGGCGCGGAAGAACCGCTACCCAGGGCTATGCTTCTTTGCGCGTGCAGCCGGGAGGGGGCAACCACCTCCGAAAAAGCAAGGCTCCTTCGACTACGCTCAGGATGGCAAGGGCCACGCACATCTTGCTTTTTCTCGTCCTCCTTGGCGACGCAAAATGGCTTGGCAAAGGAGGACAGCTTATTTTCTTAACATGCTCGTAGTAAGATTGGAATTACCCCTCCTTTTTGAGCATGTGTGGCCACGTTACAGCTTTTTTACCATGTGTGTGCGGGTGGTTGGGGTGCCGGTGTTGAGGCGGGTGGTGAGGGTGAAGTAGATGCGGCCGTTTGCCAGGAGGCCGGTGGCTTGGGTTACCAGCAGGCCGGGTTGGCTGTTGGTGATAACGGGGCGGGTGATGGTGAACAGGATGGTATCGCCGAGTTGGGTGTAGGGTACGCGGGCCTCGGTGTTGCGGCCTTTTATGTTGGTGGTATAATCCTGCGGGATGCCCTGCGGGTTGGCGCTGCTGCTGAATACCGCCACATAATGTAGGCTATCAAAGTAGTAGCAGGCGCGGCCATCGGTCATGTAATCGCTGCAGTAAAAGCCTTGCAGGCCAGGTTTACCGGTGCTGTTCTTTTTTATGGCAAATACTTCCTCCTGCTGGCTGTATAGTGCCAGGCTTAGTAGCAAACTCAGAAAAACTGTAAGGCCCCTCATGGTAGTGTAATGGTGAATGGTTGGGAAGGTAACGAAAAGTGGGTTAAGCCTTTTGTGTGGTAACTGGGTAGTAAATATTATAATAGTATATTTACTTTAATCTAAGTCCTCATGCCCGTCCTAAATGTATGGCCATTTAAAAACAGTGACAACTGGTTAAGGCATCGAACTGTTAAGCAGTTACTAAAAAATCATGGCCCTCTGTTCAAATCTAACATTAGGGATTGTAGGCTGATTTTGAAAAATATTATCTCTACAAAGGATAGCTGGTGGATTATTTTACTTGGTCTTTTTTTATGGTTTCTTCTAGCTGCCGGAGTAAGGAAAGGTCCATTGGGAATTATAGAAATTCATCCAGATACTGTCAAAGCAATAATTGATCAAAGAACGGCAAATATTGCTACTATTATCAGTGTTACCTTGGTTGTTGTAGGTTTTCTTATAAATAATCTAGCAATCAAGGATACATATGCATACCATTTGCTTTTTAAGCATTCATTATTATATCCAATCATGTACTTGGTTTTAATGACCATTGGGAGTTTGATGATTTTTTCATTACTGAGAGACCACTTACCGTTTTGTCAGTTAATTGACATAGTAGTTGCGGCTACATATATAGTGTTATTAATTCTTTTTTGTATTGGCTTGCTCTTTACAAGGATATTAAAATTTGCTAATCGGGAAGAGTTAAGGGAAATTCTTCGTCAGGAATTTATTTTTGAAGCCAAAGAAGACCTAAAATATTCACTGATTAAAAAATATAGCGCTAATCAATATTTGCAATTCATGAAGTCAATAGGAGTGGAAAGATTTGATTTCATTACTGCCCTAAGATATCCATCAAAAATAACCTTTAGCGATACTCCCATTGTCCCATTACAAGAAAACGAAGTAGTTATACAGGACATTAACCTGAAGAAAATAGAGAAAACTTTAGAACGTTTAAAAAATGATCAGCCAAAGCTAAAAGTAATTACAGATGAACTGATGTTGGACTCTTCAACATCGCCGAATGCTCTTGATTATATTCGAATAAATGAAGGCGAATTAAGCGAGGCGCAGAGTTTATTGCTCCGAAGCAGCCTTATCCTTAGCCGTCCTAAGGCCACTGCGAACGGGGCTAGCAACTATTTTAATAAAAAATTTATAGAATTTACTAAGGAGAGGGATCATGAAGGGTTAAGGTTTGTGCTTAATACATATGAGGAGCTATATAACTTAAAGTACGAAAATAAATTTGCCGGAGCAGATGTATAGCAAAATAACTGATGGTGTTGGCACGAAAGTAAAAGAGGCTATAATTGTAGCCATTAACAATATAGACCCGACTAGCTGTGGGGAGATCCTAAAGTTCTCAAGAAGGATTTTACAGTTAGGTCTTTTTCACAGGGATCTTAGAGAGTATATCACGTACATTCAGCTATATTCTTTTGTGTACGCCCAATCATATCGAGTAAGCCAAAAAGCCAAGGATGGTTTGGATAATCATAAAAGCCTAACTAGATTTATTGCATTGACGTTAAAGGAGGTCATTCATCTTGATATACCATTTGTAAGAGGTCAGAACGAAGATGACCCAATTAGTCTGCGAGACTTTTATTACTACGCATATTTCGAATTTAATGCTCTCTTATATGATATTTTAACCAATCAGGAGTTTGAACTCTATCGGCATGCTATAAACGAATTAAACCAAATAAGGAACTATTCTACAAGGAGTATTCAGTGGCAAATAGATCAACTTTTGCGCGATGGTAGCAATCATAACAATAAACTCGAAGCGCTGCATCGTGAGAGTGATGAACAGGAGGCAGCAAATAAATACAAACGACATGTGGTTATCGGACTAAGATATTGGATATATCTTCTTTATATACATGAGATAATTGATCGTACATCAGCAGAGAAGTTTTTAAATGTAACCAGCGCACGAGATTATACTACACTTGATATTTTAAAAGATATACTTCAATTCCAAGAGGAGGATACATATAATTATCTTGGATGGGGGAGGTGGGATTATCAAGAACGACTATCAGGAAGGCTTTATTCACCGCCTAATCCAGGTAATTGGTGGCTGACTGGTTTTATCATAGATACTATTTCCCATGGTAAGGGCATTTTAAATATATCAGGTCTTGATGATGCTGATTTAAAACGAATAGACTATTTATATGATAAAGTTAAATCACAACGGGAGGCTATAATTAAAGCCCAAAGTAAGTTGATGTTTTTGTTGAACACTTCAAGCGCGGAGGAATTTGTATCCAAATTGGACTCTTTAATTAGTGCCATGGCATTCTTAAAGAGAAGAAATGAACAAAAGGTAAATGAGGCCATAGCAACAACTGCGATTTCTACATCGAAGGTTCAAGTTTTTAATTCGGAGATCAAGCATGTAGTAAACAAAGGCAGCATTAAAAGGCTTTTCAATGAATTTGGAAGCGTTGAAAAAGTGCCTAGCGAGGCCATTAACGAGCAAAAATATTCTATAGAATTTGAAGGTGGTAAGCCAATGTTTATTGATGGCCCAAACTCTATTGATCTAATGGGAGGTGAACAGATTGGGGCTGAAATTATCAAGAAGGAGGAGAAATCGTTTTTTGATTTAATATTCGCAAATGGTTCTAGGCGTATTAATCCTGGAACATTGTACGAAGCCCTAAATACTGCTTGTAATTCTCTTAAAGCTAATGGAATAGCTCCCAATGTTATCCTCATGGACCACAACTATATTTATTCAGACCAGGATCTAATTAATAGCGACAGGTATAAATTGCTGAATGAATCTGAGGGTTCAGAGATGAAGCCATCAGCAATGTTTGATAATATTCCTGTTATTGGCTATTTTAATCACGATTACGAAGGAGCAATTGTAGTATGTAATCTGCCAACAGCCTTTCAAATGCGGGTTCCAGCTCAAAAGGAGGATGAGTCAATAATAGATGTAATAGAGTTAAACGAGGATGAAATAGAGGCACACTTAAATCGTGTCAAAACTAAATGGAGTGGGCATAAGGAAGAAGCATTTTCTGATGTGGAGGCAACTAATAAAATCAAGACGTCGGTGATTATTGAAGTTAGGTATAAGTTTGATTTTATAATTAAGGATCCCAATGCCTATTTAATTGCACAATTGGCCAAGCATAGAACTACACATTTTATTTAATGTAAAACCTGAAGGATGTTCTAAGCTTTTTTAATTAAATCTTCTTATTCCTTCAACTTCACCTTCATCAGCACAGGTTGGTGGTCGCTGTAATCGAAACCGAGGTCGATGCCTTTAATTTCCTGCACTTCGATGTTGGGTGAGAGGTAGTAGTAATCAATTACCGTTTTAAAGGTTTTGCCTTCGGTATACGGGGTTGCGTTTTTGCGGTTGGTGGCTACCGAGGCATCGTATACATAATGCCAATCGGGGATGTACACGCTGTCGTTGTTCATCAGGTATAGCGGGTCTTCTACCTTTTCTTTCTCCCAGGTGTGTACATTAAAGTCGGGCGGGGCAATGTTCCAGTCGCCGCCTAATACTACGTAGTTGCCTTTGGCGTATTCGGCTTCCAGTATTTTTTTGGTGAGTTCGCGCTGTGCTTTTTTAACGGTGCCGCCTTCGTCGTAGGCTTCAAAGTGGGTGTTTATTACCACCAGGTCCTTACCGTTGGCCAGTTTGTAGCGTTGCTGTAATAAGCAGCGCTCCAGGTAAAACAGCTTGCGGGGGAAGTCGCTGATGCCCGGCAGGCTGATGCGCTTGCTTTCGGCAGGTGCTAAGGTGCTAAGGGTTTGTATGCCGCCCAGCACTTTACCAATAGGGTTGGTGAAAGGGAAGGGCAGGTATTTTACATCGTAGTTAACGGCAAAGGCGTAGTAGTGGTCGGCCAGTATTTGTGCCATTTCGTTTACCTGGTCAATTTTCCAACTGCGCTTGCTGTTGCGGTCTACTTCCTGCAGCATTACAAAGTCTACGTCTTTATGTTCGCCCAGTACTTTTTTAAAGCCTTCGTTGTTTTTTAATACGTGCTCCTTAGGCGAGGTTACCATTTTGCCGTCGTCGTAAAAGAAGTCAACTTCCTTACCTAAACCGCCGTAGCCCAGGTTCCAGATCATAAAGGTGAATACGGAATCGGCATTGCTGCGGGGCGAGGCAGCCGGGGTTACGGGGTTAACGGCAGTAAGGGTTTCCTCGGGTGCAGGGCGAAATTTGGTAATGGCGCCAAAGGCAATCATACCGCCTACATACAGCACAGCGGCCAGTACCAGGATAAATACTACCAGGAGCAGTTGTTTCATATCCACATATTATGGGGTGAAAATAAAAATACATCTGCGCCGATTTTTATTTTCTTAGAGGTATAATTCAACCCCGTAAAAACAGAAGGCATGAATCATTTTGAATGGACATGGACACAGGAAGGTGAGAGTGTATTTGCGCAGGGCTGGAGCCCCGAACAACCCAAGGGCGTGGTATGTATTGCACACGGCTTTAACGAACACAGCAGCCGTTACGAGCATGTAGCCAAACGACTGGCCGATGCGGGTTATGCTACGTTAACCTACGACCAGTTAGGGCATGGTAAAACAACAGGTAAGCGCGGGCATGTGCCTACTTACGAGGCCTTTTTAGATTCGGTGAAAGCTATACTGGATGCTGCTGAAAAGCGCTACCCCGGCAAGCCCAAGTTTTTGTGGGGCCACAGTATGGGCGGGGGCATTGTGGTAAATTATGTGCTGCGCCGCAAGCCAAATATTGCCGGCGCTATTGCTACCGGTCCGCTGTTTAGATTGGGGTTTGAACCGCCTGCCGTTAAGGTGGCCTTGGCTAAAATTATGCGGAACATTTACGCCGGCTATACCGAAAAGGCCGAGCTGGATTCTAAAGCTATATCGCGCGACCCGAAAGAGGTGGCGGCGTATGATGCGGACCCTTATAACCACGGCAAAATTACCGCAGGCACTTTTTTAAGCATGTACGAAGCCGGTAAATGGGCCGAGGACAATGCCGCTAAACTTCACATCCCGCTGTTGCTGATGCACGGCACGGGCGATCAGTTGACTTCTCCGGAAGGTTCGAAAGCCTTTGCCGCTAAAGCGCCGCAGCAACTACTGACCTTTAAGTTGTGGGATGGTTTTTACCACGAGCTGCACAACGAGCCCGAGCCCGACCGCACCGAGGTAATTAACTACATTATTAACTGGCTGAACAGCAAGTAAGTTTACAGACTTAAGTCCACTACTTCGCCCACATGGGGCATACGTAAGGCGCCGTTGATTTGTCCATCGGCCTTTAGTTGTTGCAATACCCGGTAGGGTTCGCCCAGCGGTTCATCGGCCAGGTCGAAGGTACCGTAGTGCATGGGTATAAGTGTTTTGGCCTTGAGGTCGTGGAACACCTGCACGGCTTCGTGCGGGTTAGTGTGCACATCGCGCATCATAAATGAGGGCGTATAAGCACCCGCACCAATAATGGCTACATCAATGTTCGGGAACAGCTCCGCCGTTTGCTTAGGGTAGTTGCAATAACCGCTATCGCCACCGAAGTATAGATTAAGGCCATCGGCTTCGATCATAAAACTGCCCCAGAGGGTTTTGTTGAGGTCCCAGGGGTAGCGGTTGCTCCAGTGTTGGGTGGGGAGGCAGGTAATGCGCAGGTTGTTTTGCGGCAGATCGAACTGCTGATACCAGCCGGCTTCCTGAAAACGGAGGTCATCGAGCCAACCGGCTACCATGTGTCCGTTACCCAGCGGACTAAGCAACTGAAAGTTATTGTTGGCGTGCAGCTTTTTAAGGGAGGACTCATCGCAGTGGTCGCGGTGGCCGTGGGAAAGCAGCACGTAGTCTATGTTTTGAAAATCGACGGGGTTGCAGGGCAGCTCGCTGTAGCGCGGCACAACACCACTGATGCGGCCAAATACGGGGTCGGTAATGATGCGCACGCCGTTTAGCTGGATAAAGAATGAGGCATGCCCCAGCCATACCAGGAAGTTGCCTTCGCGGGTAAGGAAGTCGTTGCCTTTTAGCACGGTTAAGCGCCATTTATCGGCTTTCTTTTCTTCGGCTTTTTCTTTTTTAGAAAGCTGCCAGCGCAACACCTTTTTAAAGGAACCGCTGAAGCGTTTGTGGGGATCGATAAAGCGGCCTTTGGCAACCGGGTTGCCCTGCCAGCCGGGCAGTATATTTTTTAATGCAGGATTGTTGATGTATTGCAAATGCGCCATTACCTTTATACGATTAAGTAACACCAAAATTTTAAGCCCCCCACCATGATGCGTTGTCTGTTGCTGTTTGCGGCCCTGTTTGCCGTGCATACCGGCTTTGCCCAAAAAGTAAAGTTCGACGACTGGAAAAACCTGACAACCAGCGGACAGCTACCAAAGGAGTGCCTGCTACAACACAGCAATAATAACCTCGATTTGGTGAAATACCACGAGCGCTATTACCTGGCGTTCCGTACGGCACCTACGCACTTTGCCAGCCGTAAAACAGTGTTGTATATTATTAGTTCGCCGGATTTGGAGCAGTGGACGTATGAAGGAGAGGTGAAGATGGGGCGCGATTTGCGCGAACCGCGTTTTGCTGTTTACCATGATACGCTGAATTTGTATTTCTTTTCGGCGAGTACGAACATCTTTCGCTTCGACCCGCAGCAGGTGTTTGTAATGCGCAGCACCGGCAAAGGATGGACCGAAAGTGCCAGTGTGCAACTGGATGGTTTTGTGCCCTGGCGCGTTAGAGAGCATAATGATACCTTGTATCTATCGGCCTACTACGGTAAGCATTTGTATAAGAAAGACCACCACAGCGATTTGCGCCTGTTTACCAGCACTACTGCTACCAATTGGCAGCCGTTAAGTAAAGACCCGCAGATTGATGTGTTGAGCGCCGAAGAAGGCGAGTTTATTTTTGATAAGGCCGGTGATTTGTATAGCACCGTGCGACTGGAAGGCACGGGCGCCCTGGTTTGCAAGGCGGATAAAAGCAACCCCGGCAACTGGCAAAAAGCAAAGCGCACCAAATACAAATACGATAGCGCTTTAATGTTTGACCACAACGATGAGGTATATGTAGTGAGCCGCAAAAACAACGACGGCGAAATGGATAAGGTGAAGCACCGCAAGAACGAGAAGCAGGGCAAACTGCGCAACCTGCTGCGGTATTGGTATACTACCAAGTGCACTGCGCTGTATAAACTGGATAAGGATAGTTTAACCCTGAGCGAGGTGGCGGTGTTCCCCAGCACGGGTGATTGCTCGTACCCGGCCATCAGCAAGCTGGATAACAATACGTATGTGCTGATGAATTACAGCAGCAATATAAAAGGGCGGAAGAAGAATTGGTTCACCGGGCAGATGGGGAGGACATATATCTACTGGACGAAACTGCGCTTTGAATAAAAATGTTTGTTGCCACAAAAGAAAAAACCGTTGCCACAAAGATTCTGTGTTGCAATCAAAGCGATTTACTAATTTTATTTTATCAAGACTTTTAGAGAAGCTTATGCTATCTCGTTTAGGGCAGCTCCAGTAGTTGCCCTAACCTTTTTATTCCTTTCATAATTAGGGTCAAAGTCTTCGTTTTTCTTCCAAAGGGTATATACCAACTCCAGTAATTTTCTTTGCACGGCTACTGCTGCCTTCATTTTTATTCCATGCTTCCCTACTAATCTGGTAAACAGATTTTTCATTTTGTCCTCTGAACGGATTGCCGATAACGCCGGGAAGTAAACTGCTTTTCGTAAATACTTGTTCCCTTTCCGGCTAATCCTTGGTTTTAGATGCACAGATGTTCCCGAGTCCTTGTTCTGCACATCCAGTCCTGCATAGCTAACCAGTTGCTTCTTGCTTTTAATCAGATGGAAGCCATTGGTTTCTGCCACGATTATTGCTGCTGTAATCAAACCAATACCTTTGATGGTACAGACATGGGCTATTTTTTCTTTCAGAAACGCATTTCCTTCAATCATTTCTTTAATCTCCTGTTCGATATCAGTCTTTTGCTGATCAATTAGTTTCATTCGCTGTTTCATGCGCTTAACACTGCCCTTATTAGGCCAGGCACCGGCCTCCTCAGCATGCAACTGGTTCTTAATTTGGGTTGACTCCTGAAGTAACTGATCACGTTCCCGGGTTAATTGCCGGAGATAGTTATAGTCTTCATGAGGTGGTTGCCAAAGGTCCAGTTTCTTCTCTAATCCAAACTGCGCAATCGTTTGGGAGCTCACCTTGTCGTTGACTGTTTTCACTCTTTCCGTACCGGCAAAATGCTTGATTTTGTTCGGCAGAATAACGCTTATTTCTTCCTGATGCTGATAAAGAAAAAGCGAAACGGATTCATGGTAAACGCCTGTAGCTTCAATAACAAAACTCAGCTTTAGGTCCTTTTGCCGGAGCTTCTTACTCCAATTTAGTAGAGCCGCAAAGCCACTTTTGTCGTTGCGGAAGCTTTTAGTAGCTAATAACTTACTTTGATGATTGGCGTCAATCGTCTTAAACGCAACTGCCAAATCATCTTTAGCGCAGTCGATGCCTACGCATTGTCTGGTAATTTTTTCCATAGCCTATGGTTTAAAAAATGATTCAGGAACCAGCCCTTTCTGTCCCTATCTCGTAGATTTATACAGACTATAGCAACCTGTGCTGTGTCTTAAGTTCTGTTCCGACTTTGGGGCCAGGTAAAGCCGGTGAGGCTCATTTCTTTGTGTCAGCATGCTACCAGAGCTACTTAGACGCAAATCTGCTCTCACCAACCTTCCTGATTCATCTTTGGTTTACGCTAAGTTAAACACAGAAATTCTTGGAAAATCAAACATACGAGACGCTAAGAAACTAAGAAAGGGGTTGAGGGTTGTCGTTAATATTCAACTTTGAGCCTTTGTGACTTAGTGGCTAAAGAGTTTAATGGTATTGGTTTTAACTTTGATTCTTTGCGCCTTAGTGGCGAAAAACTATCTCACCCTACGTTTCTTATTGCGTTCGAAGTCTTCGAATAGGTATTCGCCGAGGCCTTGCAGGGAGGTGTAGAAGGCTTTGCCGTTGTTGGCTTCGGTAAACTCTTCTACAAAGCTTTGCAGGTACGGGTCGGTGGCGATCATAAAGGTTGTGATGGGGATCTTCAACCTTCTACAGGCGCCGGCTAAGCGCAAGCAGCGGTTTACAATCTTACGGTCCAGCCCGAAACTGTTTTTATAATACTGACCGTTTTCCTTTATACAACTGGGTTTGCCATCGGTGATCATAAAGATCTGTTTGTTGGCATTTTTGCGGCGGCGCAGGAGGTCCATGGCCAGTTCCAGTCCGGCTACGGTATTGGTATGGTAAGGGCCTACGGTTAAGTAGGGCAGGTCTTTAATTTCAATTTGCCAGGCATCATCACCAAATACGATGATGTCCAGTGTATCCTTTGGGTATTTCCGTTTGATCAACTCTGCCAACGCCATGGCTACGTTTTTGGCGGGGGTAATGCGGTCCTCGCCATAGAGGATCATGCTGTGCGAGATGTCGATCATCAGCACGGTGCTGGTTTGTGTTTTGTGTTCCTTATCCCGTACTACCAGATCATCCTCGCTCATGCGGAACTCACCGATGCCGTGGTTTACCTGTGCATTGCGGAAACTTTCCAGCATGGCAATTTGGTCGGTAGCATCGCCGAACTGATAGCTGCGGAGATCGCTGCTGTTTTCGTCGCCATGGCCGGTGTAGCGGGTTTTGTGGTTGCCGTTTTTGCCGCGCTTCAGCTTACCGAAGATCTTCTCTAATGCTGCTTGCCGGATGCTTTGTTCGGTTTTGGGGGTGATATCGAAGCCGCCATTGCCTTCGTCATTATCGCGGATATAACCCTTTTGGCGCAGATCGTTGATGAAATCGCCGATGCCGTAGTTTTGGTCGGTTAGTTTGTATTCTTTGTCCAGCTCGGTCAGCCAGCTAAGGGCTTCGCCTACATCGCCGGAGGTATAGGTGAGCAACTGCTTGAAAATATCAAACAGCCGGTCGAAGGGGTTTTGTTCTTGCGGAGTGTGTTTTGTAAAGCGGTAGCCGAGCATAAAGTGATAACAGCAAAGGTAGGGGAATGTTTTGTTAAGTTAGGAGTTGATGAGTTAAGAGTTGTGGGTGATTTTAGATTTATGATTTTAGAAGGTTGATTGGTGCTTGCATGGTAGTTAATAGAACGCTGATTAACATGGATGGGTATGGTGAATTATGATTTTTGATTTTAGAATGCTGACTTAAGCTTGTGCCGGGTGCTTGATTAACGCATAAAATATGCATTTATATGTTTGTTGGCTATTTAAGTTGCTGAATTTTCCTTACTTGCTGCTTTCAAAACCAAACTACAAACCATGGCCGACGGCAAAACGTTCCTGATAGTAAATGCGGTTCCTAATACCGATGATATGCCCAGCTTTCAATCGTATTTAACGCAGATAGTAGGCATATTTATGAAATATGGCGGCAGTAATATGCAGCGTTTTAAAACTACTGAACAGGTAATGGGGCAGGGTGGTATTAAAGCCATAGCGGTAGTTGAGTTTCCATCGGCACAGCATATAAAAGACATGATGGCCGGTGAAGAGTTCAATGCGCTAAACGACTTACGCAAAAAAGCATATAAGCAGGAAGTAGACCTGATGATTTGCGAAACGCTGTAACCGGCATTTAGCTGCAAACGGATTGCACCGTTTGCAAGTGGAACTTCGGCGCGTGGTAACTTTTTGCTTACATTTAAGCTATGAATGCCTTTACCCTTGCAGCAGTTTGCATAGCGGGCTACATGTGCCTGTTGTTCCTTATTGCTACAGCCACTAAGGACAACACCTGGGCCGATATAGGCTGGGGGCTGGGCTTTGTGCTGGTAACCTGGGTAACTTATGCCACCTTTGGCGATAACCGCCTGCACCAAAAATTGATTGTGTTTTTGGCCAGCATTTGGGGTATGCGCTTAACCATGTATATAGGTATACGGCACTGGGGGCAACCGGAAGATTTCCGCTATGCTCAGTGGCGGAAAGAATGGGGCAAACAAGCCGTTTGGCGTTCGTTTTGGCAGGTGTTTATGTTGCAGGGTTTGGTAATGTTTGTGGTTTGTTTGCCGCTGATTATCATTTGCAGCACAGCCCAATTTAATCACAGTTATAAATGGATATATCCGGTGTTTAGTGTACTTGGCATGTTCGGCTTTTATTTTGAAACGGTAAGCGATTGGCAGATGTTCAATTTTAAAAACAACCCGCATCCCCATGGTCCGCTGATGGATAAAGGCCTTTGGAAATACAGCCGTCACCCCAATTATTTTGGTGAGGCGGTGCAATGGTGGGCTTTCTTTGCATTAAGCATTCCTTCGGGCATGTGGTACTTTGCCATTCTTTCGCCGCTTACTATCACCTACCTGTTGTTAAAGGTATCGGGCGTAACGCTGTTGGAAAAGAAATACGAAGGCAATACTTTATATGATGATTACAAGCGCCGCACCAATGCATTTATTCCCTGGTTTCCGCGCAAGGCTGTTACATTAGCGCCATCCATAAATAAACAAGCATGATCCGTTTTTTACTTTTTGTTACGCTATTCATAAGCATTACTTTCCCGATCAACGCCAACTCTTTCGCCGATTATAAAACGCACATAGCACCCGATCGTCTGCTGGTAATTTTCAAGGAAGGTGTAAGTGCTGAACGTAAAGCGGAACTGTTGCAAAACACCGGCCTTGTCAGCAACTTCACGCATCTGCCAAATCCGCATATTACTATCTGTAATACTACCAACCGTCAACAAGCCGAAGCGCAATTAGTAGCCTTACCGGAAGTGCAGTTCGTTAGCTTCTTTATTACAGATGGCAAATACAGCGCAGGCGTGTTAGATCATTTTTTTATTAAGCTGCGCGATAAAAACATGGAACCTCTAATGCAAGGCAAGTTAGAGCAACTACACCTTGGCACTGCTGTAGCAGATAAATACATTGCCAACCTATACAGCCTTAACAACACTAAACAGAGCGGCTTAAACACAGTTGAACTTTGCGCTCTGTTACAAGCTGAAGGCTGGTGCTTATATGCTTCACCCGATTACCTGCACAATCCTTTAGTGTGCAGTAACGATACGTATTACAACCGCCAATGGGCCATCAGTAATACAGGCACTGCACTGCAAGGCAATGGCCACCCCGATGCCGATATGGATGTAGACAGCGCCTGGTTAGTGACCACAGGCGATGCAACGATCAAGATAGGTATAATCGATTCAGGCGTTGATACATTACAGGAAGATTTGATGGCTAATATATTACCCGGTCATGATGCTGTAAGCGATAGCACCGACGGATATCCCACACCGGCCTACCCTGAAGATGGCCACGGCACTTGTTGTGCTGGCATTGCCGCCGCCGTGCAAAACAACAACAAGGGTATATCGGGCATTGCGCCTTCGTGCAAAATTATACCGGTGCGCAGTTTTTATTATATCCTGCTAAGCGGTGCCAGCGATCCGTTGCCTTACTCTACCGCAGCTGCTTTTGCTGATGCTATCGGCTGGGCCTGGAGCGATGGACAGGCTGATATATTGAGCAACAGTTGGGGCTTGCCTCCTTCACTTATCTCCATATTGCCGGGAGGCACACAGCCGGTTACCGATGCTATTAATACGGCTTACCAAAATGCACGTGGCGGAAAAGGTATTGCTATGTTCTTTAGCAGTGGCAACGATAACGATGCAGGCGGTTCTATATGGCCGGGAAGCATGGACGCCACTATTGCCGTAAATGCTACGAGCATGTGCGATGAACGTAAAAACCCTGCGGACTGCAGCGGCGAAAATTGGGGTGGCGACTATGGCAAGGCGCTTGACTTTAGCGCACCGGGAGTTAAAATTGTTACTACCGATATGATGGGTAATAAGGGCTTTAGTGCTAACAACTATAGCTTCACCTTTAATGGTACTTCGGCAGCTTGCCCAAATGCGGCCGGTGTGGGTGCTTTGGTATTGAGTCTGCGCCCTGAGTTAGGCCCTGAAGACATCCGCGCCATTTTAGCACAAACGGCGGAGAAGGTTGGAGGCTATGCGTACGATTCGTTGTATGCCAATGGCACCTGGAGCCAGGAGTTAGGTTACGGACGTTTAAATGCCCGTCGCGCAGTAGACTTTGCTTTTTACTACAGCGGAATTAATGAACAGGAAACAGCTTTAGCGGTGCAGCTATATCCTAACCCCGCTAACCAAAGTGCTACTATTGTTCTGCAGGAAACAAATGCTGTTTTAAATTTATATGATTTACAGGGCCGATTGTTAGCACAACAGCAACTGCAAAAGGGCAGCAATAGTATCAGCATAGCAACTTTGGCAACAGGCCTGTATGTAGCGCGTGTAAGTAACGGCAAGGCAGGCAGCACTATAAAGCTATCTGTAGCGCATTAACAATTGAAATTGGAGGTGACGACACCTTACAGGCAGCGCAGGTAAGCGCAATCCTGAACGCACTCAACTCGCAGGTGCGAATTACTTGGCTGCGTTTTCAACTTGTTCTAAGGCTGTTTGCTTCTTGTTCAGGTCGTGGCTTAGTTTGCCGTTGAGCATTACAAAGCCAATAAGCACCAAACAAAAAACAATCAGCATCAGGTTCATGGAGGTGTCGGTCTTCATACTGATTATTTATATCTAAGAAACGAAACCATCTATTGAATGTTGCATGGGCAAATGTCAATAGTCCTTAACGGCAGCGTCCTTATCCACAAATAATGCGATAATAATGCCAACAATACCAGCCTGTAAAAAGCGGGTACACTTGCGAATTACTGCATTATAGAAGCGGTTGTTTATTAATGTTTTGCGTTTCATTTAACAAAAAACGCAATTTCATTTTTAACATTATGTCAATGCAGCAAAGCCCCCTGACTGTAGCAATTGCTTTACGCTATACTGCACATGTGTATACAGTCTGCAACTTGTAATTTTATTGCAATTTAATGACAAACTCCGCTGCCAAACATCCTGTTCAACAGCGGAGTACTATTATAAGCAGCGCTTATTTACGCAATTCGTTCAAAGCCGGTATATGGTTGCAGTGCCTTCGGTATTAGGATGCTGCCATCGGCTTGCTGGTGGTTCTCCAGCAATGAAGCTACAATACGCGGCAGTGCCAGTGCTGATCCGTTCAGCGTATGTACCAAACGCGTCTTCTTATTCTCATCACGGAAACGCACCTTCATTCTGTTACTCTGGTAGGTTTCGAAGTTAGATACAGAGCTAACTTCCAGCCAGCGTTTTTGTGCTGCACTGTATACTTCAAAGTCGTAGGTTAAGGCAGAAGAGAAGCTCATATCGCCACCACATAAGCGCAGTATACGGTAAGGTAACTCCAGCTTTTGCAGCAGCCCTTCCACATGAGCAAGCATGCTATCCAGCACTTCATAGCTCTTGTCAGGGTGCGCAATTTGCACGATCTCTACCTTCTCAAACTGGTGCACACGGTTCAGTCCGCGCACATCCTTGCCGTAACTGCCCGCCTCTCTGCGGAAGCAGGGAGAGTGAGCCGCAAACTTTAAAGGCAGTTCGTTCTCATTCAAAATCTCGTCGCGCACTATGTTGGTTACCGGCACCTCGGCTGTAGGTATCATATAGAAGTTATCTAACCCGATGAAATACATCTGTCCTTCCTTATCTGGCAACTGTCCCGTACCAAATGCCGAAGCTTCGTTTACCATGTGTGGGGGAATGATCTCCAGGTAGCCTGCTTCTATAGCATTGTCTAAAAAGAAACTTACCAGCGCACGCTGCAACTTGGCGCCTTTACCTTTATATACAGGGAAACCCGCACCGGTGATCTTTACACCCAGTTCCAGATCGAACAAGCCATACTTGGTAGCAATATCCCAGTGGGCTAAAGCATTCTCTGCCAGTTTAGGTATCTCACCAACCTGCTTCACCACCTCGTTATCCTCCGGTGTTTTGCCCACCGGCACCTGCGCATTAGGCAGGTTAGGGAAGCGTACCAGTATGTCCTTTTGCTCTTGTTCAGCAGCCTGTAATTCGGCCTCCAACCTCTTCGACTCTTCTTTTAGTACAGCAGTCTCCGCTTTCTTTGCATCAGCCTCTTCGCGTTTGCCTTGCTTAAACAAGTCACCTACTTCCTTGGCAATCAGGTTCTGTTTTGCCAGGTTGTCGTCCAATTGTTTCTGCACGCTGCGACGCTTTTCATCTACCGATAAAACCTCATCTACCAGGTTCAATTCCTTAAAATTCTTCACAGCCAGACGCTCTTTTACAAAGTCGGGGTTGTTCCTTACAAGGTTTAATTCAAGCATACATTCAATTTGAGCCGCAAAGATAATTTTTGGCTGCATAGGTATTGTAGCCACTGAACATTATTGATTTATAATAGGTTGTAGCGGTATTGATCGAAAGCAAACGGGATATGAAAAGTTTGGAGGATTTGACTTATTTTCGCTACCCCTGTTGAAAAAGCAGGTTAAAATGTGCGTATCCTAACGGAGATAGGGTCGTATACATAAGCAGGCGGATGTAATTTTTAAAAACACCCGCCGTTGTTTTTATAGATGAACAAGCTTAAACCCTTGCTTTTAGCCTTACTGTTTTTTGCCGGGTCGGCCTTTACGGCCCAGGTGGTAAGTTTTGAGGAAACTCAGAAGGGATATGAGCGTGTGCGCGATGCCTACGACCGCAAAGAGGAACTGTTCCTAATGAAGTGCCGCACAAAGGAAGTGCCTGAAAGCTTTGGCAACATGTATCTGCGTGTCTTCAAGAAAGAAGGTATTATGGAGCTTTGGGTTCAACCTGCACCCGGTGCCAAGTATGTTAAGTTTCAGGAGTACCAGGTATATGCCATGAGCGGCACCTTAGGCCCTAAACGCCAGCAGGGCGATGCACAAGTACCCGAAGGTTTTTACAGCATTAACGAATTCAACCCATTCAGTAATTATCACCTTTCATTAGGCATTAACTATCCTAACGAAAGCGATATGAAGCTAAGCTCTGCCCCACGCAAAGGAGGCGACATCTTCATCCACGGGGGCAGTGCCAGCGCCGGCTGTATGGCTATGAGCAACTACTACATTGAGGATATTTACATGGCAGCCGTTAAAGCCCGTAACCAGGGCCAGCAAACTATACCAGTGCACATCTTCCCGTTTAAGATGACAGTGGTGAATATGGAATACTACTGCCGCTTTGCCAACTTCAAAAACTGCATTAAGTTTTGGAAGAACCTGCAGGAAGGTTACTTCTTCTTCGAGAACAACCACCGCCTGCCTGATGTAACCGTAGCTTCCGACGGCTACTACCACCTGAACGATCCGGCAACTGCCGAAGCAGGTAAATAAGCTTTTTTACTTTTTCAGCTTGTCTTTAAAGTAGTGTTCGAACTTCTCCACCTTCGGCACAATAACGAAGGTGCAATAGCTATTGCTGTTCTTGTTATCATTATAATAGTTCTGATGGTAATCTTCAGCCTTGTAAAAGGTAGTAAGCGGGGTAATTTCGGTTACAATAGGGTCGTTAAAAGCACCTGATTTATCGAGCCCATTTTTAATATCCTCTGCCACTTTCTTCTGCTCATCGTTGCGGTAAAATATAGCTGAGCGATATTGAGTTCCCTGGTCGGCACCCTGGCGGTTAAGCGTTGTTGGGTCATGCGTCTTAAAGAAAACCTCTAACACCTCGGCCAGCGTTACCTTAGTTGTATCAAATACAATTTGGGCACATTCAGCATGGCCGGTCATGCCGCTGCAAACTTCGCGGTAAGTGGGGTTGGCAATTTTACCTCCGCTGTAACCGCTGGTTACAGAAACTACTCCGTTCAAACGCTGATAAATGGCCTCGGTGCACCAAAAACAGCCACCGGCAAGGGTAATGGTATCAAGGTGTGTGCTATCGCTCATAGTAATCGCTTTGTTTTGTGTGGAGTTGGTTTTTACGTTGTTGCCTTTCTGCGCACAGCTATGCATGGTTAACAGCACGCTAAACAACAGCAGCAGGTTTGGGATTGGTTTCTTCATACTCATATAAACGCATAAACAAACCAAACCTTACAAAGTTGGAACGCTTTAATGGATTTTAGTAAAGGTGCCCCTGTAGCGCTTTTCAGCGTTCTGCAGCCTAACAAAGTAAGTGCCTGCGGGTAGCCACGCCGTTTGAACCCGTAGTCCGCTGCCAAATAATTGATAGGGCAATTCCATTTCCTGTCCGGTCGCACTATATAGGTACAAGTGTATGGGCTCGCTTATAGGTTCATTCAATTCAATGAACAAGCGTTCTGATGCTGGATTAGGATAAAGCCGCAATACATTCTCCTGTATATCCTCAATACCCGAAACCACAACAGAAATCGTTCGCTTAATACTATCGCTGCAGCCCAGGCTATCGGTAAACGTATAGGTAAGTGTATGCGCGCCAAACCCTGCTGAATCAGGAATAAAGAAGGGGCCGTATACGCCGGGACCCGAATAAATACCCCCCACGGGCAATGCGCCGGTAAGGATGATGTCCGGCTCTGTCAGCAGCACGGTATCCACATTAAAATTCCAGGTAAGCGGAGGAACCGTATCAAACACTAAGGTTAGCAGTATTACACTATCGCAGCCATACATATTAGTTAAAATATTGCTGTAGTTGCCGGGCTGGGTTAATTGATGGCCGTAGAAATCATAAACGCGCCCGGCACAAACAACTGCAGTAGTTGAATCGGTTTGCGAAGGATATACCTGAAGGTTCAGGGTTATGATGCTATCGCATCCAATTGAAGCAGTTAAGGTATCATAATACGTACCTGCCGTAGTTAACCATTGTCCGTTAAACATATAACCATAGCCCTGGCAAACGGCTACACTCAGAGTTGTATCAGTAGCAAAATAGGCAAGGTTTAAAGTAATGGTACTATCACAACCATACGAATTGGTTACAGTGTGCTGATACGACCCCGGCGCAACTAACTGCTGGCCCCAAAAGTTATACGCATAACCCGCACAGGTATAATCCATGTAAGCCGAACCGGACGAGCCATAGCAATTGGTGTAAATAGGACAGATATCATTTGCCGTTAGTGTATGTCCCTGCACAAAATCGGTGCTCAGGGGTTTGATCATTTTATCACGTATAGTTCCTGCATCACCACCCTGCGCATCTAAAAACTTCACATTGCTCCAGGGGTCGTTACCTGCGTACGCAGGGTAATACGTGCCAAGATCAGGCACCAGCGAAGCATTAGGTTCGCCAATGTTAACCGGGCGCACATTCTTTTTAGAAGGTGTGCCGCCACAACCGGGATTACAGATAAAGGAAGCACCACAGCCACCGGTAGTTAAATAGTTGCCATGCTTATCCGGCGACGCCAACACAGTGTCTACCCCATTTGGGTTCAGCACGCTTTTGTAAGGCTTGGTTTCAATTTGCTCACAAGCTGTGCCGGCGTGCGAAACCGTTTGTATAGTTCCTCCCATCCAGTTGGTCATTATTGTATCGTACATCCAGCCTGCTGCACTATCGGCACCTGTATACATCAGCGAAAAACTAAAGCCTTCTACATCGCTGGTATGGCCCAGTAAACCACAATCCTTACCGTACAACAAAGCGCAGTTAACCATTACCAGCGGTTTATACCAAACCAATCCTGGTATTAAGCCTTTGGCAGGCACTACTGCTACGGGATTCAGCAAAACAGAATCGAGGTCATTAGTACGAGCATATTGCTGTGGAATGGGATAGATATGACAAACCACCAAGTTGCTATCGCCCGTACCGTCTAAAGCAGGTCCGGGACATGTTTCCCCACTAAACTGAATGATGGTAGGCATAAATCTGTTCAAAAGCTTCTGCTCCAGTATATCGTCCATACCATCAGCATCATTATCGGCAATAGAAGGAATAGTCAGGTTTTGCGATCCGCCACAGGGGTTAACAACACTAACCTGTTGCTGGGCATGCAAAAATGCAGGTAGTGCGAAAAAGATGAAAAGTAAACGTATAACGCGCATAAGGTCAGGTAACTAAAGATCAATACGGCTTTCAACAAAGTTAATGAAATTGAGTAGGCGGTAGGTACGGTACTGACGACTTTGCTCACCACCGCCTATGATCTTATACAGGTAAATGAACCGTAATTCACCTGCTATACCTAAGGATACTGTATGCGCCGGCATTTGTGCTTACCTTTGCCTAATGCGCCGCCGCGAGTTTTTAGAATCATCACTAACCGGGTTATTGCTTATGTCGCCTTTACATGAATTGAACAAACTGAACGAACTATTGCCGCAACAGGATGTAAAAATGCCTGTGCTTTTTGTGGGTCACGGTTCACCCATGAATGCTATTGAAGATAACGTGTTTAGCCAGCGCTGGAGGCAAATGGGCAAGGAAATACCAACACCTAAGGCGGTGCTTTGTATTTCGGCTCACTGGCTAACCCGTGGAACTTTTGTTACCGCCATGGATAAACCTCAAACCATTCATGATTTCGGAGGTTTCCCTAAAGCATTATTTGATGTGCAGTACCCTGCCCCCGGGGACCCTGAATTAGCAAAGGAAACTGCATCCCTTATTACTTCTACCGCTACCGGCTTAGATCACGATTGGGGCCTGGACCATGGCTGCTGGAGCGTTGTAAAACAAATGTATCCCGATGCAAACATCCCGGTATTGCAATTAAGTATCGACTATTACAAACCGGCGCAATATCATTACGACCTCGCCAAACAATTAGCCACCCTGCGCCGCAAAGGCGTGCTCATTTTAGGCAGCGGCAATATGGTGCATAACCTGGGTATGGTAACCTGGGATAAACCCGAGGACTTTGCTTTTGATTGGGCAGTGGAATTAAACAGTAAGTTCAAGCAACTGATTACGGAGAGCAATCACAAGGCGTTGATTAATTATGAAAGTCTTGGCGCTGCTGCCAAGCTCGCTATTCCGACCCCCGATCACTATTATCCATTGATTTATACGTTGGGCTTACAGGAGTCAGGGGAAGAAACTACTTTCTTTAACGATAAGGCGTTGATGGGTTCACTTACCATGACCTCGGTGAAGTTTGGTTAAAGCCTTCACAAAGTTTGGCAGCATTTTAGCATCTTAGCCACAGAACTTTGGTTATGAAAAAATTGACTGCGTTTTTAGCACTGGCTTTCTTTTTTGTTTTGCATACAAATGCTCAAGCTATTAATGATGCTGTGCTGAAAGATGATACCGCCTTAGTAGTGAAATTAATTGGTGAAGGAAAGGATGTAAACGCCCCCGACCAATACGGCACTACACCATTAATGGCCGCCTGCCGCTGGGGCAAGTTGAATATGGTGCGCATTTTGTTACAAAACGGTGCAAAGCCCGATGAGCCCCGCACCGGCAAAGGCCGTACCGCCTTAATGGTAGCCTGTGCGTATTACAGCGGTCCTGAAATTTGCGGATTGTTGCTGAAGGCGGGGGCAAACATTAACGCACAAGCCAATGATGGCAGCACGGCCCTGATGCTTGCCGCCAATAATGGTAAAGTAGCTGTGGTAGAATTGCTGCTCAATCAAAAAGCTAATGCGTATGCAAAGGATAGCAAAGGTGCTACCGCGCTGGATTATGCCAACCGTGCCGATTTAGAGTTAATCAAAAACTCGATGCCCGACCAGAAGTTGAACAAGGAAGAGGTGGTGGCCTTGTTGAAGAAGGCGACCGAATCACAAAAATAAGTATACCTTTTAAGTGCCCTGATTTTTTATATTGCATTATTTAATTTAATGACATGAAAATAGTAAGGATTCAACCTTTCGGAGTATTTAAGGTTGGAGATGATGTTTTGGAGACTGTGAACCAAAACTCCCGAGCTCCAGAAAAAAGAACAATAGATGAGGTAATTAGAAGCATTAAAAAAAACGGTACTGGGGAATTTGTAGGGATAGATACTAATAAAAAGGAGATGTTTAAGTTCATTCCAATTATCGAGGATGGACAATTCTTTGCGGCACAATTCCCCGAGCCTGTCCAACTTTATTTTTCGCTCGCTTATTCAAATTTCCAATATTCGAAGAAAAGCAGAGAAACTATCGTCTTTCAAAAAGATCAAGGCTCCTCAGTAAATTTTGTAAGCTCTTACCTCTATAATTGGCACCTTAAGTATAAAATTAGCACAATAATATTCTTACACTCAACAGTAGAAGCCTTTTTGAATTATTTGATGCCTGAAGATTTTATATATCTTCAAGAATCTCAGGGGAATACGTCGTCTAAATATTTGAATAAAACAATTCGATATAATAAAAAACAAACTGAACGTTTTATTCTTTTTAAAGAGAAGTTAGATAATGTCGTAACTCAATTATTTGATATTAGATTGAAACAAGATCATCAGAAAATCTACGACGATCTAGTTGCTATTAACAAACTAAGAAATGATCTTATTCACCTGCGTTCTATAAAAGATAAAAATCAACTCTACTTCGAGCAGGTTTTTGACAAGGTTTTAAACACGCCACTTGACCCATTTGTCGACGCAGTTAAAGACTTTATTAATCTTTTAAAGCCAGAATTCCTAGTTTTCGAAGATGAACCAGAGTCGAATTCGGGTAGAGCGCATTTTAAATTCGAGAATTATACTGCATTCGGCACAGACGTTTCAATTTTTTTAAAAATTCTAGCAGTACCTAAAAAAATTGTGGTGTTAACCATTCCCAAAAGCGAAGATCCCAAATTTCAATATATGCTCAATTGGGCAATGAAGAATTTTGAGGTAATGGCGAAAGAGCAATTGATACAATTAGTTACAATTTCCGATAGCGAAGCAAATTTGATAATTGAAATAACCAAAACGGATAAACGTATTGGAGGAAGTGAATAATCTTGCCATGTGCCATAAATCTCTTTACATTTACTAAAGTTGTTTATGCCATTTCTTTACGGCCTCGATTTCGGCACTTCTAATTCAGCGCTTAGTATTTACGATACGGAGAATGAGGAGTTATTGACCACTATCCGTATTCCCTCTCTGCTTTATTTTACCGAAGCGCAGGAACCCGGTCAGGGTTTAAAATTTACAGTTGGCGAAGAGGCCGTAAACCGGTATCTGGAAGAAGGTATGAAGGGCCGCTTTATGAAATCGGTAAAGCGCATTTTGCCGCGCCGCAGTTTTACCGAAACTAAGGTTTATACCAAGCGAATGACGGCCAGCGATCTGGTGGCTTTGATTATTAAAGAATTGAAGCAACGCGCTGATGCCATTACCGGCGAAGAGGTGCAGCGTGTAGTACTGGGCAGGCCCGTGCATTTTGATGATGATGACAGCGAGTTGGATGCCCTGGCACAAGACCGCTTACTGAGAGCCGCCAAACAAGCCGGCTTTACCGATATTGTTTTGCAATACGAACCTATTGCTGCGGCCTTTACCTACGAACGTACGCTGACTCAAAAGGAGCGCGTATTAGTAGGTGACCTTGGTGGTGGCACTACCGACTTTACCATTATTGACCTGGACCCTGCACGGCACAACACCACCAACCGCCAGAGCGATATATTGGCTACCGGCGGTATATATATTGGCGGCGATAACTTTGACTCGGAGTTTATGTGGAAGCGGGGCACACCACACTTTGGTTATGGCGTGCAATACGAATCGATGCCCGGTAAATTTTTGGATCTGCCTCTTTCGTATTTCAATAACATTTGCAGTTGGGAGAAGATGAACTTCTTTAACAGCTTTAAAGTGCGGAATGAAATAAGCAGGCTATATCCTCGTACAGCCTATAATCAACGCATTAAAAACCTAATGACGTTAATAGACCACAATTTGGGCTATAAGCTATTTCAGCGCATTGAACAGGTAAAGATTGACCTCTCCACCGAAGCAAACACAAGATTTGCTTTCAAGGATTTTGACATTAGCATAAACGAGGCCATTACACAGGAAGCCTATGCCGGTATAATATCGCGCGATGTGCAGCGCATAGAAATCTACCTTGATAAGTTTCTTGCGGAACATCAGGTGGATGCAAAGCAAATTGACACCGTGTTTTTAACCGGCGGCACCTCTTTGGTAAATAGTATACAGCAGTTGTTTAAACGCAAGTTCCCCAACAGCACCATTAACAGTGGCGATAACTTCATAAGTGTAAGTAAAGGCCTGGCCTACAGCGGCTATCTGTTCAATTCGTAGCATGGCTCGCTTAATGTGGCAGGGCTTTTTATTTTAGCGGCATGCCCAAGCGCATTTTGTTCCTGTTTCCGTATCCCGAGGGTGAAGCTGCCAGTCAGCGTTTCCGCTTCGAGCAGTATTATGATGCTTTGCAACATCGCGGATTTGAGGTGCATAAACAGGCATTTTTAGACCAGGCCACCTGGGACATTCTCTACAAGCCCGGACATACCGCTAAAAAAATACTGGGCACGCTTAAAGGGTATTTGCGTCGGCTGGGTGCCATGTTTACATTGGGTAAATACGATTACATTTTTGTGCATCGCGAAGCAGAGTTTTTTGGTCCGCCCATGTTTGAATGGATCATTGCTAAGGTGGCTCGCAAGAAAATTATTTACGACTTTGACGATGCCATATGGTTACGCAACACCAGCGAAAGCAATGGCTTTGTAGGTAAGTTTAAAAAATACGATAACGCCATTCCGGTGTGCCGCATGGCTTATAAAGTAAGCTGTGGCAATGAATACCTGCGGCAATTTGCAGCACAATACAACCCGAAAGCATATTATAATCCCACCACTATTGATACGGAACATCTGCACAATCGTGTAAAGGATCAACAGGGAGATGGCTTTGTAATCGGATGGACGGGCACACACAGCACCATGCGTTATATGAATGATTTAGTGCCTGTGCTGGAACGTTTGGAGCAGAAGTATCAATTCACCTTTCATGTTATCGCAGACCGTGCACCTGACTTTAAACTGAAATCGCTGCGCTTTACTAAGTGGAAGAAGGAAACAGAAATTGAAGACCTGCTGCAGTTTAATGTTGGTGTAATGCCGCTGGTAGATGATAAATGGGCGCAAGGCAAATGCGGGTTTAAGGCATTACAATACATGGCGCTCGGTATTCCTGCACTTGTTTCGCCGGTTGGTGTAAACACCCGCATTGTGGATGATGGCCTCAACGGCTTTTTGTGCAGCACGCCAGATGATTGGTATAATGCCTTAAGCAAGTTGATGGAAGACCGTCAATTGTTGATTGCCATGGGTGCCAACACGCGCCGCAAAATCGAAGATGCTTATTCGGTAAAGAGCAATACCGAAAACTTCATTTCGCTTTTCTCCTAAAAGGCAAGGCCCCGCCTTTGTTTCCATTGGCAGGGCACTTACACCTTTACTGATTCTTTATCCTTACGGATTTACAAACACACGGTCTAATCCTACCCAGGTTTTTAGCTCATTCGTATAATATAAGTAAGCACTGCTGGCCGGTGCGTCGTATTCGCCGGGCAACTCTGCTTTCAAATCAAAGTTCAGCACCTTTTGTTCACCGGGTGCAAGATCGCGGTAGTAGCAGGCAATGTTGTTGCCTATCACCTCATAAAAATCAAACACCCCTTTTTCCTGCATTTCTTTTAGTTGCCATGGTTGTGCTGTTAATCCCGCAGGCAAACCAATTATAGCCATGGTCATAGGCTGACCTTCGTTGGTTTTGTTTTTAAGTGTGGCGGTAAGTCGCAGTGTTTCGCCCACCTTAACCTGCTTGGCACTTAGCTGCGTTGCAAGGCTAACGGCACAAGCCTTATCACTATTAGGCAGGGCAGTGCTATAATTTACGTGCATGGTATAAGGCAATGGATTCTTGCACCCTTTAAAGCGCACCTGCACATCCTGTGTGCCTGCTGCAATAAAGTTTTCCAAACCGGTTATCTCTACATTATTGCGTTCACCTTTTGCGTAATTCTTAGTGGCTACCACGCTACCGTTTACCAATACTTCAATGGTGCCGCTTTCATCAGTCTTCTTGCTAAACTCAGCAAACTTACTCAACGCTTTTAAGGCCAGTATGGTGCTCTGCGTGCTACCGAACATACCATACCCACTACGTTGACCAACCAAAAATTTAACGGCGGTCTGCAGCGTTTGCACATCCGGGTTGGGGCTCTTCATCACGGCCAGTGCAACCAAACTGGTAGTTTCAATTTTTAGGGCGTCGCCGGTGCTGCGGGTAATGGAGTGTTTTTTACCGTTCCAGAAGGCGGCTTCCTGCTTTGCATTTACAAGCAAGCTCACTAATTCATCGCCGCGTTTTGTATCGCCTACATTGAACAATGCATTAGCCATTAAAGCCAGCATATACGGGTCGTTACTCTTTTTAGCGTCGCGGTAGGCTGTATTTATTTCTTTATCTATCAGGTTGCCTTTGCCTGCTTCGCTCATAGCATATACGATGTAGCAGTTAGTAATGTCTTCATCAGCCGCACCAAAGCTATCCAGTGCACGCGGGTTCTTTTTAAATCCGCCGTTACCATCGCGTTTGTTCAGCAACAACTGTGCGGTGCGCTCAATCATAGCTTCATCTACTTTAGAGTATACCTTCTTCATATCCACAAACTCCATCAAGCCATAAGCTGTTAAAGCTTCGTGTGCAGGTGCTGCACCAAACCACTCGTAGCCATTTTCCTTGGTTTCGAAAGACACCAGTTTCTTATAACCATCTTCCAACAACTGTTTGGCACGCGCTTCCACTTTTGGGTCTGCTGTTTTGGTATTTTGCAGATACTGCATAGCCATAATATTGGGATAGTTGCTGCTGCTGGTTTGTTCAAAACAACCGTAAGGTTCGCGTAAAATGGCATCTACACCACTCATCAGGTCGCTCATTACATTGGGGTAAGCAGTAAACGTAACACGCATGCTACCGGGCACTACATTCACCGGTTTAATGGTAAAATGCTTGTCGCTTTCCTGAGCACTTAAACTTATATCAGCAGGAAAACCCTTCGGCACAATTTTTATGTTACGGGTGAGCGCATCGTTATAATTGCTGCTGTGAAACTGCAATTCAATAGCGCCACCGCCTATTACGGTGGAGGCCACACAATTCAAATAGATAACCTTGCTGTTTTTAGCCGGGATAATTACCTGCAATGTGCGCGAATCGGTGGTTAATTGCTGCGGTATTTTCATGCTCAGCTCGCCACTGATATCTTCTGCCGTAGTGTTTTTCAGGAATACAGGAATCATCATCTTATCGCCGCTTACCGCCTCCACGGGTATCTTGGTATCCATGCTAAACGGCAGGTTGGTGGTGAAGCTGTACTCGGTTCTGCCAATCGAGCCATCATCGCCAAAACCTTCCAGTGTAGTTTTAAAAGAGGAGATGAGGTCGTTGGTCACAAACTCCACTTTGGCTTTGCCATAGCGGTCTGTTTCTACGTTGCCGTTCCAGTAAACAGTGCTTGCCAAATCATTTCTGCTGGAGTCAGTTGCAGTATATTTTTTCTGTGCAAATTCTTTAGCACGATAGTAAATAACCTGCTGTGCTGCCTCTATGTTTTTGTCGGCTTTTTGAAAAGCTACTAAACGTTGATCAAGCATCTTGCCATTCTCGGCTAATCCGTTTGCATTGTCATCTCCATCTGCTTGTTGTACCGGTTCTTCTGCCACATCAGGCGCCGGCACCTCCATTACATCGGCAAAGTTCAGTTCCTCGCGATTTTCTTTCAGGGCATCCTTTTTCTTTTCATTACGGGCTGGCGCCTTTTGCTCCATTCGTTTGTTCGCTACTACTTCAATTTCATCCATGTCCATCACACCACCTGCAGCGGCAGGGATAGCATCAAACTCGTAGCGGTAACGATTATTGTAGATGTAGTAATCTATACCAGAACCGTAATTGGCAATGACCTGCACACCTCCATTGAAATCCTTCGCGGTTATATCCAGCTGATTGTTTACAGCAAGGTCAAATTTTGAGAATTGGAAGAACCCGTCTTTGCCTGTTACAATTTGCTTATTACTGCCCAGCAATTTAACGGTGGCATTACTAACAGGTTGGCTGGTGTATCCATCGATTATGCGTCCGTTCAGCAAAGCTTTTTCTCCCACAAACTTTAACAGCGGGAAGTCTTCATTATCAATTTCCTTCCATGTATAATGTCTCCAGCCGCTTGTAAGCAACAGGTTGTCCAGGGCCTGTGCCGACTTCTCCTCCTTTGTATCAAAGTAGAAATTTGCTTCCTCTACCTTTTCTTTTAACTCCGGCTCCAGCAACATTTTACTTAAAATGTTTCCCTGCTTATCATCGGCAAAACTCAGTTGGTTATCATCCACCACGCTTAAACCGAAATTACCCGGCATGGGTAAGCCATTTTCATCAGTAACGCGGATGTTCATGGTAACCTTCTCGCGCGGTTGGTAGGTTTGTTTGTTAGTGCTAACACTTATGTTCAACTGCTTTTCGCGGTTAACAAAAGCCAGGCGCTCACAACGGGCTATCCCCTTGCTATCGAACAAGGTAATCTGCGTTACACCAATCGGGAAGTCTTCGGTATGCACGGTTAACAGGTTGTTGCCCTTCTGCGCTTTAAACGAACCGCTGAAATACAACTTGCCCCTTACCTGTGCTGCAATGCTCAGGGTTTCGGGTTGCCAACTGTTTACACTTAGGTGCAGTTCATTGCCGGCACCATTAACTTGTAACACATAACCTGCTTTTAATGCTTCCGGCAATTCAAACTCATCCAGTATGCCGGCCGGTTTAGTTAAACGAGCTTTATACGTTTCACCTGCTTTAGGCAATAGATTAAAACTGCCCATACCAAAGTGGTAGCTCTTAAACTCGCTTACATATTCGCCCTTGCTGTTTACAATTATTCCTTCAATATCTGCGGGCTTGTTAAACTCGTTGATAGCGCGAAAGGCAATGCGTTGATTAACGCCATTCACCATATCGCCGCCCTCCGGGTAAAAGGCCAGATCAATTTTATTCAATACGATTGGCACACTGCGCGAAATGCTTTCGGTGGTGCCTTCAAAGTCAATCATGGCATTAACCACACCGTCGGTAGTATTTAAACTTTGAGGCAAATTGAATTTTATCTGCGTCTTACCAGCTGCATCGGTGGTTACCGAAGATGCATTCAGTTCCTTGCCCTCCAGCATGGCGCTGAATTTCACCTTTGTTTTTACAAGTGGTGTATTAGCATTTGTATGCAGTTCCAGATTGGCCACTACCTCATCGCCTTTGCCATAGGCCTTCTTCTCAAATTCCAGTTTCATTTTCAGGCGCGGCATTACCACACTCTGCACCGTTATCTCTTTCTCAAATACAAGTGCCGAGGTATCGTTTTTCTGATAATCGGTATAAGCGCGCAGTTTATAAATACCGCCTACCATTCCGCTCAAATCAATATCACCTTTAGCAATGCCATTACTGGCTACCAGTTTATAGTGCCTTGCTGTAGTACCTTTAGGCGTAATAAACTCCACATGCAACACATCCGAGTTTACCGAAGGCTTCAAAGTTTGCTCATCACGCAAAAAAGCGCTGAACCACACGGTTTCCCCGGGTGAATAAAGGGTTTTATCGGTTTGCAGATACAGGCGGTCCTGCCTGGCTTTTTCGTTAAACGAGCTGAACTTCTTTTTTAAAGCGGTTATAAAGTCGGACTCAAAAAATGGATTGCTTATTTCAGCAATGGCGGCTACTACTGCTGTAAACGATAGCAGCAGGGCAGCTGGGGCAAGTAATCTTTTAATTGTTGGCATGGCACTTGGTTTGTGCAGTTGAGATGTGCCTGCACAACAAATTCCATAAAAAGGTATAAAAGAAGAAGGAGCGCTGTTACTTTTTAACGCTTGATGTATTTAAGCGCGCTATTCAGGTTTGGATGATTTTGCCGCCAGCTTCTTTTTGTAAAATTCTTTATCGGCAGCATAGATTGTTTTAGTAAAGGTGGCATAAACCTTCCCCTGCTCATCTTCGTAATGCAGCGGCAAATCAAAGGTGTATTCGCCCCGCATTTCAATATGGTGCTTTACGTCCTTTACTAACTCATCCGAAATTAAAAACCGTGTTTTAATGGTACCGGTAACCGGACGAACAAACTTCATGGAGGCTGCCTTGTCCCACACCACATAGTCCTTGCCCAGCACCTGCATAAACATTAGCATAAAGTACGGGTCAACCGAGCTATACATGCTGCCGCCGAACACCGTACCTACCCGGTTGCGGGTGCGGATGTTCAACTTCAACCGTAAATGCAGTTCTTTAAAGTCGCCTGAAACAAATTGCACTGCACTGCCGGTGCACCAAATGCAGGGCCAAACATTTACACCAAAACGCCATAAACGCGATTGGCGCGACTCTTCCTTGTCCGTAGCATATAATTTCATACCGCTGTATTTTGTAGTCCCGAAACTTTTCAATCAATTCGCTGCCCTAAAACAAGCGCTTTTATGTCAACCACTGTTCGGGAAACACAACCTATTGATAGCAAATACGCCAGCCTGCTGGTAAATTATTGTTTAGCCGTTAAGCCTGACGAGAAGGTTTACATCGTTTCGAGCTACCTGGCCGAACCTTTATTGGTAGAGGTAGTAAAGGAAGTTTATAAAGCAGGTGGTATACCGGTATTAAACGTAGAGCTGCGTGGTGTTAATGAACTACTATTACAATATGGCGAAGAAAACCAACTGACCTGGGTTAACCCGTTGAAGAAATATGTGATGGAAAACTTTGATTGTTTCCTCAACATTCGTGCGCCATTCGCCAAAGGGGATGATGACAGCGATCCCGGCAATCCTGAAAAATTCAAATTGCTGCAACAGGCACAGCAGCAGGTAAACCGCATTTACTTTGAACGCACCGGTAATGGCAGCATGCGCCGTTGTTTGTGTCAGTTCCCCACCCTGGCCGGTGCTGAAGATGCCCGCATGACAATGGAAGAATACGAGCGGTTCGTTTACCAAAGCTGCTACCTGTTTGAAGCTGATCCTGTGGCCAAATGGCTTGACGTACGCAAGGAACAGCAGGTGTATGTAGACTATCTGAACAAGGTAGACAAAGTGCAATACAAGGGCCCCAACATTGATATCAGTTTTTCAGTAAAAGGGCGTACCTGGATCAACAGCGATGGCCGCGCCAACATGCCAAGCGGAGAAGTGTTCAGCGCACCGGTGGAAGACAGCGTGAATGGCTGGGCTTACTTCAGCTACCCTACTATTTACATGGGTAAAGATGTTGTGGGCGTGCGCTTAGAAGTAAAGGATGGCTTAGTGGTTAAATGGGAAGCCGAAGAAGGTCAGGAAGTGCTGGATAAGGTATTTGCCGTAGAAGGTGCCCGCCATTGGGGCGAGGTGGCCATTGGTACCAACATGAACATTCAACGCACCAGCCGCAATATCCTGTTCGATGAAAAGATTGGCGGCAGCATTCACATGGCCGTTGGCCAAAGTTACAAGCAGTGCGGCGGCAAAAACGAAAGCACCATCCACTGGGATATGATTACCGATATGAAGAACGGAGGCGAGATCATCGCCGATGGTGTGCGCATTTACCAGGACGGCAAGTTTATTATTTAGGCGTAATAGAACGCTGATGACGCTGGTTGTTTTGGTTCTTTAAGATCAATTAAAAACGTGATTGCGCCGGTAAATTTTTACTGCGTAAATCATAAAAATCTTAATTAATCTGCGTTCTATCCCTTTACTTTGCAAGCTCAAAATTTAAGCGATTATGAAAGTAGCCGTTGTAGGCGCCACCGGTTTGGTGGGCAGCAAAATGTTGCAGGTTTTAGCGGAACGTAACTTCCCGGTAACTGACTTATTCCCCGTAGCCAGCGAGAAATCGGTAGGCAAAAAGGTAAACTTTAAGGGTAAGGAATACGAGGTAATGACCTGGGAAACAGCTATTGCCAAACAGCCCGATGTAGCCATCTTTTCGGCCGGTGGTTCCACCTCAAAAGAACTGGCTCCTAAGTTTGCTGCGGCAGGCTGCACCGTAATTGATAACTCCTCGGCCTGGCGTATGGAACCAAACATTCCGCTGGTAGTGCCGGAAGTTAATGCCAACGTGCTAACGGCGAACGATAAAATTATCGCCAACCCTAACTGTTCTACCATTCAAATGGTGGTGGTATTAAAACCCCTGCACGATAAATACAAGATCAAGCGCGTAGTGGTAAGCACCTACCAGAGCGTTACCGGCACCGGTAAAAAAGCAGTAGACCAGTTGATGAGCGAACGCAACAAAACAGAAGGCGAAAAAGCTTACCCGTATCAAATAGATATGAACCTGTTACCGCATATCGATGTGTTTTTGGATAACGGCTACACCAAGGAAGAGATGAAGATGGTGAACGAAACCAAAAAAATTATGTGCGATGACAGCATCCGGGTTACTGCTACCACCGTGCGCGTGCCGGTTGTAGGCGGACATAGCGAGAGCGTAAACATTGAGTTTGAAAACGACTTTGACCTGAACGAAGTGCGGGACATACTAAGCAAAGCACCGGGAGTAGTGGTATACGACGACGTTAAGAACCTGAAATACCCTATGCCAATATTGGCACATGACAAGGACGAAACATTTGTAGGCCGCCTTCGCCGCGACGAAAGTCAGCCGAACACGCTGAACTGCTGGATTGTAAGCGATAACCTGCGCAAAGGTGCCGCTACCAATGCGGTGCAAATTGCCGAATACCTGATGGAGAAAGGTTTACTGGCAGGCAAGAAAGAATTGGTTGGTTAACCTTTTGGCAAACGTAATAATAATAAGGGCCTCAGGGCCCTTTTTTATTTTCCACTAAATAAAGTATTGTTATTCCTCATACTTTGTATAAGCAAAGGCAGCCACCAGGCACAGCAAACCGCCTACTACGCCTGTAAGACGTAAACCCATGTCGTTGTCTTTATCCTTGCCATAAAGCGTCAACATCATAAACACCAGCACGCCGAGGGTTTGCCCTATCTTTTGAAACAGGGCGCGCATGCCAAAGAACATGCCTTCCTTATTCTCGCCGGTGCGCTCGGCTTCTTTTTCGGCTATCTCGGCAACAATAGTTGGGGGTAGAATTAATAAGAAGGCATTAAAGAAACCGAAGAAACTCATAATAATAGCTACCTGCGTATAGGGGTGTACCGGGTATTTCCCCAACCCGTAAATACTGAAAAAGGCCAGCGATAAGCAGGAGAAAGCTGCTATCATCAACTGCTTCTTGCTAAAGCGCCGCTCCAGGCGGTTTACTATGGTGTAGGTTAACAAGGTTACCACAACCTGCACGGCAATAAAAGCAACGCCTTCTTCCTTCGGCAAACCAAGCAGCGTGGTTACATAATACATCAACCCTGCACCAATAAGTGCAATTCCCATAAAAAACGTAGCATCGGCAAAAGCAAAAATGCGGAAGTTGCGGATGGCTAAGGCACCCTTCAGCGAGCGGAATACCTTCTCGTTGGCATGGCCCGGTTTTACATAGCGGTGCTCATTAATAACAAAGGCGGGTACCAGCATACAACAGGCACCAATAATGTTGTAGCCCATTATCACGTATTGATATAATTGCAATTCAGGCAGTTTCAAAAACTCCAGAAAGCCCACCATGGCAGGCACCGAACTGCTGAACACCATGCCCAAAATAAAACCTACACTCTGGGCCGTGCTTAATTGCATTTTGCCACCGGGGTAATGGCCCAGCTCAGCCAGCAAAGCATTATAGGGTATTACATACAGGCCGAAGAAAAAGTAATAACCCATTTGCACCAATGCCAGCCATTTGATGTTCTCTAAACTGGCTGTATGTACGGGCGGCAAAAACATAAGCGAACAGAACACGGCAACAAAAATCGGAGCCGTGCGCATAAAAGGGATACGCCTGCCCAGGCGGTGTTGTAACCTATCGCTCCAGTTGGCGATTAGCGGGTCCAGCAGGGCATCAAATAATCGTCCCGCTGCCATTACCAATGCAATAATATTAAACACCACCAGCACCGTTGTTTGCGGCACCAGATTAACCATAGTAGTAGAGGAATCAACCGGAGGTAAGTAGATATAACTCAGCAGCGTGCTGATAATATTCAGCGATAGGCTCCATCCGAAAATACCTAAACCGTAAGCAAAAATTTTTGAGCGCGTAATGCGTTCGGGCTGCATCGCCGCAATATAGGTGTTTGCCCCGATTTTGCTTCTTAACAAAATTTTTAGGAAAAAACTGTAAGCACTTACATAATTGCTTTTATATTCACTTTATGAGCAAAACGGGAACTGATTTAGTGAAGCACCTGGGCGAGCTGGCTTTTGCCACCCGCCTGAAACGACTGGCCGAATTATTGCAATCGGATGTGGGCAAGGTGTATAAGGAAATGCGGGTAGACTTTGAACCTAAATGGTTTACCATGCTATACGCGCTGTATTATAACGAAGGCATGAGCGTGGTTGAACTCTCGCATCTGTTAAAACTAACCCACCCGGCCATTATCCAATTTGCCGAGCAAATGCAGGATAAAAAGCTCATTAGCCAGGTGAAGGATAAGCACGACGCCCGTCGCAAAATTTTAAGCCTTACCGAGAAAGGCCGTCGCACGTTCGAGAAAATTGAACCGGTGCTAAAAGAGATAGAGGCCGCTAACCGCGACTTCCTGCGTGAAACGGGTTCGGATGTATTAGGCACCGTAGAACGCATGGAGCGCCTGCTGGAAGAAAAAAGCATGTACCGCCGCGTTAACGAGCGTCTTGGCCAGGCCTTCCGCCGCGAAACACGCATTGTGGAATATCAATCGAACCTAAAAGCTTATTTCCGTTCGCTGAACGAGGAATGGCTACGCAAATATTTTACGGTTGAACCGGTGGATGAAAAAATACTCGCAAACCCGGCCAAAGAAGTGTTAGCTAAAGATGGTGAAATATTCTTTGCCCAATACGAGGAAGAGACCATCGGCACCGCTGCCGTTAAGCGCGTATCGCCCGATACGTTTGAGCTGATGAAAATGGCTGTAAGCGAACCCTACCAAAGCAAAGGCGTAGGTAAACTACTGGTACAACGTGCCATTGATTATGCCAAACAACAAAAGGCAAATTACCTTGAACTCGACACCAGCCGCAAGCTGGAAAAAGCAATGCGTTTATACGAAGGCTTTGGTTTTAAATTGGTAGAAGACGAACCTTCCGCCGACTACAGCCGCAGCACAATCAAAATGCGCCTTGACCTTAACACCGTGTTTATTGGATTGCTGTTCAGCTCGATGCTGAGCATGTTGTTATACTACTACTTAAAACAGGTTACACAACAAACGCTGGATTATACCACAGCACCCTGGCACTACGTATTGCCCGGCGGCGATTTGATAAACAGCCTGATTGGTACGGTTCTAAAACTCGTTCTATAAAACCCTAAACCCCGAACTATGATACATACCCAAACGATACACTTCGTCCCGCACCGATGAAGTAAAAAAAACCGCACAGGATAAGTGGTTCCTGTGCGGCATACAAGGTGGAGGGGCGGAGCTTGGTTAAGATTCCTGATTGTTCTTCTTCATACGCGCAATCGGGAGAAATAGGTTATCGCAGACTGTTCTTTCCGGGAAATCCGCCCCCCATTTATTTGCCAAAACTACGGTAAGCTTAACTACGGTAGTATAACCACCTGCTAATCAAAATAAGATGAAACGTTTACCGGAAAAGCGAAACCGCTTTTAGGTTAAAGCTGAAGTTATACCCCAATTCAACCTTAATAGTTACTATGCATAGTCGTAAAGAAATAACAGATGCCCTGGTTAACTTCCTGAAAACACAAGCCGCTGTAAATGCGGTTTGGGAAGGCGGCTCGGCCGGGTGGAAGCGCACCGATGAGTGGAGTGACATTGATCTGCAAGCCGATGTACAGGATGAAATGGTTGAAGAAGTACTGCAGCGTGCTACAGGGTTTTTAGAAGAAACCTTCGGTATCGAACATCAGTTAGATATGCCTTCGCCCTGGGCAGGTATGTTGCACCGCTTCTTTAAGCTCAAAAACTGCAGTCCGTTTTTATTGGTTGATCTGGCCATCTTTAAAAACAGCGCACCCGATAAGTTACTGCAACCCGATATGCATGGCGAATTTATAGTGCATTACGACCCTATGGGTATACTACAGCCTACAGCCTTACCTCTTACGAACCTGCATCAAAAATTCCGCAAGCGCCTAACCTGGCTCAAAACGCGGCAGCAAATGTTTGGTGCCTTCATTCAAAAAGAAATTAATCGAGGGAATGCTGCCGAAGCTTTTAGCTTTTACCTGGGCTTTGCCGTGCAGCCAGCGGTGGAAGTTTGGCGCATGAAATACAGTCCGTACCATGCCGAGTTTGGTGCGCGCTATTTGCAGTATGATTTACCGGAGTCCATCGCTACGCAATTACGCGACCTGTATTTTGTAGCCGGGCCTGAACAACTGCCTGCTAAACTTGAAAAGGCAAAAGCACTTTTTGCAAGTGGTGTGGAAGTGCTGGAACAAGAAGATTGGTTGAATCCATCAATTGAAATACCTGCCTAACCTTAAACACCTGCTATGCTGAATTTATTACTGTGCCCCCTTGCTGCGCTGGCTGTTAATACGCCCCCCGTGTTGGAAGAACCGCTTCCGGCAGCCAGACGCAGTGTGGAGGCTTATAAAACCACCACACCGCCCAAAATTGATGGAGAGTTAAATGATGAATGCTGGAAATATGCGCCCGTGCAGTCTGATTTTATTACCAATCAACCCCAGTATGGCAATGCATCGAAGGAGCGAACCGAAGTGCGCATCGTATACGATGACAATGCTATTTATGTAGGCGCGCATATGTATGATAGCGATCCTGCCCGCATTATGAAACAACTATGCGAACGCGATGGACAGGCAAGTGCTGATAACTTTGCCGTGGGGTTTGATACGTATAATGATAAATTAAACGGTTACCGGTTTCAGGTAACGGCCTGCGGCGTGCAAACCGATGGCCGCTTATCACCCGGCAATTACGACTTAAGTTGGGATGCCGTATGGTTTTCGAAAGTCAATTTTGTAAGCGATGGCTGGGTGGCCGAATTAAAAATTCCTTATTCAGCACTGCGCTTTCCGCAAAAGGATATTCAAAGTTGGGGCCTGCAATTTGCCCGTGTTATTCAGCGCTATAACGAACTCTCAGCCTGGAGTCCTGTTAACCCGCAGATTGACGGTACGGTAAATCAATGGGGACAGTTAGAAAATTTGGAACACCTGCATCCTCCTTTGCGCCTCTCATTCATCCCTTACCTAACGCTGGGCTTTCAGCGCGAGCCGGTTAGTCTTGATCCCAAACAAATGAGCAACGGCCGCATCCTGAGCGGTGGTATGGATATTAACTGGGGCATCAATGAAAGCTTTACGCTCAACACCACCCTGGTGCCTGATTTCGGACAAGTGCAAAGCGATAATCGCGTACTCAATCTCTCTCCTTTCGAGGTGCAGTTTCAGGAACGCCGTCCGTTTTTTACCGAAGGCACCGAACTGTTTAACCGCAAGGTGGGTTTAGGTCCAGGGCAATTGTTTTACTCACGTCGCATAGGCGGCACGCCTTCTCTTTATTACGATATACCGTATCTGATTGATGAAAACGAAGAGGTAGTTTCCAATCCCTCCGTTACACAACTCTATAATGCTACCAAGTTTTCGGGCCGTACAAAAAAGGGTTTAGGCATTGGAATGATAAATGCCATTACCGCACCCATGTATGCCGTTATTAAAAACAACCTGACAGGCACTAAACGCAAAGAGCTTACCGAGCCCCTGGCCGATTACAACATCTTTGTGCTCGATCAATCATTAAAAAACAATTCGCGCGTTGGTTTTACCAATACAGCGGTCATCCGCAAAGGCGATTGGCGCAAGGCCAATGTCTCTTCCATCAACTTCGTTTTAAAAGATCCCACCAATACTTTCTCGTGGAGTGGTGTAGGCGCATTCTCGCAGGTATATGATAAGCGCAGCGAACTTGCTCCGCAATTGGGCGCTTATATCGATTACCAGGCCAGCAAAATCAGCGGCAACTTCCGGTTCGATTTTGAGCAATGGCTGATCACTGACAAATACGACCAGAACGATTTAGGCATTCTGTTCCACGGCAACGAGTTCAGCAACTTCGTCGGCTTTAAGTATTTCGATTATCTTCCTAAAGGCCGCATCAACAACTGGAATTGTTCTGCCGGATTTCAGCAAACTAACCTGGTTAAGCCTTTTGCCTACCAGGATTTCACTATCAACCTCAGCCTCGATTTTCAGTTCAAAAACTTTTGGTATCTGGGTGGCTTTGCCACAACCAAACCCCTGTTATATTACGATTATTACGAAGCGCGCAAGGACGGTGTAAAGTTCCTGCGTTTTCCTTATGGCTACATGCAGGCCTATGCCGGAACGGATGCCCGCAAAAAGTTTACAGTAGATTGGTATGTAGGTTTCGGCGAATCCCCTGTAAAGAAAGATCCCTACTTCGAATTTTCCGTAACACCAACAATCCGTATTGCCAATCGCGTAAAACTATCGCATACCATAGTTTGGAGCCACGACTACAAAAATTTCGGATTTGCCGATTTTGATGCCGATGGAAATCCGGTAATAGGTGCCCGGCAACAAAGCACGGCGGCAAACGCTTTCAGCGCCCAGTACAGCATTACGCCGCTGATGTATCTCACCTTCAGAGCAAGGCATTACTGGAGCAAAGCGCAGTATATGAGTCACTATACCTTAACCGAAGACGGCCGCCCGCATCCTTTAGACTACCCTGTAAACACCGACCGCAGCTTTAATAGCTGGAACATTGACTTTGTATACAACTGGCAGTTTGCACCGGGCAGCAATTTGATTGTTACCTGGAAACAGAGCATTACCCAGGCCGATGCCCGTGGTGAACAAGAATACTTCGATAACCTGACCAAAACCTTCCAAACTCCGCAAACCAATTCCATCAGTGTTAAGCTGCAATACTATCTCGATTACCAGCAAATGCGGGAGTGGGATGATAAAAGGAAGATGAAAAAATTGGCACGCAGTTAAAAAAGCTAAAACTATCGCTGCCAAAATCAGGCTGCTAAAAATTTGCCATCTTCACAGCATGAAGAAGTTAACGCTTGCCACTCTGCTGCTTGTATTGTTTTCAGGTTTTGCCTTTGCCCAAAACGATAAGGACAAAGACAAGAAGGATAAGAAATCAGTAAAAGAGGTGATCAACGAAATACCCGATATGCTGATTGCCCAGCCCGATGCCGGCCCGGATACGAACGCCAACAAACTGTTGAGCGACAACTTGAGCATGGAAATTCCTCCCGTTTGGAAAACCAAGGGCACGCTTACCATAACCGATTTTAAATTGCCTAAAACCGATCAGGATCCCCTGAAGGAAACTTTCCCGATGCCCGAAAAGCAGATTGTGCAAAGCGTGGCTATAAACCTCAGTACCGTTAAAAAATCTCCGGCCGATAAAAAGCAGTTAGTGCTAAACAGCGTAAAGCAACACCTTACTTCCTGGTATAAAGATGCCGGCCTGGCACTAAGCGCCAATGATGCCACCTCCAAATTAAATACCATGGTTAGTGCCCCCGATACCTTTACCACGGCAGGTGGTTTACAGGGCGAACTGTATTATATCAACGATATCAGCAGCCAACAATCAAGCTATCAGGTAGTGTTAATAATACCCGGCACCAACCCGGGCACTACCCACTTTGCGCAAATACAATTTATACGCTACAACTACGAAACCACCTACCCCGAAGACATCCTGGAATGGAAAACCTTTGTATATCCTGATGAAGAAAAACTCTTCACCGACTTTGCAAAGAAGATGCTGCGCACGCTAAAGGTGTTGTAGTAACAACATTTTTCTTTTCGTATTTTACTGCTTCAATCATATACCATGTATCGCATTACCATTACTGTATTGCTTTGCCTAACGCTTTTGGCCTGTAACCGCCGCACCGATGGTCCTGGTGCTACTACCTACAACGATCTTCAGGAACAGGGTGTAAAAACCGGTGGCGTAAAAATGATTACTGTGCATGGTAAGTATAAGGTGTGGACCAAACGTTTCGGCAATGGCAGCATAAAAGTATTGTTGTTACATGGCGGCCCGGGTTGCACGCACGAGTATTTCGAGTGCTTCGAAAGTTTCTTTCCGCAGGCGGGCATCGAGTTTTATGAATACGACCAGCTCGGCTCTTTTTACAGCGACCAACCCACCGATACTAACTTGTGGCATATACCAAACCGCGTAGAAGAAGTAGAAGAAGTGCGTCAGGACTTAGGTCTCGATCATTTCTTTATGCTGGGCCATAGCTGGGGAGGTATGTTAGGAATAGAATATGCACTGAAGTATCAGCAGCACTTAAAGGGGTTGATCATAAGCAATATGGTAGCCAGCATACCGCGCTACGAAACACGCATTGCCGATTTACGCAAGCAACTTACAAAAGAGGTAAACGACACCATCGATCAATTCGAGAAAAGCGGTAACACCGGCGACCCCGGTTATATGGCTTTAGTGCAACGCGAATTTTACAACCGCTTTATTTGTCGCTTACCCGAGTGGCCCGATCCGCTAAAACGCGGCATGAACCACCTGAATATGAATGTATACGGCTATATGCAGGGCGCCAGCGAAATGGTAGTTACCGGCAAAATGAAGGGCTGGGATCGCTGGAATGATCTGAAAAATATAACAGTGCCTGTATTAACTATCGGCGGCGAATACGACGAAATGAATCCGAAAGAAATGGAAGAGATGAGCAAACTGGTACCACACGGGCGCTATAACTATTGCCCTAATGGCAGTCACTTCTCTTTTTGGGACGATCAGGAACACTACTTCCCGCCGCTCATTAAATTTCTGAAGGATGTGGATGAAGGCAAGTTCTGATTACACATCGAACTTGTAGCCGATACCTTTGATGGTTTTGAAGTAATCTTCACCAATCTTCTCGCGCAGTTTGCGGATATGTACGTCAATGGTGCGGTCGCCTACAATAGTATCGTTGCCCCATACCTTGCTTAAAATTTCTTCGCGCTTAAACACACGGCCCGGTTTTGAAACCAGTAAGCTCATCAGTTCAAACTCCTTACGCGGCAGTTGAATTTCAGTGCCGGCCTTAACTACCATGTAGCGTTCGCGGTCAATTTCAATATCACCAACTTTTAAGCGTTGCTGCGTATCGCTGGTTTCCATACGGCGCAGCAAAGCGCGGATACGGCTGATAAATACACGTGGCTTAATGGGTTTGGTAATGTAATCATCGGCACCCACCTCAAAACCTGCAATCTGGCTGTAGTCTTCATCACGCGCAGTTAAGAAGGCGATAATGGTATTTTTAAACTCCGGTAACTGACGCAGTTCGCGGCAGGTTTCTATGCCGTCAAGTTTCGGCATCATTAAGTCCAGAATTATTATTTGCGGATTAATCTTCTTGGCAACCTGTATGCCTTCCAATCCGTCTTTTGCTGTATAAACCCAAAAACCTTCCTTTTCAAGGTTATATTTCATAAAATCGAGCACATCCGCTTCGTCATCAACCAACAGGATCTTAATATCATTTACTTCCATAACCTAATTAATTCGATGCAAAAGTAGATGCGCGATGTTAAGCTAAAGTTACGTAAAATTTAATATTGCTCGCGGGTGATTGGTCTCATAACCATTGCGTATTACAGCAGAGCCCTGCCACGTTAACAGCCCTTAACCATTCCATAAGATTGTGTTCAAAATTTGGTTGTAGTGCAACCCTACGTTTGCAGCAGCAAAAAACAGACGTATGAAGGGGAAAATCACACTTCTTTTTTCTGCCTGCTTCTTTATCGTATCAACCGTAGCTGCTCAGGATGGTGTCATCTCCGGTAAGGTAGTCGATTCTAAATCAGGCGAAACATTAATAGGTGCCACCGTTGTGGTAGACAGCAACACGGCCATGGGCGCTGCCACCGATATAGATGGCAATTTTACCATTAATAAGGTGCCAACCGGTAAACACAAAGTACATGTGCGTTATATCGGTTACAAGGATAAACAGGAAGAAGCCGAAGTAAAACCCAACCAGGTTACTAATTTGTACTTAACACTTAGCGATGAGTCGATTGACCTGAAAGAGGCAACCATCGTTGCCACCGTTACGCGCCGCGATAACGAAAGTGCGGTAGTGGTAATGCAGAAAAACAGCACCATTATTCAAAGCGGTATCAGCAGCGAAGAAATCAAACGCTCGCCCGATAAAAGCAGCGGCGATGTCATCAAACGCGTAAGTGGAGCTACCATTCAGGATGGTAAATTCGCCGTAATCCGCGGCCTGGCTGACCGTTACAACATGGCCTTGCTGAACAATGTTATCCTGCCAAGCACCGAGCCCGACCGCAAAGCCTTTGCCTTCGATGTGTTTCCATCCAATATCATGGATAACATCATCATCATGAAAACCGGTCAGCCAAACTTACCCAGCGAGTGGGCGGGCGGCTTAATTCAACTTAATACCCGCGAAATTCCTGAGAAGAATTTCTTTAATATCTCTATCGGACAAAGCTTTACCGAAGGCACCACCTTTAAACCTTTCAAAACATATGAAAGCAGCAAAACCGATTTTCTGGGTTTTGACAACAGCATGCGTCCGCTGCCATCAGGATTCCCCGGTCTGGTTGCCTTAAACGATCTTAAGCTACAAATCACGCCATCCGATACCCTCGCAAAACTGGGTCGCCAACTGGCCAACAATAGCTGGAAGGTAAAGGAACGCCGCATGGCCTACCCCGGCCAAAGCTTACAGATAAGCGGTGGTTTTGCCGTGCGTAAAAATGATATTCAATTTGGTGGCGTATTTGCTTTATCGTATTCCAATAGTTTACAGTATAACGAAGGCACCCGCCGCCGTTACGACTGGGCCGATAAAGCCCTTTACTACGACTATACCGATGGCATTTACAACAACTCAGTTACAGCCGCCCTGTTAGGTAACCTGGGCCTGGTAATAAAAGGCAACCACAAAATTTCGTGGAAGAACATTTACACCGTTAACAGCGATAACAGCACCATCCTGCGCGATGGAGTAAGCTACTTCAGCGCTACAGAACAAAACCGCACTAACCTGGAGTTCATAAGCTCACGCGTATTGTCCTCCAATTTATCAGGCGAACACTTCTTTAAGGAAAGCGAGATACGCTGGAAATGGAACGGCGGCGTGGTACTGGTTAACCGCGATCAGCCAAAAACTATGCGCTATTCATACGAACGCTTTTACACCAGCAGCGGCGAAGGGCAACCTAATGCCAATACCGATCCTTTTGTTTACCAGATACAAAACGGCGGATCCGACCCTAAGCTTAGCGCTATGTTCTATAGCAAACTAACCGAGCGTGTTTACAATGCGGCTACCGACCTTTCCATTCCCTTTAAAATTAAAGGCATTAAACAGTCCATCAGCGTTGGTTACAACTTCCAGTATCGCCAGCGCAGTTTCGAGGCACGTAACTTATTCTTTGATTACACCAGCGCAAATTATACCTACGATAGCACCCTGCGCGATCCTAACGTAGATAACATCATCAACCAAAGCAACTTCGATAACGGCAAACTTACGCTTAACCAGGTGGCCTTCCCGCAGGATCTTTATACAGCACGTTCAACAACCAACGCAGCCTACGTAATGATGGAAAATAACATTGCCGAACGCTTTAAAGCTGTGTGGGGTTTCCGCTTCGAGCGCTATCAACAATCACTCACTTCGCCTACTAATATCGATTTCGACATCATCGATAACCCCGGCGATGTGCCTACCATC
Source organism: Chitinophagales bacterium (assembly GCA_046329495.1). Classification (GTDB taxonomy): domain Bacteria; phylum Bacteroidota; class Bacteroidia; order Chitinophagales; family LD1; genus Bog-950. The sequence continues at coordinate 17,266 of JAXLUO010000017.1, read as the reverse complement.
AAAACTAAACTGGTGGATAGCACCTACGTTCGCTCGTACTACTCAGGTGCTTATAATAACGATAGCCTCGGTAACGTAAAAACGGTATTCCCGCTTCTGCCCTCTATCAATTTAATCTACAAACTGAATGACGACATGAACCTGCGCGCTTCGTACTCGCAAAGCATGAGCCGTCCCGAATTCCGCGAATGTTCACCATTTCTTTATTACGACTTTATACGCGATGCTAACCTGGCCGGCAATGTAAACATCATGCAAACCTTTATTCATAATGCCGACCTGCGTTACGAATGGTTTATGGGTCGCGGACAAACCATCAGCGCCAGCTTGTTCTACAAAAACTTTAAAAACACTATCGAATTAACCTCTATGGCAGCAGGTGGTGTGCCGCAGTTTATATACAACAATGCGCAAAATGCCTGGTTAGTGGGTGCCGAATTAGAAGTACGCAAAAACTTCGGCTTCGCCAGCAAGAAACTGGAAGACCTTACCTTCATTGCCAACGTAGCTTACATTTTCTCGCGGGTTAACCTGGGCAACGTTAAAAACAACGCCGGCGACGAAAAAACACGCCCTATGCAGGGTCAATCGCCTTACATCGTAAACCTGGGCTTAAGCTACCAGCATCCTAAATACGGCTTTGGTGCTACCCTGCTTTATAACCAGAGCGGTCAACGCTTGTATGCTGTAGGGGAAGTAGGCAACCCAAGCTGGTACGAACACTGGCGCCCCCTGCTGGATTTACAGCTAAGCCAAAAGTTCCTGAAGGACCGCGCTTCTATCCGCTTTACCATCAGCGATTTAATTGCTAAAAAGACCATCTTCTACCAAAACGATGCACCTGATACACACCGCGAATACAATCCAAACAAAGATTACGTAGTGCTAAGCCGCAAAAATTACCGCACCTACACCGTACAGTTAAGCTTTAGCTTTTAATTGATAGTTGTTGGATTTAGAAGAAAGCCCTGCCCACACAGGGCTTTTTTCATGGTATGAACCATCATTTTGCTTTAAATGCCTGATATTTTGCACGGTACACATTTTCCATTAGTTTCGTTCGGTTCCGTAGACCTCTTCGGCCTGGTCGGAATACCCCGGAATACCCGGCACCCTTAGGTGAAGGTTTGTTCCTTTATTATATAACGGATAAGAAGCGATCCAGATAAACGATTGTAAAAATGGGATGTGGTGTATGCACAACCGCAAAGGACGGCATAGTAGCCGGCTGCCAAACCAAGGGCGGCTGTAGCAGCGGAGGCTGTAACCGGGTAAACGTGTTCGATTGGTTTGCCGGTATGCCTATCTCCTTCAACGAGAACTTTAACATTGTAGAAATAAGCTTTAAAAAAGGCGCCCGCAAAGGATTTTATCGGAATAGCAACAACATACCTTTAGAAAAAGGTCAACTGGTAGTGGTTGAAGCTGCCCAGGGTTACGATACCGGCGAGGTAAGTTTGCAGGGCGAACTAGTTAAAGCCCAAATGAAAAAGAAACGCGTTTCGGAACGCGATGATACCATCCGCAGCATTATGCGCCCCGCCGAAGAGCAGGATGTAAAAATGCTGGAGGACCTCCGCAGCCGCGAACAGGACACCCTCGTTCGTGCACGTGCTATAGCCCGCTCCATTAAGCTGGAAATGAAGATAGGTGACATCGAATACCAGGGCGATGGAAAGAAAGTAACCATCTATTACACGGCGGATGACCGTGTCGATTTCCGCGAACTGGTTAAAGTATATGCCCGCGAATTCAAGGTTAAAATAGAAATGCGCCAGATTGGTGCTCGTCAGGAAGCAGCCCGTATTGGCGGTATAGGCACTTGCGGTCGCGAATTGTGCTGCAGCACCTGGCTCAACGATTTTAAATCGGTAAACACACAAAGCGTGCGTTACCAAAATCTGGCCATTAACACTGAAAAACTGAGCGGCCAGTGCGGACGTTTAAAGTGCTGCCTCAATTACGAGTTGGATACATATAATGATGCGCTCCGCAGTTTCCCTCGCAACGCCGAAAAACTGGAAACAGACGAAGGCCTTGCCGTATTACGCAAAACCGAGATTCTGAAACAGGTGATGATTTATGAATACGAACATGCCAAAGGCGTATATCATAAACTGGCGGTTGAAGATGCGAAGGAAGTGCTGTGGATGAACAAGAACGGTAAAAAGCCTAAGTCGCTGCTTGACTTTGCATTGGAAGAAGAAACCGTTGTAGACGAAAGCAAGCACGAGGACTTAGTTGGTCAGGTTAGTCTTTCTACGCTGGAAGAAAAAGACCGTAAAAAGCGCCGTAACAACCGCAACAAGCGCGGTGGTAGCGGGGGTGGCGGCAATCAAAACCGCGAACAACGCGACCAACGCGAGAACAAGGGCGGTGGCCAGAGCGATAAGCCAAAGCAGCAACAAGGAGGTAACGATCGCCCTAAGCAACAGCAGCAAGGGGGTAACGACCGTCCTAAACAACAGGGTGGCCACAAGCAAAACCGCCCGCAGAATGATAAGCGCGGAGGTGGACAAAACGGCCCTAAAGGTGGTGGTAATAAAGGCGGTGGCGACCAGAACAAAAAGATTGAGTAATGAAGGTGCTGGGTAGTTTGCGTTTTTTATATGTGTTGTGGATGGCTATGCTGACACTTGGCATGGCGGCATGCAACAAAAACAATGTGCTGGAAGAAAACGCACAGATAAACGACTACAAGTGGGCCTATGCCGATGGTAAAACCTTTACCACCGAAATAAAGGACACCACTATTAAATACGACCTTTACGTTAGCCTGCGCCACTCCTTTAATTTCGAATGGCGTAACCTGTGGATCAATATCAAAACAACATTCCCCAACGGCACACAGTTCGATAAGCGCGTAAACCTGCAACTAAGCGAACCCGATGGCCACTGGTACGGCGATTGCTTAGGCGATAATTGCGATATTGAAATACCCATTCAGCTAAACGCTTACTTTCCGCAACCCGGCAAGTACACCTTCACCATCACGCAGGATATGCGCGTATCACCGCTTAACTACATTAAAAGTGTAGGCATGCGCATCCAAAAAAGCGGGCAATAAACTTTTACCACTAAGCCGCTAAGAAATTCGTAAAGGTCAGGTATTGGCTTGCATTTTAATGTACAAGAGCCCAGCCCGCTGCTTGCCGTAACCTTTAATCAACCCAAGCGGGACGCACTGTCTATCTATTGCAAATCGAAATAATTACTGCGCAATAGGGGCACCCTGTTATTCATCCACAACCTGCACACCGGAACTGCCTCAACTGTAAACAGCAAAACTTTTATTCCTTAACTAATTTCCGCACAAACCGCTTACCTCCATTCTCTACCACCACCAGGTAAACACCTTTGGCGAAATTGGTGGCATCCAATGTAGCAAGCATTGTGGTTTCTTGCGGCTTGGTATAAACCACACGACCCATCAAATCAATTACAGCAATGCTGCTTGCACCACTAAATGCAGAAAGGTCAATCTGAACGGCACCTGTTGTAGGATTCGGTTTTAGCGTAAACGGTGCATCGCCCGGGGCTATATCATTAATACCGGTTGTAACACTATCTACACCCCAGGCATATTCCAGGGTCATGGTATCAATGGCAATGCTGGCATGGTATACATATTTGCTGTTCAGCGAATCGTAATACCAATTCTCGGTGTATTGCGATTGATCAATCACCGATTGAAAATTATTGAAACTACCATACATGCTGCTATCGCCTACCATTAGCACCCAGGTTTGCCCTTCGGTGGTTGGGCAGTAGCGCCAGCCGTTCATACTATCAATACAACTGCGGCGTACACCCACATAGCTGTTTCCCTGGCGGCCCAATAACCACAAACTGTCCTCGCGTATTTCGTCAAAATCGGCATCGTGCCAAAACAGACTCACCTCCGGATTTTTGTAACCGAAAATGGTTAACGCCTTTTCAGGGCGATACATCAGCAGTGCTACGTTCTTTTTTTGCTGCACATAAGGCAGGTCATTATTGGCATTATTATCACTGCGCGATTCCCAGCTTGGTTTTACTTTACCTGAAGCTGTAAATACGGCTGTAGTGCCTACGTTGGCCACACACGGAAACTCCTGAAAGCCAACTTTGCCTTTCCAAAAATCTTGTACCGATGAAAGCGTAACAGAATTGTTTTTAAAGATGGCAATGTTCTCACCTGATATCACCGAGCTTTTGGAAATACAACTGGCTGATTCTGCCAGGTTACCAAAGTTATTGATAGGGAAGGATTGAAATTGATTAAACTGCGAAAAATCAGCCTGGTCCCACAGGTTCGAATCTGTCAGCAACTGGGCTGTTTCTATCGCCACCGAAGGATAGAAATAACCACCACAGCTCCACTGAAAAATCATTTTATCTACGTGTGCTTGTCCCGCGTTAATAGCAAAAATGGAATCAAAAGGATGCCCGTTTACCAGCAGTGTATCAAGAGTAAGTGTACGCGAATCAATAATGGTATCAACCGGCAAAGTAGATGTAGCCAAAAAGGCCCCGCAATGTGTAGCGCTGTTTGGCTGTGGGCCTAAACCGGTAAGCAACCAAATTAAGCTGCTATGGTTTTGGCCATAGGCACTTTCGTACTTCCCATAATAGTTGCGCCCTGCGGTAGGAAAGTAAACGCCCTTATCGTTGGTTAACATCAACATTCTGGTCAGCAATATTTGCGAGGCCTGACGCGCCAGCGATTTTATCTCGGGGTCGTAGGCAAAGTCGGCCAGATTCAGTAAGCCGCTAAGGCAATAAGGGCTATAGACCGAGCTAAAAAATTCGTAATAACCATACTGAATTTTAAGGCGTAAAAAATGTCTCAAGCGGCTGTCCAGGGTGCTGTCAACCGTTTTATTATAGCGCTCATGTAACAACCAATCACTGCTCATCCACATAATCATATGGTTTTCGCTCCAATAGTTATTATACAACTCGCCTGAGCGCAGCCAGAAAGGTGTGGTATAAACAACCGGTAGAATTGTTGATTCGTATTTGCCGCTGTCCAGGCACATAATGCGCACCAGCTTCACCAAATCAAAATCTACCACTTCGTGTGCGTTTACATGCGAAAGCATAGTGTCTAAAGCAGCCTGGTCCACAGGTAATTTTTGATAAGCCTGTAACGTAATAGCATCCGGATCAAAATTGGCTATACCCTGCGTTACATAATCCTGTTGCCGTTGTTCATAGGCAGCATTGTTGCCGCCCGCCATTAATTGTCCGTTAAATATAAATGCCAATAACAGGCATACGCTTAAGCGCAGGTAAAATACTTTCATGCCGAATTTCTTTGTATATAGTAAAGCGACTGCCGCTTTAATTATTCTTCTGCTGCAATTGTGTATTCAGCGTGCGCACACGCTTACACAAGGTTTGGATAATGCCTTTTGCTACTTCCACGCGGTTCTCCATCAACTCATAAAAAGGCTCCTGGTCAATCTTTAACAACAACACATCTGTAAGTGCCTGCGCACTGGCCGAACGTGTTTCGGTATCCAACAGCGATAACTCTCCGAAAAAACTATTCTCATGCAACGTGGCCAGGTGCTGCTTCCCTTTCACAATGGCCACTTCACCCTTAAAAATAATATACATGCAGTTGCCTACTTCGCCCTCTTCAAAAATGTTGCTGCCCTTTTCAAAGTCTATCTCCTCCAATATCTCTGCAACCTCGGCCAGTACCGTTTCAGGCGTTTCGCTAAACATGCTCAACGACTTCAGCAACAGCACCTTTTCAATCAACAATAAGCGGTTCTCTTTGGCAACGTGCGACATATCTTTTTCGCCTCGGTTATTTAAACTACAATTTGCTATAAAACAGCGAATGCACAAAAATAATTGATGAAAACAGTTGGCCTAAACCACTACTGTTTCTACCATCACCTTTCGGGCCGTTTCGCTTAATAAAATATCGTGCTCTTTTGCTCCTTTCTCCAGCCAGCGTTGGCGCTCTTCGCCCTTATAGCTGCGTAACGAGTGCAGGGCCGCAGCCTTGGTCCATCGGTGGTAATGGTGGTGCTTATCGTGCAACACTTCTTCCACCACCATGGTATACTGGTAATCGACCCTGAAATACAACTTTAGCGCATTGCATTTCTCATCGATATTGCCGGGTTCAAACAATCGGTTAAAACGCAACGAAATATCCTTAGGCACTTCAATTTCAATTATCTCCAGTGCATTGGCTATACTCTCTTTGCGCCCTTGCATAAAACCGGCTTTAGCCTTTAGCAACTTATCTTTGTCATACGTAAAGGTAAACAGCAACAACAGCGAATCGCGTATTTCATTTAACTCCAGATACAGCGCGTCGCACAACACCTTCGCTTCCGGTAAGCGCTCTAATTGTTGTATCATAAACGCCACGCGCATGCCCGCATTCACATATTGCTGCATCAATTGCTGATGTTGCTCGCGGTTATGCGGCTGTGCTTTAAACTCGCAAACATACAGGGCATGGAACAACTCGCTGCGTGCCTGTGGCAAGCTCCAAATCAATTCATCCAGCAGGCGGGCACAATGGTCGCTGCCTATACGGCCCAATATCAAAATCAATTTGCTCTTCTGCTTCTTTGTTAAATGCTCATGCCCCAATGCATTCTTAATTTCTTCCAATGCCATATCGCCGCAACCATAGAGGGCCTCGGCCACCTGTTTTTCATAGCGCCTCCTTTTGAAGAAATCCATCAATACCGGCACCAGTCTGCTGTTTTTAACTGAGCCTGCGGCTACTATGGCCGCCTTTACCACTTCTTCATCGTTATCCTGCATCAGCGTTAACAGCGGCTTGTAAAAAGTTTGTATACCCAGCGCACCAATAATTTCAGCCGCCATCTGCCGCTCGCTCCTAACTTCCGAATCTATCAGCAATAACAATTTTTGCCCCGCGGTAACTACTGCATTAATACCCCCGCTGCGCATTAAACCTATAATGGCCGCCTTTACCAGGGCGGGGTCAGCGTCTTCCAAAAACACATCCAGGTTCTCCAGTTCATCGGGCAATAACATACACTTGGCGGTTATGGCCTCGGCCAATAAATCAGGGTATTGCCGTTCGGCCACAATGGTTTCTATCTGCGGCAGTGCAGCAGCAATTTTGCTGCGCTCTGCAAGTTTTATCGCTTCCAGTTGCACTTCGCGCGATGGATGTTGAAGCGCACTTACCACCAATGGTTCCATCTCGGTGGTGTAATGCTTATCTATTATGTTCAGCACATAAATAGCTTCGCCACGTTCGCCATGCTTCATCTTTTCTTCAAGTACGGCACGGGTTTTATCATCGGTAATGTCCAGTTCCTGCCCAACCGAGTAGCGGCGGTTCAAAGCCTTTAGCAGCGTGCGCACATACTCCTTATCCACCATAAAAATCATTACCACCCATACTGCTACCAACCCCAGCAGCATATAGCTTAACAGCAGCAGTATATTAGTTTGTAAGCCCGATATCTGCAACAGGCTGTAAAGCATAAAACCGGTAAACAACAGTGCAAAAGGGTCCATTACTCCCTTAACTATCGTGTGTCCTTTCAAACGCATATGGGTACTCAAGGGCTGCATCAGCGTTAGGAACACCGGGTCCTGCAAACTGGTTTTTAGCACCTCGGTAAAAATGGCCATGATGCCAAACGAGTAAATGATAAAGTGGTGGTCGTGCGAGAAAAATGGCAGGAAAATAATTACCACTAAAAACGGCAGCAACACAGCCGGACTGATCAACAATGAGCCCTTAATACCCAAAAAGTTGGTGAGCCTGCCCGTTAATACCAATCGCACAAAAATGGCGAAGATCCTGCCGCCGGCATAGAACGTGGCTATAAAGGCAGCTAACTGCTCATCGCTGTGGGCTTCGTGTTTTATCTCGGCGTAAAACGAAAAACTAACGATGGTTACAACAGTTACCACGATAAAGGATAATGCCGCCACCATAGCAATCATGCGGTTGCCGAAAAAGCCCTTAATTAAACTACGCACATCGTTGTTGGCTGCTTCTTCTTTTACATGGTGTTCATGTTCTACATGCAGCTCCATTTTACCGGCCTTTTTTAACCGGTAATAGAACACCAGCGATACCAATATTGAAGCGCTGGAAAGTATCAGCAGGTTTTCGCTGCTGAAAAATTTAACCAGCAAGGGCACCGCTGAATAACCGATCAGCTTGGCGGGTATGTCGCCGGCACCAATCATACCAAACAAGCGCTTGCTTTGCCGTATATCGAACAGCAGCGCTGCCACGCCCCAAAATTCAAGGTTGCTTAACAGATAAATCACATAATACCAGCTAAACATCAGGAAGAGGAAGATCGGCGAAAACAGGTAGGTGTATTGCAGGCGCAGTGTAAGTATACTTAGCGCCACAAACACAATAACCCCCGGCACCAGTTTCTTCATGGGCAGGGCATGTTCCACCTTGCTGTATACAAAACCCGTTACCCAAAGCAACAGGGCCGATACCACATACACCTTCGGCAGTTCCTTTACATCAAAGTTTTCAAGAAACAAGGCAAAGGCCACCGTATTAAAAATGGCCACCCCGGCACCCTGAAAGAACTGCAGCCAAAACAGGTTACTGACTAACCAGGCTTCGCTGTTGCGGATATTTAAAAGCTGTAAAAGGCGGTTTTTCATGCGCAGGTTACGGGTAGGCGGCTAAGATAATTGAAGAATGCATTTGGTGTTAACCTTAACAAGCTGCTTAAATAAGGTGTTTTTATAGCTATTTCGTGGTTATTACCCAGCGATTAGGCTTTGCATATTCCTGTTCAAATTGCCACCTTCGCTGCTGTATGGATTTTTTGAAACGCACCCTGCCTATTCTGTTTGGCATTTTTCTGCTCTCGGTAGCCGTGCGTTTGCCTCTGCTTAACCGCCCCCTTTCGCATCACCACGAGTTCTGCACGGCTGTTTCGCTGCGCATTATGCAGGTGTGGTACGATGGCGGTATACAGAACTACGGATTCAACCCCGCCACCAACTACAATCACCCGGCCGACAAATACATTAATAACGACGCCAACCAAACCGGCAAGATGGTGGATGAACAGGGAAATTATTATTATGTAAGCCATCCGCCTTTTGCGTATTACGTACCTTACTTCTTTTTTAAACTCCTCCACATCCGGCCCGATGTGTTGCCCCTGCAGATATTCAACCTGCTACTCCACTTCATCAGCGCCCTGTTTGTATACTTTACCGTGTGCCTGCTAAGCTTTAACCGGGCCCGCAGCCTGCCCTACCGTTCCGCGTTGGTAGCCTATGCCATCTATCTCTTTTTGCCGGTAACCATGTGGTTTCAGGGCAATGTATATATGAGCGATATGGCCGTACACACCCTGTTTATCATTGGTGTTTACACGGCGCTTAAAATGATCGTACGGCAAAAGTTCTACTCGCCCAAATACATCATCCTCTATATACTAACACTGGGTTTAATGATCTACACCAGTTGGCTGGGGCTGTTCTTCGCTACCGGTGTAGTCATCTATTCCCTATTACATGCAGGCAGTAACAAGGGCTTCCGCGTATTGATATGGAGCACCGTTATTACGGCCATTATTACCATGCAGTTGATCATCTATCAGTATTCGCAAATCAACGGACCTGAAGCCTTCTTCAGCGAAATGATAAGCCGCTACATACAGCGCGGTAGCTTTGCCGATACCAAACACGGACTGCTGCATTTTATGTTCGGCTACCTGTGGCTTATTAAAACCCTGCTGTATAACTACATTATCCACTACATAGTTATGTATGCGGGGGTAGCCCTGTTTGTGCTGCTGGTTATGACGCGCAAAAAAATGAAGATCGTTTTCAGCGAAAACGGTTACCGCTTTATCTGGCTTAGCGCGGCACCGGTGGTATTGCTGCACATCTTCTTTCTTAATTACTCCGTGCACGATTTTACGGCCCTGTATGCCTCTCTGTTCTTCAGCGTGCTGTTAGGCATTTTATACGACAAGGTTAAAAAGAGCGGGGCCATGCCGCTCAATAAAATGCGCATTGGTGTGTTTCTGCTCATCCTGGTGCTAATAGCGCAATACTACGTTATCAATTACCGCGAGGATGTGCACTTTGCCAAAACCGTAGGCACCGAATACATCCCTAAAAACAGCACTACCAACGATGTTATCTTCTGGAACACCAATACGGTTGACCCGCAACTGGTATTCTATGCCCAACGCAACATCCGGTATGCTGCTGATGAAAAAGAAGCACGCGCATTTTTGCAACAACGCCATCTTACCTCCGGTGTATTGTTTAATGTAACCGACCGCAACTATACCGCTACACGCATTACAGCCGATAGCAGCACGGCACAATAGGTTTTACCGAGCCATCAAATTTTCTAATTTCATATGCCGTAAGCGCAATGGCGTTTGCTATTATTAATGCTAAAACCCCAGTAATGAGTACGCATACCATTCCTATTGTTGATTTAAGTGAATTTACCTCCGGTGGTGAAACCAAGCAGAAGTTTGTACACGAAATAGGCAAAGCTTTTGAGGACAAAGGTTTTGTTAGCGTGCGCAACCACGGTGTATCGCAACAACTTATCGACGACTACTATGCCGCCGTACAGAAGTTCTTTGCCCTGCCATCCGATGTAAAAAAGAAATACGAAAAGCCTGAGCTGGCCGGACAACGTGGTTATACCTCCTTTGGTAAAGAAACGGCCAAAGGCTACGATGCGCCCGACTTAAAAGAGTTTTGGCAAATGGGGCAGATTGTGGAAGGTGAAGAATTATCAAAAGCCGATTACCCCGATAACCTGGTGGTAACTGAAGTGCCCGAGTTTAATGAACTAAGCGTACGGCTATTCAAAGCGTTTGAAAGCAGCGCCCGCGAATTGCTGCGCGCCATTGCCATTCACTTAGGCATCGGCGAATTTTATTTCGATAAACACATCCACAACGGCAACTCCATCCTGCGCGCTATTCACTATCCGCCCATTACACAGGAACCCAAAAGTGCGGTGCGTGCCGAACAACATGAGGATATTAACCTTATTACCCTGTTGGTTGGTGCCAGTGCCGAAGGTTTACAACTGCTAACCAAGCAAGGCGAGTGGCTGGATATTACCGCACCTGAAGGTTGCCTGGTAATTAACGTAGGCGACATGTTGCAACGCTTAACCAACAACCGCTTAAAGAGCACTACGCACCGCGTAGTAAACCCTCCGCGCGAAAAATGGCATACCGCCCGTTACTCTATTCCTTTCTTTACCCACCCGCGCAGCGAAATGCGTTTGGATTGTCTGCCCGGCTGCATTGATGCACAACATCCTATCGCCTATACCCCCATCTCTGCCGGCGAATACCTGAACGAGCGATTGATAGAAATAGGATTAAAGAAATAACAACTACATATAAGCAAACAGAAATCCGGGGGCAACTCCGGATTTTTTGTTTGTAGAAGCATACCGGAAACTATCGGTTAGGATAGGAGTTGATAGGAAAGGATTGTAAATGATAGGATTTGATAGGCTAAACGAATATGCCTGTACTCCTATCATTCAACATGGAACCAGATTATTTTCGCATCAAACCTCAGCCTACCCTCAGCATAAAATCAGCATAAATGCTTATAAATGGCTTAGGTAAAAGCCTATTATAAGCAAGGGTGCAGCGCGTGTAACTACTTGAAAGTTAGGTGGTTTTAGTTGAGGTGCTGATGTTTGGCTGAGGTTTTGGCCGAAATAGGAAATTTTAGCGGTTTGTGCCTCTGGAACAGGGCAAGGTTTCCCCATTACCGAAATACCGGTTTAAGTGTTTTACAGGTTTGTCAAAGAACATCTACGTCCGTAAAGGTATTAATAAGAATAAAAGTTTCAAAATAAATTCCATAATTTAACAAATTGCAAGGCCCATTCCCTACGGTTTTGCATCCATAGTTTTCATTTTCATCAAATCCGTATAGGTATTTACCGGATAAGGCATCATCTTATCATCCAGTTGCAGCAACATAAAGTGCAAATGTGTAGGCGAACGTTTTTTATAGGCATTGAACCCGCTGCGGCCAACAGTGGCAATGGCATCACCTGGTTTTACGATGTCGCAGGGTTTTACCAGTAAGGAATCGTTATGTGCATAGTAAAAGAAGTAGGGTCCGGAAGGATCATAAATCCAGATATAATTACCGCCGCGCTGCTCGCTCTTTGTGTCCCACCGGATTTCTGTAGCCAGCACTATGCCACCAGAAACCGAAAGCACCTGCACCGGTTGTTTGGTGCGGTCGTCCTTACAGTCCTGATTTAGATCCTGTATAAAAATATCATGCGCCGGGTGCCCCTTGTGTTTGTTGCCATCCAGGAACTTATAACCTGTTGCTACATAGCCGCTACCATTTGTTCCTCCAACTGCCGTGGCATCATACCCCTTCAACGGAAATATCCATTTGCTCTTCGGCTCATCTGTACCGCCGTGCTTATAATAGTAGTCCTTTACCTGCGGCAACAGTAACAACATTTGCGCCATGGCTTCCTCCTTCTTCAAACTGCCATCGCGTATACCGGCTATCACCGTGTTAAAATCCACGCAGCTATCCGCCACAACAGCATCACCCTGCTGCGCTGTCTTCATCCCCGCACCACCACAGGCCATTAAAGCGATAAGCCCCAGTAATAATAACTGCCTCATTCACCAAATATATAGAAGGGAATTGCACCGATGAAAACAAACCGATTCCACAGATACTGTCTATTTAGGGAAACGGGGAAATTCTAATTGCGTGGCCATGCGTATCAGTCCTTCCGCGTCGGAAGCCAGTAGGTTGCGTGGTCTGGCATTCTAAAATCAAAAATCATAATTCATCATAACCACCTGTGTTTATCAGCGTTCTATTTCGCCACCGCTACGCAACCCACTACTCTTCGACTCGGCACAGAGTAACAGGCACGGGGGGACCGCTACGCATGGCTTTGCAACCCACTGACTCCCTAAAGGGAGAACCACAGCGCATGGCTATGCATCTTACCAAATCACTAAATGAACTAACAAAAAAAGGAGGCACAAGGGCTCCTTTTTTTCATAATGTTTTAGTTCAACTTATTTTTTAAGGAGTTCTATTTCCTTTTTCAACAGTTCAATTTGTTGTTGCTGTTCTTGTATGGCTTTGGTTAATACGGGGATTAGTTCAACGTATTTCATGCCATAAATATCGGTGTATTTAGGAGCGGGTTTGCCGGCTTTCACAGCCTGGTCTATTTGTTCCTGTGTAATAAAGTCGTGTTGTACGGCTTCGGGTACTACCTGTTCAACTTCCTGTGCCAGGAAACCAATCTGAGGTTCGGTGCCATCCGCTTTATCTTTCCATTCGTAACTAACAGGTCGCAGTTTCATTACAGCGCCAATACCGCGGTTGAGGTTTTGGATATTTGTTTTAAGCCGGGCATCGGAGGTTTGGATGGTGCCGTTTGCAGCATATACCACCGACCAACGGAAAGATGCGGAACCCATGGAGGTAACACCGTTGGCATAAGGTTCGATATCGTTGGCGGTGCGGTTCATGTAAAGGCCAACATTGGTGGTGCCCTGCGATAGGATGTAGTAGTACCCAGCAGCACCAACGGTTAACAGGTTGGTGGTATCGGTGGCATTTACGCGAAAATACTGTGTAGCTGATCCATTACCGTTCCCCAAAGACATGCTGGGTTGGCGTACATCGAAATTGGTTCCTGCACCATAGCCGGTACTGCCAAAAACTACTCTGCCTGGACCCACCAACAACGCTGCGGGGCCGCTGATGGTATTAATTTGCGCACCTATACCTGAAGTTGCATCTACCTTTAAACCGAGACCACTACCCGTGTTTAATGCCGACACGCCCGTACCTGTTGAAGTATTGGCCCCAACGGTTCCGGATAAGCTGCCGGAACTAAAGCCATAAACACCATTTTGGTTTTGACTAATACCTACAACACCTACACCGGTAGTTGATTCGCCGTATATACTGACCGGGGTAGCCACTACAGTTCCGGGTGCAGCTATTAAAGTGCTACGGATGCCATTATTGCCGCTACCGCTAACAGCAAGCTGTACGCCTGCCACCGGTGTGGTATTAATACCTACGGTGCCATCGCCGGCAATGGTTGCCCGTATAGTGCCATTTGTTGCAAAACGCATGTCGCCGTTCTCCCAGTTCCATACATCTACATCGGTACCGGCTACATTATCTATGCCCACCATAAATCCATCGTTACTGGTGGTTCCGGTGTTTGTATTCACAAAACCCATATTGCTCCAGTCGCCGTTGATATCCTGCACATTAAGGTCGTAGGCCAACGTTGTGTTATTCAATCCGGCCCTGCCGCCGTTTTCGAAAATTGCCGAGTTGCCGCCTGAGGTGCCGTTAGGCGTAAACTTAGTAACGTAATTAACTGTACCGTTAAGTGTGCCTGGACCGGTTGCCCCGGTAACACCGGTAACGCCTGTAGTGCCGGTGGCACCTGTTGCTCCTTTAACGCCGGTTGGTCCGGTTACACCGGTAGGGCCCGTTGCGCCACCACCTGCTCCGGTAGGGCCTGTTGGGCCGGTAATACCTTGCGGACCCTGTGCACCGTCATTACCTTGTGCGCCCTGGGGGCCTTGTGCACCTGTAGGGCCGGTAGCACCTGCAGGTGAATTAGCTGCATACAAAGCATAAGGAACACTTAATAGCTGTGTAGTGCCCATATCGGTAAAAGAGGTGTTGTTGATGTTGGCTTCAACCTGTAAGAACTTTGTACCTGAACCCCAGTTAACTGAACCCAGGTTGGCCGTGGAACCGATGGCAGCTGTTACCAATCCTAATTGGTTAGCAGTAGTGCTGATGGTTTCGGTATAAACGCTGGTTCCACCGGCGCTGTTATCGTGAATGGTAAAGCGCAGTTGAACGGGTGTGTTGTTAGCTACGGGCTGTCCGTTACTGCCGCGCACCACAGCCTGGTAATTCATTTGGTTGGGCACCTGTGCTTTGGCCAGGCCTGCCAGTGACCATAGAAGCAGGAGTAAAAAATGATTTTTCATTACTGAACGTTTAATTGATGAAAACAGCATGTTGATTGGCGTTTGCCTTTTGGGTAGACGGGTTTAAATATATGGAGAAGTTAAATAAGTAAATAAATGTGTTTGTTTTCATGTGGCAGATGGGGTGATGCGGCCGTATGTGCATTTGAATTCATAAATTCCGTTAAGTGGTACAGGCAGATATGTTTTATAAGGTGTAAGTGCGTTACTTGTGCTTAAACCAACCACCATGCAGAAGAAAGTAAAATTTACCCTGGTTACCCTTTGGATATTATTCAGTCGCAGCTACGATGCTTACTGTACGGCACAATTAACCCCCGACCTTAGTAAAGAAGCGAACCCGCTGGTAACTGTAGGCGGCCTGGGTTGGACCCCCTTGCTATTGATTATTGGTGCGCTGGTGTTGTATACCATTTATGCCTACTACCTTTCGGTATTCAGAAAAAGGAACTTATTGCCGGCAGAGAAGGGATTTACGTTTAGCGAGGTGGTGGCGTATATGTATTTGGGAGAGAAACGCAGTTGGACTGCCATGTTCTACAGTTTTCCGAAAAGCCTTTCGCGGTTTAACCACTACATGGGCCATACCTTAACACCTTGTGTAGTATATGCAGGGGTGGTTTCGACCCTGATGTGGTTGTTGATTAACTATGTGCCTGCTTATAGACCATTGCACAGCGCTCCGTTTATCTATACCGTATTAATAGCAGGCTGTGGGGTGTTG
This sequence comes from Chitinophagales bacterium, assembly GCA_046329495.1. Classification (GTDB taxonomy): domain Bacteria; phylum Bacteroidota; class Bacteroidia; order Chitinophagales; family LD1; genus Bog-950. Next base: position 1,534 of record JAXLUO010000017.1, on the reverse strand, counting down.
ATGTTACTATGGAACCGGAACATGTATGCGGTTTACAAGCAACCGGTGGCAGATGAAAGATAGCAGCATTCTAACTACTGTTTCATACGTTGCAGGATAGCCTTCATCTGTTTAATTTCTTCTTCCTGCGATTTGATGATTTGTTCGCTCAGCGCCTTTACTTCGGGGTCGGTTATGTGTGCATGCTTACTGGTTAATATGGCCGACGAGTGATGCGGTATCATAGCCTGCATATAAGCTTTATCGCCTATAAATGTTTGCAGGCGCAGCATGCAGGTTACTACCACTATGGCCAGCAGGCCTAAGGCCATAATGCTATAGTTCAGTTTTTTGTTGGGATACATTTTGCCCATAGTAAACAACATAACAATTGCCATAGGGGCTACCATTAAAATGGCCATATAGGTGCGGGTAAGGCTTAAATACAGGTGGCTGGTATCGTCTACATTTAAAAACATAACCGCATACATAATGATGAAGGAGATGGCAAGGGTTAGCAGAAGTTTTATGTAAGGCATAGCGTGTGATTTAATTACCGATTGGGCTAAAAAAATGTACCCCTATGGGCCTACATGCGTTACCGATATCGGGCTATAGCTGTTATACACGTGCGGTGGCCGGGACGCCTGGTTTATAAAACCTAATTAAATTGCCGTTAAACTTGATTGTATGACCGTACCGGAGGTAATAGAAATACCTGTTAACAAAAAGAAGCTTGGCTTCTATCTGCTATTAAGTGTAGCCCTTGTGGCCTTAGGTGTATGGATGGCGGTGGAGGTCCCGGTGATGAAGGAGGACGATCTGTTCTCGGACCCCACTGTTGTACGGGTTATAGGGTTTGTTTGTATTGCCCTGTTTAGTGCGGGCATTTACATTTTTGTACGCAAGCTGCTGGATAAAGCACCGGGTTTAGTTATATCGCCCGAAGGCGTGAGTTATTATTATGGTATGAGCAAAACATCTGTTGTGCGGTGGGAGGATATTATACGTTTTGACGTGTATGACGTTAGCCGCCAAAAGATGATTATGGTGCAGGTAAAGAACCCGCAGGATTATGTGAAGACATACACAAATGCGCTGTTACGTGAGTTAAAGCAAAGCAGCGTAAGCACGTACGGTACGCCTATAGTTATAGCCGTTACCCCGCTGCAGATTAAGCTGGATGATTTGGTGTTGTTGCTGGAAACGAGGTTGAAGGATTGGAGGGAGGGTTCTATATAATTGCCACAGTTCCGAAGTTTCGGAAACAGGGATGAATACGAGATATTGGTTGTGATTAGGTTTTGTACTGGTGTTATCTGAGCGAGGTTTGGCATACGCGGCACGCATGCGCCAGTGAGACCAAGATTTACTGACGAAAGGCCAGTGTTACCACAAGCAGCCACAAGCAACCCAGCAACAAATTAATAACCCCGAAGGACGTAGAAAAACTGCGTTCAACAGATGAGCCGCCGTTAAGCAGATAAAATGCTGCAATGCATAGAAGGCCCGGCATGAGGAGCCTGAGCGACCACCATTTAACCGGAATAAAATA
>JAXLUO010000016.1:0-85792 GCA_046329495.1 Chitinophagales bacterium | reverse complement strand
GTGGATAGCATGTCGGTAAATGTGCAGGCCCTACCAATTTTGAATAACCCTGCACCGGTTAAAGTTTGTAAAGGCCAGCGTGTTGATTTGTTCTCGGGTTCAGCAGTTACTTTTACTTGGTCGCCTGCCACTTATCTAAGCGACTCTACCGTTGCAAATCCGGTTTGCTATCCGCAATCTTCTATTACTTATCATGTAACCGGCTCTAACCACTTAGGTTGCTCTGCTAACGCAACTGTTGAAGTTAGTGTGGTAAGCAAAGTAGAAGTGCTTGCAGAAGGTGCCAAAACCATATGTGCAGGTGATACCGTTCAACTGGGATCGCAAATTACCCAGGGCCCCGATTCAGGTGTGTCATTTATGTGGTTTCCTGCTACCTTATTAAACGATGCCACGATAGCCAATCCTGTAGCCACCTTAAACAATCAACCGGCAACCTTCACCATCATAGCAAGCGCACCTGGTTGCACTGCCGACACCGCTCAGGTTAACATTCAGGTTAGCGGTACTCCGGATATTGAAGTATCACAAGATGTAACCACTACTCCGGGCGCTGAAGTTGCAGTATATGCTGCTTCTCATTCGAACTTAACTTATAACTGGCAAGCTGCCGATTCGATAAGCTGTGCTGATTGCAGAAGAACCTCTGTTTTCCCAACACAATCGCAAACTGTATACGTAACCGGCACCAACCAATTTGGCTGTTCTGTTACCGATTCGATAAACATTCATGTAGTAAGCTGCGATCCAAACTCGGTTTACCTGCCAAACACCTTTACTCCGAATGGCGATGGCACTAACGATCGCATGTTTGTTCGCTCTAACTCACTTACCAATCTGGACTACTTCCATGTGTTTGATCAGTGGGGCCGGTTGGTGTTCGAAACAAAGAATGTTCAAGAAGGCTGGGACGGCACAATTGCCGGCGAGCCAGCACCATTAGCAGTGTATGTATATGTAGTGAAAGGCCAATGCCAAAACGGCGGCAACCTACTTAAGAGTGAAAACATTGCCTTAGTGCGCTAAAAAAGAGAAACAATTAAATAAAAAACTATAACCATTAATTAACCGAAAAACCATACGTCATGTTTACAAATTCAACAACAACCAGCACCCTTTCAGAACGTTTTAGAAAAATTCGCGAATACCGTGGCTTAAAGCAAGCTGCCGTAGCCCAGGAAATGAATATTACACAACAGGCCTATAGCAGCCTTGAAACCAAATCAGGCAACCTGAAGATTGAAACTTTGCAACGCTTTTGCAATGTAATGAAAGTGGATATGCCTTTTCTGTTGGCAATGGATATCCCTGTAACCGACGAAAATCTCCGCATGTTCGATAATAATCACTTAAGCAATGTAGTTGACGAATACAAGAAATTGCTGAACCGCCTCTCAGTTTACGAAGAACTGTTGATGAAAGATAAAATGGGTGCCCGTCAGGCTGCCTGAATTGATTAAACAATTTCCGGGTGGTTGGCTAATAAAACTTCCTTAATCCAGGTATTCGGGTAGATTGACCTGGACTAAAAGCGCCGAAGGGGTATCGGCCGGTAGCGGCCAACCACAGCGGAATTGTTTAACTTCTTGAGTGCACCGGAAAGTGTGTAAACCAAAGCGAACGAACTCTCAAACTTAATATCCGGTGAACTTGGGCCCTTGCAGCATAAGTTGCAAGGGCTTTTTAATTACTCTGCAGTATTTGCCGGAATAGTAAAGTAAAAAGTGCTACCCATGTTAGGTTTACTTTCAGCCCAGATTTTGCCACCTAACTTTTCTGCAAAACGTTTAGCATTGGCTAGTCCCAAACCAACACCTTCAAATTCGGTATTAGCATGTAAGCGACTGAAATTACCGAACAGGCTATCGTAATATTTCATATCGAAGCCTGCGCCATTATCACTCACTAAAAACAAATGCTCCCCGGCATTATTCTTATAACCGAGTTTAACACGAGGGTGCTCTTTCTTGCTGCTATATTTAAAGGCGTTAGAAAGCAGGTTGTGAAGTATCTGCTGCACTAACATGGGGTCGGCTGTAATTACTGGTAATTCATCTATGGTTAGTTCATGTAAATTGGATGCGTACTCGCTTTGCAATTCGTTTACCACGGTGTTTGCAATCTCCTGAACATTAACTTCCCTTAATTCGAGCGTTTTGTTACCTAATTTAGAAAGTGCCAGAAGGCCATTAACCAGCATCTCCATTCGCAGAATATTATTCTTGATGATGGTTATGTTTTCCAATTCATCCTCCTGCAGTTGCTTACTCAACTTGCGTTGCATCATCTCCAACAGCATTTTGTTTTGTCGCAAAGGACTACGCAAGTCGTGGGAAAGAGTAGAATTAAATCGCTCCAGGTCCCGATTTATGTTTTCCAAATCCAGTGTACGCTCTTTTACCTTCTTTTCAAGTTCTTCGTTAATGCGTTGTTCACGCTCATGCAACAACTTTCGATCGGTTATATCGATTTGAAAAGAGAAGAACTTAGTCACTTCTCCCTGGGAATTAAAGATAGGATGAGTTTGAAGTTCAATCCAGTATTTTCTGCCACTTTTGGCGTAGTTTAGTATTTCGCAGTTAATAGGTTGTCGATTGCGAACCAACTCCGAATTACGTTTAACAGTTTCTGTACTGGTTTCCGGGCCTATTAAAAAGTCACCGGGTTTTTTGCCAACAATTTCGTCAAGGTTGTAGCCGGTGAGTTTAGTAAAGCCATCGTTTACCCATTCAATACGACCTGCAGCATCTGTTATGGTAACGCTGTGATTGGTCATTTTTACAATTTGCGAAAGCGTTTGAAGACGATCTTCAGATCGGCGGGCAACTTTCTTGATCTCCGCATCTTGTAAGCCACGCTCAACTGCAGGTATCAGACGCTTGAGATTGTCTTTCATGATGTAGTCACTCGCGCCGGCTTGTACCAAACTTACAGCTACATCTTCACCAATTTTACCTGATACGATGATAAATGGTATATCAAGGCCATGTTCTTTTACGATGTTTAGCGCTTTACCACCATCAAAGCCGGGTAGAGAATAGTCAGAAACAATCAGGTCAAATTCCTTTTTAAGTGCTTTTTTAAGCCCATCAGCGGATTTGACCATTTGGCAATCTACCTCGTGGCCGTGTGTTTCGAACATGCGCAAAATAAAATGCGCATCATCTTCATTATCCTCAATTAGTAGTAGTCGGAGGGGTTTGTCCATAGCGTTAAATGTTTAGGTGCGGGGAGGAGACTCATTTAAAACCAACCAGTATAAACCTAATTGTTGAACGGCTTCAATGAATTTATTGAAATCAACCGGCTTGCGCAGATAGCTATTAGCCCCTAATTTGTAACTGGTAATAAGATCTTGTTCTTCCACAGAACTGGTTAAAATTACTACAGGCAGAAGTTTGGTACGCTCATCCGCACGGATGCGGCGTAATACCTCAAGCCCGGGTATTTTGGGAAGTTTAAGATCAAGCAGGATTAATGTTGGTGCTATAGTAGTATCACGTCCGGCGTACTTGCCTTCGCCCAATAAATAATCAAGCGCATCGGCACCATCTTCGGCAACCACTATTTCGTTTTTTAAATTACTCTTACGAAAGGCCCTTAATGTAAGGGCCACGTCATCGGAATTGTCTTCAACAAGAAGAATGATTTTATCTTTAGCTATATCCATTGGTGCGGAGAATTATAAAGTGAAAAAGAACTTGGCGCCCTGGTTAACCGTGGCTTCGGCCCAAATTTTGCCACCGTGCCTGTTAATTACCCTTTGCACGATTGAGAGGCCAATGCCTGTTCCGGGATAATCGTCTTTGTCGTGTAGCCTTTGAAAGGCACCAAATAGTTTACCGGCGTATTGCATATCGAAACCTACTCCATTATCACTAATGAACCAAACTTTCCGGTTATTTTCGTCAACAAATGAAGAAAATATTATTTCCGGTTGCTCGGCTTTTGTTGTAAATTTTATAGCATTATCCAATAGGTTGTGCAGGGCAATTTTAATCAAGTGGGGGTCGGCCTGTGCCAGCATTCCGGTATCTATATGCACATTGATGTATTCCATGGAATACTTTTCTTCTAATTCTTTCAAAATTTCGCGGGCTACTTTGGAAAGGTTTATTTCCTGCTTTGACAAAACCTGGCGGGTAACGCGGGAAAGTTTCAGAAGGTCGTCAATTAGATTGGCCATTCTTTCGCTATTGAGCTGGATGCGCTTAAGATAGTGTTGGGCACGCTCCTCCAGTTTGGTGCCGTAGTCCTCCAATAATGCCTGGCTGTAGCCGTTCAAACTGCGCAGTGGTGCACGTAAATCGTGCGAAACAGAGTAGCTAAAGCTTTCTAATTCCTTATTTGCAACTTCCAGTTCGTAGGTGCGCTCTTTTACCTTTTGTTCTAGTTGCACGCTGAATTCGCGGATTTGATTTTCCGCTAATTTACGTTCGGTTATGTTGGATGCAGATATGCACAGGCCTATTACTTTTTCCTTCTCATCCATAATGCGGTTTATGCGAACGTGAAACCATAAGCGTTCACCGTTTGCCTGTAAATAACTCGACTCATATTCAGCAGTATCGCCTTCCAACACCTTACTCATATTGGTAAAGGCTGTTGGCTGCCATTTTTTCCAAAGTGTTTGAATGAAATTATCTCCTTCTACCAGCGATTTGCCGAGATCAAGAACGGCATAGTCGTTTGCCAATTGATTAAAGGAGAGTATATCGAAATTGTTGTTTAACAGTACATATGCTGTATCGGCATTATTTAGAATAGTGCGTAAGTTGGCTTCGGATTTGCTTAGTGCTTCCTGCGCCAATTTTTGCTGAGTTATATCTGATATAATGAAGCACGCTCCAATAACATTGCCACTATCAGTTCTAACCGGATTTACCACAATGTGATACCAAAGGCCGGTATCTGTGGCTTGAGAATCGAAATTAAACGACTCGTTTTTGAATACTTTTTCTATCAACTGTATGTAGTCCTCGCGACGCGAAGGAGGGAGGGAATCGAGAATATTTTCTCCTACCTTAAGCGGGCGTTTATCAGAATTTAGTGTGTATTGATTGGCCTTAGTATTAAAGGTCATTACCCGGTAATTGCGGTCTACCAGTAGGAAAGCCTCCGTACTGCTACTGAAGAAAGAGGAAAGGATAGTTTCACTTTTACGGGCTTTTAATTCCGCAGCAATACGATCGGTTACATCACGCAGGTTGAAAACAATGGCGGAAACAGCCGGAATATTAAGTAGATTGGTAACAGTACCTTCCGTCCACAGATAATGGCCTTCTTTGGTTTTTTGACGTAACACAAGTTGAATAGCAGAGCCCGGCGACTGTGCTGCGCGTTGCATAGCCGTATTTACCAACTCCAAATCATCAGGGTGTGTATGATCTATGGGTGGCATTTGTGCATACTCATCTGATGAATATCCTAAAATGCGGAGTGTGGACGGGCTGCAATAAATTAACTTATTGTGCGCATCAGTCATAATAGTAAGGTCCTCATTATGCTCAATCAATGCCCTGTAAAAAGCTTCCTGCCTTCGTAGTTTTTCATCTCCATCCCGTGTTTGGGTGACATCTCTTATGTTTACAATCACCGATTCTACCCCCGGAACATCAAGCAGGTTGACCGCCTTACTTTCCATCCATAGGTTGCTGCCATTTTTATGTAGCATACGGTACAAGCCCGTAACAACCTTGCCGGGATTATTCAATGCATAGCGGAAATCTTCTTCAGCTTTGGCAATATCCTGTTGGTGTAAAAAATCAATAGGTAAACGGCCACAAAATTCTTCCTGCGTATAACCGGCCATTGAGGTTATAGATGGCGTTACATACTTAACATTACCTTGACGATCTTGCCGTAAAATAAGGTCATTGCTGTTTTCGATCATAGATCGGAAAAGCGCTTCGCTTTTCTGCAATTTCTCTTCGGCCAGTTTGCGCTCTGTAATGTCTCGATAATTGATAACGGCTCCCTGAATAAGCGGATGGTTGAAGTTGAAATTCCGAACAACCTCCATCCAGCTATAATTACCGCTTTTATGCCGAATGCGCAATTGAAAGGTGCCGTTGGTCTTTTCCTCTAATATTTTTTTTGTCGCGGCTATATCCTCCGGATGCAAAAAATCCAACGCATGCCTACCTATCATTTCTTCCGGCAAATAACCCAAAAGTTTTTCGCAAACAGGGCTTACAAAGGTAATTAGTCCTTCTTCGTTCAGTACATGAACTCCATCGGACGAGTGCATAACCAGTGCCCGGAAAAACTGTTCGTCAGTAGCCATTTTTTCTGCCATTGAATAGTTGTCCATTTTTTCCATTACACTACGCGATTTTCGAATCAAATTAAAAGGATGCGCCTATTTGTTTACCAATAACCAGTAGATGCCTACCTGCGAAACCGATTTTACAAAGTTCTCTAAATCCACCGGTTTTGGAACATAACTGTTTGCACCAAGTTTATAGCAGGTGTCTATGTCAGGATCCAATCGAGAAGCAGCCATTACTATAACCGGAATATGCCGGGTAGCTGGGTTTTCTTTAATTTCACGTAACAACTCGATGCCACTTACTTTAGGCAGGTTTAAATCGAGCAGGATTAGCCTGGGATTTTCGCCTTTACGGTTCTCATATTTGCCCTTGCAGAAAATATAGTCCCTGGCTTCGCCACCATCTTCAATATGTACAATTTCGTTAGCTAAATTGTTCTTGCGCAGTTCACGTATAGCCAGTTCGGCATCGTAAATATTATCTTCAATCAATAAAACCTCAATTGAGTTCATGTTGCTCCTCTGTTTTTGCTGGTAGAGAAAAATAAAACGTAGCACCATCATCCACTTTCCCTTCGGCCCACACCTTGCCTCCGTGTTTTTGAACTATGCGCTGTACAATTGCCAGACCCACCCCTGTACCATCGAATTCGCGGGAGGTGTGCAATCTTTGGAACATTTGGAATAATTTACCCGCATAGCGCATATCAAACCCTGCCCCATTATCTTTTACGAAAAAAATAACCTGACCATCCGTTTCCTTTTTGCCAAAAATTATTTTGGGACTGGGATTGCGCGAACTGTACTTAACAGCGTTGGAAAGCAGATTGACCAATACCTGGCGCATTAGAGTTTTATCGCAAATTATTTTTCCGGTGCTATGACACTCGAAGATGATATTGTTTTTAACGCCGGTAGTTAATAATTCATTCATAATTACCCGCGCATGGTCACCCATATCCATTTCAGCAGGTTTTATTCCTGACCGACCAACACGGGAATAAGCCAGCAGATCGTCAATAAGGTTCGACATGCGATCTGCATTTTTTTGAACGTTTAAAAACATGGTGAGACATTCGCCAGTTAGTTCTGCTTTATATTCCTGATCGATTAAGCTTATAAAACTATGAATAGCGCGCAGCGGGGCACGTAAATCGTGTGAAACCGAGTGCGTGAACGTTGTAAGCTCGTTATTGGTTTCCTCCAATGATTGTATTTTTAAAGTAAGTTGCTTATTAAGTTGTTGGATTTGTTTTTCTGCTTTTTTGTAAGCCGTAATATCGTGCAGGTTGGAACGGCTATACATAAACCGTCCATGGTTATCACATTCTGCTGTTGAAGAAACTTCAACCCAAAGTACTGAGCCATCTGCTCGCAGCATTTCATATTCCTGACGTATTATTCCCGGAGTTGAGAGGAAGGCCGAAAAGTTTTCGAGAAACAATTTTTTACTTTCTGCCGTTAAAAAGTCTATAAAACTTTTTTTGCCCACTAACTGACTTCGGGAGAAGCCAATCCAATGCAAAAGCGTATCGTTAATTTCGATAAACGTTCCTTCGGCATTTAGCGAATAATAACCACAGGGGGCATTATTGTAAAGGTCGTTTATGCGGTTAAAAGCTTCCTCCAGTTTTTGCTCATCTTCTTTGCGAGCGGTGATGTCTGTATCAATACCTCCTACTCCTATTATATTGCCTAATTGATCTTTGACAGGAAACTTGGTTGAAATGAAGGTTCGCGACTGGTTATGAATGGTAAGGTGTTCTTCAGTTTGCAGCGTTGTACCTGTCCTTAGTATTTCTTCATCATGAAGCTGTATTCTTGTTGCGTTGTTAATAGGTACCACATCAAATAAAGTTTTACCCATCATTGATTCCTGGCTTAAGCCAAGGTTGTCCGCAATCTGCTTATTAACCAATATATACTTGCCAGCAGTGTTTTTTACATAAATACCTGCAGAGGCATTATCAATGATTGAATTGAGGATATACCGTTGGTGGCGTTCATTTGCCAAAGAAGTAGCCAGCGCTTTGGTGTGATAGATTATGAATGCTATAAATAGGGTAAATGTAAGCCCCAGCAATACAGCGAGGAGCGTTATTGCTGGTGTAGTTTTACTGCTTTCGGGCAGCAAAGCATAGTGGTAATAAAGTGTTGAACCGGAAGCAGTAATTAGCGTTAGCAATCCCCCGACTATGATGATAGAATTAAAAGTGCTGTTCCGCATAGTGTTAAAATGTTTAATCGCCATGTTAGGAAAGTACTGCTACTGCCAGCATTTGCTATTAAAGGGGAAGTAATAGTGGGTTAATGCCTGCGTAGTTACGTCAGGTTGCCCTGCCGTCACCTTCAAATTTAGGAAAATAAATTCATAAATAGCTTTGTTGTAACCGTCACGAAATTTTTACGCCTTCTTTAGCCTTCAGCCCCGAATGAGAACAATTACTTCAATCTACAGAAAGCGGTAGCACTCGAGGAACTTTAAGACGGGCTTGGGATACTACCGTTTGAATATAAAGGGCGGATTACCGCATCAGCGCCATAGCCAGCTCTACCCAGCTGCTATGGCGCATAAATGCAGTGTCCCTATAAATCCCCATCGCGCAAAGGCCAATTAGGATTAATTTTTATTTCATTTTTAAGAAAACGATTGGTTTTGTTATTGTTGAGATATTCGTTATCGCTGAATACAGAAAGCTTATTAAACACTTTTTGCCACATATGGTGGAATGCGAAATTTTTTGAAACCGAATTACCGGTTGCATCGTTAAACGACGAGGTTAAGTTACCCTGATTGTTTGCTTCGGGTGCCTTCTCAATTTCATCTTCCATACCTATCAGGGTCTCATACAAAAGCATCATGCTACGTTGTACTCTCTTAATTAAAATACTAATCAAGATTACAGGTTGTAGCACCCAAAAAATAGTTTATCGGGGTATTTGGGTAACGGTGAAGTAGTCCATTTATTAAATAATTTTCAATCTGTAAATATTTAAAAATCAAGTTTATAGTTCATTTTTGTTGCGGTTAAAAATCAAAAAAGAGAACATGTTAACTTAAGCCGATTGTTTATTTGGGTTGTTTGGAGGGTTTAGTAAGCAGGTCCCAGAGCACCTCGTAGGGTATAACTTCGTGAGTTTCGATAGTTAGATAGGCTGATTCGCGGTGCAACTTGAGTTCCTGACGCAATTTATCCGTTCGCCAGATTAGCTTTTTACGGTCGTTGTAGTATTTGGCATAAAAGAACAGCATCTTAAGGAAGATATTGCTTCTGAAATGCACCTTATTTTTAGCCAAATACCGGCTTCTGTAGGATTGTAACATTTCCATCTTTTCAGCTACTTTCTCAAAATCTCCCTTTTGTAGTAAGTAGCTAAATTGGACGATTAGAATGCTTAGGTTGAGTCCTAATTTATCGCGCGAAAAAATGGGTAACTCATTCATAAATCTGGGTAGATTGAATCGGTCTTCGCTTTTCATACCCTGTAAATGCCCGCTGTTTTTCAGGATATGCATGTAAGCATGAAATATTTTCCATTTTTCCACCCGAGCCTCTCCTAATTTTGAAAAGTTGGGTTGGGCAGTAACTGCCTGGTAAATAGCGTAAGCCTTCTCATAGTGGGCCGTGTGCAAACAGGTTAACAGGTATATTTCCTGAAAAATCATCCAGTTAAAGTGTCCGGCGGGAAAATATTTTTGGCAAATAACTTCATTTTCTTCAGCCAATTCGTGGTTACGCAGCAGCAAGCAGCATTCCATTTTAATGAGGGCTAATTCCGCTAACCGTACGCGCTGCATAAACGGGCGATTGCTATACAAATAGGCCATAGCAAGGTCGCATTCATTCATGGCCTTCATATAACGGCCCCGTTGTTGCTGCGCGATAATTTTTAACCTGAATAGATTGAAATGTAAGTGATAAGAGTGGAGCCGTTCAGCCATCTTCTCCAGTTCGGCTATGTATTTTTCCGACCTTTCGGCAATGTCGGTTTTCCGGGCCGAAGTTTTTCCCATAGCAGCATATATGGTTTCAACGCACTCGTGAGAATAACTTTCTGCGCTGAATTCTTTCAGAGCTTCATGAAATTTTTTGTTGTAGTAGTTAAACCGCAGCGGGTCGGAAGCAAAGCTATAGTTGGAGCGTAAGTGCAGGCAGCTAAGCATCACCATGTCATATAATCGAAACTTTTCAGCATCGGCTGCTACGGTTTTAAACATCTTAGTTGCAGCAGTACGGGCGCCATACAAGAGCAATATCCGGGCACCAAAAAAGTTTTTAGCACATCGAAAGTTTGCTTTCAGGTAAGGCGATAAGTTCCGTTGGCTTTGATCGAAGAAATAGAGATCATCCATCATCCGCCGAATGAGCCGACCCTTTAACATTCTGAATCGCTTGTCGGGCTTATCTATACCATAGAGGGTTTTCGCTGCCTGTTCGTCCGTACTGAATTCATCTTTTACCAGCCCTCTGAACATGCGCAACATGTGTTCGTTTGAACGTTCCTGTTGTTTCTGTTGGAGGCTGCCTCTAAATTTTCGACGGTGTTGTGTTACTAATTTGGCAATTTCTCGAAGTTCAAACATGTTACCCGGTAATTGTACACTGCGAATATACTATTTTGCTAAAAGTATAACCCTTTCGATTTCAGTAAAAAGTGCCCGTTACTAATATTGCAAAATCTAAAATAGATCTGCATGCGTCGGGCTCTAACTTATTGATTGCCATGCGATAATGTGGTTTTTTGTCGTTACCAAGTTGTGCTTTGTTATAAACAAACCTTGAAAATATAACAGGACGTTTGCACTATTCGTAAACCCACAAAAAATTAAAAACATGGAACTATTAATTTCATTACTAATCACTTTAGGCTTTTTCTCTTCGCGCGAAAACACGATTGATCTTAAGAAGTATGCCGGTAGCGAGATAACAATAAGCAACGATCAACTTCGCACTCTGAGCGATGACCAATTAAAGCAGCTTTCTACCTACGGAACCATTACTGACAAGGGAGCTATAATTATTATTGATAAGGACGACTTAATGAGCAATTAATAACCGGTTAGTTAGCTATAAAGCGATAGAGTTTTGCGGCAGAAACTAAGGCCATTAGTTGCGCAAAATTAGAAGTAATGCTGAGCAGCATTACCAATCAATTGTTTTTGACGTCCGTATATGTTGGTTTTTTAACAAAGTAACATTGATAGACAATTGACTAAAATAGATGATTTGGTACCATATGATACTAAATTAAGCATTTTACAGCGTTACTATACCGCTTAAAAATTTTTATAGGGATTTAAAAGCAAGACCCGGCTAAGTAATTAGCCGGGTTTTTGCTTTTGCGGTTGGTGCAGGTTTAACTACGTCTTTTAAGGCAATAAGGTTATAGCGTAACTCACAAGCTAAATGTTGTTTTTCACTTAGTTAAAATGGCATCTCAGGGATGGCATAGCCCGTTTCAACAAGCATATAATTTATGCCATGAAAAAGTTTTTACGCCTTTTGTTGATGTTGCTGATAATGTCTGTTGCTAAGAATAACTTAACTGCGCAGGACATTCACTTCTCGCAGTACAATTCGTCTCCGCTATTATTGTCTCCGGCGCTGGCTGGTATGAATGCAGGCGATTACCGCGTTTATGCCAATTTCCGTACGCAGTGGATGACGGTTTCGCAAGGGAATACCTATCGTACCTTTGCGGGTGGAGCTGATATGGCTGTTGGCAAAATTACCAAGCATAATAGTTTTGCGGGTTTCGGTATCTCATTTTTTGCCGATCAAGCCGGTGCTGTCCGTTTGAACACTAACCATGTAGATCTTTCATTTGCCTATCATTTTATGTTGAATCGAAAAGGAACCCTGCAGTTATCAGCCGGTCTGCAAGGTTCGTTTAATTATAAGAGCTTTGATCCTTCGCGTGCCACCTTTGATGAGCAGTATGATTTTAATACCGGGCAGGCTGATTTAACTCGTAATGGGGAATATTTTGGCCGCAACAAGGTTGTGTATGGCGATGCAGGTGCCGGTATTTTGATTAGTGGCATAACCAAAAAAGAAACCAATCTGTATTTCGGTGTTGCTTTAAACCATGTTAATCAGCCCAAAGTCTCTTTTTATCCGAATGGCCTTGAAGGCAATGTAGCCGGCCGCGAGCGGATGTATATGAAAATAAGCATGCATGGCGGTGCTGCAATTCCAGTTGGCAAACGCCTGTCTATTATGCCCAATTTTTTAGTGTTGGTACAGGGCCCGGCCTATGAATTTAATGTAGGCTGCAATTTTAAAACAATTGTAGGCAATCCAACCTTAAGCAAAACAGCAGTTCACTTTGGAATGCAGTACCGGGGTTTGTTTGATGCAGTTATCTTCAATACGCGTATAGATTATAAGGGCTTGAGCGTAGGTTTAGCTTATGATATGAACATTTCGAAATTGATGCCGGCTTCAAAAACCGTGGGGGCTCCTGAGGTAGCAATTCTGTATCAGGGTAGTTTCCGTAAAAAACCACATCCGGGCCATTGCCCTGCTATGTTCTAAAATACTCATTGGGTTTGAGTTTAAAGGCCGGGGCAAATCGTTGCCACCGGCTTTTTCCGTTTTTAAGCACTACACTTCACATTTAGTGTGTGGATGATGATGGTAAACAAGAGCAGAGACTGGTTATTTTAGCCGGGTGTAACACCGTTGCTACCCCCTCGGCCGTTGCGCTATTAAATGTACAAGTATGTTATTAGCAAAACGAATCAAGAAAATCAGGGAGTACCGCGGATTTAAACAAAGTGCAATTGCTGAAGAAATGAAAATAAGCCAGCAGGCTTATAGCTCGCTTGAAAGCCGGAGTTCAAACGCAAGGATTGGTACTTTACGGCGGTTTTGCCGGGTTATGAAGGTTGACCTTTCCTTCCTTCTTGCTTATGACATACCCATCAATGATGAGACCATGCAGCAGTTTGCCAATATTACCTACTCGCAGGTAATTGAAGACTTCAATAAAATGAAGACCAAAATGGAGGCTTACGAGGAATTGCTGTTGCGCTCAAAAGGTAGATAAACCAACCTGGCAACGGTAGGCTAAATTTTAACGTTTTTGCCGGTAGATGGTGAACGGAGTACTTCGGTAATCTGGTAACCACCTTGTATTTTTAGCTATCTTTAATGATGTAAGAACCGGCGTGAAAAAGCAGCTACTTTTAGTTTTAGGACTTTTGTTTATAACGGGTATGGTATACTGCCATTCGCCCGCCGGTATACAGTTTACCGAAAATAAAGGGCAGTGGCACCAGGCATTTAAATTTAAAGTGCCGGTTCCCAACGGCAATTTGATGCTGGAAAAAAATGCCTTTTGCTATTTTCTTTATTCAGAGAACGATATAGGGCAAATACACCATCCCGGTGGTAAGCCGGTAACGGTACATGGGCATGTTTTACGAGAGGAATTTATTGGCGCTAATGCACAAACTGAAGTGTATGGTTCAGCCCTTCAGCGCAACTATTGCAATTACTTTTTGGGAAATGACCCCACGCATTGGGCAACTGGAGTTAAAAACTATGCTAAGGTTGAGTACCGGCAATTGTATAGGGGCATTGATCTTCACTTGTATGCCAAGCCCGAAGGGCAGCTGAAATATGATTTGATAGTTTACCCCGGAGCAGATGACACTGAAATAAAAATGCAGTATGCAGGGGCTGATGCCATAAGTTTGCAGAATGGATCGTTGCGGGTTGCAACCTCTGTGGGAGAAATTATAGAAGAGCGACCATGGGCTTACCAGGAAGTGAATGGCTTCAGAGTTACTGTTCCCTGTTCGTTTCAATTAAATGGTACAGTGGTAAGTTTTACGTTCCCGAACGGGTATAATAAAAACCTGCCGTTGGTAATTGATCCAACGGTAATTTTTAGCACCTATACTGGCGCCACTGCCGATAACTGGGGGTATACTGCCACCTACGATAATCTGGGCAATATGTATGTTGGTGGGTATGTGAACCAGGCGCCGCCGAACGGGAATTATTACCCTACCACAACAGGTGCCTTCCAAACAGTTTGGGGTGGGGGTACCGGCGGTAACAGTGGTACCGGCAATGGTATTGCTTACGCATGCGATATGGGTATTACCAAATTTACACCTGATGGAACTCAATTAATATACTCAACCTATATAGGTGGCACTGATAACGAGACACCGCATTCGCTGGTGGTTGACCCGCAGGGTAATCTGGTAATCTATGGCGTTAGTTATTCGGCCGATTATCCGGTTACTGCTAATGCATACGATAAAACACAAAACGGCGCAGGCGATATTGTTGTAACCAAACTTAATGCCACCGGAACGGCCATGATGGGTTCCACTTTTATCGGTGGGTCGCTCAATGACGGCATCAACTTCGATCCTCAGGAGTTTACAGCCGGCAACTTAAAGCGAAATTATGGTGACCAAAACAGGGGCGAGGTAAATGTGGATGCGCAGCAGAATATCTATGTAGCCAGTTGCACCAGTTCATTTGATTTTCCTGCATCCTCCGGGGCATTACAGTCTGCACTGGGTGGCGCGCAGGATGGTTGTGCATTTAAGTTGAACAGCGATTGTTCGCAGCTATTATGGTGCACCTATATGGGTGGTTTTAATGATGATGCATGCTACTCACTTGATATTGGGCCCAATGGCACCCTATACGTGGCAGGTGGCACGATGAGTAATAATTTTCCGACAACAGCGGGCACGCTGCACAGTAGTTACCAGGGCGGGCAATACGATGGTTTCGTTGGTTTGATAAATGCCACCGGCACTCAGTTTTTGAGTTCCAGTTATATTGGAACAGGCGGTAACGACCAGGTTTATTTTGTGAAATTGGACGGAGCAGGTAATGTTTATTTCATTGGTCAAACTACCGGCACTTACCCGGTACAAAATGCAGTGTATGCTAACCCTAATAGCGGGCAGTTTATAAGTAAGGTTACCCCTAACTTAAGTTCAGTTTTTTATTCTACGGTATTCGGTAACGGAACCGGCGTTCCCAATATCAGCCCAACGGCATTTTTGGTGGATACTTGCGAGAATGTGTACGTGGCAGGTTGGGGTACCAACAGTACAGCCTTTGCCGGATTTCAGAATAATATGTTCAACATGCCGCTTACGGCCGATGCCATGCAAACCACTACCGACGGTACAGACTTTTACTTTTTTGTGCTGTCAAAAAACGCGCAGAACATTTTGTATGGTTCGTATTTTGGAGGCAACGGTTCAATTGAGCACGTAGATGGCGGAACCAGCCGCTTTGATAAACGGGGTGTGGTATATGAAGCCATGTGTGCAGGATGCGGAGGTAATTCTTTAACCCCTACTACTGCTGGCGTTTGGAGTCCGCTGAATGGCAGTCATAACTGCAACGAACTGGGTTTAAAGCTTGCATTCAACTTAAGCGGCACCAGTGTGGCTTTACAGGCTTTTCCGCGGGCTACCGGATGCGTACCACTAACGGTACAATTTCAGGGTACCATTAATAATGCGCAAAGTTTTCAGTGGTATTTTGGCGACGGGCACACCAGCAACCAGCAAAATCCACAACATACGTATGTGGATACAGGAACATATCAGGTAATGTTAGTTGGTATAGATTCTAACTCTTGTAATATTTCTGACACAGCTTATATTGACGTATGGGTGCGTGATGACTCGCTGGCAGCTAATTTTTTGCCATCGTTAAATATTGATTGCGATAGCAATAAAGTGTTTTTAGCCTCTCAGGCGTATGCCACCACCTCGTACTTATGGAATTTAGGTGATGGCGCAACTGCTATTGAAGATTCAGTAACACATTATTACCAGGCGCCGGGTTCCTATACAGTGCGTTTAATTTTAACGGACACCACCAAATGTAACCTGGCCGACACCTTTGCGCAGCAAATATTTATACCTGCCAAAGTAAAAGCTGGTTTTCAAACAACCGATTCGATTGGCTGTGCACCCTTGTTAGTTAATTTTCAACTTGCATTACAACCTGGCGCAACTTATAATTGGAATTTTGGGGATGGAACCGGTAGTGCCTTGAATAGTCCATCGCATGCTTTTGCAGCGGGTAATTATACGGTTAGGGTTGTTGTATCTGATACCAATTCATGTAATAAGGCTGATACTGCCTATGCGCATATTATTGCTTACGATTCGGCAGCAGATGCCTCGTTTCATTTCACCCGGATATTTTATGGATGCGATTCGGTTAGAGTGAATGTATGGAGTACCTATGTAGGAGAAGAAAGCGAATTATGGGATTTTGGTGATGGCTCTCAGGCAGGAGGCGATTCGGCTTCCCATGTTTACAACACGGCAGGTACGTTTACAATAACCCACTATTTAACCGATGTACAGCAAGTCTGCCATCCGGTAGACACCGAAAAAATTGCAGTAAGTTTGCTGCCTTTAAACGTATCGCTAACCATACCCGATACGGGCGGGTGTTTGCCTTTTAATGCCACGCTGATTGGCAACTCCAATTTACTGACTACCGATTTTACCTGGTTTTTTGGCGATGGGTTTAGCGGAATTGGCGATACGGTGCAACATACGTATACGGGATTAGGGTCTTTTCAGGTAACCATGGTGGGGGTAGATACGAATGCCTGTGTTGGTGGCGATACAGCGTATGGACAGATTACAGTGATTGATGATTTCGTTAATGCGGCCTTTCAGCTTAACATCCTGAACGATTGCGATTCGAACTTAGTGGTTGAACTGATAAACCAAAGTACAAATGCTACCGGCTACCAGTGGTATTTTGGCGACGGTAGCGGGTCAAACCAGATAAACGAAAACCATTCGTATCATCAGCCTGCAACGTACTATATAACTCTGGTTGCCACCGACAGCACCCGTTGTCACCCTATAGATACTGTTGTGAGGCCGGTTACACTGTTACCTAATCTTATAATTGATTTCACTGCACAGGATGTATGTATGGGCACGCCCGTACAGTTTTTTAATCAGAGTAACGCTACGGCGCAATTCACCTGGCAGTTTGGCGATAATGGACAATCTACGCAGTACTCACCTTTACATAGTTATGGATCTTCGGGAGTGTATGGTGTAAAACTGACTATGGTAGATTCCAATACCTGTGATAAAACCAAAAGCATTGCACATGACGTAACGGTGCATCCTCAACCTTATGCTGCTTTCAGTACACCGGCGGATACTTTCATGTTTGAAAAAGAAGTACCATTTATTAATCAGAGCTTATTCTACGATCAGTTACTTTGGGATTTTGGTGATGGAGAAACCAGCAGCGATGAAAATCCTTATCATGTTTACGAGAATGTGAATGGGTTTACGGTGTGCCTTGTTGCTTACAACGATGTATGTGCAGATACCATCTGCAAGAACATTTTTATTGACTTTAGAGCACTTATTGGTATGCCTAATGCCTTTTCGCCCAATGGCGACGGCATAAACGATGTAGTAAAAATAGAAGGACGCGGAATAGTGGAGTTAAGTTTCAGAATTTATAACCGGTGGGGTGAAAAGGTATTTGAAACTACGGATAAGAACGTTGGATGGGATGGTATTTACAAAGGTGTGTTGCAGGAAATGGATGTATATACCTATGCAGTGGAAGCTACCTTAATTAACGGACAGCATGTACCATTAAAAGGAAATATTACGCTTGTGCGATGATTTGTTTTAATCCATATAGGAGTAGGCTGGCAGGTCTTTTTATAAAGGTCGTGCTTCTGCTCGTATTTGTATGCGGGAAAAACCTGCAGGCGCAGGATGTGCATTATTCGCAATTTTATTCCAACCCACTGGGACTTAACCCCGGTTTAACCGGTTTTTACGATGGTAATTACCGGATTGGCTTTAATGCCAAATTACAATGGCCCTGGGCTATTAGTAACTCTGTTTACAATTACCATAGCGAATCGCCGTATGTAGATTTTTCGTTTGGGGAAAGGCGTATAAAGGTGGGTTGGTTTGGACTGGGAGCTAATTTTTTAAACGATCAGGCAGGTGATGGCCGCCTTACTTACCGTAGAATTGGTTTAAGCGCCGCCTACCATCAGGCATTTGATAAAGATCATCGTTATGTACTATCGGCCGGCGTAGGCCTCAATTATGTAATACGCTCTATTGATTTTGCCAAACTGTATTTTAATAATCAGTGGGTAGAAGATATTGGGTTTGACTTGAATGCCAATAACAGTGAACCCCTGCAACGCGAAACCTTTGGCTTTGTTGACCTTAATGCCGGTATAAACTTTAATGCCTTTGTGCACGAGCAGGTTAAACTGGAAGCCGGTTTTGCCTTATTGCATTTAAACCGGCCCAAGCATACCTTTTTAGGTACCACCGAACGTTTAGGATTTCGATATCAGGCTAACCTTGGCTTGACCGGTTATTTTAATGAAAGAACTCAACTGGCAGTAAATGCTTATTATGGTTATGAGAAGAAGGCAAGCGAGATAATGCTGAACATGTTGTTTGGTTATAGTTTTTTTGGAGGAAGGAGGGGAGAATTAGATCATACCCTATATGGTGGATTGAATTACCGTATTAAAGATGCACTGGCTCCTGTTGTAGGCTATCAATTTCAAAAAACACGGATATTGTTAAGCTATGATGTAACCCTTTCAAAACTAATCAATGCATCAAAGGCCAATGGCGGTCCCGAAATTTCTATTGTACATGTGGGTAGTTTCACCCGCCAGTTTGGCGGCCGAAAAGTATTTTGCCCAAGCTTTAAACGTTAGGGCTACAGGCTTAACACCCTTAGTAAACTGCGTTTTGCAACGGGCAGCATAGTTTCACTGTGTGGGTAGCTGTGCTTAAATTCAATGGCATACACTGCAGGTGCCGGTAAATCCCGGTTGTTTTCTATCAGCCGGTATTTTACCTGTTCATAATTCTCCGTCAGGCTACTCGTGTAATTAAACAAAAGCCGCGTGTGCAAACCGCGGAATTTTTCGTTTACCTGTTCAAAGATGGTAAGATTGTAATAATAAACGCTTACCATGCGCAACGGAAAATCCGATAAGAACATATACCCCTCTTCTTTCCTAAGAGGTATGATGCCCACCGGAAACACTTCCAGTTTTTCTTCAACTTCCTGGTATAGTTCACGACCCAGGCCAAGGTGCTTTTCAAATGCAGGTAGAGCGAATTCTACAATCGAATCGATCTCCTTCAGCAGTTCATCATCCTCAAACATCTCCCTGTACTCGATCCTGAACTTCTCGAAATCAATCCTCGAAATTTCCTTTGGAAAACCCTTTTCGAACGTAAGTTTTCGGCTTCGGAATAAGTTGAGGTTACGATAGTGCTCTACCAGTTCCGATAATTTTGGATAGAGTTTCTTTTGATGGAAGGTTGAACCGGCCTCCTGCAGGTAGGCCAGCAGCAGGTATTTTTTGTATTCAAAGTCAATCCATCCCTGCGTTAACCAGTTTTCGGGTAATTGAGCCATAGGAACAGCTTTACTTATTGAACGGAATTTAATACGTTTAGTTGTTGGGCGCAAACTATTATTAACAGCCCGGTAATACCGTTTTATAGGATATTTGACCCGGCCGTTGGGTAACGGTAGTTGAAATTTTAAGTAATGAGAATACTTTCATTTTTATTTTTTATTGCGTTAGGTACAGGTCTAAGGGCGCAGGAATTGAATAGCTGGTGGGCCGAAAAAGGCATTCAGGTGGATGGGTATGCCTGGGATTGGCCTGCACAGTTTCGCTATTACGACGGTGCTACCCAAATACAGTTTTCAATTGCTAACGATACCGGTGCCGTTTATGTATGCTTAAAGTTAAATGAAGAGGCAGCTCAACTCCGGTTCTTTCGGGGAGGATTTAATATGTGGTTTGACCCGAAGGGGAAAAAATCGGAAACTTGTGGTATTGGTTTTCCGCTTAAACATAGCCGCAAGGCAGGCGAGGGCAAAAAGAAAGGAGCCGAAAATGACAACCAGGCAGAAACCCCACGCCCGGATATTACACACTTGCGGTTGTTTATAGCCCAGCAACAAACGACGTTGGAATCTATACGCTTAAATGGTATACCTAATCAAATCCTGGCTTTGAAAAATGAATATGGAGTAGAAGCCGCTTTTGCATGGGATTCTTTAAACAGCCTTTGCGTAGAGTATAGAATTCCGGTAAGAAGTGTTCTTCAGCATGCTATGCAGGTGGGCGATACATCTAAACCGTTGGGATTTGGGATGGTTGTTGGCGCCGTTGAAATGGGTGAGCATAAGGAGAAATCGGATGATAATGATTCGAATACCGGTTGGAGCAACAATGGCGGTATGGGCGGTGGTGTAATGAATAGCGGCAACCCGTACAATAACAATGGCATGTACGGTAATAACGGTATGAACAACGGACTTGGCGCTCCTGCCGGTGGTTATAATAATGGTTACGGATCGTATAATGGCGGTAGCACAGGATTTATCCCTATGGCGCAGGAGCAACGGATTTGGTCGAAATTGAAGCTTACCTGGCAGCGTTAAGATACCCACATAGGCTGCAAAATGATTAGCATTTACCTGTTATGTTTGTGGCATGAGTTACAAGCAAGTTACCGTTGCCGACATTGATTGGTTTAAGGCCGCATTAGGTGCCGACTATGTATTTACCGATGAAGGCACGTTAGAGAAGTATAGCAAAGACGAAACTGATGGTGTGCAATTTCCGCCGGAGGTGGTTTTAAAACCAGGCTCAACTGCCGACATAAGCGCAATTATGAAGTACTGCAACGAGCAGCGCATAGCTGTTTCGCCACGTGCGGCAGGCACAGGTTTAAGTGCTAACAGTTTGTGCTTGTTTGGTGGTGTTATGTTGCTTACCGACCGGTTAAACAAAATACTGCACATTGATGAACGTAACCTGCAGGTAACTACTGAGCCCGGTGTTGTAACCGAAGTTTTACAAAACACCCTGCAGCAAATAGGATTGTTTTATCCAGTTGACCCCAGTAGCCGCGGCACCTGTTATATAGGTGGTAATGTGGCTTGTAACAGTGGCGGCCCCCGTGCAGTTAAATATGGAGTAGTGAAGGATTTTGTGCTAAATCTGGAGGTAGTACTACCTAATGGAGAAGTTATATGGACAGGCGCCAATACCTTGAAAAACTCAACCGGATATAATCTTACCCAGTTGTTTGTAGGTAGCGAAGGGACCCTTGGTATAGTAACCAAAATTGTTCTGAAACTCTTGCCCTATCCAAAGTTCAACAATGTGATGCTTGCCGCTTTCAGAAGCATGGATGATGCGAGTGCTGCTGTTAGTGCTGTGTTTCGTGCCGGCATCATTCCTTCCTCCATAGAGTTTATGGAACGCGATGCCATTACCTATGTATGCAACTTTTTGGGAGATGTAAATGTGCCCCTGGCCGATGAAACGCATGCAACCTTACTGATAGAGATTGATGGTAATGATTTGGAAATAATTCAACGGGATTGTGAGAAGGTGTATGAGGTGCTTAGCAATTTTGAAGTTGGTGAAATACTGTTTGCCGACAGCGAAGCACAGAAGGCAGATTTATGGCGTATGCGCCGCAATATTGCCTATGCGGTTAAAAAGACTAATGTAACCGTTGAGGAAGATACCGTGGTGCCGCGTGCTGATTTGCCCGAGTTGCTGAGGCATATAAAGGCCGTAGGAGAGAAGTATAATTTCCGATCGGTTTGTTATGGTCATGCCGGCGACGGGAATGTTCATGTCCGGATACTTAAGGATCAATTATCAGATGAATACTGGAAAACAGAGGTGCCGAAGGGTATTCGTGAGATATTCCAAAAGGTGGTTGAGTTAAAAGGGACTATTTCAGGAGAACATGGCATTGGCTGGATTCAGATACCTTATATGGACATCAAGTTCAGGGAAATGCAACTGCAGTTGATGCGGGATATCAAGAAAGTGTTTGACCCTAACAACATACTAAACCCGGGCAAGATTTTTGGCTAAACCGGGCAACCTATGCGTCGAATTATTCGTTTTTCTGTTAAAATGGCTCATTTGCCACACTTGGGTTAAACTTTGTAAAGAAACCGGCTGTCTTATAAAATACCTTAACTTCGTAAACGTTTTTCAGCATAATTACACCTTGTGAAGAAACTACTGATACTTTTTTGTTTAATAGCCGGCATTAGCCCTCTGTTTGCACAGGATGATGATTTACCACCTCCAACAAGCAAGCCACGTCAGCAGGATAATAATATGCCGCCTGATGATTTTCAGGGTTTTAAAAGCAAAAAGAAAGTTGACCTATCCAAGTTTATTATAGAACCTAACTTTAACCTGTCCATTGGGCAAGGGCGTATCGACTTTGGCTTGTCGCCTTATGTGGGTTACCAAATTTGGGCACCCAAAAAGAACGCCACAGGTGGAGGTTTATATGCCGGGGGCGGCCTGACATATTTCTATACAGGTTTTCGCAATATCCAGTTTACCGATAACATGGGCCGCATTTATCCTACCAATGCCAATTGGCATACGTTTGGGGGAGGCGTTTTTCTGCAATACAATATATGGCGTGGCTTCTTTGCAAGAACCAAGTTAGAAGTACTACATCGTCGATTGGATGATATCTATAACCCTCAATTAGCCCAGGTTGGTAATACCTACCATGTTGAACTTCCCAAAGTGGATAAGACCATTCCTGCCTTATTGATTGGTGCAGGATACAACTTATTGCAGAGCAAGAACTTCTTTTTCCCGTTAATGGTTTCTTATAACGTGCTTTATAATGTTACCGACAAGAATTACTCTATTTATAGTAAGGGATTTGTAGTGCAGTTAGGGTTTATTAATATCTTTTAAGCCACACGAGAGATAAATAAAAAAGCCGCCTTTTTAGGGCGGCTTTTTTATTTATCTCAGCGAACTCACCGGGTTATCACCACTTGTTTTTTGATGGTCGACAGGCCGTTGAAAACTTCGAGCACATAAACGCCGGATGCCAGGGTGCTAACATCTAATTGTAATTGATTACTGAGCACGTTGTTTTGCAACAATACAACTTGTGCTAATGCATTTATCACTTTTATTTGCTGCATGGCAAAGGCACTGCAGTTTAGCATGATAGTTTGATTTGCGGGATTGGGGTAAACCTGTATATAACCGCTCTCACCTAATTCATTTATTCCTACCGATTCATTAACAACAACATTAGCAGTTTGCTGGCAGCCGCTGTTATCGGTAATGGTAGCAGTATAGGTGCCGGGTTGTAACCCTGTAGCCGTATTGCCCGATTGCCCGTTGCTCCATTGTACCGCGTATGGTGCCGAACCGCCGCTTATATTATTTATTGAAGCTGTTCCATTTGCCAGGCCAGCGGCCGCATCAGTAGCACTGCTGGTAAATTGTATAG
The DNA here is from genome assembly GCA_046329495.1 of Chitinophagales bacterium. Lineage (GTDB taxonomy): Bacteria > Bacteroidota > Bacteroidia > Chitinophagales > LD1 > Bog-950. The sequence continues at coordinate 62,162 of JAXLUO010000016.1, read as the reverse complement.
CCGTGTTGCCTACTGATATTTGCACCGCAGTACGTTGCGAAATACAATCTGCTTCCTGTAATTCCCAATCGTAGAAGAAGTAATAATAGTTAGTTGCATTACCACCGGCATTATTGCCGTAAATGCTTACCATACCGTCAGCATCGGTGTATGGATATGTAGCTCCGGCATTGTTGCGGTATAGGTTTAAAGTGTCTTTTAACCCCAACTGGTAAGTACCCGGTATCATGTCAAAATTCAATAAAATGCGGCTGCCCCCATTAGGGCAGAAAACGGTGCGTTGTTGTATTACAGCGCCCGCCGAATCCTTTTGTTGTATAATACGATATCCGCTTCCGGTAGCATAAACAAATACGCTTACCAATCTGCAGTTTTTAAACACACGGTAACGCAAGCCCCGGTTATTGCTGGCGTTAAAGTTACTTCCGGTGCCGATAGTGCTGTCTGCCGGGCCTGCGTTAAAAATGGGTTGAGGTAATACTTCTTCTGCATAGTAAGTAGTGCCCGTGGTTAAATAGGGTGTTATAAACGGGTTGCCTGTACCTGCTAACGTACCGCTGTTATCGTACCAGTTAACAGGGTTAGTTGTAGAGGCAGTAAGGGCAAATGAATCGGCATGGCAACCATTTATACTTGCCGCAGCCGGGCCTGATGGTTTAGCAACAACTATATAATTGGTTTTAGTAACGGTGTTGGGTCCAAAACTGTTATGAGCAGTAAGGCTAACTGTATAAGTGCCGCTGCTGGTGTACAAATGTACGGGGTGCTGGTCGGAACTGGTGTTGCCATCTCCAAAGTCCCAATCCCACGAGTTTACGCCACCTGTTGTGAGATCCGTAAAGTGAATTAAACCGGAACAGCTTTCTGTAACATCAGCTTTAAAATTGGCGGTAGGTATGGTGGTGGGATTTACGCAAGTCCATTGCATAGTAAAGCCAACGTCGTTAACTGCCTGATCGGAATATTGCTTTACCGTAATTGATGGACCGGTAGAGGTTACTGAGGCGGGTAATGTAGTGCCTGTATACGAAGCTAATAAGGGGCTGGATGTATTCGGTCCATCATAGATATAAACATAGTCATAGCTCGATTCCATGCCAAACTGGGTAAAACTAACTGTAACCTTTGCGGCACCGGCAGGAGAGATGGTTACTGTGCTATTGCTGTTATCGGAATAATTGCCGGAAGCGCCGCCGTTGTCAAGCAACGTTCCGCTACAGGCTGTTTGCATTTGGTAGGTACCGGTTTGTGGCAAAATTACAACACATGGATTAGCTGCGTTTACGCTTATAGGGTTGCTGCTAATACTATCTACGCCGCAGGCACCGCCATCTGCTATTAGTTTTACGGTATAGTTGCCAAAAGAGGTATAGGTGTGCGAAGGATTAGCAGAAGTGGAGGTTGTCCCATCGCCAAAATCCCAGGTATAGCTGCTTCCGTTCGAAGTTGTGTTTGTAAATGAAACGGTGAAAGGCACTGTGCAACCACTTCCCGGGTTAGGAGTAAACTGTGCATCTACTCCAAATACAAACGGGCCACCCACACCCACTGCATACCAGGCGTTAGTAGTACTGGTAGCTTCTGGTGAACATGGGCCAAAGAGATCGTTAGCCGCCTGGATAGAGTAGAAGCGCGAGTCAGCATAATCGGCAGAGTTTGTCAGGTAATACACCATGTCGCGCCAGGAAATTTGCGTAGCTTTATGGCGACCAATGCCTGTTACGTTATATGCACTGCCTATATCGTTAGTGCCACTACCACCTTGTGCTAAGCGATAATACCAATGGTTTTGCACGTTGCTGTTTGTATGCACACCGCCATTATCCTGCGTGCCCGAATACCAGTGTGTGCCATGATAGGTATCAGGATCGCCGGTAGCATTGGGATTGCTCATGTTACGAAGGGCGCTTCCAATATCTTCACCTATTAACCAATTAGCCACGGTGCTATCGGCATACCATTCTACCGCTGTTCCGAAAATATCGCTGAAGGATTCATTTAAAGCGCCACTTTCGTCCTGGTAATCAAGATTAGCTGTGCGTTCATCCAGTCCGTGCGAAATCTCGTGACCGGCTATATCAAGGGAGGTAAGTGGCTCTACTGTGCCATCCCCATCACCAAAGTTCATGCTTTGGCCATCCCAAAAAGCGTTGTAATAGCTTTGGTCGTAGTGCACATAAAGTGTAAGCCGGTATCCGTTTCCGTCGATGGAATTACGGCCCATGCTTTGGTAAAAATCATAGGTCATTTCCCCTCCCCAGTGTGCATCACCTGCATATTGATCGAGATTTGCGTTTACATTATTCCAAACATTGTCTGAATCAATGAAGTTAACAGCTGCATTATGGCTGGTTCCTTTTTGCATGTTAAGTGTGCGAATACCCAGTCCGCGGCTTGCTTCCTGCAAGCGGTAGGCTCCGTTATAACTATCGGCTACAATACTGCGGTTGCCGCGATAAACGGTTACTGCTGCTCCCGGCGCATCTACGTTATAAAGTCTTGGACTTTTCTTTATTACTTTACCCGACTGCGCATCCACAAAAACATAATCGCGGCTAAGAGGTTGTTGCGCGTATATATCAAAACGCCATGCAAGGCTGAATGTAGTGCTTGTATTGTCACCCTTCTGCACGATAAACAGTTCGCCTTTTGGTTTGTAGGTAGCATCAGGATCTCCTGTTTCCATACGTATAAACTGTTCCTCGTCTGCTATTTGCCATTTATAGGTGGTTGCGCCAATTGCACTTAATGCGGCATTCAGTGCCTGCTGTTCGCTAATGGCTGGAGTGGTACCTGTGGTTATTTGCTTAAACAGATAACCATTAAATTTCTTCACCTTTCCGTTTAGCAGGTGCAGTATAAACACCCCGTTATTTACCGGTACACCGGCCACCAGCAATTGGTAACGCTTATGTTGTATGCCAAGCACATCGGTTTCGCAGGTTATTAATTGTACACTATAATTTGCCGGTAGCAAAAAACGTTTCTGCATGTAGGCAAAAAAGAAGTTCTCATCAGGTTCGCATCCGTCCCTGAATTCTACGAAAGCAGGTATGGTATTTTCCTGCTTTAACCAAATGTGCGAAGCTCCTTGCCAGTATTGCTCCGCCGTTTTGCCCTTTAATTCACGTTGCTCAAAAGCTGCCGCTCTAATAGGGTTTAGTGCCAGTAATAACAGGCACCACAAGTAGGGTTGTTTCATACGCTGAGGTGGTTTATGGCGGTGAATATATTTGTCTATTTTAATTATGAAAGGAATGCGCCGCCTGGTACTCCCGAATTGTAAAAAGATAACTACAATATAAGTTTGAGACCTGCAGTTAAGGTACAATAAAAGAGGCCGGTACCAAATATTGCCTCGGCCTCTTTTACCAATACCGGTAACGCTTTACCTGCTAATTACTAATTGTTTTACTATCGATTTACCCGACGTCTTTATTTCAAGATAATAAATGCCTGAAGCCAATAAGCCAATTGGCAGGTGAACATTCAACGTTCCTGAGTTTACAGGTTGCGTATGAAGTTCCTGTCCCAATTCATTCTTGATACTTAAGGTGCCATTCTCAATCAACTCACCGGTAAGTTGAACAGCATCTGTAGCAGGATTTGGGAATAGCTTTAGGTTCATTAGCGCAACCTGGTTAATAGCACTGATAGCATTAACTACCACCGAATCAGTTTTGGAGCAACCGTTGTCGTCCGTTACCACAACCCAATAAGTGCCGGCCGCGAGATTGTAAAGCGTATCGTTGTTGTACAGATCAAAACCTGTCCACGCAAAATTATAGGGTGCAGTGCCGCCACTAACAACAGTTACCCAGGCAGTTCCATTATTCTGACCATTGGACGCATCAAGAGAACCGGTGGTAAAGACGATTGGAGAAGGTTGGCTAATAGTTGTAGAAAACGATGCAGAACAGTTATTGGCATCATATACGGTAACACTGTAGGTCCCTATTGTTAATTGCGATAACTGAGCAGCTGTTGCGCCAGTGCTCCAACTATAGGTATAAGTTGGCGTACCACCTGTTACAGTTAAACTGATGGAGCCATTACTGCCTCCACTGCAGGCTACATCGGCGACAGTTGCCATAGGGGTTAACGCCGGCGGATTGCTTAATGATATTGCTTGCGAAGCAAGGCAGCCATTCGCATCATTAACTGTAACACTATAGTTGCCCCCTGTTAGGTTAGAAAGCCCGGCCGTTGTAGCGCCGGTATTCCAACTAAAAGTATAAGCCGGGGTTCCTCCCTGAATGCTCAATTGGATACTTCCTGAATTATCTCCGTTGCACAAGGGTTGTGTTGTGGTTTGGCCGATGGTAAGTACGGCGGGCTCATTTAATGTATTACCGGCGGTTACACTGCAATTGTTAGCATCAGTTACGGTAACGCTATATAATCCGGCGGTAAGGTTAGTATTGGTTGCATTTGTGGCACCATTGCTCCAGCTATAGGTATAGGTTCCGATACCTCCATTTACAGCAATGGATAATTGACCATTACTTGTACCATGACAAAGTGGTTCAATGCCTGATAAGGTAGTGCTTAGTGCCGCAGGTTGTGTTATAACAAGGGTGGCTGATGCAAAACAGTTGTTGGCATCGGTGGCTGAAACGGTATAGGTGCCTGCCGGCAGGTTGGTTATAGCAGTTGTATTACCGCCGTTACTCCAATTATAGGTGAAAGGAGCAAGTCCTCCATTCACATTAACTGTAGCATCCCCTGTGTTTTGAGCATAGCACAATATATCATGTGTACTTGTGCTTAAGGTTATGCCTCCGGAACTGGCCACGTTAGCGATTGCGCTGGTGCTACAGTTGTTTGCATCTGTAACCGTTACAGTGTAACTACCACCTGAGATACCGCTTAATGCAGCATTGCTACTGCCGGTATTCCAAACATAATTATAACCACCTGTTCCGCCTGTAGTGGTTGCAGTAGCACTGCCATTGTTGCCTGCACAGCCCGCATCTACGGTTGTAATTGATACAGTGAGTGCCACAGGTGCTGATACACTTACCGAGGACGTGGCGCTGCAACCTGCAACATCCGATACAGTAACATAATACAAGCCTGCCACTAAATTACCCGGGCTGCTTTGTGTAGCTCCATTGCTCCAGGCATATGTATAGGGTGCGGTACCTGTAGTAACATTTGCTGTTGCGGTACCTGTACCCCCAAAACAAGGCGCATTAGTAGCTGAAACCTGAAAACCTAAAGCTGGTCCGGTTGTAATGCTTGCTTGTTGAGAACTACTACAGCTGTGGGCGTCGCTAACAGTTATAGTATAATTGCCTGCCATTAAGTTCGTGATGCCGGAGGTGGAAGCACCATTACTCCAGCTATAATTGTATCCGGCTGTTCCGCCTGTAACCAATGTTTGTAAACTTCCGTTGCTTTGGCCGCATGTTCCATTGGTAGCGCTCACACTGATTAACAAAGCTGCAGGTTGACTGATGTTATTGCTGGAAACAAAGGAACAGTTGTTTGCATCAGTGATGGTAACCACGTATATGCCTGCTGTTAGATTACTAATAGTTGAGGTGGATGCCCCATTGCTCCAGTTGTAGTTGTATGGTGCTGTGCCGGCGGTAACGGTTATGGCAATGGTGCCGGTAGCGCCGCCGTTACAAGTTACCATGTTTGTAGTGGCAGATGCCGAAATTCCTCCGGGGCTATTTACTGTTCCTCCGGCGGTTGCGGTACAGTTGTTACCATCTGTAATTGTAACAAGGTAATTGCCCGCACCTACATTGTTAAGTGAAGCAGTATTTGCTCCATTACTCCATGCATATCCATAACTACCGGTTCCGCCAGATACCTGCAAGGAAACGGTACCGTTGTTACCTGTACAGTTAGTGCCTGTAGCTGTAACGGAGGCAGAAATAGCAGCGGGTTGTGTAACGGTATAAACGGCAGTGGCCGAGCAGTTATTAGCATCCGTTACACTTACGGTGTAGGTTCCGGCGCTTAAGTTGCCGGCCGTTGCAACAGTGTTGCCATTACTCCAGTTATAGGAAGTAGGGTTGGTATTATTGCTAACGGCAACTGTTGCACTGCCATTGTTTAATCCAAAGCAACTAACATTTACGCCCGAAGCGCTGGCGATCAAACTACTTGAAGTTGTAATACCTGATGAACTAACAGCGCTACAGTTGGCTGCATCGGTTACTGTAAGGCTATAGGTGCCTGCTGCTAAGTTGCTTAAAGCTGGCGCGGTTGCGCCATTGTTCCAATTGTAGCTATACGTTCCCGTTCCTCCGGTAATATTTGTAGTTATACTGCCATTGGCAAATCCACAGGTGGTATTAGTCACAGTTGGCAAAATGGCGATAGCACTTGGTTGTGTAAGTGTACGGGTAATTGCAGCTGTGCAATTGTTGGCGTCAGTGATCGTTGCAGTATACGTACCTGCTGCCAGGTTGGTGTTTGAAATTCCCGTTGAGCCAATGCTCCAGTTAAACGAATATGCTGTAGTGCCACCACTAACTTGCAAACTAACGCTGCCATTAGTGCCTGCGTAACAGCTCGGGTTTACAGTAGTGGCAATAATATTTAATGCTGCAGGTTGTGTAATGCTTGCCGTGCCTGTTGCCGAACACAAAACTGCATCGGTGATAGTTACGATGTAGTTGCCTGCAGTCAGATTGCTTATGCCAGGGGCAGTGGCACCGTTATTCCATACATAACTGTATGGCGGAGTTCCACCTGAAGAAATACTTGCCATAGCGGTCCCGTTTGAAGCGCCATTGCACGTAATATCAGTTTTAGTCAGGCTGGCTATTATGCCAACCGAACTTGCCACGTTACTGTTTGCAGTTGCAGTACAACCGGCTACATCTGTAATGGTTAAGGAATAGTTACCCGCAGAAAGATTACTTAATGATGCGGTGGTTGCACCTGTTCCCCAGGCGTAGGAGTAGTTACCGGTTCCTCCGCTTACAGTAGTGCTTATGTTGCCATTGGCAAAGCCGCAACTTGTGTTGATGACCGTTGAAGTTAGGCTTATTGCTGATGGTTGTGTAAGCACCTGGCTAACACTTGTAGTGCAATTATTTGCATCGGTAACAGTGGCTGTATAAGTTCCCGCAGTAAGATTCCCGATAGTAGTTCCTGAATTACTGTTGCTCCATGTTACAATATAAGCGGAGGTGCCTCCGCTTATTTGCAAACTTAGGCTGCCATTGGTGCCGGCGTTGCATGTAGGGTTGGTAGCAGTGGCGCTTACTTGCAGCGCAGCGGGCTGCGTAACGTTTACCGATGCAGTAGTTGAACACAATAAAGCATCACTGACTGTAACGCTGTAAAGGCCGGCTGATAAATTGTTGATGCCGGAAGAAGTTGCAGCATTACTCCAATTATAACTGTAAGGCAATGTTCCGCCTGAAGAAACAGTGGCTAAGGCCGTGCCATTGGCTGCACCATTACATGTAATATTCGTGCCCGTAGCGGTAGCAGTAATACCAACCGAACCGGCGATTGTCGCAGAGCCCGTAGCGGTACAGGTTGCACCATCGGTTACAGTTAAATTATAGGTTCCTGCAGCTAAACTGCTTAAGCCGGAGCTGGTAGATCCATTGTTCCATACATAGGTGTAACCTCCGGTGCCCCCGCTCACGGTAGTGGTCACGGTTCCATTGTTAAGCCCGCAGGTTGTATTGCCGGCGGAAGGCGTTATAGTTATGGCAGCCGGCTGAGTTAGTGTAAAGGATGCCGTGCCTGAGCAATTGTTTGCATCACGGGCTGTTACCGTATAAGTGCCAGTAGACAGGTTGGTTAAGCTGGTGGCAGTGCTGCTATTGCTCCAGGTTACGTTATAAGGAGAAGTGCCGCCGGTGAACTGCAAGTTGATGGCGCCATTACTTCCACCAGTACAACTTAGGTTGGTGGTAGTGCCCGTTACATTAAAAGCTGCAGGCTGAGTGATGCTGGCACTGGCAGTAGCAGTGCAATTGTTTACATCGGTAATACTTACCGTATAGGTGCCGGGGACCAGATTATTAATAGTATTAGTAGTAGCGCCGGTGTTCCAACTATAGCTAAACGGAGCAGCCCCACCTGATGTAATTGATGCGGTGGCAGTTCCATTACCGGCTCCGTTGCATAGTACGTTTGTTTTAGCAACACCCGCAATTATGGCAGCAGGTTGGGTTATGGATTTGGTGGCAGTGGCTGAACAGTTTTTACTATCGGTTACGGTAACGGTATAATTACCCGTGCCCAAGCCGTTGATAGTAGCTGTACTGGCGCCATTACTCCAATTGTAAACGTAGGATGGCGTTCCAGTTATAACGGCAACTGTTGCTGTTCCGTTACTACCACCGTTACAGGTAATATTAGTAGAACTGACATTAACCGTTACTGCCGGATTAATGGTGAGGGTTACAGGCGTTTGTAACGAAATGCAGTTGTTCTCCTTAACAATCCAATCATAGAAGAAATAATAATATCCCGCTGCATTAGCGGTATTGTTAGTGATGCTTACAATTCCCCCCGCATCGGTATACGGGTATGTTGCGCCCGTACTATTGCGGAACAAATTTGCCGGTCCGGTTGCGGTAAGTTGATAGCCGGTACCTACGGTTAATGGAAAATTAAGTGTAACACGGCTTGTGCCCGAAGGAATATTTATGGTGGTGCTATATAACACGGTGCCTCCGGCATTTAGTAGTCGGATGGTGCGGTTACCTGCGCCGGAAGCATTTACATAAACACTTTGCAAAATGCCAGGCTTTAGCACATTAAAAACTTCTCCACGTTCCGTAGCCTGAGTGTAATTTGTGGCGCCTGATGGATATGTAGGACCTACATGATAGGAAGGAGCAGTAACCGAACTGGAAACCCAATAGGTGCGTGTTTGCGTTAGCACCGGCGTTGTAAAAGGGTTGGCATTGGATACAACCGTTCCTGTTGAATCGGCCCAGCTAAGTGTGTCGGTGGTGGTGATGGAAAGCGTGAAGGCCGATGGACCACAGGAAGACTGGTTAGCAATTGTTGGTCCCGATGGCTTACTTACAGTTATGTAAGCAGTTTTGGTTAGGGTATTGTTGCCATAGGCATTAGTAGCTGTAAGTACTACGGTGTAAGTGCCGTTGTTGGCATATACGTGGGTGGGGTTTTTTAATGTTGAAGTTTGTCCGTCGCCGAAATTCCAGTTCCATGAGGTAGGAGTATTGGTGGAAAGATCCGTAAACTTAATACTGCCCGTACAGGTTTGGGTTACATCTGCCGTAAAGTTAGCTACCGGCGGTAGGGTAGGAGCAATACAACTCCATGTAACAGCAAAGCCCGCGGCAGTTACACTTTCATCGCTGGATTGCCGTAAGGTAATTGACCCGCCACTGGAAGTAATGTTAGCCGGTATGGTAGTTCCAGTATAGGAGCCTAACAACGTACTGGCCGTGCTTGGTCCATCATACACATATAGAAAATCGTAGGTGTTTTCCATTGCAAACTGTGTAAAGTGGAGCGTTACACTTGTAGCACCCGTTGGCGCGATAGTTACTACGCTATTGGTATTGTCGGTATAGTTAGCCGAGGGACCGCCATTGTCATATACTGTACCGCTGCATGCAGTTTGCGTGGTATAAGTGCCGGTGTCCTTCATTATTACTACGCACGGGTTCGCAGCGTTGAGGTTAATAAGGTTGGTTGAAACCAAACTATCAACACCGCAACTTCCGCCATCAGCAATTAGCTTAACAGTATAAACTCCCAGGCTGGAGTAGGTGTGCGTAGGGTTTGTGGCGGTGCTTGTACCGCCATCGCCAAAGGTCCAGCTATAACTTCCTGCATTGGTGCTACTGTTTACAAAGTTAACCGTAAACGGCACTGAGCAACCGCTGGTTGGCGATGCAGTAAATTGCGCATCTACACCAAAAACAAACGGCCCGCCAACACCTACAGCATACCATGCATTAGTGGTACTTATGGCTTCTTGCGAACAAGCGCCGTAAAGATCGTTTGCTGCTTGAATAGAATAGAAACGAGAATCTGCATAGTCGGCCGAACTGGTTAGATAGTAGACCATATCCCGCCAGGCTATTTTGGTGGCCTTGTTGCGGCCTATAGCGGTTACGTTATAGGTATTCCCTATATCATTAGTGCCGCTACCCCCCTGAGATAGACGGTAATACCAATGGTTTTGTACATTACTATTGGTATGCACGCCCCCGTTATCGGCCGTACCGGTATACCAATTTGTTCCGTGATAGGTATCCGGATCGCCGGTTGAGTTAGGGTTGCTCATACTTCTAAATGCGCTGCCAATATCCTCGCCTATTAACCAGTTACCTACGGTGCTATCCGCATACCATTCAACAGCCGTTCCGAAAATGTCGCTAAACGATTCATTCAGTGCACCGCTTTCATCCTGATAGGTAAGGTTGGCTGTCTTTTCATCTAAACCGTGCGAAATTTCGTGGCCGGTAATATCAAGTGAAGTAAGCGGAGTGTATCCTGAGCTTCCATCTCCAAAGGTCATTCGTGTGCCATCCCAAAATGCATTCAGATAATTGGTGCTGTAATGCACATACAGGTTCAGCGCGTAACCGGCATTATCGATGGAGTTGCGGCCCATACTTTGGTAGAAGTCGTATGTCATCTCGGCGCCCCAATGTGCATCACCGGCATACTGATCAAGATTCGCGTTTACATTGTTCCACACATTGTCGGCATCCGTAAATTCAACTGCCCCTGCATAGTTGGTTGACTTTTGAAGATTGTAGGTATGCACGCCAAGCCCGCGGGTGGTTTCTTTTAAGCGGTAAGCTCCGTTGTAGCTGTCGGCAACAATAGCTCTTGATCCCCTATAAACCGTTACTGCAGTGCCGTTTGTGTTAGCATTGCAAATGCGTGATTCTTTCTTAACTACGGTGCCCGATTCTGCGTCTACATAAATGTAGTAGCGGCTCATTGGCTCCTGCGCATATACATCAAATTTCCAGGTAAGGCGAAAATCGGTACTGCTGTTATCTCCAACTTGTACTATGGCCAGTTCGCCTTTCGGGTAAAATGTGGCGTTAGCATCACCGCTTTCCATTTTTATGAAAGCCTCCTCTGATGCCTCCTGCCATTTGTATCGTATTGCCCCAATATTGTCCAGGGCCTTCTGCAATGCATCGGTTTCATTTATTGCGGGTGTTGTGTTGAACTGCAAGCCAGTGAACAAATAGCCATTGAACTTAACTACCCGGCCTGCCTGCAGATGCGTCACAAATTGACCGTTTGTAACCGGTATACCATTTATTGTTAATTGGTAACGCTTGTGCTGCCAGCCAAGGCCATCCGGTTCTGAACTTTGCAATTGAAAGCCATAATTGGCAGGTAATTGAAACTTCTTCCTGATGTACGAAAAGAAGAAAGGTTCTGAAGGTTCCTGACCTATCCTGAATTGTATGAATGCAGGAATAGTATTCGCTTCTTTTAACCAGATATGTTCTGCGCCTTCTACCAGTTCCGATGCTTCGGCGCCGGTTAACTCTCTATTAGTATTAATACGTTGGGCAGAACTGCTTGCGGCCAATAAAAACAGGAGGCCGAAGAGTAATGAATGCTTCATCGGAGGAGATGGTTTTGTGCTAAAGTAAAGTTAGCCATAACTTCCGCTTTCGGAAGCTATGGCTAACCGGTATCAGTGCCGTTAATCTTATCGGTTGTGGCCGATAGGCAAAAAGATTATTACTGTGTGATTATCACTTGTTTAATGCCCGACTTTGCGCCGTTTTTCAACTCTACAAAGTAAACGCCGGCGCTTAGGTGTGATACATCTAAGGTTACGATATTGTTACCGTTAGTGGCATTAACGACTGTAACAGTTTGTCCTAACACATTACGCATAGTAATAACTGCATTTTCCTCAAAGGTCGCCTTCACGGTTAAATTCGATTTGGCAGGGTTAGGGTAAATGCTGAAGTTCAAGATATTGCTCAGGTCGTTCAGCCCGGTTACTTCGTTTACAATTACTGTTGACGTTTGGGTGCAGCCATGGCTATCGGTGATGGTTGCGGTGTAGCTTCCTCCGGCAAGTCCGGTTGCTGTTAATGCTGTTTCACCATTGCTCCATAAAACAGTGTATGGCGATGCGCCTCCGGTAATGTTACCTACGGTGGCTGTTCCATTGTTTAGGCCGGTGGTAGCATCAGTGCTTGAAGTGCTAAATTGTATTTCAGTAGGTTGGTTAACGGCAGTGGTTACAGTTGTTGTACAGCCATGGCTATCGGTAATAGTGGCGGTATAACTTCCGGCTACCAGGTTGTTTGCTGTAGCGCCCGAATTACCATTGCTCCAAATGTAGCTATAGCCCGGCGTGCCACCTTGTGCAGTTACAGATGCAGTACCATTTTGATTACCGAAGCAGGTAACATCTGTTGCTGTAGCAGAAGCTGTAATCACCGAAGGCTCAGGAATAGTTACGTTGGAATTTACGGTGCAACCATGGGCGTCGGTTACAGTAACTGAGTAACTGCCGGCAGTTAAGCCGGTTATGCTCTGTGTGCTGGCACCTGTGCTCCAGGCATAAGTATAGGCACTTGTGCCACCTGTTACTACAACGCTGCTGGCTGCATTAGAGCTGCCATGGCAGGTTGGCATTTGGTTGTTGGTTAGTATGGTTAAGGCAATAGGTTCGTTAACGGTAACCGAAACAGTGGTGTTGCAATTGTTTGCATCAGTAACTGTTGCGGTGTACGAACCGGCTGCCAGATTTGATGCAGTAGCACCTGTTGCACCGGTGCTCCAGCTATAGTTATATGGCCCGGTACCATTAGTAGTTGACAATGTAACTGAACCATTAGCTATACCATGGCAAAGTGCATTGGTAACTGCAGGTGTAGCCACCAACGAACCGCTTCCGCTAATGGTAGTGCTTGCTGTTGCCGTACAATTGTTGTTATCGGTAACAGTAATGGTATAGATACCCGAAGCCAGATTGTTGATGGTAGTTGTATTAGCACCGTTGTTCCATTGGTAAACGTAACCGGCTGTTCCACCGTTAACGCTTACAGATGCTGAGCCTGTGGCCTGACCGCAGGAAGCATTGGTGCCACTCGCACTTGCGCTTAAAGCCGCAGGTGCAGTAACCGTGCTTGTTTGGGTGCCGGTACAGTTGTTAGCATCGGTAACTGTTAAGGTATAAGTGCCTGCAGTTAGGTTGTTGGTTGTGGCTGTTGTAGCACCGTTGCTCCAGATATAAGTATAGCCGGGAGAACCACCGGTAACGGTAGCTGCAACGCTGCCATTAGTGCTGTAAGAACAAGCTACATTGGTTACTGCATTGCTGACTGAAAGCGCGGTTGGTTGCGTAATAGTTATGCTAACGGTAGAATTGCAGGAAGCCGCATCGGTAATGGTGGCAGTGTAAGTGCCTGCTGAAACATTAAGAAGGCTGCTGTTGCTGCTGCCGTTGCTCCAACTGTAGGAGTAAGGCGAAGTACCGCCTGTAATATTAAGGCTGGCGCTGCCGGTATTGTTACCAAAGCAGGAAATGTTGGTTATTGTTGGAGCAACTGAGAATGAACCGTTGTTGCTAACAAATGTGGTGGCGGTAGTAGTGCAATTATGTGCATCGGTTACGGTAATGGTATAATTACCTGATGTTACATTACTTAAAGTTTGCGCAGTGCTGCCGGTATTCCAGTGATAAGTATATCCACTGGTGCCGCCGCTAACGCTTACTGTTGCGCTACCGTTGCTTTGTCCGCACGAAGCATTGGTGGTGGTTGAGTTTACTGATAATTGTGATGGCTGGCTTACAGTAATACTTTGGGTAGTTGAACAACCCGAAGCATCGGCCACTGTTACGGTATAGGTGCCTGCCAGCAGGTTGTTGACTGTTGCACCTGTTGCCCCATTGCTCCAGTTATAGGTATAGCCAGGTGTACCGCCTGTTGCGCTAACTGTTGCACTGCCATTGGCAATACCATAGCAATTAGCTGCGGTGCTGGCCGGGGTAATGTTAATAGAACTTGAGCTTGTAACCGTTGTGGTAGCTGTAGCAGTACAAGTGTTATTGTCTGTAACGGTAACAGTATAGGTGCCCGCAGGTATATTACTTAAAGAAGCGGTAGTAGCGCCATTATTCCATAAGTAAGAATAAGCCGTAGTGCCGCCTGTAGCAGTTACAGTAGCGCTTCCATTGCTCTGTCCGCAGTTGGCACCAGCACCACTTGCTGTAGCGGTAAGTGCTGATGGTTGTGTTATGCTTGACGTTTTGGTGGTAGTGCAACCTGCTGCATCGGTAATGGTAACGGTATACGAACCAACAGCTAAGTTGTTGGCGAAGTTACTGGTGCTTCCATTGCTCCAGTTGAAGGAATAGGTTGGGGTGCCACTGGTTACGTTAAGGCTTATTAAACCATTGCTTCCGCCATTGCAGGATATATTGGTGGTTGTTGCGGTGGCGACAATTGCAGGTTTAATGGTTACTGTTACGGCTTTCTGTTGCGATATACAATCGGCTTCTTTTACATACCAATCATAGAAGAAATAATAGTAACCCGAAGCAGCAGCAGTATTACCGGTTATACTTACAATACCTCCGGCATCGTTATACGGATAGACGGCTAACAGATTGTTACGGAACAAGTTTGCAGGTCCGGTGGCGGTAAGCTGATATCCGGTGCCTACGGTTAAAGGGAAATTGAGCGTAACACGGCTACCACCTGCAGGCACGTTAACGGTTTTAGTGCTTAATACCGTTCCACCTGAATTAAGTAATCGTATGGTACGGTTACCTGCACCTGATGCGAACACATATACGCTTACTAATGTGCCTGACTTTAATACATTGAATACTTCACCACGCTCGCTGTTTTGATTGTAGTTGGCGCCATTGCTTCCTGTATATGACATACCTACCGTGTACGTGGTAGATGGCACAGAGTCGGATAACCAATAGGTAGTAGTGTTATTGATAGTAGGTGTAGTAAACGGATTAGCCGTTGAAATAACTGCACCTGTAGAATCGTACCATTTAACCGGGTTGGTTGTGCTTGATGATAAGGTTACACTACCAGGACCACAACGTTGTACGTCGGTTGCGGTTGGTGCAGTTGGTTTGTTGATGGTAATGTAGGAGGTTAATGTTTTAGTGTTGTTACCGTACGAGTTGGTAACAGTTAAGGTTACTGTGTAAGTACCGTTTTGGCCGTATAGGTGCGATGGATTTTGTTGTGTTGAAGTAGAACCATCGCCAAAGTTCCATAACCAGGTTGTTGGTGAGCCTGTAGAAAGATCGGTGAATTGAATAATGCCTGTGCACGATGAAGTTGGCGTGGCGCTAAAGTTAGCTACCGGCAGCGGACTAACCGCCTGGCAACCCAGCGATTGGGTTAAACTATAGCGTGAACCACCACTTGCAAACAATGCAGAGCTACGGGCATATTGGCCGGCAGTAAACATATACATGCAGGCATCATCGGTGTAATCCATGTAGTTCATGAACATATCGCCGTTAGGGCCATTGCTGCAGGATACCGAGGGATAGGTGGGGCATCCATAATTTTCATCAGCCTGGTTAGGTGTGTCGTTTACGTTATCTGAACCGGTGCATGCTGTGCCGTCATCGCCCCAAATGTGATACAGATTTAACCAGTGGCCAATTTCGTGTGTTGCTGTGCGGCCCAGGTTGTAAGGGGCTGCTGCTGTACCGGTGCTGCCAAACGCAGTATAGTTAATTACTACACCATCGGTAGCAGCTGCGCCACCGGGGAATTGCGCATAGCCTAACACGCCACCGCTAAGGTTACAAACCCACAGGTTTAGGTAGCTGGCAGCAGGCCAGGCATCATCGCCGCCGTTGGCTGCGCGCTTAACGTTATCGTTTGTGCTAAACGAGGTGGTTGATGTTTGCTTGCGGATGATACCCGTAGTGCTGTTACCGTTGGGATCGCGGCTGGCTAAACAGAATTCAATTTGGTAATCAGTAACCAAACTCTGCCATACAGAAGGTGTATTGGTCCAATCGGTATTTAGTTTTCTATAGTCCAGGTTTAAGCGGTCAATCTGTGATTGTATCTGTGCCTGACTAACGTTTTGTGCCGTAGTGTTGTAAACTACGTGTACTACCACCGGAATTGTAATAACTGCACGATTGTTGTTGAGGTTAGCAGGATTGGCAAGAAAGGCTGTTGTTTGTTGTTCGATGGCCTGACGGCTTGCCGCAAAGTCAGGATCGGATTGCATCATATCCTGCAGGTGATCGTAGGAGCCGCACTTACGCTGTGCGTTTAATGATGCTGTGTTTAGTAATGCAAATAAAAGTATCGCAAACTGTAAGGGGAAAAAACGTTTCATTACGCTGTTTTGTATTTAATCTGTAAAGGTAGCGAATGGCCAATTTATAAAAAGCCGCCTCAAGCCGTATTTGGGTGATTTATGAATTTACAATCCATTAGCAGTATCAGAATACTTCAAATTGCGGCAAAAAGCACAAAAAATGAGGCTAAAACGGTCTATATCTGATTAAGCATTCAATTTTGGTAGTAAACCATGAGCAATAAGCCATGTTAAAAATGAGCATTCAGGCACTTTATATGGTTAAAAAAGGGCCACTTAAAAATAAGTGACCCTTCGGTATGTTCAATGGCGTTACAATGACCTATGCATCAATTTTTGCATACTTGGCATGTGCTTCAATAAACTCACGGCGTGGCGGCACTTCATCGCCCATCAGCATGCTGAATACGTAATCTGCTTCTGCAGCACTTTCAATGGTTACTTGTTTTAAGGTGCGTGTGTTAGGGTTCATGGTAGTTTCCCATAGCTGCTCGGCGTTCATTTCACCCAAACCTTTGTAACGCTGTACGTGCACCGATGCTTCGCTGCCGCCTTTAGCTAACTCTTTGGTAGCTGCTTCGCGCTGTGCATCGTTCCAACAGTATTGTTGTTCCTTACCTTTCTTAACTAAGTATAAAGGAGGTTGTGCAATGTAAATGTGTCCTGCTTCTACCAGTTCCTTCATATAACGGAAGTAGAAGGTAAGTATAAGCGTAGTGATGTGGCTACCGTCCACGTCGGCATCACACATGATAATCACTTTGCCGTAGCGAAGGTTCGATATGTCCAGCGCTTTGTTATCATCTACCGTTCCGATTTTTACACCCAGTGCGGTAAACATATTACGGATTTCCTCGTTCTCGTAAATCTTGTGCTCCATGGCTTTCTCCACGTTCAGGATTTTACCCCGCAAGGGAAGGATAGCCTGGAAGTTACGGTCGCGGCCCTGCTTGGCAGTACCACCCGCCGAGTCACCTTCGACCAGGAAGATCTCGGAGGCGTCGCGGTCCTTGCTGCTGCAATCGGCCAGTTTGCCGGGCAAACCACCACTGCTGAAGGCGCCTTTACGCTGCACCATTTCGCGGGCTTTGCGGGCTGCATGGCGGGCGGTGGCAGCTAATACCACTTTATCAAAAATCATACGGGCCTGCTTCGGGTTCTCTTCCAGGAAGTGTTCCAACACTTCGCCGAAAATAGATTCCACAATACCCGAAACTTCGTTGTTACCGAGTTTGGTTTTTGTTTGACCTTCGAATTGTGGTTCAGGTACTTTAACTGATACGATGGTGGTTAAACCTTCGCGGAAGTCATCACCCGAAATCTCCACTTTCAGTTTTTCGAACAGCTTATTCTTTTCGCCAAACGATTTGAAGGTACGGGTTAAGGCACGGCGGAAACCGGCTACGTGTGTACCACCTTCAATGGTGTTAATGTTGTTTACATAGCTATGCACGTTTTCGGTATAGCTGGTGTTGTATTGCATAGCTACTTCCACAGCTACATTATCGCGCGAACCTTCGATATGGATAGGTTCGGGGATCAATGGCTCGCGGGTGCTATCCAGAAATTTTACAAACTCAATCAAGCCACCTTCGCTATAGAAGTGCGTTGATTTTGGACTGCCTTCGGCGTCCAACTCACGCATGTCGGATAAAGTCAGGTGTATGCCCTTATTCAAATAGGCTAATTCGCGTAAACGGGCAGCCAGTGTATCGAAACTGTAAACCGTTGCCGAGAAGATGGTTTCATCCGGCTTGAAAGTCTGGATTGTTCCGCGATAATCCGATGGGCCAACTTCCTTAACAGGATATAGAGGTTTACCCTCGCTGTATTCCTGCATGTATTTTTTACCACCGCGGTGTACTTCGGTTGTAAGGTGTGTAGATAGTGCGTTAACGCAGCTAACACCAACCCCGTGCAAACCACCGGAAACCTTGTAGCTGTCCTTATCGAACTTACCGCCGGCGTGCAACACGGTCATAACCACCTGCAGGGCGCTTACACCTTCCTTAGGGTGTATATCTACCGGAATACCCCGTCCATCATCCTTTACAGTGATAGAGTTATCGGTATTGATGGTTACATAGATGTTTTTGCAATGGCCTGCCAGGGCTTCGTCAATCGAGTTATCGACTACCTCATATACCAAGTGGTGTAAACCTTTTACACCTGTATCGCCAATATACATGGCCGGGCGCTTACGCACGGCTTCCAGGCCTTCCAGTACCTGGATACTATTTGCAGAATATTCTTGTTTTTTTACCGGTTCCTGCATAACGACTTCGTCGGTTCCTTCACTCATTTACATCAGATTTTTAGAACAAAAAAGCAGGCAAAAAATGCGTGCTGTAATTAACCCGGCGAAGATAGCAAAAAGGCTCCCTTTTTCATGTGGTTTTAACCCTTTTTATCCCCCGTTTTACCGGTGCATTGTGGAAAGAATTGATAGCTGAAAATCAGTGTCTTATGCTGTTTATTGCCACGTTCAGAAATAAGCCATGGAATATCGGGCTAATAAGACTGTTAAAATACCACCATTCCACGTAAAAATGCTTTGTGTTTAAGCATTGTAAGTTTGTTTCCTCAGCAAACGAAAAAGCCATATGTTTTGAAACAGCAGCAAGGCTATCAATGCTATGAAAAGCCAGGTGTAGTTATCCAACATCTGATAGAGCTTTCGCAACGTTGCTGTGTTACTTATGGCTGTTTCTACCTCATACTTTAGCGTAAGCATATTGTCCAGCGATAGCATGACAAAGAATGCTATAAAGAGCAGTTGCCCTGCAATGAGTAAAACCAGCCACCAATACCGCTTCATCATTGCATGAATATAGCTACAAACACTTTGTGGCTGTGTGCCAACTGCCAACTCCCATTATATTTAGCCCCGCAAACCCGTATCCATGGCCAAGTATCAGAACAAGCCTTCTGCAAAACCTGAAAGCAAAAAGCCCGAAAGCAAACCTGTTATCACCCTTACACCGCTTATCCCCGAAGTTTGGGCCAAGCGCATTTTCTGGGGGCTGGCGGCCGTGCTGTTTATTACCATGCTGGCGGTTAGCCATCAGTACGGTATATCGGGCGATGAGAACTTCCACCGCGAATACGGCCACCGAGTGGTAAACTTTTACACCAGCCTGGGTGCCGATAAAACCTGCACCATGGAAAAAGGTCCGGATAGCCTTATGCGCTATTACGGGGGCTTTTACGACGGTACCGCGGCCATACTTAGCAAAACCTTTAGCTCGGCCAACGAATGGAATGTACGCCACGCCTGGAACTCGGTGTTTGGTTTTACCGCCATGCTTTGCGCCGGTTTGGTGGCTGTGGAACTGGCAGGCTGGCAAGCCGGCTTACTGGCTTTGCTGTTTATGATCTTCTCGCCACGCTTTTTTGGCGAGAGCATGAACAACCCGAAGGATATTACCATGGCGGCCGGTTACCTGCTGTCGTACGTGTTCATCATCAAGTTCCTTAAACAGTTACCTAAGCCTAACTGGAAGATCGCTCTCTGCCTTGGGCTCAGCATCGGTATGGCGATGGGTATACGTATCGGTGGTTTGTTGCTGATACCTTACCTGTTCCTGTTCTACGGTTTAGCTATGCTGGCCCGCTTAGGGTGGAGCGAACTCTTTAACTTCTCGCGCTTTAAGGAGAACATATGGCCGAGCTTTAAATACGTGTTGCTGGCTGCAGGTGTAGGTTATGTGCTGGCGCTTATCTTCTGGCCTTTTGGTTTGGTAAGCCCTATCAGTCACCCGCTTGAAGCCTTAGGTGTAGCAGAGAAGTTCCCTGTTACGATGCGCATACTGTTCGACGGCAAGCACATTTTTACAGCCCAACAAGGAGAGGACGGCAAGTTTATATCGCTTATACCCTGGAATTACATACCACAATGGTTTTTAATATCCAGTCCGCTGTTTGCGCTGTTAGGCGCTGCGGCTTCGCTGGTATTGATACCAAAGGCGATGAAGGAAAAGAACCTGTTGCTGCTTGGCTTTATCTACTTTACCCTGCTGTTCCCGATTGCGTATGTTATCTACAAAAAATCGGTGTTGTATGATACCATGCGCCACTTCTTTTTTGTGTATCCAAGTTTGGTGATACTGGCAGCCTTAGCCTTCAACTACTTCCTGAACCGTGTTAGCGGGGTTGGTAAGTATTTGGTAGCCGCAGGCATACTGATATTAATGGCCTTACCTGCGCGCTTTATGTTTGCCAACCACCCCAACGAGTATGTGTACTTTAACGAAGTGGTAGGCGGTATTAAAGGCGCTTACCAGAACTACGAAACCGATTATTACATGAACTCGGTGAAGCAATGTGCCGATTGGTTAAAGGAGCATGAGAACCTGAAAACACCGGGACGCAAAACGCTTATTTACAGCAATGCCATTGCGCCAACGTATCATTATTTTATTAAGGATACTACCGATGTATTAACCGGTTATGTAAGCTACCGCAACCGCAGCAACGTGCCGGCCGATTACGAGATACTTTACTCGCGGTTTGTGGATCGCGACCTGCTGGTGAGCGGCTGTTTTCCGCCTGAGCAGGCCATACACGTAGTGTATGCGGATGGTGTGCCTTTATCGTGTGTGATAAAGAAAACCGACAAGGGCGATTACCTGGGGCAGGAAGCCCTGAAGAAGCAGGACTTTGAAGCGGCCATTGGTTACCTGGAGCCTTACTGCGTTAAATATTCAAAGAACGATGCCGCCTGGATGAACCTGGGCATGGCTTACTTAAGTACCGTGCAAAAAGATCCATCGCGGATGGAGAAGGGCATTGCAGCACTGAATGCTTCTGTGGCCTTAAATCCATCGAACCCTAATGCCTTGTATTACCTGAGTGTTGCTTATGAAATGACCGGCAACACCACGATGGCAAACAGCATTAAGATGCGTTTGCGCGAGGCACAACAACAGTAAATAGTTATGAGTTGGGAGTGATGAGTTTTGAGTGGTGCTTTTATAGAACGCTGATTTTATATGATTTTTATGATTGACGCGGTTTTGCAGGCAGAGAATAGAAATCAGACAAAAGATTGCATAGTTACAGTTGTGGTGCATAGCACTGGTAATGATGCTCCTGTTGAGAGGAAGCTAACTTTACACTTCTTTACACTTTTGCTATTTGCTCAGGTTCAAACTTTACACTTCTTTACACTTTTCAACCAGGATTTACTGGATGAAAGGGGATTTACAGGATAAGAACGAAGATGAACTTTACACTTCTTTACACTTTTTCAATTGTTACTTCCATCTTTTAGGATTTCTCAGTAGCAGTAATAAAGCCGAACAGCCAGATCCTGAAACAATCCCGAGGTCTCGGGACAGGATGACGCCTTCTTTTGTTTTGATTAAATAGGAAGTGGCTCCTCCTTTCAACTTTACACTGTTTTACACTTAAAAAGGTTCACTGTTCACAGCAGCGACAACTTTACACTACTTTACACTTTTCAACCAGGATTTACTGGATGAAAGGGGATTTACAGGATAAAAGCGAAGATGAACTTTACACTTCTTTACACACAGTACCCTGCCTTAAAGGGATCGGACAACAAAAGCAGGTCATCCTCTTCCTATTCTTCCGTACGTTATCCACCGCTACTTGTGCATGCTTGTGCACTTTTCAGCTTGTGCACAAGTAACAGAATTTTTCATATGATGGTTTTTTGTGTTAAAACGGGGTAAAATGGCCTGTTTATACTTTAGGCTTTTTTGCATTTGTGCAGATTTGTGCAGTTGATTTTCAAGTGCACAAATTGTAAAAATATTGATGTGAGCTATTGCCGGCATAGCTTCTCTACCCGACAGTAAGGTGCCGGTCCGGTAAAAGGACGTTGTTGTGCTGACACTGCTCATTGTCTACAAAAATAAGTAAATAAGAAACAATATTCCAAATTACAAATGTTAAAAAGGCCTGTTCCGCTAATTTTGCAGAACAGGCCTTCTATATATATAGGCTGCTAAAACAGGAGGCTCAGCCTTCGATGGCTTTAATGCCAGGTAGTTCTTTGCCTTCAAAGTATTCCAGCATGGCGCCGCCGCCGGTGCTTACATAGCTAACTTTATCGGCCAGTCCGAATTGGTTAACGGCTGCAACGCTATCGCCGCCGCCAACCAGGCTAAAGGCACCTTTGGCTGTTGCTTCGGCTACTGCGTTGGCAATAGCTACGGTTCCCTTCTGGAACTTCTCCATTTCGAACACACCCATAGGGCCGTTCCACAAAATGGTTTTGCTGTTCAATATTACGTTGCTGAAATCTTTTACGGCTTTTTCGGCAATATCTAAGCCCATCCAGCCATCGGGGATGGCGTTGCTATCGGCTACCGATGTATTGGCGACTGCATCAAACTTATCGGCGAGTACACTATCAACCGGTAATAACAGGTTAACACCTTTGGCTTCGGCCTTTTCAATAAGTTGCAGGGCCAGTTCCAGTTTATCCTCTTCCACCAGCGAGTTGCCGATGGTGCCGCCCTGTGCTTTAAAGAAAGTATAGGCCATACCGCCACCGATCAAAATATTGTCGGCAACGTTTAAAAGATTCTCGATGATGAGGATCTTGTCGCTAACCTTAGCACCACCCAGTATGGCGGTGAAAGGTTTTTCGGCACCCTTCAGCACTTTATTGGCGCTGGCCACTTCGTTTGCCATCACATAGCCGAACATTTTGTTATCGGCGCTGTAGTAGTTGGCCACTATAGTAGTAGAAGCATGGGCGCGGTGTGCGGTACCGAAGGCATCGTTTACATACACATCGCCGTGCTTGCTCAGTTTTTCAGCAAAGCCGGCATCGCCTTTTTCTTCTTCCTTGTAAAAACGCAGGTTTTCCAGCAGCAATACTTCGCCGGGTTTTAAAGCAGCAGATAAAGCAAAAGCTTCGTCGCTAACGCAGTCGGTTGCAAACTTTACTTCGCGGCCCAACAGTTCAGCGGTACGAGCAACAATATGTTTCAGGGAATGTTTTTCGTAATCAACGGTGCCATCTTCTTTCAGCTTCTTCAAAGGGCGGCCCAGGTGACTCATCAGCACCACACTGCCCCCATCTTTCAATATCTTTTGGATGGTAGGCACAGCGGCTTTAATGCGGGTATCATCGGTAACGGCAAAAGTCTTTTTATCTAATGGCACGTTAAAGTCTACCCGGATAAGCGCGCGTTTACCGGCAAAATTGTAGTTGTCAACCGTTTTCATCTTCCTTGTTTTGGATAAGGCTGCGAAAATAATTTTTCGGCCATGAAGTTAAAATGACGAAGCACCTTGAAGAGCAACAAGGTTTTACACAAAGCCGCGAAGAAGGAAGAAAAGAAAATAAAAGGCGGGATGGATAGGTGCAGAATGAGTATGGTTTTATGCAAAGCCATAAGGAAAGGAAGTGAAAGATCGGGTACCTGTCAGTAAAAATGGCCTTTTAGCCCTAAGCGGGTACTTTAATTATCTTCGCCCGCCAATGAAGTTCCAGTTACAAGCAACCGATAAGGAAACCCGCGCACGTGCCGGCGAAATAACCACGGCCCACGGTAAAATTGAAACCCCTGTATTTATGCCGGTAGGCACGCTGGGGGCCGTTAAGGCCGTGCATATGAGTGAGTTGAAGCACGACCTGAATGCCCAGATTATTTTAGGCAATACCTACCACCTGTATCTGCGCCCCGGCACAACCGTGCTGGAAAAAGCAGGTGGCTTACACAAATTTAATGGTTGGGACCGCCCCATACTTACCGATAGCGGCGGCTATCAGGTACATTCGCTAAGCGATATCCGTAAGATACGCGAAGAAGGAGTGGAGTTCCGCTCGCATATAGATGGCAGCAAGCACCTGTTTTCGCCCGAGGGAGTAATGGATATACAGCGCAAGATTGGCGCCGATATAATGATGGCCTTTGATGAATGCACCTCGTACCCCTGCGAAATGAAGTATGCCAAAACCAGTATGGACTTAACCCACCGCTGGCTGCAACGTTGCATTAAGCGGTTTAAGGAAACAGAAGGCTTGTATGGCTACGAGCAAACCTTGTTCCCCATTGTGCAGGGCAGTGTATATCGGGAGTTGCGCAAACAATCGGCGGAGTTTATTGCCGAGCAGGGTATGGATGGCAATGCCATCGGCGGACTATCGGTTGGTGAGCCTGATGAAGAGATGTATGAAATGACGGAACTGGTATGCGGTATTTTACCGGCCGATAAACCCCGTTACCTGATGGGCGTAGGAACGCCCGCCAATATATTAGAGGGCATTGCGCTGGGCGTAGATATGTTTGACTGTGTGATGCCTACCCGCAATGCACGCAACGGCATGCTGTTTACCCGCAATGGCATTATTAATATAAAGAACGAAAAGTGGAAGGACGACTTTTCGCCGATTGATGCGGAAAGCGATTGCGAGTTGGTGCGCCACCACAGCAAGGCCTTTTTGCGCCACCTGGTGCATACCGGCGAAATGCTGGGAGCCCAGATAGCTTCGGTAAATAACCTGAGCCTTTATTTGTGGTTAAGCCGCGAGGCACGCAAGAAAATACTGGAAGGAACGTTTAGCACCTGGAAAAAGGAAATGGTGCAAAAATTAATGACGCGCCTGTAGGCATGAAAAAGTTGGATTGGTACATACTTAAAAAGTTCCTGGGCACCTTTGTGTTCATCATGGCGCTTTTGCTGTGTATTACCATTGTTATTGACCTGAGCGAAAAAATTGACGGCTTTGTAGAGAACCACGCCACCGTTAAGGTAGTAGTGTTTGATTACTTCCTCTACTTTATACTATTCATTACTTCGATGATCGGTCCCTTCTTTGTATTAGTTTCGGTGATCTTTTTTACCTCGCAGTTAGCCAACCGATCGGAGATAATAGCCATACTTAACAGCGGTACCAGCTTTTACCGTATGCTATGGCCTTACTTTGTTGGCGCCAGTGTTATTGCCTTTGCCTTTTTTTTAGGTAACAACTATTTTGTGCCCTATGCCAATGTACAGCGCAACATTTTTGAACATAAGTATGTAAGCAAACCGTTTGAGGGGATAGGCTTTAACTTTCATCGCACCGTAGCGCCGGGTACTATTGTTTATCTGGAGAATTACAAGCCAACGGATGGCACCGGCTATAAGTTTTCGATAGACAAGTTTGAGAAAGGCAAGCTGGTGTTTAAACTTCGTTCGGAGCGCATTAACTGGAACAAAGGAACCAAGCGCTGGCATATTACCAATTATTATACGCGCGAAATGCATGGCACACAGGATGTGCTACATACCGGCACTTCGCTGGATACGGTTTTTCCGTTTAAGCCGGAAGACTTTTCGTTTACGCAGCACCTGAAAGAAGAGATGACCACGCCGCAGTTGAAGGAATACATCCAATACATGTATCAATCGGGGCAACCGGATATTGAATTTTATGAAGTGGAGCGTTACCGTCGTACTGCTTCGGCATTCAGCATCTATATTCTTACATTGATAGGTGTAAGTGTGGCCTCACGGCGTATGCGGGGGGGCTTAGGCTGGCATTTGGTGCTGGGCATAGCGCTGAGTGCCGTTTACGAGATTATTATGAAGTTCTCCATTACGTTTGCCACTAATGCATCGCTGCCTCCGCTGGTAGCTGTATGGATACCCAATGTAATTTTTGCAGGTATGGCTTTTTACCTGTTGAAAAAAGCACCTAAATAGGGATAAAGAAAATTACCGATACGCTTTATAATTACTGCGCTGCTTTTATTTTTGAGCAAAGACCCGGCATGACTACAGTTTTAGTAAAACGCTCGCGGGAGTGGACGAACCGCCTGCGTGGAATCCGTATAATTTTAGATGGTGTAGAAGTAGGCGTTGTAAAGAACGGTGAGAAGCAAAACTTTATGGTAAAGCCTGGTACCCATACACTGCAGGCCCGGATTGATTGGTGCAGCAGCAAAGAAGTGCAGTTTACCATTGCTGAGGATCAGCAACTGATTTATAGTCTTAACAGCTTTGCCTTTAATAAGCCTTACAAGCTGTTTATCCCTTTCTTTGTTCTATACTATACGCTTATAGCGCGCGACCGGTATCTGGAGTTGAATGACAACCTGGATGTAGTGAATACCCTTTACAAGTAAGGCTGCCTTTAAAGCCTGATTACAGGATTTTTTGTTAAAATATTTCAGTTTATAAAATAAACCAGTTTATATTTGCGTCAAGTTTATAAACAAAGCAATCTCAGCAGTTATGGAAAATCAGGAAACGAACTTGAGCCATGCCCAGAGCATGCAGATTATTCAAAGCATGATAGCCCAGGCTAAGAACAAGATTAGCGACGACGGCTTTCATTTTTTACTGTGGGGCGTATTGGTAATTGCCGCCAGTTTGGGGCAATATTACATGGCGCTGCACGAAATGGTAAATAATTTTTGGCCCTGGATGGTAATGCCTTTGGTGGGTATGCCTGCCGCCTTTTTTTACGAATGGCGTAAAAGCAAAGCCGAACGGGTTAAAACCTATGTAGACATCGTATTTGGCTACTTATGGGCCGGCATAGGCGTGGCTTTATTTCTGGTGATATTTTTCAGCGTGCGGGCTGAGCAATCACCAATTCCTTATGTGTTGTTACTGGCAGGTTTGGGCACGTTTGTATCGGGGACAGCGCTGAAGGCAAAATCGTTGATTGCAGGGGGCATGATATTGTGGTTGGGGGCTATTGGTGCCGATTTTGTATCGCCGCTGAACCAACTGTTGATTAATGCTGCGGCTACTTTTATGGGATACATCATTCCCGGACTTATTTTGCGCCGCGCTGCCAAAGCCGAAGAACATGTTTAAACCGCTGGACCCCTTATTGCATTCTGAATTACGCCTGGCCGTGGTATCGCTGCTGGTAGGTGTAAAGGAGGCGGAGTTCAGTTTTTTGAAAGAAAAAACGGGGGCTACGGCAGGCAACCTGAGTGTGCAGTTGCAGAAACTGTATGAAGCGGGTTACATTGTAATAGAGAAATCGTTTAGGGGTAATTATCCGCTTACTACCTGTAAGATCACGAAAAAGGGCGTAGTGGCCTTTGAGCAATACGTGGAAGCCATTAACAGCTATTTGAAAAAGTAGCCATCTAAGCCAAAGTAAAACAATACCACTGCAGTAATCACCACAATGCCTTCGTAGGGTTTCATTACATGAAAGCTTGTGCCACTGCCGGCACTGATACGGAAGAAAGGCTCGGGACCGGCGTGTTCGTTGAACAGAAAAACGGTATTGCTGCAGGCGGTATCGGCATAGGGAGCAAGGTAACAGGTGGAGAGTGCTCCGATAACCAACAGCAACAATAAGATTAGGCCAAGAAACTCGCGCCGTTTCCAAAATGGTTGTGCTGTTTGAAAGGCTGTAATACCTGCAATCATTAAAGCCAGCATCATTAAGGCGGCACCGTGCAGGTCCATTACAATATCGTTCAGGTCCATATAGTCGTTCCAATCGGGATACAGATAGATGTATTGATACCATTCATCTATCAGCAAAAAAGGCAGGCAGAAAAAAACGGCGCCGCCAAAGGTGCCTGCTAAGGGAAATAGCAGGAAAGCCAGGATGGTGAACTCCAGCGAGTGGATGATTTCGATGTTCTTTTCGAACATAAATTTGGCGTGCAGGGCAATAAGCAGTGCAATGCCAAAGAGGTAAAACACCTTGCGGGGAAGATTTTGAGGATACACACGCAACCGGCTGCGCAGGGTAAATGCAATGGTGAACAGGGTAAGTAAATAGATGATGATAGTTACCTTATTATAAAGCGCCAGACTTAGGTGCGCTTCTACCCAGATAGAGAGGTGCACCAGCGGGTTATGCATCAGCAGTATGAACACAAAATACCCAAGCACCAGGACTGTATTCAGCACGGGGTGTTGGCGCAGGAAGTTGAGCATAGCAGCAAGCGGGTGGGAAGGAGGATTGTTCACCAGACCCGAAGATAATTGATGGTTTTGGTATATAAGGCGGGAAATGGTGTTTTGAAATTTCTGATTTTGGAGTAGGTTTGCACATGGCAATCAGAAAAACTCCCGCCGATAAATTCGGTTTTGAAGGAATCACGTTTGATGATGTTTTATTGGTTCCGGCCTTCTCGGAAATCCTGCCCCGCGAAGTTGATATCAGCACCCGTTTTACCCGCAACTTAACCATTAATGTGCCGCTTGTTTCGGCTGCTATGGATACCGTTACGGAAACTGCCATGGCTATAGCTATTGCCCGCGAAGGCGGCATAGGCATTATGCATAAAAACATGAGCATTGAAAAGCAGGCCGAGATGGTGCGCCGTGTTAAGCGTGCCGATAGCGGCATGATCATCGACCCTGTTACGCTGCACGAAGATGCTACCGTAGGCGAAGCCCTGAAACTGATGAACGAGTTTCGCATTGGGGGTATTCCTATTGTTGCAGCCAACAAAAAGTTAGTAGGCATCCTTACCAACCGCGATTTGCGTTTTGAAAAGAACCGCAGCCGAAAGGTGGCCGAGATAATGACCAAGGAGAAGTTGATTACTGCCCCTAAAGGTGCTGACTTAAAGAGTGCCGAAAAAATACTGGAGAACTATAAGATTGAAAAGCTGCCTGTAGTCGATAAAAACGGCGTACTGGTTGGTCTGATTACTTATAAGGATATTTTGAAGGTTAAGAACAACCCGAACTCATCGAAAGATAAGTTGGGCCGTTTGTTATGTGGTGCGGCCGTTGGCGTAACCAAGGATATGCTGGAGCGTATTGAAGCACTGGTGCATGTTGGTGTGGATGTGGTGTGTATTGACACAGCACACGGCCACTCGAAAGGTGTTTTAGCTTCGGTTAAAAAGGCCCGTCAAACCTTTAAAAATCTGGAGATTGTTGGTGGCAACGTAGCTACAGCCGAAGGCGCTAAAGCGTTGATTGATGCGGGTGTAGATGCGGTGAAGGTGGGTGTAGGTCCGGGCTCTATTTGCACCACGCGTATTGTAGCGGGTGTAGGCGTGCCGCAGTTAACGGCCATCTACGAAGCCAGCCAGGCCGGTAAAAAAGCCGGTGTGCCTATTATTGCCGATGGCGGTATCCGCTTTACCGGCGATATTGTAAAAGCCATTGTAGCCGGTGCCGACACGGTAATGGCCGGTGGTATTTTTGCAGGTACCGACGAAAGCCCGGGAGAGACCATTATTTACGAAGGCCGTAAGTTTAAGAGCTACCGCGGTATGGGTTCGGTGGAAGCGATGCAGGAAGGCAGCAAGGACCGTTACTTTCAGGATGTGGAAGATGATATTAAGAAATTAGTGCCCGAAGGTATTGTAGGCCGTGTGCCTTACAAAGGCAGCGTGCAGGAGGTTATTTACCAATACATTGGCGGCCTGCGTGCCGGTATGGGTTATTGCGGTGCTAAAAATATTAAGCTGTTACAGCAGGCGCGCTTTGTGCGTATTACTTCGGCTGGTATACAAGAAAGCCATCCGCACGATGTATCTATCACTAAGGAAGCACCAAACTATTCGCGCAAGTAGTTAAGGAACTGAAACGGTGCGTTGAACTGCACTTCTATAAAACAAAAACAGCCAGGCTAAGCCGGCTGTTTTTATTTTATAGGTTTCCGCTGTTTAGCGGAAAGTGATGGTCATTTCTACACGGCGGTTTTTCTGACGGCCTTCCGGTGTATCGTTGGTAGCAATTGGGCGGCTTTCGCCGTAACCGTAAGCTTCCAGCTTATTGATGTCAACACCTTTTTTGTTCAGGTAGTTTTTCACAGCAACAGCACGTTTGTTGGAAAGGATCAGGTTGTTTTCGTCGCTGCCCACATTATCGGTGTGGCCTTCGATGCGTAAACCGTAACCTGCTTTCTTCACTAACAGATCGGCCAGGGCATTTAAACTGGCATAAGAAGATTTGCGGATAATGTCCTTACCGGTTTCAAATTCCAGGTTCTCGAACGCGTATTTCACGGTTTCAATTTCCTTCTTCTCCAGTTGAGGACAACCATGGTTTTCAGCCACACCAAAGATCTTAGGGCATTGGTCATCTTTATCATAAACACCATCGCCATCCGTATCAGGCCAAGGGCAACCGTTGTTTTCTTTCGGGCCTTTTACCTGTATACACTTGTCTTCGTAATCGTACAAGCCGTCGCCATCAGTATCGGGGCAACCAAAGTGGTTGATATCGC
Organism: Chitinophagales bacterium; assembly: GCA_046329495.1. Classification (GTDB taxonomy): domain Bacteria; phylum Bacteroidota; class Bacteroidia; order Chitinophagales; family LD1; genus Bog-950. The sequence continues at coordinate 31,750 of JAXLUO010000016.1, read as the reverse complement.
CGGGCACTTCAGGACAACGGTCACGCTTATCGGGCACGCTATCATTATCTGTATCCGGGCAACCGTTAAAGGCTAATACGCCCGGTGCATCAGGGCACTCGTCCAGTTTATCAATAATGCGGTCGCTGTCACGGTCAGGGCAGCCGTGGAATTCAGCCAGACCCGCATCGTAAACGCAGCTATCTTCGATATCAATAATGCCGTCCTTATCGGTATCAGGGCAACCACCCAATTCAACCGGACCCGGAATTTCAGGGCACTTATCTTCTGAATCTTTTACGCCATCGCCGTCCTTGTCAGGACATCCGTGGGTTACGCAGGTGCCTTGTTCTTTTTTGCAAAGGTCCTTACGGTTCGATACGCCGTCCTTATCATGATCGCGCACTTTATGATAAGGAATAGGGATTTTGAGGCCTACGTGAATGTTGGTGCCGAATGAATGTTTCTTTATCAGCATACCCAATACATCGCCACCGCCCACAATTAGTGGTCCTAAGCGCATGGTAGCACCCCAGCTAAAGTTACCCATTACATCGTAGGTAACAGGCAGGTATAAGCCAAACCAGCTATGGTCGAATTTAGGGGTGATGGTAAACGATGAAACATGGTGCGGCATGGTGTGCTGCTTGCTCATATCAACCGCTAATGTGGCGTTGGCGTTAATACCAAAGCCATAGGCAATGTTATAATCAACAAAGAAATTGAAACGGGTAGGCAGCCACATACGGAAGGTGGTGGACTGATCGGGTGTAACCACAAAACGCGAGCGAATGGTATCGTCCAAACTTTTCACACCATCAGGGAATTTGGCACCTTTTACATCCCAATTGGTAATATCGGCTTCGAAGTTGCCGCTATATTCGCCTTTCTTATAGTTAATAGCACCAAAGTCGATTAATGAAAAACCGGCTGCTAAAGTGTAGCGGTTTTTATCGAAACGCCAGCGGTCTTCACAATCCATTTGGTATTTGTATTTCTCCTTGTTAGGACGCCATTCATATACCATGCCCAAATCAACTGCAGCCGAAGGTGTTGCGTATTTAAAAGAAATGAGGTTGTTATAGAAGTTGTTCAGGTCGCCGGGCGCATAGCCATCCGAAGTAAGAAAGCCTTTGGAGTATTTATAATCGGCTTGTGTTTTAAAGATGGAGAGGGTGTCGTAATCTTCCCAGCGGTATTTCAGGTCTTTTACAAAGGCGTAGCCACCGGAAATTCCCTGAATGAATTTTAAAGTTCCACCTACCTTTATCATGTGCTTATCGGTTTCCCATACTACACGCGAGTAGGTGATACCGTAATCTATCCAGGTATTGGTTTTGATGGACATGTTCTCGTCGGTAAGATTAGCACCGCGGAAACCCAGTAACGAATCGGCTTTATAACCTACACCGTAGTAAGCAATACGGGTAAAGGTTTGGTCGATGTTATCAACGTTGGTTACGCTGTTAAAGTTATAGGTAAAGGCCAGCGCATTGTTGTTCTTCTTTTTGCCCCAGCTAAACATAAAGGACAAAGGCCCCTGAATTTGAGTGGCGGTGTACAGGTATTTATCCTTACCGTTTAAGCGTTCTTTCAAGTATTCATCCTGAAAATTATCCCAATCCACCGATTTAGGATGTAATACCACATCGCGGCTTACACCTACATAATTGTTACTGAGATTAAAGCCGGCGCCTATCAGATTAATATCGGCAATAAAGCGGTTATCGGCAATGGCCGGGTTATAGCCCACCGTGGTAACACCACCGTATGGGCTGGCCTCCAGGCCTTTAAAATACTGTGCATGGGCCAGTTGGGTTAGCAACAGCGCAAGCAGCAAGGGTAGAAGTTTCTTCATATGTATGAATTGACGCTCAAATATAACTTTTAGGGGGTGCCACAGGCAATGATTTTAAGCATAGTAATGTGCCGCGAACAAGGTGAATGAAATGGAAATAATTGCTTAACAGCTTTTTACAAGTAGTTGTTTATGGAATGCTGTGTTTTGGCGCATCACGCTTTTGCCTTTGCCAGAGGCGTTTTTAGTAATCACCAAACCAAACCGTATGCAGAAGTTATTTTTTGCCTTGCTGTTGGCGGCTGTAATGCCTGCCATTGCCAAGGATAATACCGTACCCGTAAACTCAAAACTTACCGAAGTAACCGTTTACCGAACGCAATCGCGATTGGTAAACGAAGCTGATTTTAGCATTGCTGCCGGCACTACGCAATTAATAGTGCAGGATATAAGCACCGCTATTGACCCGAATAGTTTACAAGTGTTTTTAAAGGGGAAGGCCGAATTAATAAGCGCTACCTATGGAACTGATTTTTTAGCCCGCACCGAAGAGAACGGGCAAATAAAACGCTGGCAGGATAGCCTTGAATTATTACAGGATAAACTGGACCAATGGAAAGCGGAGAAAACCGTGTATGAAGAAGAGCAGGCTTTGTTGAAAAGCAATCAATCGCTGGGGAACGAGAAACAGCCATTTACAGCCAACGATGTAGAATTGCTTGCCAATATGTTTCGCCGCAGGGAATTGGAATTAAAGCAAAAGGTTTTAGCTATTGATAAACAAGTAAAACAAGGCAATGAGCTAAAGAACAACCTGCAACAACAATTGAACGAGGTGAATGCAAAGCGCAACCAGCCGCGTGGTCAGTTGTTGTTGATGTTGCATGCTAACCAGGCCACACAAGGTTCTATTAAATGTGCTTATTCGGCCGGTAATTCAGGTTGGAATGCGGAATATGATTTACGCAGCGATGGACCGGGCTCGCCGGTAACACTGGTACAAAAAGCCAATGTGTATCAGAACACCGGTATGGATTGGGAAAATGTAAAACTTAGTATTTGCACCGGAAACCCCGGACAGAACAACAGCCGCCCGATTTTAAATCCGCTGTATGTAAATTATGTGGAGTACCGCGTATATAAAAGTGTAAATACTGTTGCGGCACCGGCTATGAACATGGCTATCTACGATCGCAAGGATAAATCGGGCGACGATGAAAGCGGAAAATATGAGTGGGCTGGTACTGTAGCCAGTGAGCAAACCGATAATACCGTGAATGTAAGCTACGACCTTGCACTGCGCCAGGATGTGCCTGCCGATGGGAAAGCACACACCATTGTATTTGATAAAGAAGAACTGCAGGCCAGTTATGTTTACCACACGGTCCCTAAGATGGAAGCTGCCGCCTTTTTGTTAGCCAAGGTTACTGACTGGAGCAAGTACAATCTGTTGCCGGGTAATGCCAGTATTTTTCTGGAAGGGGCTTATGTAGGCAAGTCGTACATTAATCCTGCAATAACCAGCGATACCTTGTTGTTGTCGTTTGGGCGTGATGAACGTATTAATGTAAAGCGCACCCAGATAACCGACCTGAGCAGCAAGAAGTGTGTGCTGAATACAAAGATTGAAAGCTATGTATACGAAATAGCGCTCAAAAATATGAAGCCGGTAGCTATAGAAATAGAAGTGCTGGATCAATTGCCGGTATCTAAACAGGAAGATATAAAAGTTGATCCGGGTGAAAACAGTGGAGCTATTTATACTTCTGAAATAGGAAAACTGGAATGGAAGCTTACGTTGGCACCGAATGAAAGCAAGAAACTGCGTTTTGCTTACACGCTTAAGTATCCGAAGAACAAGCAGGTAACAGAGATGAATTATTAATAAAGCGAAGAAGGCCCCAAACGGGGCCTTCTTTTTTACTAATGGGTCGGGACAAAAATTTAGAAGCGGATGTTTACGCCGGCAAGCCAGTTAAAGCCTGCCTGAGGGTAATAGTAGTTATAGGTGTAGGGGCCATCCAGCACTTGTCCTCCATTGCCGTCGGGGTACGTGTAACGCTCGCTGTAGGTGTAGCCGTTGCTTTCGTATAAGCGGTTAAAAATGTTGTTCAGCAAAACCTTAAAGGTGATCTCGCGGTCGTTGCGGCCGATGGGTAGGCTGTAACTGATGTTGAGGTTGGTGTAATAGAATGTTTTCAGTTTACGGTCCTCATTGCTGGTGTTATCCAGGTATTGCTTGCTTACCGCTTTGTTCATCAAACTAATGGATAAACCTTTAACCGGGTAAGCAACCAGTTCCAGCGAGGCGATGTAAGAAGGAGAGAAGGAAATGTCGGTATTTTTGTGGTTAATAACCATGGTTAGTGAATCAACCGGACTGTAGTTTTCATCGTAGGTATAAATGTATTCGTCGAAGGATTTGATCTTGTTCATGCTCCAGGTAAAGGCAAAGTTTATCGCGAATACTTTTTGAGCGGTAACCACAAGCGTTTGGGTGCTGTTGGCTGTAATTACATCTCTCAGATCTTCCGCTTTAGTTCCTTTCTGCCGGGCGAAAAAGTTAAAGCTTCCACATAGCTCAATACCCGTGCGGTAGCTAACAGGTACGTTGGCTTTAATAGGGTTGCCTACGTCATTCAATCTACCCGTGAGCACTAACTGATTTTTGTAGTGCATAAAAAAGAAATTAGGCTGCAACTGAATGTTGTGGTTACCCACATTAATTATGCCTTTGTAACCGGCTTCTACATCGCGCAGGGTTTCGGGTTTAACAGGCAGGGTGGTTGTGGCGGCCATCAGGTCGTCGCGGTTTGGTTCGCGGTTACCCAGGGCAAAGGAGGCGTAAACCTGATTCAGGTAATTTATTTTGTAGGTAACACCTGCTTTAGGATTAAAGAAATGCCAGGTACGCGAAATGTTGTAAGGCGTTAAGCTGTTATCCATGCCCGAAGTGGTGTGGCTTACATAGCGGTATTGCATATCCGCAAAAAATACAACCTTATTTAGCAGTTCGTAGCTGGCTTTGGCATATACGTTAAAATCGTTTTTTATGGAACGGCCATCGTAGTAATGGCGGTTTTTATCCAGGTCTTTAATTTCCTGTGCCCATACCACTTTGCCATAGTGTTTGCCCCGGTATTGGCCTATTAAGCCGCCGAGGGCAACATCCCAATTACCACGCTTGTAATTCAGGGAGTAGGTGCCGCCGTAAAAGATATTATCCAGCCACTTTTGTCGTGCCAGGTCGGTAGTTACGGAATTGAGGTCGGGAAAATAATTGGTGATATCGGTGCCGGCTTTAAACTCTTCGTAATAACCTTTGCCGAGCGTAGCAAAGCCTCCCAGGTTTAAAAACAACCCGTAGCCCAGGTTTTGCGAATACAACAACTGCATATAATGTTGCCGGTAATTATCGGTTTGGTTTTTATATGCCGGTAAATGTTGTCCGTAGTCAGTACCTAAATCATTAAAGGTGCGGTTGGTAGCCAACGAATCCTGCGGCACACCATTCCAGGCCTGGTAGGTTTTCTCGCGGCCACCGAAGTACACAAACTTTATAAGCGTATTGGCGCTCATGAACCCAACCTGAGCAAAATACGATTGCAGGTTACTGGCTGCGCGGTCAATGTAACCTTTGCTGGTGATCCAACTGGCAGCGCCTTCCACAAACACATGATTCCATAACATGCCGCTACTGCCGCGTGCCGAATACTTAAAGGTGCTAAAGGAGCCTAATGAAATACCTGCCGCACCATACGCTTTTTGCGCCGGGGTTTGGGTTTGTACACTTACCGTGCCGCCAAAAGCGCCGGGGCCGTTGGTGCTGGTGCCTACACCGCGTTGTATCTGCACGTTTTGCGCGCTGCTAACTACATCGGGTATATCCACCCAATACGTGCCCTGGCTTTCGGCATCGTTAACGGGTATACCGTTCATGGTTACGTTCACGCGGGTATTATCGCTGCCGCGGATGCGAATACCTGTATAGCCTACCCCTGCACCGGCATCGCTGGTGGTTACTACGCTGGCCGTATTATCAAGCAGGTAAGGAAGGTCTTGCCCCAGATTATTTTTCTCTAACTCCTGCTTGCTTATCAGTTGCGAAGCCATGGGCGTGTTAGTGGTAGCGCGGATGGTGGTAATGCTTACTTCCTGTAAGCTGTAGGAACTTACCACACCGCTTACAGCACTTGCAGTATCCATGCGGTTCTTCTGCCGGTTGGGCAGGGAATCTGTTTGGGCCAAAGCCGTATTGACCAACAACAGAAAGAATAATGTCTTTTTCATCGCAGTTTTTTGCGGGTTAAGAATTATTCTTTCTAAGAGTGGAAAAGAAATTTCGAGAGAGAGCAGGCCGGGCCTGTCTTCCTATCCCTGCGCACGAATTACCGTAATCAGGTTCGAAGGGTTCTTCTCAGATCCCGGTTATTGCAATTGCAATACCGGGAACGCCCCCAGAAAGCTGCTGCAAATGTATAAAACTAAAAGCGGGATAAGCAAATGTGTTTATTGCTTAGGGATGGTAAAGCAGAATTTGGTGCCTCCCAATGGTGAGTCTTCAATCCAGATTTTGCCCTTAAAATTGTCGACTATTTTTTTGCAGATAGCCAGGCCTATGCCTGTACCGTCAAACTCTTCGCGGCCATGTAAGCGCTGGAAGATGATAAAAACCTTTTCGCGGTAATCCGGCGCAATGCCTATGCCATTATCGGCAATGCTTAGCTGGTGGCAGGTTTCTGTTTCTTCGTAACCAATTTCCACTCTTACTTCCGCATTGCGGTTGTATTTCATGGCATTCGAAATCAAGTTCTGCATTAACTGAAGCACTTGTAATTGGTCAACGTTTACAGTTGGTAAAGCCGGTGCCTGTATACGTGCGCCGCGCTCTACTATCTGCACACTTAAACCTTGCTTAACCTCCTCCAATACCTTATTCAGATTTACAGGGCCGGGTTGTGATATGGTATTTATTTTTGATAACTGAAGGATGCTGTTGATGATGTTCATCATCCGTTTGGCCCCTTCGTTAATAAACTGCAGGTATTGCACATCTTTATCAGAAAGATGGTTGCCCAACGAGCGATTCAGCAATTGCGAGTAGTTGCTGATCATACGCAGGGGCTCTTTCATATCGTGCGAGGCTACGTACGCAAACTGGTTCAATTCGTGGTTCGACGCCTCCAACTTACGTGCGTATTCTTCTATCTCGGCATTTTTCTTTTTCAGCAGTTCCTGTTCCTTACGTCCTTCTTCTAACTGAAAGCGCAACATGGCATCGGTAACCGCAGCTTCCTTATTTATTTTGTGCAGCTCATCCTTGCTGCTGATAAAATTGTACAGCTTGCCATAGGCTTCTTCGTGCCGGCCCATGGCGTGCAGCGTTTCAGCCCAAAAGCGGTAGAACTCGAACTGATCGAGCGTGCGGCCCATTTCTATAAACAACCGTTCGCCACCCTCATACCACTGATTGGCCTTTTCGTATTCTTTCTTTAATTGATAAATGCGGGCTAATTGCCGGTGGATGCTGAAAAGAAAGTGTTTATTAACGGAGCGCTGCGCAACTTCCAGCGCTTTCATGGCTGCTTCAAGGGCGGAGGTAAAGTCTCCCTTTTCGGCAGATACAATGCCAATGTTACCCATGGCCACACAAAACGGCGGATCATCATGGATATCGCGGGCAATGTTGGCAGCCTCACGGTAATAATTGAGTACTTCGGTGGTGTCGCCCTGCTTTTCGTAAAGCGCTACACCAAATGATATAAGGCAACGGCAAATACCTGCTTTATAGTCGGCCTGCAGAAAAAGCTGATAGGCTTTTTTCAGGTTAGTTTCCGACAGGTTTTCTAACCCCAGGTTGCCGTAGATAATAGAAACATTAAAAAGTGAGCGGGCCAGGGTAAGTATAGCAGCCTGATCAAGATCCGTGCGGTCTTCGAGCAGCACAATAGATTTATCATAGGCCTCCTTTGATTTTACCAGTTCGCCGGTATAATCATAGTTTAATCCTAAGCGCCGGTAAAACTCCGAAACAATGGATCTATGTTCCTGTTCGTTGATCAGTTCGATAACCTCAGTTATTACCCTGATGGCCTTGTGGAATTCGCTGGTAATGTCGGTATAGAAATGGGATAAGGAAGTGCCGGCTTTTATGATAAGCTGTGCATCGCCGCATTCCTTGGCAAGGTCATACGCTTCCAATCCCAGGTGGGCAGACTCCTTATTGCGTGCTTTCTTGTGTTCCTCAAAAGCAATCAGAAGTTCCTCAATCCGGTTGGCATAACGTTCCAGTAATGTTGTTTGGCCGCCCATTTAATTTCAGCTTACCCTTACGGGTGGTTAGTTAAAAAGTTTCATAAACAGAAACTCACTGATGTACACCGCTTATAATTAACATATGAACGGATCAGTCATGTATCTAAAAATATCAACTTTCCGGATAATTTATGAAATTATCTATTTGTTGGACGGCGGCCTTCAGTCTATCCGGGCCGCTACCGCTGATAAGTTTATAATTAACGCCTTTGGAAGACATTTCTTCCATAAACTTAACCAAGAGTGTTTCCCGGTCGTGAGGATTCTTTCTTTGGTCGTCCGGCACCCAGTCAAGATCAATATCACAAAGCAGATACAAATCGCTTTTGCGTTGCACCAAAACATCTTTCAGCCATTCCGGTGTTTCCCATCGGTAATATTCAAGCCATATTTGTATATTAAACAAGCAATTGTCGCTTATGATAATTGCCTCTTTTGATTGCTTTAGCAGTGCATCTTCGCGTTCAATAATTTCTGCAGCAATATTCGCTACGTCAACTGCGGTATAGTTACTGCCTATTCTTTCCATTACCATTCTGGATATATCGGGCACTAAACCGGCTCCATAATGTTGGGCCAGTTGGTTTGCCAGGGTAGTTTTGCCTGTTGATTCGGTGCCTGTAATACTTATAAGCATGTGGCGGCTAAATACATCAATTATATTTAGGCCATGAAAAAAATGGTGCGGATTTTTGCGGCCTTACTTGTTGTACTAATAGTAATTGCCGGTGTATTATTTGCCAGGCTCGATCAAACACCATATCGCCAAACCGGTTTTTATAAGAATGAAATGGCCACCATTGACACTATTTCGGGTGTGCAAGCCGGGGCTGATACTTTTTATGCAGGTTGGAGCAGGGTTAATTTGCAGCCGCCTTTTACAACACCCATAGCTATTGATGCCCACCGTGGGGGAAAACATTACCAGGGCATACACGATTCTATTTATGTACGCGCTTTTGTATTTAAATGCGGCGAACAAAAGGTGGCCTATGTATCGGCCGATCTGCTGATAATTCCGCCTGCAGTTTCGTGTATGTTAGATACGGCATTAAAGCCATTGGGGTATAGTAATGCTATTATATACTACACTGCAACACATACGCACAGCAGCCTGGGTGCCTGGCAAAACTCGTGGGTAGGGGAGAAGTTCGCCGGAAAATTCGACGAACGGGTGCCGAAACATTTGGCAGCGTGCTTTACCGAAGCTATCAGGCAGGCAGAGGGCAATTGCCAACCCGCTGAAGTGGGTTTTAAAGAGATACCTACCACCAAACTGGTGTTTAACAGGCTGGTGGGCGACAGCGGCAAGGTTGATTCGCTATTGCGGGTAATAAGAATTAAACAACAGGGTGGGGCACAGGCGGCTATTGTAACCTTTGCGGCCCATGCAACGGTGTACCACGAAAAAATGATGGAGTTAAGCGGCGACTGGCCTGCTGAGATGATGCAGCTTATTAATAAAGACGGACGCATAGGCTTTGTTTCCTTCAGCGCAGGTGCTGTAGGCAGCCAAGGTCCCTTTCCTTATTCAAAGGATCAGGCCGAGGAGGTAAACTACATGGCCGGCAATGTGGCCCGATTGGTGTTAGACGGGTTTGATTCGATACCGACAGTGCCTATCACCACCCTGCGCATGGTGCATTTACCACTTTACCTACGGCAACCCAACCTGCGCATAATTGGCAATTGGGTGGTGCGGCCATGGCTATTTCATCGCTTGTTCGGCGATGCGCCGGTATTTGTAAATTATCTGCAGTTGGGAGATTTAACTTTTGTAGGAATGCCGTGCGATTTTTCGGGCGAACTGGTAGCTGAAATAAGCGCAACGGCCACTTTAACAAATACCCATTTTGTGCCTACCAGTTTTAACGGGGGGTATATAGGTTATATAACCTGCGATAGCTGGTATGAGCTTAATACGTATGAAACCCGCACCATGGGTTGGTTTGGACCGGGCAATGGCGCTTACCTGAGCGAAATTGCAGAGCGCTTGTTAAAACGCTTTCATCCCCAGGCAGAGCAATCTGCTGCTCATTAAAGGAAATGGCTGCCGCCTGAAAATATTTTTTTTGTGGAATTGTTTGGCACACAACGCTTAGGGTAGTTTACATCGTCTTGTATTTTGCAGCATTTTTCGTACAATAAATGGCCATAAAGCTTATATTTGGCCCTTTAAACCCTGACGTTGTTAATATGAAAAGACTTTTGACCCTTGCAGCAGCGTTTATCCTGCTAAGTATTACCCCGGTTAAAGCCCAGTTACAGGTTACCCCAACCAACAACGGCACTACCCTTGCGCAAACGCTTTTAGGTAGTGGTGTAACCATTAGTAACATTACAGTAAACTGTCCATCAGCAGCAGCCGGAACTTTCTCGAACGGTAACAGCACCAACCTTGGCTTAAACAGCGGTTTGGTACTAACCACAGGTACTTCATCGGCTATTGCCCAAAGTTCTGCTGGTTTTGCTTCAACCGATAATACCAACGGTACCGATGCTGACCTGAACAGTATTACCAACGTTACCACACAGGATATTTGCGCCTTGCAGTTCACTTGTGTTCCACAGGGTAACATCTTAACCTTCCGCTACGTTTTCGGTTCTGAAGAATATCCTGAATACGTTTGTTCGAATTTTAACGACGTTTTCGGTTTCTTCATTTCCGGTCCAATTCCGGGCGGTGGTAACTATAATAAGAATAACATTGCCTTAATTCCGGGTACAGGTCTTTCCGTATCTATTAATACGGTAAACCCCGGTGTTCCCGGTGCCAACTACAGTTCGTCAGGCTGTCAATCGTTGGCTTACAGCGGCTATTATGTTAACAACGGAGGCACTACTATTGTATACGATGGTTTTACAACCGTACTAACTGCCAGTATTGCGGTTATACCTTGCCAAACTTATACCCTGAAACTTGCCGTAGGTGATGCCGGTGACGGTATCTATGACTCAGGTGTATTTTTGGAAGCAGGCTCATTTGTATCGAACCCACCAACCGTAACTGCTACTGTTGACGCCGGTTTCTCTAACACTTTCGAAGGTTGCGTAGGTGGCCATTTTACCATCAACGTGCCAAACCTGGCTTCTTCTTCAACCCCAATTCAATATACTATTAGCGGTACTGCTACGAATGGCACCGACTATCCTTTATTAAACGGAACTGCCTATGTTAACCCAGGCACCAGTACTGCCCTGGTTTATGTAAACCCTAATACCGATAACATTACTGAAGGTACCGAAACCGTTACCCTTACTGTATTGGATCCATGCACCGGCCAACCTGTTAGCAGTGCTACTATTAATATACAAGATCCGCCTGCTGTAACGGCAACGGCATCGTCCACACTGGTCTGCTCAGGTGCCCAGGTACAGTTAACGGCTACGGGTGGGGGAACCTACTCATGGACACCAACATCGGGCCTGTCCTGTACTACCTGTCCTAATCCGGTCGCCACAGTCGACTCAACGGTCACGTATAATGTGGACGTCACGTTTGGTACGTGCGTCAGTACCAAATCAGTCACCATTAACTCCAATAAGCTTTCCATAGGTGCGCAAGCTGTACCTAATACTACGGTATGTCCTAACACACCGGTTACTATTGGTGCTTCGTTAAGTGGTGGTTCAGGAACAGTAACTTACCAATGGTCTCCGGCAGGTACACTCAGCGATCCACAAGCTGCCGTAACTACTGCAACCCCGGCTGTTACTACTACTTATACAGTAACTGCAACCGACCAGGCCGGATGTACAGCACAGGACCAGGTAACCGTACCTGTTTATGTATTACCAGCTGTAAACCTGGGTCCAAATCAAACCCTTTGCTGGAATGCAGGCCCTGTAACCTTAACACCAAGTGGTGGCCCGTGGAACTCCTATAGCTGGAGCACCGGCGAAACAACTTCATCCATCACGGTTTCAACCGGCGGCACTTATGGTGTAACTGTGGTTGATCCTTCTAATGGTTGTTCGGTTACTGCTACTCCGGTAACGATTACTTACCGTCCGCAAACACAAGGTCCTCTGGCTGATGCTACCATCTGCCCGGGCTCAAACACCACCTTAAGTGCTGATCCTTCGTTTACAAATGTAAGCTGGAGCGACGGCTCAACGGGTAATACAATTACAGTTAGCACCGCCGGCGATTTCAGCTATACAGCGAACGATGCCAACGGATGTTTGGTTATTTCCGATACGGCAACTGTAACCTTATTAAATGCTACTTCGGTAAATCCAACTGCATCACCTGATACTATTTGCAGCGGTGGATCTTCAACCCTTGATGCAAACGCACCGGGCGCCACCGGTTACTCGTGGAGCACCGGCGGAACCACCCAAACCATTACGGTGAATGCCGCTGGCACTTATACTGTAACGGTTACTAACGGTACTTGTACGGCTTCGGGCAGCATCAGCGTTTACCAATATCCAACTATCAACGTTTCTATCGGTAGCGATACAACAGTATGTAATGGCCAAAGTGTGGTGTTAACCCCAAGTGGTGGGCCATACGTTAGCTACAACTGGAGCACCGGCGAAACTACATCATCTATAACTGCTGCCATTGGAGGCACCTATAATGTTACTGTAAATGATGGTAATTGCAGCTTTGTGTCTAACACAATTAACTTAACTATTCTCCCTGCTGTTATCACTACCCTGCCTGATACCTCTACCTGTTTAGGCGTTGGTATTCCATTAACCGCTGCAGTTGGTTTAACTAATATTACCTGGAGCACCGGTGAAACAACACCAGTGATCGTTGTTTCGGCAAGTGGAGATTACTCTTACACGGCTACCGATGTAAACGGATGTAATGTTGTTTCAGATACGGCAACTGTTTCTTACCTGCCGGGCTTAACTGTAAACATTACAGCATCTCCGGATACTATTTGTGTAGGCGGTTCTACCATCTTAACTTCCAATGCTACCGGTTCTGCACCGGGCTTAAACATCAACTGGAATACAGGAGAAACTACAACAACAATTACCGTAACTGCTCCCGGCGATTACTCAGTAACAGTTTCTGGCGGAAGTTGTCCTGCGGTATCTGATACTATAACTATCTACCAATACCCGCAAACACCTGCCGTACTTAGCAACGATACTACCGTATGCCCCGGCACTGCGGTAAACGTTGACATTGTTAGCGGCGGTCCTTACGTTAGTTATGCATGGAATACCGGCGAAACTACAGCCTCTATTTCTACTGCAACACCAGGCAGCTACTGGGTTATTGTTAACGATGGCAACTGCGAGTTTAGCTCTGACACGTTTGTGCTAAGCAACTTCGTGGTAACCAATCCTCCATTGGCTGATACCGGAACCTGCCAGGGTGCAGGCGATATCGTACTTTATGCAGGTGCCTTTACCGGTATTAACTGGAACACCGGCGCTATAACCGATTCTATTATCGTATCGGCTGACGGCGACTTCTGGTATACCGGTTTCGATGCAAATGGCTGTGTAGTAAACTCTGATACTGCTACCGTAACATTTACTCCGGCTCCAACTGTTGCACCTACTGCTTCACCTGACACTTTCTGTGTAGGTGGTTCTTCTGTATTGAGTGCAAACGCAGTTGGTGCCACATCGTATAGCTGGAGCACCGGTGAAACTACATCTACTATAACTGTTACCTCAGCAGGCACTTATTCAGTTACCGTTTCTAACGGTTTCTGCCCTGCCAGCGGTTCGGTAACTGTTTACCAATATCCGCAAATACAGGTTAACATTGGTAACGATACAACTGTATGTAGCGGCCAAAGCATTACCCTTGCCCCTAATGGTGGACCTTATGCTACCTATAACTGGAGCACTGGTGAAACTACCACTTCAATTACCGTAAGCACAGCCGGTTCATATACCTTAACTGTTAACGATGGTAATTGCAATTACACTTCGAACACGGTAATCCTGAGCAACTATCCTGTTACTACACCGGCCCTTGCTGATGCAGGTGCCTGCACAGGCGATTCAGTTACCCTAACCGCTACCGGTAACTTAACCAACATCACCTGGAACACCGGAGCAACTACAACATCTATTACTGTTTATACCAGTGGCGATTACTCGTTTACTGCTACTGATGCAAACGGTTGCACTGCAGTATCTGATACTTCAACCGTAACCTTTGGGCCTACACCAACACCGGCTGTAACTGCTTCACCAGATTCTATCTGTGCAGGTGGCAGCAGCACACTGGATGCAGGCACATCGGGCGTAGGCTATACCTATAACTGGAGCAACGGCGGTACGCAACAAACTACTACCGTTAACGCTGCAGGAACCTATACCGTAACTGTTACCAGCGGAACATGTTCTGCTACAGGTTCGGTTAACGTAGGCCAATACACACATGCACCGGTTACTTTAAATAACGATACTACGGTATGTGCAGGCAGCAGTGTTACCTTAACACCAAGCGGATCTCCATATGTGTCTTACAACTGGAGCAATGGCGCAACAACGCCAACCATTACTGTTACAACTGCAGGTTCTTACTCAGTAACCGTTAACGATGGTCACTGCACTTACGTATCAAACACATTTACTTTAGGCAACTATCCGGTGCAACATCCTAACCTGCCTGATACTACGGTATGTCAGGGAACGCCGATCAGCTTGTCTGCAGCAGGTGGCTTAACCAATATCAACTGGAATACCGGTGCTACCACCACTTCTATCAGTGTTACCACCAACGGTACCTACTGGTATTCAGCAAACGATGCCAACGGTTGCAATGTTCAATCTGATACTTCTTTAATAACATTTACACCGGCACCTACCGTAGCGCCTGATGCATCTCCTGATACTATTTGTCAGGGTGGTTCATCTACTATAAACGCTAACGCTACCGGCACTAACCTTACTTATAGCTGGAGCACTACAGAAACTACACCGTCTATTGTGGTTGGTACTGCAGGTACTTACACAGTTACTGTAAGCAGCGGCCAATGTTCTGCTACCGGTTCGATAACTGTTTATCAAAATAACCACGGTCCGGTATTGTTGAATAACGATACTACTGTTTGTCATGACGTAGCTATTGTTGTTGCGCCAAGCGGTGGTCCTTATGTATCGTATGCATGGAGCAACGGCCAAACCATGCCTACTATTACAGTAACAACAGCAGGTAACTACCTGGTTACTGTTAACGATGGAACCTGCACCTACTTCAGTGATGTGTTTACGCTGCAATTATATCCTGCCAGCGAACCGGAAGCGCATAATGATACTACCCTTTGCGATGGTCAGTCTGCAGTACTTACTGCCGATCCTGGTTTCACCAACTATGTGTGGAGCAATAACCAAACCGGATCTTCAATAACCGTTAGCACCGCAGGCAGCTATTCTTATTCGGCTACTGATCTTAACGGTTGTCCTGCAGTTTCTACAGCAGCTGTTGTTACCACCTCTGCTTCTCCGCATCCTGATATCACTGCTTCACCGGCTGCTATCTGTATCGGCCAGGGTGTTACCACACTGGATGCAGGTGCTGAGCAAGGTTCAACGTACCTGTGGTCGCCAAGTGGTGCTACTACTCAAACAATCCAGGTATTGAACCCAACTACTTACTATGTAACTGCAACATTAAACGGTTGCACTGCGGTTGATTCTATCACCCTAACAGGTTCTAATCCACCGTCAATCAGTTTGCCGGTTACTACTACAACTTGCTGCTCGGCCGTAACACTTAGCCCCGGCAGTAACCAAGGTTACACCTATGTTTGGAATGATAACTCTACCGATAGTGTGCTGGTAATTAACTCTACCAATAACACTGCTGCTAACTATAGCGTAACTGTAACCGATGCTAATGGCTGTTCAGCTACTGCCGAAGCTACCGTTTACATCAACTGCATTAACGCTACTGTAAGCGCCATGCCTGACACTGTTCGCTTTGGCGACTCGACTCTGTTAACAGCAACTGTTGACTACGAAGGTTCATTCACCTATTCGTGGACACCTGTTACCGGTGTAAGCAGCCCTAACACAGCTACTACCAACGCTGCACCGCAGGATGTTACTACTTACACCTTAACTGTTGTGGACGATTCAACAGGTTGTGCCGATACTACCGACATTACTGTTTATGTATTGTTTGGTGCTGAGGTTAAAATGCCTAACGCCTTTACACCTAACGGCGATGGACATAATGACTTGTTTGGCCCTGTTTACAGCGGTCCGGGTGCTACCATTGCCGACTTTAAGATCTACGATCGTTGGGGTGCATTAATCCACAACAGCACCAATTTCTGGGATGGTCAGTTCAAGTCTGCCGATCAACCTTCCGGCACTTACGTTTACTACATTGTAGTGCGTGTGCCCGATGATAGCAACTTTGGCCAAACCAAGGATGTAGAAATACACGGCAGCTTTACGCTGATTCGTTAATCGCGATTGATAACAACTATTTAATAAGCCCTCCGGTAAATCGGGGGGCTTTTTTTTTGATCTTTGATGCATGAAACCTTATACCCTGCTTATTGGCCTGTTTTGCTACACGGCAATTAATGCCCAACACGCTTTTGATATAGAAGGCCACAGAGGCTGCCGGGGGCTGTATCCTGAGAACACGATACCTGCTTTTATTGAAGCGCTGAAACTGGGCGTAAACACGCTTGAAATGGATGTGGTGGTTAGTGCCGATTCGCAGCTGGTGGTAAGCCACGATCCGAATATCGGTTGTGATATTTGCGATTATTGCAAGGATGACGCCGGTAAGGAGAAACGCATTTATCATTTACCCTATAGCACCATCCGTACTATTGATTGCGGTAGTGTTGTGAATTCAAAATTTCCCGGCCAGCAAAAACTATTTGCTTTTAAGCCCTTACTAAGCGAAGTAATTGATACGGTTGAGAAATATATTGTTGCGAATGGTTTAGCGCCCGTGCATTATAATATAGAAACTAAAAGTACACCTGATGGTGATAATGTATTACACCCCGCGCCTGAACCATTTGCCAGGCAGTTATACGATATGGTTAAAAGCAAGGGTGTATTAAAGCGGACTATTATACAATCCTTTGATCCCCGCACCCTCCAGGTAATTCACAAAGTTGACTCCACAGCAACCCTGGCACTATTGGTGTTTAATGCGGATGGTATGAAAAAGAATCTGAATCGCCTTGGTTTTAAACCGGCGATATACAGTCCTAATTTTATACTTGTAAATAAAAAACTAATTGCCGCATGCCATATGCAGCACATAAAGGTTATACCCTGGACGGTAAACGATGCTGATAAACTTAAAAAATTGCAGCAAGCCGGGGTTGATGGCGTTATCAGCGATTATCCAAATTTGGCTATTGAAGTTTGCAGAAGCCTTTTGATACGGTGATTCAGCAAAAGCATTAGATTTGCACCTCCCGGTTTTTGCTCCAATTTTCAGCGATTGGAATTATAATAAACGTAACCCGTTTGCGGTGGTTTAACTTATCGTTAACCACCAGCCAGGTGATTAAAAATACCAGCGTGTTATTTTTAGCCCGGCGTTATTTAAAAACAATATATGGTAAAACTATTAGCGTTAGCAGCGCTTTTAATTATAACATTTTTTGCCCGAGCTCAAGATTTCTATACCGTTGATGGTGTGGTTGGTGATTCAATTACACAAAAACCGGTGGAGTTTGTTTTAGTGGCCGTTAAACAAAAAGCAAGCGAACAGGTTTTAACTACTTCTACCACCGATGCAAAAGGGGCATTTGAAATTAAGAACCTGGCTGCAGGTGAATACGAATTAATTTTTTCGTTAGTGGGGTATACTACTAAACGCGTTGCCCTGCAGGTACAGGGCGACAAGCATCTTGGAAACGTACCCATGAGCGTAGTGTCGCAGGCCCTTGGCGAGGCGGTTGTTACAGCGCAAAAAGCAGTGATTACACGCAATAGCGAAAAAACCGTATTTCATGTGGCCGAAAGCCCCACCAGCCAAACCGGTAATGCAGAAGATGTGTTGCGCAATATGCCCGGTGTTAGTGTTGACCAAAAAGGCAATATTTCAATAGTAGGCAAACAAGGCGTTAAGATATTGGTGGATGGCAAACCTAATGCCATGGCCGAAAATAACCTGGCGGCATTTTTAAAATCAATTCCGGCTAATGCCATTGAAGCAATTGAACTGATCACTAATCCATCTGCTAAATACGATGCGGAAGGAAATGCGGGTATCGTTAATATTAAGCTAAAGAAAGGCCGTGCGGATGGTTTAAATGCAAACATCTCTGCAGCTTATGGTATCCTTAACCGGTATAGCGGCACCGGTGCCATTAACTACCGGAAGGATAAAATAAATGTATTCGCTGATTTTTCGGTGAACTATGTGGGTATGAATAACCGCTATATCGAAAGCCGTAAGATTGGTGTAAATGATACTGTAACCTATTATGACCTGAATAGCAAAAGCAAGGAAAATCGCACCAACGCTACGCTGAAAACCGGGTTCGATTACACTATTAATGATAAAACAAGTTTTACCTACACGCTTAGTGGCGACTATTCGGTTAACAGGTGGTTTAGTCGTTCCGAATCTTACAATCGCAATCTTTATCGTCAGTTGATCAATTCTTATATTTCAACAGATGACGAACGGGGTAAGAACGGATCGATTAGTAATGAACTTTCTTTGTCCCATAAGTTTGATACTACGGGCAATGAAATCAGCGCTGCAGTAATTTACAGTTATGTACAAGGCCAGAACAATGCTCCGCTTATTTCCAATGCTTACGACTCGGCAGGAAACTACAGTGAAGTAAATAGTTTATTACGCCGTACCGATTCGCGCAATAATATCCATAACGTTATTGCACAACTTGATTACGTATATCCTTTTAAGAAACTGGAAGGACATAAAATTGAGGCCGGAGTGAAGGACGAAGCTACGTTGAATGAAAATGCTTTTGATGCCTACCGCACCGTGGCAGGGGTTGAGAACCACGATAGTTTGTTGAGTAATAACTTTAAGTATATTGAAAACATAAGCGCGGTATACGGTATTTATAACGGTGGATATAAACAGTTGCTTACATGGAGTGCCGGATTGCGTGCCGAACATACGTATATACGCAGCACCAACAATACCACCAACCGTAATTACATTAGCTTCTTCCCCAGTGCTTCGCTGGAAGCTAACTTTAAGGAGATGCACAGCATAGGCATACGCTATAGCCGCCGCATACAACGGCCTGAGTTCCGGCAAATTAATAATACGGTAGCCTATATCGATCAATACAGTACCTGGCAGGGTAATCCCTATCTGCAGCCATCGTTTTCACACATCCTCAGCCTCAGTTATTCGGCCATGGTTAAGCAGCATATGTTTGTAGTAGAGGCAGTAGGCAATTGGCAAACAGGTGGTTTTATCGAATCGAGCCGGGTAGATAGCAACCGCATAACCCGTGGAGGAAATATTAATGGTGCCGACAGCAAAACTATAGCCATTAATTTTTATTTCCGATTGCAGTTAACCAAGTGGTGGGACCTGCAGATGAACCACAGTTATTCGTACAACGCTTATAGTTACAAGCAGGGAATTAACCTGGCACCAATCAACGGCTCGCAATATAGTTTGTGGGCCTCTACCAGCTTTAAATTCTGGAAGAATGCTTCGCTTGAAATAAACGGATGGTTCAATAGTAAGGGAGTACAGTCTCAAGGCTTAATTTATCCGGTAGGCATGTTAAATGCCAGTTTGCGCAAATCCTTCTTTAAGGATAAGTTTACGGTTTCCATAGCCGGTAATAACTTGTTGAATACCATGAAATGGCACTGGACCGTTAACAATAATAACCTGCAAACGGATGGAAGCTGGCAAAGTTTAAGCAGGCATGTAACCATTACGCTTTCCTACCTGTTTGGTAACAAGCAAAGTTTAAAGCGCGAAGATAAAGGCGGAAATGAGCGTTTAGGCGGAGGCGGTAAAGGGCGTTAAGCTTCACAACGTACGCATTGCCACTATCATCCGTTATATCATAAACCAAGGGTTATGAAAAATTGGAGCAAGGCGATGACTTTTATACTAATACTGTTAAGCATTCAGTTACAAGCGCAAACTACGAACGGTAAAAATCCTCCTAAAAATTCAGGTAAAAGTGCACCGGTTAAGCGGCAAACAGCACCTGCCCCCAAGGTAGAAGTGACCATTACCTTAAAAAACCTGGCCGAAACCAATGTGGCCGTATTTGCCGGAAGTAAAGAAGGTATACGAAATCCCGACCTCAGAACCTTGGGAGGGCGCAGTAACAATGTGGTTTACCTTAAAACAGGCGATGTAGTTTGTATTATGACGGCCGAAAAGAAAGCTTTAAGCTGTGCCGACATTAAGCCGGCCACTACCATTGTTGAAATAAATGCAAGCGGAACAGTAATAACGGCCCGTTAAGCATGCTATGTTTTATTCATCAGCGCCTGCACCTCTTGCAGCATCGTTTGCGTCATCTCCATATAAGGAATGCTGCCGCTGCGTTTTAAAATCTCTTTACTCTTTAGCAACAGGCTTTCGGCTGTTTTATAATCCCCTTTATCGCGGTAAACAATGGCAAGATTATAGTAGGATATGCTGATGTGTTCAGGGGAGCCGAAACGCAGGCGCAAGTCCAGCGATCTTTGCAGGAAGGTTTCAGCCTGGGCCAGTTCGTTCAGCTTTATATAGCAGGTGCCTATATTACTATAAGCAGCTGCCATATTAGGCAAGTCGTAATGATGCTCGTAGGTTAATGCTGCTTCGTGGTAATATTCCAGTGCTTCAGCAAGTTTATCGGTATTCAGGCATATGTTGCCCATACCCATTAAAAGATTGGCACGACGAACTTCTGTTTTTTTCTCCGGTAAAATATCCAGGCCCAGTTTTAGATAGTTCATCGATTTATTGCTGCCCAAACCTGCCAGTTCATTGTTCATGGCCAGTATGTGATAACAGTCGCTTTTCATCATCAGGCCGGTAAAGGTGTTATCGTGTTCTACCAGGGCTAATGCTTTTTTTAAATGCTCTTCTGCCTGCCCGTGCTTACCCCATATGGCGTAGTTATGGCCTATTAACCAGTTGTGCCAGGCAACAATTGCATAATGTGGCGTTTCGGGGAATTGTTCCAACGCCTGTAGTGAAATATCAATAGAGCGCTGATGATCGGAATGAAAAATCATCTCCACTAAACTGTTGTTATAAGCAAAGTTTAGTAGTACCTCTTCATCGGTAACATGGGCATAATCCCGTTTTAAAGTATGCAGGTCTTCAATGGCCTCACGTGTATTCCGCTGTATTAATTCGCGGTTACTGTAAAGCATTTTTAGTATTCTATCTCTATGCATAGTTCGCTGCAAAAATAATTGAAATTAACCTTAGCGTAATTCTACAACGTACGATTAAAATCATAAATAAGCATGAATCGAACAAGCTGCAGCTTGTATGGCTTTCCTATAAAAAAAGTAATCCAGGCCCATTGTAAGAATTGTAAATGCTTGTAAATCTGCGTGGTTAACTAATTTTTAGCCGGCATTTAAACCTGCTTTCAGCTATTGTATTAAGTTTGTGGTATGGCAAAAGCCTTTTTGCGCTTTTTAGTATCGCTTATCATCCTGTTCCATTGTATTGGGGTAACCCAACTGCTATCAGCCTGCGCAAAGGATTCTTCAGCTTTTGTAGGCATGATGAGTATGACCGAGGAGGAAAGCAAAAAGGAAAAAGAATCGAAGGAAGATAATCTTCCCGATGAAACAATCGGGCAATTGGTTCCTATCCTGCAACCGGTAGCCTTTCATAATTTCGTATCCTGTATTTTGCTTGCACAAAAGCAATCTGCGCTCTATCATCAGTTCTGGGCAGAATTACCAACCCCGCCTCCCGATTCGAAGGTTTAAAACGTGTTTAGCAAACGCATTGCGTTTGAACATTGCCGTAGGGCAATGTTGTTCAACTGTTGTTGCCGTAAGGTGATGCGTTGAAGTGTTACAATTTTAAACCCAAGAAAGAACAAATGAAACTTGATTTTCGATTTTTTAAAACAGACCTGTTAGCCGGGTTAGTAGTATTTTTAGTAGCCTTACCCCTGTGTTTGGGCATTGCATTGGCCAGCGGTGCCCCGCTCTTTGCCGGTATTATAGCAGGTGTTATTGGCGGCCTGGTAGTAGGCTTTTTCAGCAATTCGCAGTTAAGTGTTTCGGGCCCTGCGGCAGGCTTAACGGCAATATTGGTAGCAGCAATAACCTCACTGGGTTCGTATGAGGTTTTTTTGTTGGCAGTTGTGCTGGCAGGCGCTTTTCAAATTTTATTGGGCTTGGCCCGTGCCGGCACTATTTCAAATTACCTGCCTTCTAACGTTATTGAGGGCATGCTAACCGCAATAGGTATAATTATTATACTTAAGCAATTACCGCATGCTATAGGATATGATGCAGATAATGAAGGCGACTTTTTCTTTATTGAAAAAGGCACAGGCCATAACACGTTCTCTGCCGTTATTGATGCCATCAATTTTTCGCATCCGGGTGCAATTATCATTACCCTTATCTCGATAGGCATTTTGCTGGCCTGGAATAATGTGCCCGCCCTTAAAAAGCTAAAAGCCGTGCCGGGTGCACTGGTGGCTGTAATTGTTGGCGTACTTATTAACGAGGCATTTAAAGCCGCCGGTTCCAAATTAGCTATTGCACAGGAGCACCTTGTTAACTTGCCGGTGCCCGATTCCTTTAGTGCTTTTATCGGTCAATTCTCTATGCCGGACTTTAGCGCCATTTCTAATCCTCAGGTTTGGATATTGGCCGCAACCATTGCAGCTGTTGCCAGCATCGAAACCCTGTTGTGTATTGAGGCTGCCGATAAAATGGATCCGCTAAAACGCTATACCAACAGTAATATGGAGTTGAAAGCTCAGGGCATTGGTAATATGCTTAGCGGCATGTTAGGGGGTATTCCTATGACCTCTGTAATTGTGCGCACTTCGGCCAATGTTAACTCCGGTGCTAAAACCAAACTGGCTACCATTTTTCACGGGTTGTTTTTGTTACTGGCGGTTGTGTCTGTGCCCATGCTATTGAATAAAATTCCGCTGGCTTGTTTAGCGGCGATACTTATTTTAATTGGTTACAAACTTGCAAGCCCTGCGGTGTTTAAGCATATGTGGAGCAATGGCAAGTTTCAGTTTGTGCCTTTTATTGTAACGGTAGTTGCAGTAGTTTTTACCGACTTGCTGAAAGGCGTGGGGATAGGTTTGGCCGTTAGTATGTTCTATATCCTGCGTACCAATATGCGTGTGGCCTACTTCTTTAAAAAAGAACAGCACCACCAGGGAGAGACCATACATATCGATCTGGCACAGGAAGTCTCATTCTTAAACAAAGCCGCTATTAAACAAACGCTTGGGCACCTGCCCGAAAACAGTAAGGTGGTTATAAATGCTGCCAACAGTGTATATATCGACCATGACGTGGTTGAGTTGATAAAAGATTTTTTAAATATTGGGTCAAAGGATAAAAATATTCAAGTGTCGCTGGTTGGCTTCCGCAATCAATACAATATCGAGGCCTCCTCACATGTAACATCTAACTAAAATGAAAAAAGAAATGAAAGCTCATACATCCGAAACACAAGCTTCTATTACACCTGCCAAAGCACTGGAGATGCTGAAAGAAGGCAACCTGCGCTTTGTTAGCAATCTGAAAGTAAACCGCAACCTGCTTCAACAGGTAAATGATACCCGCGACGGGCAATGGCCTTTTGCTGTTATCTTAAGTTGTATCGATAGCCGCACTTCGGCCGAATTGATATTTGATCAGGGCCTGGGCGATATCTTCTCTATCCGCATAGCGGGTAATGTGGTAAACACCGACATTATTGGCAGCATAGAATTTGCCTGCAAGGTAGCGGGGTCAAAACTTATTGTAGTATTGGGCCATACACATTGCGGGGCCATTAAAGGTGCTTGCGACCATGTGGAGATGGGCAACCTTACAGAATTGCTTGCTAAAATTCAGCCTGCTATTTATCAGGAACGCGTTACCACGGATTATAGCTTACGCACCTCGGCCAACGAAACATTTGTTGAGAACGTAACGGATCTAAACATCCGGCGCTCGGTTAAAACAGTTATCGACCGTAGTTATATACTGGAACAAATGGTTGAGAAGGGCGAAATAGCTATAATAGGAGGAAAGCATTATTTGGATAGCGGCAAAGTGGTGTTTTACGAAGATACCTATATCGGTTCTAAAGAAGATATAGTAAGCAAAATGAGCTACTAATAAATTTATATTGGTTGTTTTTATATATTTAGGGTGTTTAAGTTAAACACCCTTTTTTATGTCGGCAATAAAAAACGCAGGCTTCATTCTGGCTCTACCGTTTGGGTTAGTATTTGCGAATTCAGTCGTAATCAGTTATGGCTGCAATCCTATTGGGTTGAACACTATGCAAAAATGGGACGAACCTTTCCATCGCAGCCCATCAATGGTGCTATGTGGGGGGTATGGGCGTTGCTGTTTTCTGTTGTTGTGTTTATTATAACCCGCCGGTTTACCTGGTTGCAGTCCGCAGCTATAGGTTGGCTGCTGGCTTTTCCTATGATGTGGGTGGTAATAGGCAACCTGGGTGTTTTGCCATTCGGTACACTACCCTATGCTATCCCATTCAGTATAGTTGAGTCTGCCGGCGTTGCTTTTATAGTAAGCCGATCCCCTGCCGGCAACGCGTAATTTTTTGCGCAGATACCGCGAATTGTAACTGTATCTTTTCCCAATAATGCAGGGCACCTGACCCGTAAACGCTGGCACTAAAATTTAGAAGCTTTTGGCATTGTTCATCTAAACAGTTGCGAAATGAAAAAATTAGCGGTTCTGCTGGGATTACGGAAAAAGACATTTTTCGAGAAAGTTAAAGATGTTAACGCCGGTAAAGTTTTGCTTTATACCGGATTAGCTGCTGCCGGTATTTATGGCTTGCAAAAGGCTGCACCTATGATGGCCGGTATGGCTATGAAGAAGAAATTCTGGTAGAATTTTTACAAACGCGGAAGCCATGCCGGTGTAGTATCTTTATGGCCGGCAAGGCTTCCTTGCTTTGTAAAACTATAGCTATGAAACGTGTAATTGTTATGGTTGCAACTGGTATGGTTTTAATCGTTGCCGGTGCGGCTGCTAAACTTATCACTATGGAAAATACCGGCAATTCGAAGGAGTTATTGCTTACCAGCACCGCCTTTGTAAATAATGGCTATATACCTGCTACCTATACCTGCGAGGGTGAGGGCTACAATCCGGGAATTACCATTCGTAACATACCTGCAGGCACTGAGAGTATAGCCATTATCATTGAAGATCCGGATGCTCCTAAGGGAGTTTTTGACCATTGGATTGCCTGGAATATTGCCCCTGTTGGTTCAATTGCTGAGCACTCTGCACCGGGTGTGCAAGGACTTAACGGTTCCGGTAAATCCGGCTATATGGGCCCCTGCCCGCCCGATGATAAGCCACATCGCTATTTCTTTAAGGTATATGCGTTGGATGTATTGCTTGGGCTTAAGGCAAATTCGGAGAAGAAAGATCTGCAACGCGAAATGCAGGGGCATATACTTGCCGAAGGCGTATTGGTAGGGCTCTACAAGAAAACCCGATAGGGCAAAAAAATCAAACGCGGCGCAACCTACCGGTTACAACCGCGCCGAATTGTGGTTAGCAATATTTTATAAAGTGCGGGTGGCGGTAAAGGTTCCTGCCGCTGCGCCTTGTATGCTAAAACTACCGCTAATGTTTAAATCATCGGTTAGCTGTCCGCTGTAAACTGAGTTATTACCGGTGAACGAGAAGCTGAACTTTTTATCTGCATCCAGCGTGCCGTTCCAAAACGATTCGCGTAATGAATTGTTTGAATTGGTGATAAGACCTTCAATTTTGTTGCCCTGCACTACAAAGCCAACTTTTCCAACTCCCCATACGCCGGTGCCGGTCATGGTGCCTTCGTATACTTTTACTTGTTGCGTAGAGGTTTCTTTAAAAAGGATGGATTGCGGCTTTGGTCCGGTGCCTATACCACCAGATAAAGTAAAGTCTCCGGAGCTGAAATCGGTGTTACCGACCATATAAATATCAACGCTGGAACCGCTGCCAACAAAGTGCAGGTTACCGGTAAACGATGGACCTATTTGCAGATTGCCTGCATACCGTAAGGTATCGTTTAACACAGGATAGGTTTCGCGGGTAAATATCATTTTAAAAAAGTTGTGACCTGTTCCGTTCAACATCGAGCCACGGAAATGCCCCACACCGGTACCGCTTAGCAGCAACCCTTTATAAACACCTTCTGCCGTACTATCGTTTGCGGCCACAGCGCTTATTTTTTCGCATCCGTTGCAGGCGGGGTCGTCAGTTGGTGAACCTGAACTTTCTTTTTTGCAGGAGGTTATGCTAATGGCAACCATGAGCAAAAACATACTAACGCTGAACTTCATAGATTTCATACAATATTGATTGATGTATAGTTTGATAATGGATTACAAGAACAAAGCTATGACGTGCTATAGCTTGCTGCAATCGCATAAAAGTGGTATTTGTGTTAGCCTCTGATCTTGTTCAGGGCCTCGGTGCGCGAGTTAACCTGTAGCTTGTCGTAAATGTTGCGGATATGTGTTCGCACCGTCTCAATGCTGATAAAAAGTTCGGCGCTTACCTCCTTGTAGCGTAAGCCCTTAGCCAGCAGATCCAATATTTCCTTTTCGCGGACAGATAGGTTCTGGTAGGCTTCGGAAACCTGCTTAGGCTTCTGCTGAAAGGAGGAAACTACCTTGCGGGCAATAGAAGGCGACATAGAGGAGCCACCGGTATAAACAGCCTTAATGGCGTGGTAAAAGTTTTCGGGCGTGGTGTTCTTCATCAGGTAACCTGCCGCACCGGCACATAATGCCGCAAAAATGTTTTCTTCATCTTCGTAGATGGTGCACATTAATACCTGAAGGTGCTGGTCCTTAGCTTTTACAAGCTCTACAGCTTTAATGCCGCTTAGGCCCGGCAAGTTTATATCCATTATCACCACATCGGGTGCATGGTTGCTATAATCAGCTAAAAAATCTTCTGCATTACTATAGCTGCATACAACGGCCAATTCATCGTAATAGGAGAGCAGCATCTTTAAATTCTGCCGCAACTCCTCCTTGTCCTCTACTATTGCAACGCGTATAGCCATGCTATAAAATTAATATGCCCCTGCAGCACTACAATACTACTTTCATGTGATAGCGGGTAAAGGGCAGTTAAGCTTTACCATTGTGCCCCCCTTCTCGCCGCTTTCTATTTTTACTGCTCCCTTAATTTCCGAAGCCCGTTTTTGCATGTTGCGCAAACCATTGCCCAACTGGTTCTCACCCGGTTTCAAACCAACGCCATTATCGGCAATTGTCAATTCTAACTGGTTGTTCTTTACCACGCAACTAACCGAAACTGCACTGGCCTGGCTGTGTTTGGCAGCGTTATTACAGGCTTCTTTCAATATCAATATCAAGCTGCGGCGTGTGTAGGGGTCAACACTAATTTGGTGTTCGCATTCTGTAAAGTCTATTGTTACCCTGGTATCTCTTGCTTCAAAAAAGGTAGTTACATACTGCCTGAAAAAAGCCATTAAACTACTTAGGTTATCGTGCACGGGGTTAATGGCCCAAACTACCTCGCGCAGGCTGCCCATCAACTCCTGCGATAGGCTGCTGATTTTATTCAACTGTTCATCCGGAGGCTGTAGCTGCTTTTGCTTAAGTTTAGCCAACTCACTAACCATGGTAATCTGAGTTAGCCCGGCTCCTAACTCGTCATGTATATCTTTCGAAATCTGTCCGCGCACTTTTTCCAGTTCGCGCTGGTATTCTAACTGCTGCGTGTATTTTCTTATAATCTCCGTGCTCATCACCTCGGGGTGGTTAAAGGTTTTGTATACAATGAACAAGACCACAAACCCGGTAAGTGCCGGAAAACCGGCGATGATATAGGAGAACTTGGCAATCAGGTTCAGCGGTGCTGCTCCAACATTTATAAAAAATAGAATGACCACCAGTTGCCGCAACCATATAATGTTACTGTAGCCCGAGGCCCATTCGGTGCTCTCCTGTGTTTGCAGGTAGCGGTTGATTTTTTTATAACCCAACGCCAAATAAACAGCCACCAGAATATTTACGATCCCGGCTATGGCAGGCACCTCTACATAAGCGCGGTTAATAAATTCAATCTTAAATGCCTCGGGTTGAAGATTGAAGTACGTATACCATCCCGCGCCCAGGGCAATTGGCCAAAAGTGCAGCAAGTGTATGGGTTTAAACCGGAAGTCTGCCTCCGTCATTACCCGTATGTAGAAGTATACCAACGGAGGGATACAACCATCCAGCGGTATATCAATATTCAGCAGCCAGGTATAGGCATACACCCGTTTGGTAGCCCACATAAAATGCATAAAATGCTGGAACGAAAGTATAGCCATGGTAAGGCCCATAAGCCTATTGCCCAGCGGAGACTGTTTCTTCAAAAAGAATAGCGCTGAGATAATGGCAAACAGAGCGGCAAAAAAGAGAGCAAGGTGGGCTATAAACATAGGGGGCTACGCCTGATGAATATAGGAAAGTTTGAAGTTCAGAATGGCGGAATTTGTAGTGGTATAAAACAAAAAAGCCCCGAAATTTCGGAGCTTTTTTGCGGATCGGACGCCCCGAGTACTCGGGGGAACCCGCGACCTTATTTATTGGAATCAATTAATCGCTGATAGAATACTTTGTTACGTTGACGCTTGAGAAAGGCTTCGCGTTTCATGGCCTCTGTCCTTGTTTCATAAAGTTCAGTGTAAGCAACTCTCCATGGTGTTTTTGTTGAGGTGTAGGCAGAAAGTCCTTGATTATGTTCCTGCAAACGTCTCTCCATATCGGAGGTGGAGCCGATATAAAACGACTGATCTTTGAGGCTTTGTAGAATATAAACCGTAAAGGGCATAAAACAAAAAAGCCCCGAAATTTCGGAGCTTTTTGCGGATCGGACGCCCCGAGTATTCGGGGGAACCTGCGAGCTCCGTTTTATTTTTAAGTTCTCTGTAAAATTGCCTTTCTAATGTAATTGCAAGGCAGTATAAAACAAAAAAGCTCCGAAATTTCGGAGCTTTTGCGGATCGGACGGGACTACTGGACTCTAACCTTATTTAATTTCATTTTACCTCATTTAATTCATAATGCCATGTTTATCAATGGCTTAATTATGTATTTGTTAAAATAAATATCAACCAAATATTTTGTAATTAGGTAAATGTGTACGTATACTTGT
Source organism: Chitinophagales bacterium (assembly GCA_046329495.1). GTDB lineage: Bacteria > Bacteroidota > Bacteroidia > Chitinophagales > LD1 > Bog-950. The sequence goes on along the minus strand of JAXLUO010000016.1, from coordinate 2,376 downwards.
ACGTAAATATTTACGTAAGATGGGCTACTCTACTAACTTCTATCTAGACAATGCTATTTCACAGAAAGAACTTCGCAATGCAAAAGAAACTGGCAACAAGGACTTGCTACGTAAAATGGAAGACACTATTGCTAACCGCGAACTTCAAATCTTCTTTTATTTCAGATTCAGCGGTAAAACGATAAAAGTATTTACTGAACGTAAGTGCAGACAATTGGAATGGGATTTTGAAAAGCAACGAATAAATCCTCGGTATTTTAAAGAGGGCGCAGTTCTCCTAAACAATTATTTACACAACATTGAGCGAGGGGCCGCCAGGATTTACGAAGCCAAACTCGAAAACAAACAGATAATTCTAAAGGAAGATTTAAAACGAGTTATTGATACATTGAATAACCGCCAGGCCGAATCTGAAAGGACTACTATTTCGTTCCAATCCATTACCGAGGAGTTCCTTAAGGACCGGGAATTTAAGGTTACTCAACAAACTATTTCAAATTTTAAAACCACGTTTAAGCATTTGAAAGAGTTCTCTATAAAGTATAATTACGAACTTATCTTTGAAAACATAAACATGAAATTTGATTCCTTGTTTAAGGATTATTTGTATACCGAATTAAACGCTACTAACAACACAGTTTCCAAGCATATTAAAAACATTAAAGTTTTTATGAATTTTTGTACAGAGGAGAGAAACTATAATTCAAAGTTAAATGTCTATTATAAAAAGTTTGTCCGTAAGCATAACGAAGCCGAAGTATATGCTTTAACATTGAATGAGTTAATGAAGATATACAAGCATGAGTTCAGTAGTGAGAAACTTTCTAATGTGCGCGATGTTTTTTGTTTTATCTGCTTTACTGGGTTGAGATTTTCGGATGTCGAAAATCTACAAAGAGAAAACATTAAAGAAGGCCACATTGAATTAGTTATTCAAAAAACGAAATCCCGAAACAGCATCCCGTTAAATAGCTACGCTAAGGAGATTCTGGAGAGATATAAGCACCTTGACAAGCCATTACCGGTAATTTCCAACCAAAAAACCAATGAGTATCTGTATGAGATAGGCCAGGAAGTTGAACTTAATGAATTGGTTGCTAAATCCACCTACCGTGGAGCCGAAGTAGTAACAAACTATTTGCCTAAGTACGAAATTCTAACTACCCATGTTGGCAGAAAAACATTTATCACGAACTCCCTCATATTGGGCATGCATGAGCGCGTGGTTCGAGAGTTTAGTGGTCATAAAAAAGACTCGACCTTTAAACGATATGTAGCATTCGCGGACAAACAAAAGCAGGAGATGATGAATGATATTTGGAGCCAAAACAAAATTAACGCACAATTATTGCCAAACACAAATTAAGATGTATGGAATTAAGCCTTTCGATTACCACCTTTGCGCAGAACATACTTAAGGATTTTGAGCATCGAGTTTTTAGTTCAAGGGATTGTGAGTATGCGTATGATTTTTATTATAATCAGATTAAAGACCATTTAAAAGAGGTTCAATCTCTTTCCAAAATATCCAATTTGGAGGAAATTATACACGCTTATAATATTGGTTTGGATATGTCTGTCTTTATTGATGAATCTGGGTTATTAAAACCTAAGAGTAAGCCTAACTTTTTTTGGGACATATATGAGAACCTAGCCAAGCCTCAAACTTTTACTAATAAATTATACCCTAAGGAAAAGCCCCAAAGCGAATTTGATAAAGGTGTAGGAATAAATTATGAGTTTGTCGATATAAATGTATTGATCCAATTTTTGGGTCTTATAGAAGCGGAAAAGTTGATAAAGCGGAAGCGAGACTATTTTTTGAGAGTAGATACCAATCAAAGTAATGATAAATATCAAAATCTCTTCAAGATATTTACCTGTCTATCAACGGTAAAAAAAACGAAAGCGGGTCAAGTCTACCTTAATGCCTCGTCAGAACAAGTAAATGAATTGGTCAGGTACATTTTTAAGCTTGAAACAGGTTCTAATAGAGATATTCCCAAAATGGATATTAGGTGGAACGCAAGTATTACCGATATAGTCATTTTATTCCATGCCTTAAGCTGCATTCGCATTGGTGAAAATAGTATTACGCTTGTTAACGTTAAGGTACCGGAAGCGATTCATTTACTTTTCGTTGACTCACATGGACAGACCTTTAAGTACGAGTCCCTTGAAAGAACTTCTAATCGAAAAACCCAAGAAGGAGCACATTCTACCGCTAGAATAAAGATGAACGATATGATCGTTGATATTCTTAATCCTAATAATTAGCTGTAATAAAATCTGTTCCTCGATTTGTCCAAATTATCCATTCGTTTCGGACAACTATAATCCCGCTATTTGCCTTAAAAAGGCAGATAATGGAACTTG
>JAXLUO010000015.1:0-97714 GCA_046329495.1 Chitinophagales bacterium | reverse complement strand
CCCTGCATAGCGGTCTTCCCTTTAGGGAGTTAGTGGGATGCCAAGCCCCTGCATAGCGGTCTTCCCTTTAGGGAGTTAGTGGGATGCTCTGCCCCTGCATAGCGGTCTTCCCTTTAGGGAGTCAGTGGGATGCCAAGCCCCTGCATAGCGGTTCTCCCTTTAGGGAGTTAGTGGGATGCCAAGCCCCAGCATAGCGGTCCTCCCTTCCGACCAATCGGAAAGGGAGTCAGTGGTTAGCAAGGCCATTCGTCCAATTCGTTCAATTCGTCCCATTCGTTCAATTCGTCCAATTCGTTCAATTCGTCCCATTCGTTCAATTCGTCCCATTCGTTCAATTCGTCCCATTCATTCATTTTATTTTTAGTTTCTTTTTTTGAAACATTATTCCTATATTTGCCCCATAACACTAAAAACCGTTCTTAAACCAAAACACACTTACCTATGTTGTCCGACACACACCTCCACTTCATCCACCTCGTTTCAGGTGGCATGTCCTACAAACGCGCCTATATCAATGCCATAGCAAAAGGCGCTAACCCCAATACAGCAAAAAAGAAGGGCTCCGTCCTAGCCAAACAATACAAAAAACAAATTGATGAAGCCCGGCGGCAACGCCAGCAACTGGTGCAACAGGCTCGCAACAGCCTTATTGTTCAAAAAGTGCAGGAGCAGGAACTCACCATCTCTGAACTCAACGCCGTATTGGCCGACATCATCCGCGCCGGGCGCGACCTGCAGGCCGAATACCCCGGTAAACCAACTGTGTTCGAAACCCTGCGGGCCCTGCATATGTACTACCAACGCCTCGATGGACCCAAGCCCACCGTGCTGGTACAAAAGGAATTTCACATCGTTCCTCCTTCACCACATTACCTGCAACTAAAACCCGAAGATTAATCCCGTTTTGCCTCAGCAAAAAAATCCCATACGAGGCATTAGTGTTAACGGATAAGGGCCACCTATGCAGTAGCGCCGCCTTTTCCTCCGTTTTGCGCCAGCAAAACAACCCCTCTCCTTCGGAGAGGGGCCAGGGGTGAGGACCACTTTCATTCGTTCAATTTGTCCAATTCGTTCAATTAGTCCAATTACCTATGATCATCAACTTCCAGCCAAACGCCCACACCCACTTCACCGGTGTATTCTACAAAGTAAGTGCAGCCACTGCACCCTTTGTGGTTGTATATGGCGGAGCTGCAAGCGGTAAATCCTACGCCGTACATCAACACGAACTCATTCGCATTTTGCAATCCGGCCATGGCGATACCTTGCTGCTTCGCAAACACGCAACACACCATCGCCATAGTTGCTACAAACTGCTAAATACTATTATCGATGACTTTGCCCTGCGGCCTTATTTCCGCACTACGTATAGCGAAGGAAATAAACGCGTTACCTGCGCGGTCAATAACCGCAGCATTATCTTGCTGGGTGCCGATAAGCCTGAAAAATTAAAATCCATTTCCAACATCAGCAGGGTAGTGATGGAAGAAGCCGACCACTTTACCTATGCCGACTTCACCGAAATCCTTCGCCGTGCCCGGGGTTTTCAAAATATTCAATACACCTTAATACTAAACCCCGTTAGCGAAAACCACTGGATTAAAAAACAACTCTGCGATTCTACCGGAGCATATCACAACAAAACCCAACTGCTGCATTTTACCTATCGCGATAATCGCCTGCCCGATGGCACCAGTTTGCTTACAGAACAGGATGCCGAAAACCTCGAGCGCCTTAAAACAACCGACCCCAACCAATACCGCATCTATGCACTCGGCCAATGGGGTATCGAAGACAAAACCAAAAAATTCGCCTGGGCTTTCGACCCCGAAATACACGTGGTCCGCATCCTGCTCTCAACAGCGAACCGGCCGGTGGGCAGCAATGACCATGGTAGCAGTTCTCCCTTTAGGGAGTCAGGGGGCAGCGATGACCTGGGTAGCGGTTCTCCTTTTAAGGAGTCAGTGGAAAGCGAGGAGAAGCAGTCATCAGAAGAACAGGACGAAAACAAACCAGCAGCACCGATCTACAAACCCAAATCAATACCCCTCACTTTCAAGAACGGGCAATGGATGCGTCGCGAAAATGTGACAGAAGATCCATCTAAAAATAATCCGTGTCCATCTGTGTCCATCTGTGGTGAACAAACGGACAAGCCTTGTTACAGGTCTGAATTAATTACATACGCCAGTTTCGACTTCAACGTAAACCCGCTTACCTGCACAGTATTCCAACTACTGCCGGCACAAAAAACCATCCGCGCCATCCAATGCTTTAAACTACACAATAGCGATATATGGAAGCTTTGCGCACAACTAAAGGCCACCTTCCCAAAAGCCTTCTGGAAAATTACCGGCGACGCCACCGGCAGCAACCGCCAGGCTATCAGTCGCGACAACCTCAATTACTACCAGGTAATACAAAAAGAAATGCGTGTAGCCTCGCAACACTTTGCAGTACCCAACGTAAACCCGCCGATAGAAGAAAACCAACTGCTGGTAAACACCGTGCTAAAACAATGGACCGTTCAAATAGACCCCGAGCGTTGCGAACCATTGATATACGACCTTACCTATGTGGAAATGGACGAGTATAAAAAGATTATCAAAAACCGCTCCTCCACCAAAACCTGCGCCGACTTCCTTGACACCTTCCGCTATTTTGTAAATGCGGTGGTAAAGCCGTATTTGTAACAAAAGCAAGCCCAGTGATCCGATGACTCCGAGTCATCGGATCACTTTTGTTTACAGCGCGCTCCTACGGAGTTGGGATTAATTTTTCATTTCCTTCTACAGACAGGGCACCCCTACGGGGTTAAGCGTCATATGTGGACAAAGCACCCATTTATTATCGCGGTATTCAATGGTCCCGAAGGGGTCAAACAATTATAGTAACAGCTCCGCTGGCGCGCGTCTTTCCGCACGTGCCAACCTTGCTCAAAAAAAACCAGCCTGCCTGCTGCCGGGCAATCCGCACATGCCGCAATGTTCTGCTACCCTAAAATCACAAAGTGCCTGATCCCGAAATGTGCGACTCCTCCGGAGTCGGACTTAGGCTATGTGCTGTTGCTATAAATATATGACCCTTTCAGGGTCAAAAAATGCAAACTCCTGCGCTGATCCCGAAGGGATCAAACATTTATAGCAACAACATTTAATAAGAATATCGACCCCGAAGGGGTCGCACAAAACTACCTTGGCCAAATGGTCATTGCTATTATGGCTGCTACCACAATAAGCACCAACCATCCGCAGCCATCACTACAACCCTTCCGGAACTTTTCTCTTTCTTCCTCCGTCATTACCGGTAAAAATACAAAGCCGCAGCCATAAGTAGCACACCCCAAAAAACTGCTAATCACTTCGTTGTTTTCCAACCTTTGCAGTATCTCACAGATGCAACTTATAGCGATGCGATTAATAAAGCACAACCGGTAACACCTGCTATTTTGGCAAATAGTATTCTGCATCCGTACCCAACAACACCACATTATCAATAAAGTAAAGCGAATCAGCCTGGCTGGAACCAAGGGTGGTAAAACTTACTGTTACATACGGATAAATTTTACCCGAAGGCTGCCCGCCAAAACACTGCTGCATGCCAATTTCGGCCATGGGGCTTGTGTAATAGTCTTGTGCATCATTAGGTGTTAGTATAACGTACTGCGCCTGCACCCCTAACAGGTGTAGATGCCCCCGCTTACCGAAAATGGATTACTAACCGTTGTGTTGCTATGCATTAAACCCATAAGTACCCGCACCTTAGGATTACTTTCGGTGCATATATTATCAATTTCCCAGTTATAGGTAAACGAACGTACATTCCCTGACAAACCCCAGTAGATATCGGCCTTATCTTGAAAAATATTATTCGGGTTGGCCAGGTTTTTTTCCTGAAAGGGACCGCAGTTACCGTCCTTTTTTTCGCAGCCGGTAAACAACATCCATACAGGTAATAGCAGCAGGTAGACCAAGTTTTTCATACCGTTATATTTTTTCTAAAAGTATAGCCCAATAAGGGCAGCGTTGTTGAGGATGCTCAATGCAGGGGCAGATAGGAGTCAGTTTGATAGTCAAGCAGTAGTAAGAGCATGGCAAGGGTAGCCTGTAAACTCTTCAGGCTTTATGTACCTTTGCGCCTATGCCAAAGCCTAAAAACAACGATCCCTTACACGGTGTAACGCTGGAAATGATGCTAAATCATTTAGTAGCTACTATCGGTTGGGAAGAAATGGGCCGCCACGTGCATATCCGCTGCTTTGTGCTGAACCCCAGCGTAAAATCAAGCCTTACCTTTTTACGCAAAACACCCTGGGCCCGCGCTAAAGTAGAGCAGTTGTATAAAGAGAGTTTGAGGTGAGGTGCTGATAGCATCTGTTTAATAGGATGTTGCATAGTTTAAGAGGCCATCCAACTGTCCCCCTGGCAGGGGGACGAGAAAAAACAAGAACGGCATAGCCCTTGAATAGCCTTGTTTTTTCGGAGGGGGTGTAATGCTTTTAAGAAAATAATTCCCTCCTCTGATTCTTGGCTTTAACTCCACACCCACTACCTTTATACAATGGACCCTGCTTACAATAAAAAATACCTTAAAGATTCCAGACGGGCACTGCGAAACAATGGCACCAGTGCAGAGGCATTCCTATGGTGTTTTTTGAAAGAGAAGCATTTAGGTGGGCGAAGATTTAGAAGACAATTCTCCATCAATGATTACATAGTTGATTTCTATTGTCCGGCAGAAAAATTAGTGGTTGAATTAGATGGAGCACATCATTTTACTTTAGCGGGCAGTTTAAACGATTACGAACGCGATGAAAACCTGAAAGCGCAGGGCATTACTGTTTTAAGATTTGAGAATAGAGTGGTATTTGAAAACCTGGAAGGAGTATTGGAAGAGATACGACGTCATTTTAAAGAAAAGCTTTAATATTCTCTTATTAAAATTATTCTCCACCTTCCCGCTTATCTGTTTCACACCTGATCGGGACTGTAAGCCTCCGGCAAAGCACGCCACGCTCAGGCTTCGCTTCAGTGCATTGCCTCGTCCTCCTGTCAGGAGGACAGTTTTTAAGGTACACCCTTTTGGTAAAGTGCAGTTTTGTGGGAGAGGATATACAGTTGTCCCCCAGAAAGGGGGACGAGAAAAAACAAGAACTGCGTAGCCGTTGAATAGCCTTGTTTTTTCGGAGGGGGTGTAATGTTCTTAAGAGAGGCATTTATATTCAATAATTAATTGCGCAGCCATTGAATAGCCTTGTTTTTTCGGAGGGGGTGTAATGCTTTTAAGAGAATATTTGTTCCTTTAAAATGAGTATCAACCTTTCACCTCCTATGCGCCAGCTCCTCCATTTGCTTATAACAACCGGCTTATTGATTGCCGCACTCAACTCCCCTGCCCAAACCTATAACCCAGTAGCCAACCCTGCTGCTGTAGTAACTACCGGCAATGCCCGCTTTACCGTACTTACCGATAGAGTAATACGGCTGGAGTATGCACCCAATGCAACGTTTAATGATGCGGGTACCATTACATTTCTGAATCGCAACCTACCCGTGCCGACCTTTCAACAACGCAGCGAAAAAGGAGAATTGATTATTGAAACCGCTTTTTTAACGCTGCATTACAAGCTGAACAGCGGCGCATTTACGCGTAAAAATCTGCAGATAGCATATCACGATACTACGCGTAAATTCAACTGGCATCCTGGTGTAAAGGATAAACAGAATTTACAAGGCACCACCCGCACACTGGACGGCACCCTTGGTGGCTATAGCTTTCACAGCTTTAAGAAAATTGATTTAGGCAAAGGGCTGCTCTCGCGCAGCGGTTGGACGCTGGTAGATGATTCGCGCAAACCAACGTTTGATACCACCGATTGGCCCTGGGTGCAAAACAGCGCAACAGCCGCCAACACCGATTGGTATTTCTTTGGCTATGGCAACGATTACAAGGCTGCGCTCTACGACTTTACGTCTATATCGGGTAAAATTTCATTGCCTCCTAAGTTTGCTTTTGGTATCTGGTATTCGCGCTACTGGCAATACAGCGAACAGGACTTAAAAGATATAGTAGCAGGTTACCGCAACAATGGCCTGCCGCTGGATGTGCTGGTAATAGATATGGACTGGCACCAAACCCGCAGTTCCGACCCCGAGGTGTTTGCGCGCTACAAACCTACACCCGATGGCTGGACGGGTTTTACCTGGACAAAAAAATACTTCCCCGATTATAAGCGCTTCCTGGCCTGGACAGACAGCAACCAATTAAAAACATGCTTAAACCTGCACCCCGCCAGTGGTGTGCAGGCCCACGAAAGTTGCTATCGCGATTTTGCACGGGCCATGAACCTGGATACTTCCTCTACGTCTACCATTCCTTTCGATATCACCAATAAGCAGTTTGCTAAAAACTATTTTGATGTGCTGTTGCATCCGTACGAGAAAGCCGGCATCGATTTCTGGTGGCTGGATTGGCAGCAATTTAACCGCACGAAGATTGAAGGCGTAAATCCAACCTTCTATTTAAACTATGTGCATTACAGCGATATGCAGAGGCAGGGTAAGCGTCCGCTTATTTTCCATCGCTACGGCGGCCTGGGTAATCAGCGCTATCAAATCGGTTTCAGCGGCGATGTAATGATCAGTTGGAAATCGCTGGCCTATCAACCCTACTTTACCGCTACTGCTGCCAATGTGGGCTTTGGCTTTTGGAGTCATGATATTGGTGGCCACTGGCAAGCCGGCGATCAACAGATAAAACAGGATGCCGAACTGTTTACCCGCTGGATACAGTGGGGAGCGCTGAGTCCTATCTTCCGCACCCACGCCACCAACGACCCCGGTATTGAGCGGCGCATGTGGCAATATCCGCCAACGTATTTCGCAGCAATGAAAAGGGCCGTGCTGTTGCGCTGCAGTCTGCTGCCCTATATTTATAGTTACAGCCGCCTGGCCTATGATAGTGCCATCTCGCTTGTGCATCCTATGTATTACGAGCATGCCGATAAAGAGGAAGCCTACCATTGCAACAATCAATATTATTTTGGTAAGGATATGATTGTAGCGCCCATCAGCGCACCGATGAACGGTAAAGAAACTATTGAACAAAGTGTTTGGCTGCCCGAAGGCTTTTGGTACGACTACCGCAACAACGAAAGGATAGAAGGAAATCAGCGCATCAGCCGCTCGTACGCCTTAGATGAAATTCCGGTATTTGTAAAACAGGGCAGCATTATTCCGCAGCAACCCGTTAAGCTACATGCCGATGCCCCGCTGGACACCGTGATCCTTAAAATTTATTGCGGCAGCAATGGCACGTTCGATTTGTATGAAGATGACGGCACTACCGATGGCTACCGTAATGGAAATTACTCCTTCACCCATCTTGAATTTGTGCAGGGCAAAGATGGTGTGCAATTAAGTATTACCCCCGATGGTAAAACGTTTGATGGGCAGTTGAAAGAAAGAGTGTGGCAGATACGTTTTATTAATTGTAGGGAACCCAAAAGTGTGTTGCTGAACGGCAAACTATCACCCTCTAATACTTACGATGCTGCCCAAAAGGTATTAAGCATTTATACGGGTAATTTACCCGCAAATAACGGTTTAACTATGGTGATTAAGTAAGTTATTGGATTAGTGCGGTTTCCACGCCTTTCTATGGATAAAATAAATTTGAGTAATTGTGTCACAAATACTGTGCTGCGGGGTCTATGGTGAAAACATTTATTTATGGATGCTCCATTTCTTGCACCAATAGAAAGGCCGAAGAGCTTGCTTTGGAAATTAGTTTACTTTTTTACCCGCCTGCAGTTTGGTAAGGTAATAACACCTTTAAAAGTTATGTCCGTTAGGTTGCCGTTAAGTTTTGGCACCTTTTCGGGTAAAATAAGCCAGCTTGATAAAAAGCTAAAACTACCGGCCGAAACGGTTATGTTAATACGCGAACAGGTAGCGCATATAAACGTTTGCCTGTTTTGTATCGATATAGGCCGCTCCTTAACAATTGTGTCATCAATGAACCAGGCTAAATTTGATGCACTGGGCGAATACTCAACCAGCCCATTGTTTTCTGAAAAAGAAAAAGCCTTGCTTGATTTTGTTACCATGCTGGCCCGCGACCGCAAAATGGATCGCGAAATGTTTGAAAAACTGGCAGCGCATTACGATGAGCGTTCCATATGCGAAATTGTTTGGATTTGCGCCAGCGAGTTTTATTACAACATTGGCAACATAGGACTAAACATACATTCGGATATGCTGTGCGATATTGCCAAAAAGAAAGTGGCATAAAACTACAAACACAAATGCGCAGAGGCACTAAGCATGCTAATTTTAAGTCCTCGTGTACAAGTGTTCGGTTTTCCCTGTTTAACTAACTTCGTTCCTTAATTATGGAACTGACTGCGGAGATACTTGATTTACGTCCTTACCTTTTCCGTATAGCCTACAACATGCTGGGCGCGGTGCAGGAGGCGGAAGATATTGTGCACGATGCTTTTGAAAAATGGATATTCGCCCAAAATGTAAAAGAGCCCAAAACTTACTTAGGCCGGGTGGCCGCTAACCAAAGCATAAAGCGGTTAGAAGAATTGAAAAAACAGCGCGAAACCTATAAGGGCCCCTGGTTACCGGAGCCTATAATTACAATGGAGCCGGAAACCGCACCTACCATCGAGTACGGCTTACTGTTTTTGCTGGAGCGGCTAAACCCTGTAGAGCGCGCAGTATTTATTTTACGCGAAAGCTTTTCGGAAGATTACACTTCTATTGCTGAGATAACCGGGCTAACCGCCGAGAATTGTCGACAGGTTTTTCACCGCGGTCGTGAAAAACTGGGGCGAAAAGTAAGCCACCCGATTGACCCCTTAAAGCAAAAGGCCATAACCGAAGCTTTTATTTTTGCTGTTTACCAGCAGGACCGGCATGTGTTAGATGAATTATTAAAAAGTGATATAGAGCTTTATAGCGATGGAGGCGGTAAGCGCCAGGCAGCGTTGCGGCCTTTATTTGAAATTGAACCGGTATTACGCTTTTTACTGGGTGTGGTAAAACTAACCCAAAGCCAGCATATTGAATTTGAATACCGGCCGGCTTATGTAAATGGATTGCCCGCTGCGCTTATTTACGAGCGTGCAACCGGCGAGTTGGATTCCATGAATTATTTGCAGCAGGACGAGGATGGTATATATCGCTTGCTGTATGTAAGAAATCCGGATAAGTTGAAGATCAGGTAAGTTTCTGCGATTAGCGCATAATAGTTAGTACTAAAAAGACAATTAGCGGGCAATAACACGTTTCAGTATAGCTGGTAATAGCCTAATTTCACAAAATCGCAAATAAGCATTGCAGCACATCAAAACAACAACAAAGCAATACCAATAAATACCTCATTGCCTGCACCAACGCATTTTAATTTGCAATAGTTCATTTAATCGAAAAATATCTGAGAGTTATTCAACCCACTTCCTCTGCATAGAGCAAAAGAGGCACACCTCCTGTTAAATACAACTATTCTATTATTTGTAATACCCTATGGTACTCTGCCTTTGTTTTAATCACCCAAATCCTGCCTGCAGGAAAGTTTTCTTTCGTAAGTAATGCGGTGAATTCCCTGCGCCGCCGGGCATGGGTCATCAAAATCCAATGCAGGATAGATTCTTTCGATAAAAACGTAAGCCGGAAGGTTTCTTTACAACCCTTAAAAGGTTCTTCGCCGGTAATAATTCGTTTTACCGAACGCTTAAAGCCTTGCCACAGGTTTTTATATAGCGGGTAATTCAACCAGATGATATCGGTAGCTGCAGGTAAGGTAATTTGCTTGGCGACATTGTAGTTACCACAAATCACCCAACTATCGCTGGCACATATTGCCTTCCTTATCTTCTCGTGAAATTCAGCTTCGGGAGTGCCCACCCAGTTGGGCTGCCAGTAGAGTTCATCCAACTCAATGCGGGGTATACCCTTCTTATTGGCAAGCAGTTTAGCCAGGGTAGTTTTACCCGAGCCGGAGGTACCAACAATTGCAATTCGGGAAGCAGCCATGTGCAATAGTAGCAGGGAACGGAATAAAATAAAAAAGCCCCGCTAATAAGCGGGGCTTTTAAAATAAGGAGGCGACTACCTACTCTCCCGGAGGATTAGTCCAGTACCATCAGCGTGGAGGGGCTTAACTTCTCTGTTCGGAATGGGAAGAGGTGATCCCCCTCGCTATAGTCACCCTTAAGTTTGAACCCTCTGGCCGAACACCACAGAGGCAATAATATTTTGACAAAAGGCAGAGTTAATAAAAGTAAATATTCAAATTAAAATCGTGTCCTATACAGCTTTTGCAACAATATAGGCAGACCTAAAAAATTAGAAAGTCAACGGGCAATTAGTATCGCTCGGCTTTGATGTTACCACCTTTACACCTGCGACCTATCAACGTAGTAATCTTCTACGACCCTTAAAAGAAATCTCATCTTGAGGTGGGCTTCGCACTTAGATGCTTTCAGCGCTTATCCCTTCCGAACGTAGCTACCCTGCAATACAGCTGGCGCCATAACAGGTACACCAGAGGTTCGTCCGACACGGTCCTCTCGTACTAGAGTCAGCTCCTCTCAAATTTCTAACGCCCGCAACAGATAGGGACCGAACTGTCTTGCGACGTTCTGAACCCAGCTCGCGTGCCACTTTAATGAGCGAACAGCTCAACCCTTGGGACCTTCTCCAGCCCCAGGATGTGACGAGCCGACATCGAGGTGCCAAACCTCCCCGTCGATGTGAGCTCTTGGGGGAGATCAGCCTGTTATCCCCAGCGTACCTTTTATCCTATGAGCGATGGCCCTTCCATGCGGAACCACCGGATCACTTTGCCCGACTTTCGTCCCTGCTCGACTTGTTTGTCTTGCAGTCAAGCACACTTGTGCCAATGCACTCTACGTACGGTTACCAAGCGTACTGAGGGTACCTTTGGAAGCCTCCGTTACTTTTTGGGAGGCGACCACCCCAGTCAAACTACCCACCATACAATGTCTCCCGTCAGGGATTAGGATCCAGGTAAATAAAGGGTGGTATTTCAAGGTTGACTCCACGAAACCTAGCGCTCCCGCTTCAAAGTCTCCCACCTATCCTACACATTATTTACCCAAAATCAATGTTAAGCTATAGTAAAGGTTCACGGGGTCTTTCCGTCCCGTTGCGGGTAATCGGCATCTTCACCGATACTACAATTTCACCGAGCTCGTGGCTGAGACAGTGCCCAGATCGTTACACCATTCGTGCAGGTCGGAACTTACCCGACAAGGAATTTCGCTACCTTAGGACCGTTATAGTTACGGCCGCCGTTTACTGGGGCTTCAGTTAATGCCTTCGAGTTACCTCTAAGCACCTTCCTTAACCTTCCAGCACCGGGCAGGTGTCAGACCCTATACAGCATCTTTCGATTTAGCAGAGTCCTGTGTTTTTGTTAAACAGTCGCCTGGGCCTCTTCACTGCGGCCTCCTTGCGGAGGCGTCTCTTCTCCCGAAGTTACGAGACTATTTTGCCTAGTTCCTTAGCCACGGCTCACTCGAGCGCCTTAGGATACTCTCCTCGACTACCTGTGTCGGTTTCCGCATGGATTGCTTAAGCCTAACCTTAGAGGTTTTTCTCGGGAGCATGATTAGGTGCACTATCCTATTCCCCGAAGGTTCAAGGCGTACTGTTGTATTTCAGCATCATCGGCGGATTTACCTGCCAACGATATACCTGATACTTTAACGTTCTAATCCGTAAGAACGCGGCACTTTCACTTCTCCGTCACCCCATCGAAACTTAAGCAAGCAACAGAATATTAACTGTTTTTCCATCGGAGGTCCCCTTTCGGGTGGTCCTTAGGATCCGGCTAACCCTGATCCGATTAACGTTGATCAGGAACCCTGAGGCTTACGGCGAATAGGTTTTTCACCTATTTTATCGTTACTTATTCCTACATTTGCTTTTCCAGAAACTCCAGCATAGCTCGCGCTACACCTTCGCAGTCGCTGGAATGCTCCCCTACCCAACTTACGTTGCCACATCTTCGGTACTATATTTGACACCCGGTTATTCTTCCGCGCCCGATCACTCGACCAGTGAGCTGTTACGCACTCTTTAAATGATTGCTGCTTCCAAGCAAACATCCTGGCTGTTATAGCAATCGGACATCGTTTGTGTGACTTAATATAGATTTAGGGACCTTAGACGATGGTCTGGGTTGTTTCCCTCTCGGCAACAGACCTTATCACCTGCTGCCTCACTGCCAAGCATATTATATAGCATTCAGAGTTCGTCAGGGTTTGGTAGCCGGTGAAGGCCCCTAGCCCAATCGGTAGCTTTACCTCTATATAACTTAACTTGACGCTGCTCCTAAAAGCATTTCGGGGAGCATGAGCTATCTCCCAGTTTGATTAGCCTTTCACCCCTACCCACAGCTCATCCAGTAGCTTTTCAACGCTAATTAGTTCGGGCCTCCATGATGTGTTACCATCACTTCACCCTGGCCATGGGTAGATCACAAGGTTTCGCGTCTGCCGCCACTGACTTTCGCCCTATTCAGACTCGCTTTCGCTGCGACTCCGAGACTTGGTCTCTTAATCTTGCCAGTGACGAGCAACTCGTAGGATCATTATGCAAAAGGCACGTCATCACTCCACGAAGGAGCTCTGACCGCTTGTAAGCACACGGTTTCAGGTTCTATTTCACTCCGCTGTTCGCGGTTCTTTTCACCTTTCCTTCACAGTACTAGTTCGCTATCGGTGTCTGAGGAGTATTTAGCCTTACCAGATGGTGCTGGTAGATTCCCACAGGGCGTCTCCGACCCCGCGGTACTCAGGATACTGCTAGATAAATAATTCTTATGTTTACGGGACTATCACCCTCTATGGTGCAACTTTCCAGATGCTTCTACTTCAAATTATTAGTTCAGATTGCAGTCCTACAACCCCGTAAAGCATGCTTTACGGTTTGGGCTGATCCCTTTTCGCTCGCCACTACTTAGGAAATCACTAAATTGTTTTCTCTTCCTGGGGGTACTTAGATGTTTCAGTTCTCCCCGTTCGCATACCGCAAGCGGTATAATATCACTTCATGATATTGGGTTGCCCCATTCGGAAATCTTCGGATCAAAGCCCATGTGCGGCTCCCCAAAGCTTATCGCAGCTTGTCACGTCCTTCATCGCCTCTCAGACCCAAGGCATCCACCGTGTGCCCTTAGTAACTTTCAATTCTTGGATGATTTTAAAATTGAAGATTTAATTTTATTAACTCGCCAATATGTCAAAGAACTTTCATCAGCAATCGATAACTTTTCCGAGGATAAATCGTACTCAGTGTATTACTGAAACTGTGGAGGATATCGGGATCGAACCGATCACCTCCTGCTTGCAAAGCAGGCGCTCTAGCCAGATGAGCTAATCCCCCATTCCTGAGAAACCTCACTGTGTAATGTAGTCCCGCGCAGACTCGAACTGCGGACCTTTACATTATCAGTGTAACGCTCTAACCACCTGAGCTACGAGACTATTGCAGACAGCAGTGATAAAGAACAACATCAACTTTGCAGTTGATAATAAATTTTGAAACACAGAAGAAACATAGATTGCGCAGGCTAATTTGCTCTAAAAAGGAGGTATTCCAGCCGCACCTTCCGGTACGGCTACCTTGTTACGACTTAGCCCCAGTTACGAGTTTTACCTTGGACAACTCCTTGCGGTTATCGTCTTAAGGTACACCCCACTTCCATGGCTTGACGGGCGGTGTGTGCAAGGTCCGGGAACGTATTCACCGCAACATTGCTGATTTGCGATTACTAGCGATTCCAGCTTCATGAAGTCGAGTTGCAGACTTCAATCCGAACTGAGATAGGTTTTTTGGGATTCGCTCACTGTCGCCAGTTGGCTGCCCTCTGTACCTACCATTGTAGCACGTGTGTAGCCCTGCGCATAAAGGCCATGATGAATTGACGTCATCCCCTCCTTCCTCTCTGTTTACACAGGCAGTCTCTTTAGAGTCCCCGACATTACTCGCTGGCAACTAAAGATAGGGGTTGCGCTCGTTGCGGGACTTAACCCAACACCTCACGGCACGAGCTGACGACAACCATGCAGCACCTTACTGGCGGTGTATTGCTACAAAAACCCCTTTCAGGATTCATCCCCCAGCATTCTAGCCCAGGTAAGGTTCCTCGCGTATCATCGAATTAAACCACATGCTCCACCGCTTGTGCGGACCCCCGTCAATTCCTTTGAGTTTCAACCTTGCGGTCGTACTTCCCAGGTGGTATACTTAACGCTTTCGCTTGGACACATACAGTGTATCGCATATGTCGAGTATACATCGTTTAGGGCGTGGACTACCAGGGTATCTAATCCTGTTTGATCCCCACGCTTTCGTGCCTCAGTGTCAATACAAATCTAGTGAACTGCCTTCGCAATTGGTGTTCTAAATCATATCTAAGCATTTCACCGCTACATGTAATATTCCATCCACCTCTACCTGATTCAAGCTAAACAGTATCAATGGCAGTTCCGGAGTTAAGCTCCGGGCTTTCACCACTGACTTATAAAGCCACCTACGCACCCTTTAAACCCAGTGAATCCGGATAACGCTTGCACCCTCCGTATTACCGCGGCTGCTGGCACGGAGTTAGCCGGTGCTTATTCCTCTGATACCTTCAAGGCAGGGTGAACCCCGCTTTTTATTCCCAGAGAAAAGAAGTTTACAATCCATAGGACCTTAATCCTTCACGCGGGATGGCTGGATCAGGCTTGCGCCCATTGTCCAATATTCCCTACTGCTGCCTCCCGTAGGAGTCGGGCCCGTGTCTCAGTGCCCGTGTGGCTGATCATCCTCTCAGACCAGCTACCGATCGTCGCCTTGGTGAGCCGTTACCTCACCAACTAGCTAATCGGACGCACACTCATCTTATACCACCGGAGTTTTAGTTATAAAAGGATGCCCTTTCATAACATTATGGGGAATTAATCTCAGTTTCCCGAGGCTATGCCCCAGTATAAGGCAGATTGTGTACGTGTTACGCACCCGTGCGCCACTCGTCAGCGATATTGCTATCCTGTTACCGTTCGACTTGCATGTATTAGGCCTCCCGCTAGCGTTCATCCTGAGCCAGGATCAAACTCTCCGTAGTAAAAGAGTTGATTCCTTAGCATTCAAAAGAATGGTTAGGAAAAAAATGTATTAAGCATTTAATCTAACCTGTTATTCGCATTCTATGTTTCTTACCTGTATTTCAAAGAACTTCACGAAGATGACTCAGCTAAACCCTTAGGCTTTTGCCTGCCGATTCTTCATTAGTAGTTGGTTGAGCTTCAAACTCTTACAACCTGTTTTTTCGTAGAGAACGTTTTCCTTTTCTTTCGATTGGGGCCGCAAAGGTAATTTCTTTGCTTCGTTTCTCCAAACTTTTATCTCACTTTTTTTTCTTGCCGGTTTTAAACCGTGCTACCCTAAAAGGCTATTTATATGTAGGGGAAGATTTGCATCTTGCTTAGGTCCCTTAGCCAGCGGGCTCTTTGTAGGATTGCTTGGTTCCGATAGACATCGGACGCTTGGAATCACTATTTAACCTCTTTCCGCATCTCGCGTCAGCACTATCTATTCAGTGCTTGTGGAGGATTATATAGAGCGTGCGTATCACTACGCATCTTTTGGTTTCCTTATTCGCTTCGGTGTTTAAAGAACGATTTCTTCCGAAGCGGGGCGCAAAGATAAAAACTTTGCTTTCAACTTTCCAAACTTTCGCTCAACTTTTTTTTCGAAGAGCTTGGTTTGTGTCTTACGCGATAGGCTGCGTAAGTGTTTCATTTTGTTGCCGTTTCTGTGTTTTAAAGAACGTTTTCCTCAGAAGCGGGCCGCAAAGATAAAGGCAGTTTTCAATTCTGCAAGGGGTATTGCTGAACTTTTTTGAAGAGGTAGCCCCAAACCCTTATCTGACGGGGGTTTGGGCTTGCAATTTTTTTTTGCGCAAAGGCTTGTAATAGGGCCAAAACCAGGGAATTAGGCGGACGTTTGTTGTTTGGCGCTTGATGTTTGACGTTGGAGTAGTGTAATGGCGGGGGAATTGGACGAATTGAACGAATGGGACAAATAGGGGTAAGCGCTAAGTAGATGTATAATTGGCAGTGGGCAGGGGCCGTGTTCTATATAGTTAAGATGCCTCCTGCGTCGGCATGACAAGGGCGGAGGCGAATGAAATGATGGAATTGGACGAATTGAACGAATGGGACGAATGTGGGGAAGCGCTAAGTAGATGTATAATTGGCAATGGGCATGGCCGTGTTCTATATAGTTAAGATGCCTCCTGCGTCGGCATGAACTGTGTTTAAAAACAAGTTTTTGCTGTATAATTTTCTTCATAATAGGTTCCCTGGGTGGCAATGGCAAAGCTTTGCTTAAGCAACTTGTTGGCTACAGCTATCAGTGCTACCATTTTGGGCTTCCCCTTTGCTACCATGCGTTCGTATAGGTTTTTACAGGCGGTGTTGCATTTTATAGCTGACCAGGAACAGACATATAGTAGCGCACGCATTTTGCTCATTCCCATCTTGCATATCTTAACCTTTCCTTTAACGCTTGTTCCAGACTCATAAATACGAGGACTGAGGCCAACATAAGAGCTTAACTGCTTTGCATTTTGGAATTTGGTAAATCCGCCAGTAATGACCACCAGCAATATGCTTGTTTTCCTTCCTACTCCTGGAATGCTCTTTAGTTGCTCATAGAGATTTTTATGGTGAATGGCTATGATTTCTTCCATCTTTTGCTCTAACTCCTTTATCTGTTTTTCTATGGATTTAATCATGTGTGTTAATGCACGTTGTGCTTCTTTAAAGCTAATGGGGTTTTGTTTAAATGCTTCAAGTTGTCTGATAAAACCAGTCCTTGCCTTATCCAACTGCTCGACGCAAGCATGCATCTGGCGTAGGTTCTGGACATACACAGCCTCTTGTTCCCATTGCTTTGGTCTTTCCGTTTTACCATAGTCTGCAATCATGGCAGCATCTTTCTTATCGGTCTTTGCTTTCATCAAACGCATTTGGCAAAACCTTCTGATCACTAATGGATTTACTACGCTTACTTTAATGCCGGCTTCTGCCAGGTAAGTAGCAAGCTTTAGATAGTATGGGCCACTGGCTTCCATTACACAGCAACTGTACTCTACCTCTAATAATTTGAGCAACTGTTTAAATCCTGTAAGGTTGTTATCAAACTTGTAATAACGATAACGGCCATTCTCTTCCAGGGCAACATCAAAGGTTAGCTTTGAAATGTCAATTCCGATGTAATTCATAATTTTGTGTTTAAGTGATACCATAAGAAGTAACTACTTATTGCTTATCAATCCTTAATTCAGGCTCCTAACGCCTAATGAACTGTTCAAGCTGTTAAGTAGAGGGAAAAGGGGCTGGCATGGCGAACGGTCTCTAGCGACCAATGACAGCTAGTAGCCTTTCTCTTTTCCCTACTTCTTTATCTAAATCTAAACACTTATTTCCTCCTACTTTGCAAACATAGGATGACAAGGGCGGAGTACACTAATTACCTACTACTTACAAGGGCCTTTGCTTACTACATCTATCCCATTACATCCGGCTTCGCAGGCGTTACCGTAGGTTTTGCCATCGCAACCACACACGGGGTCGTATTGCATGGTGCACATGCAGTCGGGTTTTGGTTGAGCTTTGCAGGCTTGTTTGTTGCAGGCTGCGGCCGAGGTAAACAGCGCTATTACTATAAAGAGGGCCGGAAGCCATTTGGTTGTTGTACGCATACTATAGTATTAAAAGGTTAACGGCTCCTTGCGTTAAATGGTTGCCTTATTCTTTCAGCCAGCCTTTTATTAAGGTAGCCCACTGGGTTTTGGCAATACCCAACCAGGCCAGGGTGCCTATTAAAAAGTTGCGGAGCTTACTATAAAGGCTGTTGGGCTCCTCAATATTAGGTTCTTCGTTTCGACCGAAAACGCCGGCAGTAACTTCTTTACCCTGCCATTGCACCATAAAGGTATTTGTAGTATCGGTACTATAAAAGTGGGCGGGGGTAGTAAAAACGGTAGTTGGGTTGGCCGCCGGGCGAACGATCATAGCCACGCTGCGTTTATCTTTATGTATTTTGGATACTATCTTTTCAATGCGCACCCAGTCTTCGCCTTTACCAACGTTAGAAGACGGAGCCAGCGGCAATTTGAAGCGGATATAGTCCTGCTCCTGGGCAAAGCCCGATTTAGGGTTACCGCGCGGATCGGTTAACTGGTATTGATTTTCCTTGGCGCCATTGATATCGTTCCACCTATTAATGTCGAGCATGCGCTTTTCGGCATTCAGAAACAAGCGCTCGGCTTCTTCCTTACTGCTGAACTTTTTGGTTGTCAGGGTATCCATCTGCACTCCTTTATGGGGAGTGGGTGCAGTGCCTCCATCTTTTTGCATAGCCATACAGAACAGTTTAGGTGAACGAAAAAAATGCCCCGGCCGACTTATACGTCAACCGGAGCTTGTAAAACCAACTGCTTAGCAATTGCTTTTACTTATTTGTCCCGATTTGAAGAACGGGCTGTGGATTTTTGATTTCCACCGCGTCCGCTATCCATATTGCGGGAACTGCTGCGCGAATTGCTTTTGCTTTTAGAGGAGGTGGTAGTGCTCCTCTGGCTACCGGAGCTATTACCGCTGCGGCCACCGTGATTGCTTCCTTTCATAACATCACTTTTTAATGAACAATCAGAAACGCAAGCAAAAGAATCAGTGCTTCAACAGGTCTTCCCTCTGTTACAAAAAGCATATCCTAACTAAAATAGCTGAGGCGGAGTAAGATTGAGCAAGCAGCGCGCCTTAGTGTGGCGGTGCATGTACAGTATGCGGTTGAAATACAGAACTTAATCTTCGATAAGTACCCCCATTTTGCCCATCTGGTAATCGCGCATGGCTTCCAGAATCTGGGTTTCGGTGTTCATTACAAAGGGGCCGTGCGCAATTACCCGTTCGTTTAAAGGCAGTCCGGTCATTAAAAGGGCTCGTGTTTGTTGTTGTGCTTCGAGAGCAATTCCCTCGCCTTCATTTTTAAATACTACTGCATGCTTGCCTTCTACCAGGCCATAACCTTCCAATGTAATGGCACCATCCAGTAAGTACAAAAAGGCATTGTGCTCTATAGGCAGCGGAATGGAGATCTTAGCACCGGGCTGAAGTTCCAGCGTTGCAGCATTTACGGGTGATTGGGCGGTGATAGGTCCTTTAACCCCTAACAACTCACCTGCCGAAATATGTACGACAGCCCTGCCATCCGGGGAGGTGTAGATAGGAATATCCTGTGCTGTTAAAGGCAGATATTGGGGTAAATCCATTTTATGTGCTGCGGGTGTATTGACCCACATTTGAATTACCTCTGTTAATCCGCCCAGTTCCTGAATATTGAGCGGTGGACGCTCGCTGTGTATTACACCCCGGCCGGCATTCATCCATTGTATACCGCCGGCATATATAATGCTATCGTTCCCCCGGCTATCGCGGTGATGCACGCCGCCTTTAAAAATGAAGGATACCGGAGAAAAACCGCGATGCGGGTGAGGGCCAACCCCTGCATGCTTAGGGTCCGTATGCTCGCCCACTTTCATTTCGCCGTGGTGCAGTAACAGAAAAGGATCTACCATGTCTATTTGCATGGTAGGGAAAGCCTGGCGAACAAATAAGCCACCCATATTTATCAATTCGGCAGGTAATAAGGCTTTAACGGCACGGTTTAGCATAACAAGCATTTAGATAATGACGCGGCAAAGGAAGCGAAATTGCAAGAAGCACTTGGAGCGAGTTCTTACATTTGTGTATGAAATTAGCGGAAGGGGAACTGCGCCTGGTTGCCAAAACAATTTTTGGTTTAGAGGAAGTATTGAGCCATGAATTGCGGAAACTGGGAGCGCGGGATATTGAAGTGCACAGCCGGGCGGTTAGCTTTACCGGCGATTTGGGTGTAGTTTATAAGTGTAATCTGTATTTGCGCACTGCGCTTAGGATACTGGTGCCTATTACCAACTTTGAGGTACAGAACGAAGAAGACCTTTATAAAGGCATTAAGCGGATAGATTGGGAAAAATACATGGGTGTAGACGATACACTGGGTATAGATACGGTTTTAACTACTCCCCTATTTAATCACTCGCAATACATATCGCAAAAAGCGAAGGATGCCATTGCCGACCGCTTTAGAGAAAAATACGACAAGCGGCCCAGTGTTGATTTAGACAAACCAACCCTGCGCATACACCTGCATATAGTAAACAATGTTTGTGCTGTAGCCCTTGATAGCTCGGGCGAGAGTTTACATAAACGCGGCTACCGCGATAAGATTAACCTGGCCCCTATAAATGAATGTTTGGCAGCAGGCCTGGTTTTACTTAGCGGCTGGACACCCCACCGCAACCTGGTAGACCCCATGTGCGGTTCGGGAACCATATTAATAGAAGCTGCTTTGATTGCCGGCAACATACCGCCGGGATATTATAAGGAGGATTTCGGGTTTATGCGCTGGCAGCGGTATCTGCCTTTTGATAAGGAGTTGTGGGATAAAATTCTTGAATCGGCCCTGAACAAGATTAGTGAAGAAGTGCAGCCCAAGATTTTAGGTGGCGAGCTATCGCATAACGTAGCGCGCAAGGCAAAGGAAAACCTGAAGCATGCCAAGGTAGAGGATATGGTGCACATACGCGAATGTGATATGGTGCAGTTTGATGCCCCTGAAGGCGGTGGTACGGTTATCATTAATCCGCCTTATGGTGAACGTATGGCGAAGGATGACCTGCCTTTGCTCTATAAAAAGATAGGCGACACATTTAAACAGCGCTTTGCCGGTTACGATTGCTGGCTGATTACTTCAAATATGGAGGCGCTGAAATATGTAGGCTTAAAAGCGTCGCGGCGCATACCGGTATACAACGGGCAGTTGGAATGCCGGTTTGTGAAATACGAAATGTACAGCGGCACCAAGCGCACCAGCTTTAAACCCAAAGAGGAATAGTTACTTGAGGGTAACCTCCAGCAGTTTTACCAGTTTCGATACATCTTCATAATCTACCAGTTTCCATTCGGCCAATAACACTTTACCATCCGCTCCCGGATAAACATTTTGCATGCTGGTTAAAAAGTCATCGCTGGTATGTACAATCTTGGTTGTTTCGGGATTACCGCCGTTGGCAGGCAAGCGGGTGCACATCAGGTTGGTATCGTGGTCGTCATCGCTTTCCCAATCGTCGTTATGAAACAGGAATACATCATTGCCTTTGCGGTAAGCGCAGGTTGAAAGCGCATAGCCCACGCGTTCGCTGCTTTGCTTTTTAGGGAGGAAGCGGGAATCCTTCAAAGCCATGTTTCCATCAAAACGGTAGGTTAATACATAATGCCGCTCCACCTGCATAATGCTATCGCCCGGCTTGGTTGATTCGCGGTTATGCTCGGCAATAACCATGCAGCCGCCGTCTTCTAAAGGAAGTAACTGACGTAATGCCAGAAAAGGAAGACCCTTGTCCTTTTTGCCGTTGAATTCAGATGCCTGGGCAATAAACTGCGGATCGAGTTCGACATCGTGCATGCCACCACCAAAACCGGCATCGTAGCGCCCAACCGAAATACCTTTCACCAATTTGTTTTTATCGCTGCCGAAGTAGCAGTATGCAATAGCCGTTTGTCCGTTATTAAGCATAGTAACCATCGGCTTATCGATAAACTTACCGCTAACCGGCGATTCCATGATTAACTGTGCCGGCTCCTTATCGCCCTTTTCCACCGAAAAGAAATAATACTTATCGGGATGTTTATCCTTACTGCTGGTGTGGATAGAGATTACATCGTAACGCACTTTAGCAGCTACCACCACGCGTCCGTCATTTCCTACATTAACACTATTAAAGCACAGATATTCTTTAAGATCCTTAAAGGCAATTTTACGATCCCAGGTCTGTCCGGTAACATTATCCGTAACATATACTTTGTAATACTGGTGGCTGTAATAGCATTTAACCAGCATAGCGGTTTTGCTGCCATCTTCGCTTTGCGCAATTTCTATACCGCTGCAGGCAAAATAATCGTCTGCTTCATCGAAAACCATAACAGGTTCACCAAGTGGTTCCAGGGTTACGGGGTCGTAGTCCTGCCGCAGAATATTAGCAATCTGCTTACGCCCTTCGCGTTCATCAATTAAAGAGGCTACCTCATCGCGCTTTTCGCAACGGCCATAATAAACGCTGATTTTGTTGTTGGAGATAACAGAGCGCAGGTATAAAGTTTTTTCGCCAAAAGACGGGTATAACACCGACAGCTTTGAGCTGGGAAAGCCGGAGGCATACTTCATTATTTTATAGGCAGGCGGTTTATGCAGGTTGCCCGGCTTATCGAACCCGATGGCATACCAAAAGCCTTTATACTCGCCCAGCACTTCTACATCGGGTTGCTCGATTACCGAACTGGTTTTAATGCTGCTACCGAACGAGAACGCGGGAGCAGTTAGCAGAAATAACATTACAAATGCAATGGTATGGCGTATCATATGCAGTATAGAAACTTTGGTTTGACTAAATTATACTGCAAGAAGCTTGTTTAGGTTATAGCTAACCCGCACCAACACATGTTGTTATTAACAAATTGACGTTTTTGTCCAGTTCTGTGACGAAGCTAAACGACGGTTTTTGCTAAGCGGCAACGCTGATAACGAGATTGAGCACTTTGTTGAGCAGCTTATCGCGCAAACGCATAAGCTGCACTTCATCTACCTCTTCTAAATTACCAAAGCGCCACTCCAGGCGTTTATCGGCAGAGATTTCGGAGATGTAGGCAGGCATACCAATAGTGATTACAAAGTCGTAATGAAAATCGGGCACATCCCGTACGCTTTTGGTGGTATGCAATTGCATGCCTTCGTAACCAAGGCGGTTTGTTAAGTCAATGGCGCGTTTATCAACCGAATGCGCAGGCTGCACTCCTGCACTGAAAGCGCTGATTTCAGAATCGCGGTATAATTTTACCATGGCCTCGGCCATCTGGCTCCATAAGGCGTTATCGGGGCAAACGAAAAGGATGTACGTTTTGTTCTTCATAATGGATACTACTTCTACAAATTAAAGCCCCGATAATTACCGGGGTTTGATGCTAACATTAAGGTTATGCGTTGAAAACCGCGTGCTGCTGCAAAGTTTGTGCCGCGGGCAGGTGGAACTTTATTTATATTTAAGAGCAAAACCCGACCCATGAAAAAAATTTTACCGTCTTTAATTCTATTGCTACACGTGGTAGGTAGTTATGGTCAATTAACGGCCACCGTTAACTTTACCAACCCAAGTTGTGTTGCAACTAATGGAAGTGCCAGTGTTACCCCCAGCGGAGGTGCAAACTACAGTTACAAGTGGAGCACAGGCGCCACTACATCTGCCGTTAACAACCTTGCCGCAGGCACTTATACGGTTACAGTATATGCAGCGGGCGGTACGCATTGGGATACTGTTTTTTTAGAAACCTTTGATAACGCTCCGGCCTGGACTTTAAACACCAGTACCGGCACGAACGGTGCTGACCCCAATTTCTGGACCATCAGCGATGCAGAAGGTGGTGTAGCTCCCGGCGGTTGCGGAACCTCGGGTAACGGAGATAAAACAATGCATATAACCAGCGTGTTTAACCCAACAGGTGGCGCAGCCTATGATGCAGGTGGTTTATGTGGTATTTTATATTGTCCGCAAACATCCAGCGCAGCCACTTCGCCGGGCATTAATACGCAGGGGCGCACCAACCTGGTATTGCAGTATGATTTTATAGCCGGTGGCAGCGGACTAACTGATAATGCGAGCAGCCTTTACAGCATTAACGGCGGAAGTAATTACACATCCCTTGATGCCTCGCTAAAAAGCAGCACCTGTGGTGGCGGACAGGGCCTTTGGACCAAACGCAGCTATGCACTACCTGCGGGCTGCACCAACTTAGCCAATCTGTTATTGCGATTTAACTGGGTAAATAATGATGATGGTGTAGGCACTGATCCTTCGGTGGCCATTAATAATGTGTTACTGCGCGATTCGATTCCATTACCGGGCGATTCAGTTGTAAAGACTGTTACACTTACCACACCTGCCCCTCCTGCAATTAATACCGGTAATGTACAGGTTGCCAACCCGGGATGCGCACAAAATAATGGTTCCGTTACCGGTATAAGTGTTTCAGGCGGCAGCAGTCCTTATACTGTACAGTGGACCAAAGCAGGGAATGTGGTGAGCAATTCCTATCCATTAACCAATGTAGGTGCCGGCACCTACATTTTTGAAGTAAGTGACAGCCAGGGATGCACCGACACTGCACAGTTTTTACTTACTGCAGGCAGTTCTGCGGGTAACGTAAACATTACGCCTGCCGTGGATAGCATTTGTCCACGTGATACAGCCGACTTTTGCGTGCCCGGAACCTGGAGCAGTTATGCATGGAGCACGGGTAGTACGGCTGCCTGCATACACGTTACCGCAGAAGGAACATTTACAGTTACTGTAACCGATGCCAACGGTTGCAGCGCTGTAAGCAACCCAGGCAGCACGTTGGTGGTTAGGGTACCACCAACGGTAACCATAACCCAATCGGGCGATACGCTAAAAGCAGTTAATGGCGTAAGCTACCAGTGGTATCGGGATGGAGCTTTGATAACCAATGCAACCGCATCCACCTATGTTGCTACGGAAAGCGGATTATATACGGTGCAGGCACAAGATGCACACGGATGCCGGAGTATGTCGCAGGGGCTTGCGGTGGTGATATCAGGAATAACGGGGGTTGATAAGGATGCCGTCCATGTTTACCCTAACCCCAACAGCACGAACACCTGGCAGTTACAGATACCCGCAAATTTGGTAGGCGAAATTTTTGAGATTGTAGATTTAAGAGGCAGATTGGTTTATAGCCATGTTGCAAACAGCATGCACAACCAACTGATGATTGACCTGCCTGCAGGTGTATATTACCTGCGCCTAAAAGCACAAGTGCTCAGATTGCTGAAGCAATAAATCAAATATTTAACAATAAGAAAGGGAAGCAAAAATTGTTTCCCTTTCTTATTCTGATCTATGTATATTGGCATTACAGCAAACGAATGAACCTATCGGCTGCTGCTTAAAAAAAATACTATGAAAACATTAGTACCTCTGTTAACAGCATTGCTTTTATTGAACACCTTTAGCTTCGGCCAATATTGCGGCAATTCAGGCCCAGGTATTTGTACGGCCAGCGGAAGTTTACCTCCCGGTAAATTTACGCCTAACGATAGTATACCCTGCATTAAGCGTGGGGAGCCGGTAGATATCACTATTCAATTTAGTATTTATGACACCATTAGTTTTAGTGGACAAATATTAACTATTCAGAGTCTGAAATTTGATTCGATTGAAAATTTGCCACAAGGTCTCTGCTGGGCCAGCAATTCGGCCACTAATAGTTTTCCCAATATGTCCTCGGGCTGTTTACACATAAGTGGCACCACTTACGCCCCCGCAGGTCAATATAAGCTATCCATTACCTGTACCATGAATATTGGCATACCAATAACAACTAACATGGATGCTGCAGGCTTGTATATTTATCTACGGGTAATTGAACCATCTATAAACACCTGCCCGGAGGTTGACACGGCTCAAACCGCGCCCTATGTAGCCTATGCAGGCGCCACCGATAGCGTATCGATGATTACAGGTAAGGTGTATTACGATGTAAACAACAACCAAATCTGGGATGCAGGCGAGCTGGGAATTGCCAATCAAGCTGTGTCTATATCGCTTGGCGCAAATTATACGACGCTTACAAACAGCCAGGGTAATTATTATGTATATGTGCCAACCGGCAGCTTTAACGTAACACCACACATAAGCGGGCCGGCTTCAGGTTATCCCGTGAATCCACAATTTCATTTTGTAACGGTTTCAGGGTATGGAATTACCTCGGCTAATAATAATTTTGGAGTAGCCGTACCATCCAGCTTCTGCAATAGTTCTACCTCGGTTTACGCAGTTGGAGCGCCGCCCCGCCCCGGATTTACTAACCAGGTAAACATAACGTTCACCAATCAGTTTTCGGCCCTACCTGCTGCCGCCAGTTTGCGGCTTTATTACGATGCACAGCAGCAAGTAAGCAGCACCAGTAGCGGAGCATTACTAATAGACACGGTAAACCACTTTATAGAATGGCATTTTACCAACTTGATGCCCGGCAATTATTATTCAGCCTACGGTATATTTAATACCCCTGTAGCTACCCCACTGGGCACGGTATTTAACTACCGCGGACAGATTTCGGATGTTAGCTGTTCCAGCACGGATACTTCAGATGTAATAGAACAGTTAATAGTTGTAGGCTCTTATGACCCGAACGACAAATCGGTTTCGCCCGTAGGTGACCATAACGGTACCGTGCCTACTAACAGCACCTTAAGATACACCATCCGTTTTCAGAACACCGGCACCTTTATGGCCGAGACAGTGAAAATAATGGATACACTTTCCAACTATCTGGACCCAACAACGCTGCAGGTTTTAGCAGCCTCGCACAACTATGCGGTGCAGATAGACGGGCAAAAGGTGCGATTTACGTTTGCCAATATTAATCTGCCCGATAGTTTCAGTAACGAGCCGCAAAGTCATGGATTTATTCAATTCTCTGTTAAGCCTAAAAGCCCGGTAGTGCCGGGTAGCAGTTTTAGCAATACAGGCTATATCTACTTCGACTTTAATCCGGCTGTAGTTACCAATAGTGTGGCTACTGTATTAGATAATATCAGTGGCCTTTCAGAACCTGCTACTGCGGCTTCTTTATATGTATATCCTAACCCAAGCCATAACGGCCAATGGTATTTTGATGCTCCGGAAGGGTTGGCGGGTCATGAACTTGCAGTTACAGACCTTGCCGGAAAGATTGTTTACCAAGGCATTACGAGTAAAACCAATCAATTAAACCTGGGGTATCTGCAAACAGGGGTTTACCTGTTGAAACTGGGCGATAAGGTGGTTAGATTGGTAAAGGATTAGAGAAGGGTTATAACTGAGCTATAAAATAATTATTGCCGGGTTTTTAGTTTACGGATAAATATTTTATAATTTTAGAGAGCGTTAACCACCCGGCCTTCCTGAACCGCCGGTATATCTAACAAAAGCTGCAAATGAAAACCACTGTACACGGCTTTTTAGTATTGCTTTCGGCATTGGTAGTAACCAATAGTTACGCCGGTAAGCGCTCGCTGTGGACTACCATGAACGGTGGTGGCGCTAACGGTTTAGGTGCTATTTATACAGTAAATGAAGATGGTAGCAACGGTGGCGTGGCGATAAACTTCAATGGTGTTAACGGGGCCAACCCAAATGGCAACCTGGTTAAAGGCAATGATAATGTGCTATATGGCACCACCTTAGCCGGTGGCCTCTATAACTATGGTGTAATGTTTAGCTATGACCCTGCCACGCAGGTGTTTGCCGTGTTGCATCACTTTAACGGTACAGACGGTCGCGAACCCGGTGACTTATTATTAAGTGCCGATGGTTGGTTATATGGAACCAGCCGCGGTGGCGGTACGCATTCCTCTGCTTCGGCACCTGATGGTGCAGGGGTGTTGTTCCGGTACCATACCGGGCAGCCTAACTCGTTTCAGGTAGTAGTTGATTTTAACGGCGTAAACGGCACCGACCCGCAGGGCTTAATGCAGGCTGCTGATGGCAATATTTTCGGAATGACACGCCGCGGGGGTGTTAACGATCGCGGCACTATTTTCTGTTTCCAACCGCTACTGAACACCTTTGCCGTAGTGCATAGTTTTAGCGGCCTGAATGGCGAACTGCCTACCAAGTGCAGACTATTACAAGCCAACAACGGCAATTTATATGGTATGACCACCTGGGGAGGTCTGCATGATTTTGGCGTGGTGTTCTGCTATAATATACCTACCAAAATATTCACTAAGCTGCATGATTTTGATGGTTCTGACGGAGCCTGGCCTATGGGCACTTTAATGCAGGCCAGCAATGGTAAGTTGTATGGTGTTACGCCTTACGGCGGCACCTATGATGCGGGTGAGATTTTTAGTTACGAAATTGCGCCTAACCTCTTTACCCCCATTTATAGTTTCGATGGTGCACTTGGTTCGGCACCAATCGGTAGCTTAATGGAAGGCGAAGATGGTGTATTGTATGGTGTTACCCCTGATGGCGGACAATACGGCCTGGGCGTAATTTTTAACTTCAATATCTTTAATAACTCGTATAGTGTAGTTAGCCATTGCGATGGAACAAATGACGGTGCTAAACCAATGAGCAATGTAGTTGAATATGGTACTACCACCGGTATTGAGGAAGAAGCCAATGTAACTATCAGCATGTTCCCGAACCCCGCAAGGGAGATGGTAACCTTTAAAACCGGCGATTTTGTGCCGCAAACAATAACCGTTACCAACTTAAGCGGCCAACAAGTATTGCAACAGCCCTATACACCCCAACTTTCTATTGAAACATTGCCGGCCGGTATTTACAATATTGAGTTACGAGCCGTTAGCAATCTTGCAAAAGCCAGGGTTATTAAGGTTAACTAACCGATTGAAAAAAGAAGCTATAAAAAAGGCGCAGGTGAAACCTGCGCCTTTTTTGTTTTAACCGATCCGGTTGAGAACGATTTTACTGCTCGGGGCAATTCGTATCGGTACGGTTTCTTCTTCCACGTTTGTTAATTCGAGGCCAAAGTCTTCGGCGGTTGAAAGAGATATGCTTTTAATAAAGCGGTAGCCTTTCACCACAAACTGCTCGAATGGTGTTAGCGCATCATCAATAGCCACACGTGTATTAAGGAGGATAAACTTGAAATCGGCCGGCATACTGTGCTGGCGCAGGCTTGGGTAGTGAGAAAGTTCGTCTACCTCGCCATTAGCCACCATTTCCTCTACAATTTTGTTGAACATCAGGTTGACCTTGTGTTCCACTTTAAAACCAAAGTTTAAGCGGATAAAGAAAATACGGCGTGGCACTACGGTATCTACCGAATAAGTAGCACCATAAGGCTCGTTCGAAATATCAACGTGTACGAACCAATAGATATCGGCACGCTTTGGGCGTTTGCGGAAGATAGAGTAAACGATATTGGAGTCGATATGGCTTTTATCGTTAGCCATACTCATGTAAACCAGGTTATTAGCCTCCTTAGGGATGGTTTCATCGCGCATCAAATCCTTAAGCGGAGCGATATAGTCCTTGATCTCCACAAACTCGATGTGCTTTTTGCGTAACAGACGTGCCTGATAGAAGATCCACATGCCAAAGAACAGGAAGGCAGCAATCATAACAGTAAACCAACCACCGTTGGTAAACTTCATAAGGTTAGAGAAGAGGAAAACGCTTTCAATGGTAACGAACACAACCGGTATACCCCACACGATTATAGGGTTGCGGCGCTGCACATACATTAAATAAGTAAGCAGCATGGTGGTCATTAACATGTTGATGGTAATGGCAAGGCCGTAGGCGGCTTCCATATTGCGCGATTCTTTAAACATCAACACTACAGCAATACAGCCAAAGAATAAAAACCAGTTTATGCCGGGAATATACATCTGGCCCTGGTGCGTAGTAGGGTATATCACCTTCAGGTTAGGCCACAGGCGCAGCTTCATGGCTTCGTTAACCAGGGTAAAACAACCGGTTATTAATGCCTGCGAAGCAATGATGGTGGCCAGGGTTGCAATGGCTACGCCGAACGGCAAAAAGCCGGGGCTCATTAACTCGTAGAAGGTAGACTTACCTTCGGGCCAGTGTTGACCTTCGTAGTTTTGTAACAAATAAGCGGCCTGACCGAAATAGCAGAGCAATAGCATGCTTAATACAAAACTCCAGCTAACGCGGATATTGGATTTGCCGCAATGGCCCAGGTCGCTATAAAGGGCTTCGCCCCCAGTGGTACAAAGGAACACGGCACCCAACAGCCAAAATCCACCGGGGTATTTAGCAAGTAAATTGAATGCCCAGTAAGGATTGATAGCGTGCAGAACAGATGGATTTTTCAGAATGGCTGTAATTCCCAAGAAGCCGATCATTACGAACCAAATAGTCATTACAGGGCCAAAGATGCCGCCCACCACACGGGTACCGAATTGCTGGAATACGAACAAGCCGGTAAGGATGGCGATAACCAGCATCATTACCTGATGGTGTGTAATATCAGGGTTTACCAGGCGCAAACCTTCTACCGCTGAAGAGATAGAGATAGGTGGTGTGATGAAACCATCCGCAATTAGTGTAGCGCAGCCTATTATAGCAGGGAAGATGGTCCAGGTAACCTTGTAACGCCTTACCAGAGCATACAGGGCAAAAATTCCGCCTTCACCGCGGTTATCGGCATTTAGGGTAAGAAACACATACTTTACCGTTGTAATTACGAGGAGCGTCCAGAACACACAACTTAAGCCCCCAAGCACCAGTTCTTTTGTAATAACGCTACTGCTCACAATCGCATTCATCACGTAAATGGGCGAGGTACCGATATCGCCGAAAATAATCCCTAAGGTAATTAATACACCGCCGGCGGAAAGAGGAATACCATGCCCGCGCTTGTCGTTAGCCATTTGATATAGTTATAAAAATGAATAGAAGGTGAATGAGTTGGATAGGAGAAATTTTAAAAGCCTTGCTTGAAAAAGCCATCATAGATTTAAGAAGTTGCAAAGTTATAGCCAAATGCAGCGTATTACCCAATTTTTAGCCAACCTAATTTAGCAACAATCGAAATAGCTTTGGGAGGTTCTGATACCGGTCTAATTAGAAAGAGGTAAAAAGTTTTAGATTTGACTAAACCCCTCCTGCATGAAAAAATACCTCAGCGAATTTCTGGGCACTTTTATACTGCTTTTTACTGGAACCGGATGCGTGGTAGTGAACCAACAATTTGGCGGTGCACTTGGTTTGCCGGGCATTGCAGCCGTGTGGGGCCTGGTAATTATAGCGTTGATTTATGCCTTTGGCGATATTTCGGGTACGCATATAAACCCGGCTGTAACCGTGGCCTTTGCCGTTGACAAGCGCTTTGAATGGAAAGAAGTGCCCGGTTTTTTAAGTGCTCAACTGCTTGGCGCCCTTGCAGGTAGCGGATTTCTGCACTACCTGTTTCCCGAAAATACTACGTTAGCCGTAACCCAGCCTTCGGGAAGTGACCTACAAGCCCTGTTAATGGAAACCGTGATGACCTGCATTTTAATGTTGGTGGTTTTACGGGTATCAACAGGGGCCAAAGAAAAAGGGATAACTGCCGGTATTGCTATCGGCGCTACCGTGTGGCTTTTGGTGCTTTTTGGCGGACCTGTATGCGGCACCGGGTTAAACCCCACCCGTTCGTTAGCGCCTGCTATTGTAACAGGCAACTTCCACAGCCTTTGGGTATACATTGCAGGCCCCTTTGTTGGTGCCCTGGCAGCAGTGGGCATACACCGTGTGCTGCATGCCGAGCCCATTACCAATTAAGTAATTATGGCACTTTGCCTATTTTAGCGCCGAAACTATCAGGGATGAAGCAAGTGTATGTGCTATTGGCAGGAGTGCTGCTGTTATTAAACGGCTGTAAATACCCAACCGAATATCAAACTATAACCATTAAGGACAAATTCTCCCTATCGGTGCCGCCCTGGGTGGAGCAGGAAGAATTGAAGGAAGGAGCCGATTTACAATATGCCAACCGCTTCCGCAACTTTTATATAGTGGCAGAAAAACTACCCGCTACCATAGCCCCGGAAGCAGTGGGGGCAGAAATGACCAAGTATCTGAATCTGCTGCGCGGTGTAACTCAAAAACCCCTGATTACAGATTCCACAACTATAACAACAAACGGATTGACGGGCGTTCATGTTGAGTTTATGGGTAAAATGAAAGAGGAAAGCATTTACTACACTGAGATACTTTTGCAGGGCAAAAAAGGCACGTATCACCTTAGCCTCTGGACCCGTGGTGAAGACCGTAAACTGCGCTATAAGGAAGACTTCGGTAAAATCATCAATTCGTTTAAGGAGTTGTAGGCCCTTGCGCTCCCGTCCTTCCAAACGTGCATTCCCACCCACTACTGTGAATTGATTTAACGCCCGGGATAGGCCAGGCGCAATACGCAA
Organism: Chitinophagales bacterium; assembly: GCA_046329495.1. GTDB lineage: Bacteria > Bacteroidota > Bacteroidia > Chitinophagales > LD1 > Bog-950. The sequence continues at coordinate 65,561 of JAXLUO010000015.1, read as the reverse complement.
TTTTACCTTTATCATTATGATAAATGAGTTCCTCCAACCCGTTGACAAGGAAACTATATTAGAAGGCACCGAATTGCATCCCGGGCAGCTTGGCAATTACATCTACATCGCCGATGGCAAGGAACTTGATCTTTATGAATTTAATATTGCGTTGATCGGCGTTTGCGACGACCGTAATAACGCATACAACGCCGGAAGCGCAAAAGCGCCTGATGCCGTACGCCGCGAGTTTTACAAATTGTTTATGCCCCCGGTTAGTCGCGAATTTAAAGTGGCAGACCTTGGTAATTTGCTGCCCGGCGAAACAGTGCGCGACACCTATTTTGCTTTAGCCACTATTATGATTGAACTGATTACCCACAAGGTAATACCGGTAATTATAGGCGGCAGTCACGACTTGATGTTTGGCCAATATCTTGGTTACAAAGATTTGCATACGCTGATTAATGTGGTGAATGTAGATGAGCGCGTGGATATGCTGGAATTGCCCGGCAGTACGATGGATGCCAGTAACTTTGTAATGAAGGTACTAACGCACAGCCCTAATTATTTATTTAACTACTCCCATATCGGTTATCAAACCTATCTGAATGATTCGAAGGCGGTGGAAACACTGGAGAGCCTGAACTTTGATTGCCATCGATTAGGTTTAATACGAGCTAATCTGGAAGAGGTAGAGCCTATACTGCGCGATGCCGATATGTTGGGTATCGACATCAGCAGCATCCGCCAGGCTGATGCTCCGGCACATGCTTATGCTTCTCCCAACGGTTTTAGCGGCGAGGAACTTTGTCAGATTACCAGGTATGCGGGCTTAAGTGATAAGCTCACCTCGCTGGGCGTATATGAAATAAATCCCGGGTACGACAACAATCGCCAAACTGTGCAACTTGCTGCACAAATGATCTGGTATTTTATTGAAGGATATTACAACCGCGCCGGCGATTATCCGGTAACGGTAGAAGAGCATCTGAAATTCACAGTGCACTTACAGGATATGCGCGATGATCTGATTTTCTGGAAGAGCAAAAAAACCGAACGCTGGTGGATGGAGATACCAGCAACGGATAAAGAAAAACACGCGCGGCAGCAATTAGTGCCCTGCAGCATTAAGGATTACGAGAAAGCCTGCGAACAGGAATTACCCGACCGTTGGATGCGGGCTTATACCAAGCTAACCTAACACCACTTTTCATTAACAGAGCTGTTATATTGCAGATTCAAAAACAGGGACCCATGCAGTATAAACGAATGCCTATTGAAATTGAGTCGCCCGAAGAAATGGGCTACAATACTATACGTTATAACCTGGCGGAAAGCAGTATGCGCGATATTGCGCTTAGTTCGATAGAAGTTGACCTAAGCAAATTGGTTTTATTCTATGGAGAACATCGCGGCTTACTGAAGTTGCGTGAAGCCATTATCGAAGACAGCGCCCTGCTTAAACCCGATGATGTACTGGTAACGAGCGGTGCTGCTCCCGCGCTGTTTATGGTGGCTACCAGTTTGCTAAGCCCTCAGGACCATTTGGTAGTTATACGTCCTAACTATGGCACTAACATAGAAACACCGCGTGCCATGCAGTTTCCGATGACGGTGGTTGATTTGAAATTTGAGGACAATTTTGAAATAGATATAGAGGCTATAAGAAAAGCTACAAAGCCTAACACCAAACTAATCAGCATTACCAATCCGCACAACCCCAGCGGTAGGTTATACAGTGTTGAACTGCTGCAACAGTTGATTGCATTAGCGGAAGAAAAAAACTGCTATCTGCTGATAGATGAAACCTATCGGGACCTGAATTTTCAAACCGATTTACAACCCTACGCAGCAGAAAGGAGTAACAGGGTAATTTCAGTAGGTTCTGTTTCAAAATCGTTCGGCGCACCCGGTATTCGCATGGGTTGGATAGTATGCCGCAATAAGCAACTAATGCATGACTTCTTAGCTGCAAAGGAACAGATCAGCTTATGTAACAGTGTGGTTGACGAAGAGCTTGCCTATGCTTTATTAAAAGATAAAACCGCATGGATGGAACGCAACCATGCACACATACGCCGCAATTTTGCTTGGTTTAAAGATTGGTTTGCCAATCAACCTTATTTGGAATGGGTAGAACCGCAGGCGGGAGTAGTATGCTTTCCGCGATTGAGAAAAGAGTTTCAGCTTGATGCCGACAAGTTTTATACCGCGCTATACAACGATTATGCTACGGTTGTTGGTCCGGGGCATTGGTTCGAAAAGGAACGCAGTTATATGCGTTTAGGGTTTGGTTATCCGGGATTTGAAGAATTGCAAAAGGGTTGCAGCAACTTGCTACAATGCCTTAAAGATAACCTGTTATGATGCCATGATCAGAAGTAAGGATTAACAACAGTGTTCTATTTTAGGGTCAGTAGTGTCCAATCCCATATTATTCTTATCTTTTCGAAACGAGTGCATTTAGCCTGGAAATGACTCCGTTTTTTTGATTTAATGGAAATACATTAGCTTGTTATCATAAGGAGCCTTGCAAGGCTCGATTTTTGTGATAAAGTCTAAAGAACCCTGATTAAACCCTATTCTATCATGAAAAAACTTTTACTACTTGCCTGTATTGGTAGCTGGATACTGGGCACCGCTCAAAATGTTGGTGTGGGAACTAATGCTCCACAAAGCAAAATGGACATTGCCGGGGACCTTGCCCTCCGCGAAGGCCCCGCACTTTCATTAAGTTCAGGAGCGAACAACAATATAAACCTTGCCAGCAGCAAATTCAGTTTTTACAGGATAACGGGACCCGGAGCAGCCTTTAGCATTACAGGCCTTACAGGCGGAACGGATGGAAGGATGGTTACCCTTTATAACACGACTACGCAACAATTAACCATTGCCAATTTGAATGCCGGCTCAAGCAATGTCAATCAAATTAAAACCCTGGATGGAGGCGATATGATTTCGGTAGCTGCTAATAGCGCCATAACCTTCATGTATAATAACACGGAACAAAAATGGATAGTTACAGAATTCAACAACTTTTATCCGAAAAACGCCTGGAGCGTACGTGGTAATAATGGCACCAGCCCTGCTACTGACTATATAGGCACAAGCGACGCACAAGACTTAAGTATAAGAACAAACGGTACCGAGAAAATACGTGTGCAGAATAGTACCGGTAATGTTGGCATAGGTACTTCACCGGATGCCAATGCCGCACTGGATATCTCTTCAACCAATAAGGGTTTAATGATACCCCGTGTAGCGTTGTTAACCACCAACAACCCCGTAAGTGGCAGCAAGCCATCCGGGCTTATGGTTTATAATACATCTACCACTGGCACCTACAGCACACCCGGTATTTATATGTGGAATGGTACTGATTGGGTGCGTGTAATTGATAATACCACAGTAAGCGGCGCCTTACAACCATTAAGCAATACCGCAGGTGGTGGATTAAATACGTTTAGTTATAATGGCAGTACGGCCACTCAAATTGGTATCGCCAACCAAGGCGTGGTTACCGGCATGATTGCCAATGATGCTGTTACAACCTCGCAGATAGCACCTAATACCATTACTGCCGCAGACATGGGGCCTAATTCTGTAGATCTTTCGGGCGGGGTGGTCACCAATATTCTTCCTATCAATCGCGGAGGCACAAATAGCAATGCCACACCTACCGGCGGAGCAGTAGCCTATGGTAATGGTTCGGGTTATGCATTTACACCAGCGGGCACCAGTGGACAAGTACTGGTGAGCGGTGGTGGCGGAGCTCCTACCTGGGCAAACCCCAATGCTACCTTAACTACTAAAAACATAACTACACCCAATAGTGCAGTAACAATAACCAATGGTACGGCACAAGTGGTAGGCAGCAGCGATGTAAGTATTAATGTTGCCAATAACAGCAGTACCAGCGCCGGTTTAGTTACAAGCGGTAGCGGACAGATAACCAAGGTTTGGGGCACGGATGCTTCGGGTAACCCAAGTTGGAGAGACCCGAATGGCCAGCTTACCACCGGTACAGTTAGCAGCAGTACTACAGGCGTAACAGTTGCTAATGGCACCGGCCGTGTATTAGGTGCTGCGGCGCTTACTATCGATGTAGCTACCAATAGCTCCACTTCTCCCGGCCTGGTAACAAGCGGTGCCGGTCAGAATACGAAGGTTTGGGGTACAGATGCGGGTGGTGCTCCCGGCTGGCGCGATGCAGGCGGACAATTAACAGCAGGCACCGGCATCAGTATAACCGGCAATACGATTAATAGCGTTTGGACTAAAAACGTAAACGATATTTATAATAATAACAGTGGTAACGTGGGCATTGGTTTAACCAATCCCGGAGCTAAGTTTACCGTTCGTACAGGCGGTACGGACCCTTCAACTTATGATGACGGCAAAGCAGTTTTTGTAAGCAGCGGTGCGGGCAGCGGTCAAGCATTTGACGGCGGCGTTGAATTCAGGCACGATAACCTTTCGCAAGGTATTGGCTTTGGCTATAACACCATTTATGCAACGGGCAACAATGCCGATCAGGACTTGCAATTACAGGCGCGCGGCAACGGGTACTTGCGTTTTCGCACCAATGGTGCTGAACGTGTAAATATCAGCAATGGCGGAGTGGTTAACGTAGCAGGCCTTGCAGCCGGTGCAGGTGTAGTAAAACCGGTGTTCGCCGATGCCACGGGAAACCTACTATTGAATACGGTGGTAGGCAAAACTGATCCATTATATATACGCGGCACAGGCCTCAACAATAATGCTAACCGCATTGTGCGCTGGGGAAATACTGAATATGTAAACAACGGTAATCGCGGACTGACGTTAACCATCATCACCAAGGCTACGCATGCGCATGTAAGCAGCACCAGTTACGATACGTACGGCGATCCCGCCGCTTCGAACAACCTGGCCAGCGCACTAAACGGGTTAACCAATGCACAAATAGGTATACTTACCAGTTACGATGCATGGGAGGGCCAGATTACAGCTAACTTACAAGCTGCTTTTAAGCGCCTTGGCTTGTATAAGGCCGCTATGACAACTGTAGGAGGATCGCGCCGACCTTATGCGGCCATTTTTGAAGGCGCATCAGGGGGAGTGAGTGTGATTAGCGACAGAGCTACGGAAATTGAATTTGACCCAAGTTCAAACGAACCTTATGCTGAATTACGCGGCTGGTTAATTGAAGGAGGATATGTGGCTGAACGCAATTTGCCTAATGCACTAACTACACCTTTAGGGGTTGGTGCAGTAGCAGTTGATGAAAACAGTAAAATTAGCGTATTTAATAACGGCTATCTGTATTTTGGTCCCAATAGCAGTTGGGGTGCGTATTTACAGGTAGGTGGCAACGGCAGGTTAGGAACCACAGCTTCGGTAGCTGCTACCAACGGCAACTTGCATATTGATGCAGCTGATGGAAGCTATGCCACTTACATTAACTATTATAGCCAAAACAATACATACATAAATGCACAGAGCGGTAACGTGGGTATAGGAACTACCACGCCGGGCTCGTATAAGCTTTCGGTTGTTGGTGGCAACACTTATCTTGATCAAGGTCTCTACATCCGTTGTTTAACCTGTGGCGGTGCAAGTTTAGGTTCCGGTGCTGATTGGGGTATATTAACACTACAGGGCCGGGTGCTTTCCTCCAACAGCAACCTGCATCTTTCTCCTCCGGGTGGGTCTAAAGTTATCATCAACTCCTCGTACCGGGCTGCCGGCGGCGGAACAGGAACTACCGGCTTACAAATTGAAGACGGTGGGATCCGCATGAACAAAAGCTATATGTATTTTCAACGATACAGATACTGCAACTGTTTTGGAGCCGGAAGTGATGGCAACATCAACCTGGGTGCGTGGGACTTTTGTGCTGTTGCCCAGGTGGGCTTTAAAAACAACCAAAGTAATGCCGATGAGGATGACGATGTGCAATGTGCAGTTTTCCCTAATGGTTATGGCGCCGGTGAGCAAACTAACTATGGCACCGCCGGAGTTGTATCGTTTACCGAAGGATACAGCACAAAGCGAACCTGGTTTATGTATTATGAAGCCTATGAGGACACCAACGGCGTTACCTGTGCTGCCAACTGTATGAACTTTGAATAGTGCAAAAACTTTTTTACAAAACGCTGCTTTGAGCAGCGTTTTGTATTTATACGCTACATGAAGAGATATTTTATAATAGCATTGCTTGTGCTACTAAGTAGTACGGTTTACTGTAAGCCTTATAGCTTTACGGTAGTGATTAAGAACTTCCCGGTAAGCATTAAACGGATTGACCAGCTGCAACTACTGCAGTTTTATGGCGAAGAATTTTCTGTGCTTGATTCTATAGAAATAAGAACAGATACACTCATCCGTTTTGCCCTACCGGATTTTCATGATGGGCTTTATGCCTTAAAATTTAAAAGCGAAAAGCAGAACCAGGCAGAACTTATTTTATCTAAATCGGATACAGCAATACTGGTTACTGCCAATTATCAGGACATAATGAATGGAGAAGCCATCATAGAAAATTCGATGGAAAATGAAGCATATGCCCGGTTAATTGCGGTGCGACAACATTATCAACCCCTTTTTGATGAACAAGCCGCTGCGCTGGAAACCGTATCCTTTTTTCAGCCCGATTATAAAAGACAACTAAAGCTGGTTGAAGACAGAATGGAATATCTTTACCAAGGCTTTGATGCCTCGTTACAAGAAGTTAGAAATGCCTTCCCTCGTACCTATACAGGAGTGATATTAGTGCCGATGGCGCTTATACCTTACAGAAACCAGCATGATATTTGGCCATTACAATATGACGGCTACCGTGCCCTATTGCACGATCACTTCTTCGACTCGATAAACACAAATGACACCAGGATTTTAAGACATTATGCCTACATTGATAAAGTACATGAGTACCTGGCCAACTACACGGATAAAACATCCGACGGGTCGCGTGCAGGAATTGATGTTATCATGAACAGCCTTGCACAAAACGACGAGGTCAATAGTTTTGTATACACCTCTCTTCTAAAGGTGTTTTTAAAGTATAAGAGCGAAGTATTAGTTAACTACATAACCGAAAAGCACCCTAACGGTTGTGCACTAAATCTTAGCATGGAAGAATTAACCAGGCTAAACAACATGCAGAGCAGCATGGTAGGCAGCAAAGGACGCGATATACTTTTGTATGATGTGAACGGCAAAGCGCAAAGCCTGTACGAGCAATGCAAAAAGAATAAAGCTACCATACTAATATACTGGATAAGCTGGTGTGCCCGTTGCAAAAAGGAAACACCTGAAATACAAGCGATGTACGAAAGATATAGAAAACAAGGATTGGGTCTTTTTGCCGTATCGGTAGATGAAAAGAAAGAGGAATGGGAGAAGGCACTTGCAATAAATGGCTTAAGCGGCATTAACGTAAGCGAACTGGTTCCGCTTAAAGAGAGCAAGGTGCTGGCGCTTTACAATGTTACTACTACGCCCGCTGTATTCTTATTAAACAGAGAAGGTAAAATACTGGCGAAGGGGCTATTAGGAAGTGATTTAGAAGATGCCGTTAAGGCTGCTTTAAAGTAGCGGTTGAATGTGCACTTAAAAACTCAAGCACTTTTGCTTTTACAATTTCAAACTGCATGTTGTCTAAATCCCAGGTAGTGTGCCCTGCATTTTTAAACACATACTCACTATATTGAATATTAAGGCGCGGATAAATGTTGCGGCATGCCTGCAAACCTGCCAGTTTAAATGGCGCAATACCATTTAAGGCATGCTTATATCCGAAGGGGACAATATGATCAGCATCGCCGTGAATGTGAAGCAATGCCGGCCCGCCGCTTGTTATGATATTGGTATCTAAAAGTGCACCGGCAAGACTGATGATGCCTTTTACGCGGTGAGGGATGTAAGCTGTACTATCAGGCAAATATTTTTGGGCAGCCTTTGTCAATGTCGGGTTGCAGTTTGTCAGTTCATCTATATACCCCAGTTGTTGGGCAAGAATTGCGCCTGCCGAACTTCCGCCGAAAAATATGGCGGTGGTATCTACATTAAAACGATTGCCTTGGGCAGCGTCTTTAATAAACCAGGATACGGCAGCCCGCCCATCTGCAACAGCCTTCAGGATATTACTATATGCGGCGCACTTTGTGCTCATACCCGGCAAGCTGGTTAAGCGGTAATCGATACTTACTGCCACATAACCATGCTGCGCCAGAAACATGCACAAGGCAGGTTGACGATCGCACTTGCGGTTGCCATGCATGAAGCTGCCTCCGTGAGCCAAAATTACCAGAGGGTGTTTGGTGTTCTTATCGCCCAATGGTTGATAAACATCCATTAGCAGGCTTTTACCTGCCGGATGGCTGTAAGTTATGCTATCAACCACAATGTTCTGTTGCGCAAAGCACAATGCCGGAAACAGGATTAAAACAAAAAACAAGCGCATAAGGAAACAATCCAATTTATTTGCTTAACTCGCCTACACTGCGATGGATGAAATCGGTGAGAGCTTTACCTTTTAGCGTGCCTTGTGCCAACAATGCCAGATCATATAACTGACGGGCATGTGCCGCACTACTTTCGGCCAGCAACTTTTTAATAGAAGTATGATTACTGTTTACTACCACGTTCAACTGCTCGGGTATTTGGCCCATAAAGGCGTACTGGCTGCCACCCATTTTGCTCATATCGCTCATACGGCGCATGAATTCGCTGCGGGTGATTTGCACCGGCACTTCATCGGGCGGCAATGATTTCAATTCTACCTGGGCTTCCTTGCTATCAATAACCGAAGTGAACAGTTCTTTCAGCTTATCTTCTTCCTCTTTGGTAAGAACCGAAGCCGGTTCATCCTCTTTTTCAATCAGCTTGTTTAAAGTATCAGCATCCACACGTTTGAACTGCACATCCGTTTGTTTGCCTTCCAGGAACTGAATAAAGTGCTGGTCGATATAGGCATCCAGCAGCAAAATTTCGTAACCATATTTTTGCGCATTGTGGATGTAGGTGTGCTGCGCCTCAGCATCGGTGCTGTAGAGCAATACCAACTTGCCGTTTTTATCTTTCTGCAGTGCCTGGGTTTTCTCTTTTAACTCATCAAACGTAAAGCTCTTGTTTTCGGTATTTTGGAACAGACAGAACTTTTGTGCGGTGTTGTAAAATTTATCATCGCTGAGCATACCGTATTTTACAAACATGCCCAGGCTTTCCCATTTCTGTTCGAAGGAAGGACGGTCGTTATTGAAAATTTCCAGCAATTTATCGGCCACCTTCTTAACGATATGCTGCGATATCTTCTTCACGTTCGGGTCGCCCTGAAGGTAGCTGCGCGATACATTCAAGGGAATATCAGGTGAATCGATAACACCTTGCAGCAACGTTAAAAAGTCGGGCACGATCTGCTCTACCGAATCGGTAACAAATACCTGATTGCAATACAGGTGTACCTTATTGCGGTTTAGCTCGGTATTAGGCTTAAACTTAGGGAAGTACAAAATACCTTTCAGATCGAACGGAAAATCGGTGTTGATATGAATCCAGAACAAAGGAGGCTCGCTGAAAGGATACAGTTCGTTGTAGAACTGCTTGTAATCTTCATCCTTTAATTCGGAAGGCGCTTTGATGTAAGCCGGAGTGGCGTTGTTTACCACCCGCGGAACGGTTTTCATTACCGGTTTGTCTTCCGCATCCTTCTCTCCTGTTTCCTGCTCTTCTGTTCCAAAACGAATTTCAACCGGCAGGAATTTGCAATACTTCTCCAGTATTTGGCGAATCTTGTATTCCTCCAGATATTCTTTCGATTCCTCGTTTATATGCAATACCACATCGGTACCGCGGTCGGCTTTTTCGGCTGCCTGTAATTCAAACTCGGTTGAGCCGGTACAAGTCCAGTGAGCGGCGGGTTCGTCCTTATAGCTTTTTGTAAACAACTCCACCTTGTCGGCCACCATAAAAGCAGAATAGAAACCCAGGCCGAAATGACCGATAATGGCCGCTTTGTCGGTGTTTTCAAACTTCTTGATAAACTCTTCGGCGCTGGAAAGGGCGATGGTGTTGATGTATTTTTTTACCTCCTCGGCGCTCATACCAATACCGCGGTCGCGGATGGTGAGGGTTTTGGCGTCCTTATCCAGCAAAACTTCTACATATAGGTCGCCTACTTCGCCCTGCACCTCACCCATTTGGGCCAGTTTGCGCAGTTTGGTAGTAGCGTCAACAGCATTGCTCACCAATTCTCTTAAAAAAATCTCCTGTTCACTATACAGGAATTTTTTGATGATGGGGAAAATGTTTTCGGTTGAAACAGAAATAGTGCCTTTTTCCATGCTATGTAGTTTTGGGTGGGGTGCAAAATACAAGGCATGTGCCAACCGGCCAAACTCTGCCAATTTTTCAATTAGGGTGCCAGCATTGCAGCAACAGACTAATGTCTGGCAGGATCTTCTTCTGCGCTACTCTCCTTTTCGTCGGCTTTGGGCGGCTTGTTTTCGGTTTCCAACTGGCCTTCGTCAAAAGGTTCGTTGTTTGTGGTGGCCGGATCCTTACCATGGTGGCGGTTGCTCAGCTTATCGTTTTTACCCAAACCGCTGTGTTCTGCAGGGTTCTCATTTTGCTTCTTTTCCATAGCGTGGTATTTAAGTCAATGGGTAAAAATCTATGCCGCCGGGCTTGCTATATTTGAATTCCCATTCCCGCGTTCCTGTTATGTATGCATAAACTGTTATTATGAAAGAAGAGCGCAACTTCAGTTCCATCAGCCCTTCGGCGAAATCGCTTTTGCTGTTAAAAGCATTTACCGATATCCCCTTTGCCAAAACATTAGCTGAATTAGCCTATTACCCAAGAACCTTAGCTGAACTTACCAAGAATGCGGATTTTGCCTTTTGGGCACGTGTATTGCATTTTGAGAAGCGCTACAAAAGCATTGATCAACTCTTAAAGGGCACGGGTGCAACGAACATTCTTGAGTTAGCCTCCGGCTATTCGATGCGGGGGCTTAATACTGCAATGACAGAACAGGTGTACTACATTGATACCGACTTACCGGCCCTTATTGAAGAGAAGAAGGCACTGGTGCATAAACTTAAAGAGGAACATCCCGTATTAAGGGGTACCCTGGAACTAACCGGCTTAAACGCAATGAACATGAACGAACTGCAATCGATCTGCAATTCGTTCCCTGAAGGACCTATTGCCATTGTAAACGAAGGTTTGCTGATGTATTTAAACCGGCAGGAAAAGGAACAGCTATGTCGCAACATCCGCGAGGTATTAAAACAACGTGGCGGCTACTGGATAACTGCTGATATCTACATTCGTAAAGCAGGCGAGAAACCTTTGCCGCTGCCTGAGTTGACGAAAACCTTTTTTGAACAACACCACATAGAGGATAATAAGTTTGCAAGCTTTGAAGAGGCAGAAGCCTTTTTTGAAGAGATGGGATTTGTGAAAGAGAAAGAGGCCCATATCGGCAGCCAGAAATTAAGCAGTTTCAATAACCTTACCAGGAGCTTTAAAAATGAGCCTGCAACAAGCGGCATGAGCCCTGCAAAAACTCAGGCAACCTGGATGTTACGTCTTGCCGATTCAGCAACTCAGTAACATTTGTTCCAAATACCATTGGTGGGGAAACCTACATTTGCCCTGAAATTGATCCCCACCATGAAATATGTAATTATAGGTGCCGTAGCAGGGGGCGCCAGTACAGCCGCACGTTTAAGGCGGCTGGATGAACATGCCGAGATTGTGATTTTTGAAAAGGGTGAATACATCTCGTACGCTAACTGCGGTTTGCCCTACTACATAGGTGAAGTAATTAAACAGCGCGACAAGCTGTTTGTGCAAACGGCTGCTTCGTTTAATGCCCGCTTTAATATTGATGTGCGGGTAAAAACAGAGGTTACTTCTATTAACCCGGACAAGAAAACAATACAGGCTATTGACCTGAAAACAGGTAAAGCTTACGAAGAAAGCTACGATAAGCTGGTGCTCTCGCCGGGTGCCGAACCAATTCGTCCACCGCTGCCGGGCATAACATTGCCGGGCATTTTTACGCTGCGCAATGTAAACGACACCGACTTTATTAAAAGTTATGTGGACCAACGCAAGGCCGGAAAGGCTGTAATAGTTGGCGCCGGTTTTATTGGTTTGGAGATGGCCGAGAACCTGCATGCGCTTGGTATGGAAGTTACCGTGATTGAAATGGCGGGACAGATTTTGGCACCACTGGATTTTCCGCTGGCAGCTAAGATACAGCAGCACATGCGCGAAAAAGGTGTGCAGTTGAAATTGAGTACAGCGGTTGCCGGGTTTGAGCAAACCGAAAAAGGTTTGAATGTGCTGATAAAAGATGGCGATGCTATTGCGGCCGATGTAGTAATACTTTCCATTGGCGTGCGGCCCGATACCAAACTGGCAGCGCATGCAGGCTTGCAGTTGGGACCTGCTAAAGGCATTTATGTAAACGAGTATCTGCAAACCAGCAACCCCGATATTTATGCAGTGGGTGATGCCATTGAATTTGCCAACCCGATTACCGGTAACTCTATGAACACGTATCTGGCGGGGCCTGCTAATAAGCAGGGGCGTATTTGCGCCAACAACATGGTGCTGGGTAATAAACAAAGTTACAAGGGCGCTATCAATACTGCCATTGTAAAGCTGTTTGATATGACTGCCGGTTCCACCGGTATGGCTTCGAAGCATTTGAAGGCAGCCAATGTTCCGCACCTTATATCTACTACACATAGTAATGCGCATGCCAGCTATTACCCCGGCGGGCAGCAATTGAGTATACAAATCGCCTTTTCGCCGGTGGATGGTAAGCTTTACGGTGCGCAGGTTGTGGGCTTTGAAGGAACGGATAAACGCCTGGATGTGCTGGCCGCTATAATAAGAGACGGCGGCACCATTTACGACCTGATGGAGTTTGAGCATGCTTATGCGCCGCCTTACTCTTCGGCGAAGGACCCTATTAATATGGCAGGCTTTGTGGCTGATAATATTTTGAGCAAGCGCTTGCATGTTATTTATTGGAATGAAGTAGCAGCATTGAGTAAGGACGATTTGCTGGTGGATGTGCGCGCACCACACGAATACAATGCCGGCACCATACCAGGTGCTATTAACATACCGGTAGATGATTTGCGCAGCCGCTTACAGGAATTGCCGAAGGATAAGAACATCTATATTTTTTGTCAGATTGGTTTGAGGGGTTACCTGGCCCAACGAATACTGTTGCAAAACGGCTATGAACGGGTAAAGAACATCAGCGGAGGATATAATACGTATAGTGTTTGCGTGGCAGAAAGTAGTTAGTTTAAAATTTAATGTTTCAAAATCAAAGTTTTTTGCCACAAAGGCATGAAGGAACTAAGGCTATGTAGAGTTTACAGTCTTCTGTTTGCTGTTTCCAGTTAAACAGCCGAATACAAGTTCACCACAGATTGGCACAGATTAACACAGATTATTTTTTGCCACTAAGGCGCGAAGAAAGAAAGGCGATGTAAAGTTTACAGTCTTCTGTTTACTGTATCCAGTTCCCAGCGCCTGAAACTTTACACTTCTTTACACTTTTCTGCACAAGCGCTGAACTTACTTTACACTCCTTTACACTTTTAACCAGCATTTATAGGATGGGAAAGATTTGTAGGACAAATACCGTAATTAATATTCTTGTGCAAGGCTTCGCCCGGGACCTTCCATAGTTTTGGAAAGGACCGGCCGCAAATTCTAAACCTCTACGGTTATCCACAGCTACTTGTGCATGCTTGTGCACTTTTCAGCTTGTGCACAAGTTACAGAAATTTTCATGTGATGAATTTTTGTGTTAAATCAGTGAAAAACGGGCTTTACCCCAAATTATGTTTTTGTGCATTTGTGCAGATTTGTGCAGTTGATTTTGCAGTGCACAAATTGTCAAAATTGTAATGTTTGCACTGCCGATTAGCAGCAAACTGAGAAGTATGAACATAAGGATAGTGGTAGTGAAATTCACAGGTTTAGTGTTTTGTGCCACTAAGGTAATATTTTTTGAAACAATTGCCTAATAATAATTCATTTTTAACACAAAGGCGCTAAGCAAGATTAAAAGCTCAAAGTTCTTTAACCTTAGAAAGAGAGTGGATTAGAACAAAGGAGATGGACCTCTCCCTCTATAACTCCAACCACTGCTGAAACCGATAATAGGCGACAAATGCAGCCATTACCAGGATTAGGCTGAGCATCGGAAGCATTTTGTATTCCTTTTTAATTGTGTGATTAACCAGGCCGGCCAGCATAATAAGTGCAAAGCCCGAAGCTGCTAGTGGGGTTAGCACAGGGAGTATGCCCAGATACCAGGGTACTATAATGCCTATACAACCCAGCCACTCCATTAAACCCAAAATGCGGATAGGAACAATAGAAGCTCCCGGCTTAATGTGCCCATCGGCAATATGCTGCTGCACCGTGCCTGAAATTTTGCCCCAGCCGGGCATGATAAAAATAACTGCCAGCAGGCATTGCATTGTCCAGAGTAGAGCATTCACGCTGCATGATAAGGGAAATGCCGGAAAGATTAGGTTGTATATATTTGAAGACCTCTTTATTGAAAAGACAACAAACCATCCATATGGATATCATTTTAGTAATTGTATACATCGTAGCTGTGGTGGTAGGTTTATTGCTGGTGGCGGCGCTTATTATGCGGAAAGAACATTTTGTGAAGCGTTCCATTGTAATTAATGAGCCGGTAGCAAAGGTGTTCGGCTTTTTACGGCTGTTGAAGAACCAGGATAAGTTTAATAAATGGGCCAAGAGTGATCCGCATAGAAAAGTAACCACCACCGGCACAGACGGTACGGTTGGTTATGTATATGCCTGGACCGGTAATAAGGATGCCGGCGAAGGTGCTAAAGAGATTATAGCTATAGTGGAAAACGAGAAGGTAGAAACCGAGATACGGTTTACCAAGCCCATGAAGGTTTCGGCGCGGGTAATTATGAAAATGGAAGCCTTATCGGATTCGCAAACCAAAGTGTACCTGACGAATGCCGGCACCTTACCTTTTCCCTTTAACCTGATGATACCGATGGCTGAGAAGAATTTTGCCAGAGATCTGGACGAGAGCCTGCATAGTTTAAAGCGGATTTTGGAAAATGACGTTTAATTTTTTTCACGAAGAATCCGAAGGAAAGAAGGCTTAGATGGACGAGGTTGTTGCTGATAGAGGTTGCGAAAGTCCAGGCATACCCTACTCTAAAGTGGCTTTCAATAGTGCGCACCAAAGCATTAAGTTAAAAGCCTTGTAAACGCACCAGTGATTCTTATACATCAATAAACAGGAAAGCCATACCTTTGAGCAATGCGATTATATCTGCCTGCCGTAATGTTTGTTGCGGTGCTTTTGATGCCTTTAACACCCTTGTGCCAAACTGTTGCTATAAAAGGCACCATTGCCAACTACGCCGAAACGAATACGAAGACTGTTACTGTTGCCCGCTATACTACCAGCTATTACCAACCGGTTGCCTCTACCGTAATAAACAATAATGGAACTTTTGAATTTAAACTAAGCGCGCCCCTGCAACAGGGCACCTACCAGTTATGGTTTGACAACGGCGACAGTATTCTGTTTATTGGAGGCACTGATGCTGAATTGAATTTTAAAGCGAGATGGTATGAGGGCCTTATAATTGAAACAGGTTTTACTACATCAGCAGAAAACAAGCTGCTTTGGCAGGTAAAAAGCCGGCTTAATCAGTTAAAAAACTTTGAAGACAGCATAGGCCACCTTGGTATTGCCATTGATGAATTTGAGCCGCAATACGCTACTAAGTCCTCAGCGCTTAAAACCTACCACCAACAGGGGTTGATTGATTTCAATAAAGCGTTAAAGCATATTACAGAAGTTGAACCAAACGGTTACTGTGCTAAGGCTATTATACCGGCTTTGCTGAAAGCCAACATCGCCGAATCTGCAAGTGGTAAAGAGTTTGACAATAACCGCTCTTTTCAGCATTACCACTTTTTTGATTTTATAAATGCTTCGGATACGCTGCTGGCTACTACCCCATTTCTTCGGCAACAGGTGTTTACCTATATGGACCTATGGGTAAATCAAAATGAAAAGGGTTTGCAGCAAGGAGTAGATGAGGTGATGAAAAAATTTAACCTTGACAATGAATTAAAGAAATACGTACTAACTGCGCTTACCGATTATTTTACTGAACGCAACAACTTTCCCTTAGTAGACTACCTATTCAGTAACTATTATACCACCTGCGAGGCACCACCCTTACTGGGCAAATCGGCTGAAATTGTTGAACAGATGAAACGCCTTGCACCCGGCAACAAGGCCCCTGATTTAATAATGCCTGATGCCGAAGGAAACTACTTTTGGCTTAGCACGATGAAGACCCGGAAAAATGTGGTGCTTTATTTTTATGCCAGTTGGTGTCAGCATTGCCAAAAAGTTACACCCGATGTACTACAATATGCGCACGAAATAAGCGCAAAAGGTGTAGATTTTGTTGCGGTATCGCTTGATAGTAAAAAGGAAGACTGGCTAAACTTTATTGCTAAAAACAAGCTGGATTGGAGAAACATCAGCGATTTGCGTTATTGGGATAGTGAAGCCGTTAAGTTGTACGCTTTAAGAGCCACCCCAACGTTTTACGTTTTGGATGGCTCTTTAAATATTCTTAAGCGAACGAATGAGTTGGAGGATGTAAGAAAGGCGCTTACGCCGTAACTGCTATTTCGCTAACTCCAGGCAACAATACACGCCGTGGCTGTTTCCGGTTCCCTGTGTGCCATCAAAGTTATTGCAGTCCGCTATGTTTGTGTAAATAGCAGCATCGTCACCGGCGCGGTCAGCTAGCCAACGATCAACAGCTGGAGTGAAGCCTACACCAGCCAGGCAAGCTGTTCTGATTTGGCTATAGGTACACATTTGTGCTCCCTGATAATATGCATTGCAGTCTGATGACTTTTGGTTCCAGTTATTATTGAAGTTTTCAGCATACACACAAAGCTTTCTCCATGTAAGATCTACACTGGCGGTTTGAACAGCGAAGCTAATAGTTGGACAAGTTGGAGAGGTCCCATACTGCAGAATACCATTCGCATCCGCATGCACCAATCTGCCGCCGGCACCTTCCAGGTTGCCTACGCGCAATTGCTGTCCGCCACCATTAGGCCCAATGCGAACCACACCCGATCCTGTTCCCAACACAAGGTCGTTAGCAGCACCGCTGGAAGAAGACTCTGCATATAAACCAACATAGCCCCAGGCCGTACCTACACGCAAACGCCCCCGGCCACCCTGGGCCAACGTTTCGTTACCCTGTACGTGTATGTTATTTTCTGTCCATATATCTGTACTATAAACGTTGATACCGTTTCCACCCACAGATAGTTTTACTTGCGGGCTGGTAGCGCCTATACCGACACCGCCACTGGCTTGAACATAGGCTGTATTATTTATGTTGATGGTGCGGCCACAACAACCTACAGTGCGCGCATACATCCATGCCCATTCGTTGGATGCGTCATACCCAAACGAAATGCCGCGCTGTGTTGCGTTATTATTATTCGCTTCGCCAACTGTAAAAATGCCATAGTCGGTAAGCGCAGAAGTATTACCAACGGCATGCAAGCGCGAAGCAGGAGATGTAGTGCCAATACCGGCATTACCGGTAACATACAAATTGCCGTTAGCAGTTATGTTAGAAGCAGCAAACTGCTCATAACCAGTGCCCGGATTATTATACGTTCTTATTACACCTGCTGCATCCATACCTATTTGCGAGGCTACAACACCGGGCCAATGGAAAGATACACGTGGCGTGTTGGTAGTTCTTACTTCTATTGGTGCGGTTATATATGAAGTGCCAGTACCGCCTGTAACATCAAATTGATCGCTGGTAGTTAGCGTAGTACCGTCATCGGTAACGTTGCTATTGCCACCGGTGGTTGCGCTGGTAAACTTTATGATGGTATTAGTAGTACCGTTTATATTGGCCGAGCCTGCAGGGCCCTGTGCTCCTTGGGGGCCTTGCGCACCCGCAGGGCCCTGAATGCCTTGTGGCCCTTGTGCGCCAACAGGGCCTTGTGCACCTTGTGGACCAACTGCACCTTGAGGACCTTGTGCGCCTGCAGCGCCTTGTGCACCTTGAGGGCCGGCGGGACCTTGTGGCCCCTGGGCACCCTGAGGACCTGCTGCACCTTGAGCCCCTGCCACGCCCTGATCGCCTGCGATACCGATATTCCATGAAGCATAGGTGCCTCCTCCAACAAAGCGGTCAGTAGTAATAGTAAGTGTGGTGCCGGAATAGGCCGTTACTACGCCTTCCATGTAATTAGATGCATCGTTCGCTATGCGAACACGCATGCTTGGTAAATAAGCCAAACCGGCCTGGGTAGTAAATGTTTTGCTGCCATTGCTTATGGTTGTACTGGTGGTAGAAGTTGCTGTGTAGCCGGCACCTTGTATACCCTGGGCACCAACCGGGCCCTGCGGACCCTGTGTGCCTTGCGGGCCTTGTGTTCCCTGAGGACCTGCAGCACCCTGAGGACCCTGCGCCCCTTGAGGACCAACTGAACCCTGCGGGCCCACGGCCCCTTGTGGACCAGCGGGACCTTGTGGGCCATCATTTCCTTGCGGACCTACTGCTCCCTGAGGCCCTACCGGACCTTGCGGACCAGCCGGACCCTGTGGGCCCTGCGGACCGGGGATGCCCATATTATCGCTCACTAAACGCCAACCGTTGCCTACATATACAACACTTATAACTCCGTTAGAAGCACCAATGGTATAACCATTAAAAGTTACCGGTTGTGCATCGCTGTTATAAATGGTAAGGTATTGGCCGTTTTGAGGGTTAGCTACTGAAGCATTTCCGTTTGCTGCCGGGTTGCCGTTATCGGTAATGCGTACTATAGAAACATTATCTCCAAGAAAGAAAGCGGACGTGCCGGCAGTTACGCTTGCAGGAGAGGAACTTATGGCACCCTCCACCTGCAGTTTAGTTTGAGGGTTATTAGTGCCAATACCTACGTTTTGCGCACGCACGCCTAACGCCATAGCTATTACGGCCAAGCTGAGTCCAATTTTTTTCATTTACCTATTTTTGAGTCCATCGCGAATATATAAGCAATAAAAACGGATTCCTATTAAATGTCAAGTTTAAAACCAGCTAAAATGTTAAGCTATCATTCATCTAAGCGATGAATCTTACTTATGTATATTTTAAAGCGCACACTGTTTGCTATTTAATACAGCGCAATAAGGGTAATCGCTACAAAAGACCATGTTAAAATCCCGGCCTTCGGTTTGCCGTTTACAGTTGGGCGTAAGTTTAAAATTTAAAGTTTCAAGCCTTTTATCACATTAGCATATGGCTATAAATGATGCAAAGCACTTTTACCCGAAGTCGGCAAAGGAGTGGCGCAAGTGGTTGGAGAAGAACCATGAACGCGAAGATGCCGTATGGGTAGTATTCTATAAAAAGAGCGCCGGGCAGCCCGGTATCACCTGGAGCGAAGCTGTAGATGAAGCCTTGTGTTTTGGCTGGATAGACAGTATTAAACGCAAACTGGATGAGGAGCGGTCGATACAGTTTTTTAGTAAACGGAAACCGAAGAGCACGTGGTCGAAAATTAATAAGGCCAAGGTAGAACAACTGATAGCCGCCGGCAAGATGCGGCCCGCAGGTTTGGTTTGTATCGATATTGCAAAGGGCAATGGATCGTGGGATGTATTAAATGCCGTGGAAGAACTGGAAGTGCCCAAGGACCTTGAACAGGCTTTTAAACGACACAAGGGCGCTAAACTATATTTTGACGGGCTAAGCAAATCAGTTAAGAAGATGATGCTGCAATGGTTGGCATTGGCTAAGCGCGAAGAAACAAGGCAGAAACGTGTAGAAGAGCTTGCGAGCATGGCTGCAGAAGGAAAGCGGCCCAAGCAGTTTGGAGGTAGTTGAAAGTTTCAAATGGAAAATTTAGTGCCAGCAAGGCGGGGTAAATAGTTTTCAGTCTACGGTTTACTGTTTCCAGTTAGATAGACGAATACAAAGTTCACCACAGATTGGCACAGATTAACACAGATTATTTTTTGCCACTAAGGCGCGAAGAAACAAAGGTTATATAGAGTTTACAGTCTTCGGTTTACTGTTTCCGGTTAAACAGCCAATACAAAGTTCAGCACAGATCAACACAGATTATTTTTTGCTACTAAGAGCATTTAACTAATTAATTATCTCGCCTGTGTTCTTCGCCAGTTTAGTGCGCCAGGCTTGTAGTTGTTCAGCAGAAAGGCGTTGCCAATCGGTAACTTCACCTGTTATTTTCAGCGGATGCTGTGTGCGATATGAACGGGTAGGATTGCCGGGGAATTTTTTGTCGGTAACATTGGGGTCGTTCTCAAAACTTCCTACAGGTTCTACTATATACACCCGCTCTTTTCCCTGCCCCTTGGCAAGTGCTGCTGCCAGGCCTGCACCATTAACCAAGGCCGTGAAGTAGATATGGTTCATAGTTAAATCGGCTTTATAGTTCGAGCCAAACCCTGCAGTTAGTAATTCTCCGGGTTGTAAATCTGCTTTAGTGCCGTGGTAAAATGGCCCGGTATCCGTAGGTCTATCGGCGATTAGGGAAGCTAAGCGCCTATAGTGATTCGCTTGATCCGGATCATGCAATGCCTGATAACAGTGAGCCATGTTTTGATACAATGATGGCAGTGCGCTGGTAACTGCTACGCCTTGCTGCTTTAGCGCAAATTCCAAAGCTGTTTCGAACCACTTTAATTTATCAGCAATCGCAGTTTGATGACGAGCTAAAAAATAAGCTGCTGTAAATTTTTCAAAGTCGGTGGTTGCCTGTGCCCAGGCCTGTTTATATAGTTGTCCTGCTGTAGGTATATCACCTTTTGCTTCACGTTCGGAACCCTGAACACAAAGCTGAATGATAGGATTTGATGGATCGAATTCCATTTTTTTGAATTTCTGCCGGTAAAAAATCGAGAAGGTTTAACGAATGGCGAAGTTAGGAAACATGAAAATCTTTTCAATCGCCTTTATCTTTGTATCTTGTTAAAACAGAACCATACAAAGCGAGCTATGAGAGCTTCTGACACACTACATGTACGAATGGCGAAAATGATATTCGCTTCGGTGTATCCATTATATGTTGCCAAGATTGAAAAAAAGGGCAGAACAGTAGATGAGTTACAGGAAGTAATTACCTGGCTTACCGGATATAAGAAGGAGCAATTGCAAGAACTGATAGCTGCCAAGGTAGACTTTGAAACCTTCTTTAAGCAGGCAAAACTTCATGCGAACGCACGCCTGATTACCGGTGTAATTTGTGGCTACCGCGTAGAAGAAATTGAAGACCCTTTAATACAACAGGTTCGCTACTTAGATAAACTGGTGGATGAATTGGCTAAGGGCCGAAAGATGGAGAAGATATTACGTAAGGAAGAATGCTAAAACAAAAACTATGAGAAAGATAATTGTGCATGAGTTTATTACCCTGGATGGGGTGATACAGGCACCGGGAGGAACAGGTGAAGACACCTCGAACGGCTTTAAATTTGGTGGATGGGTAGCGCCTTATATGGATGATAAGGCACTGGAGCAACCGATGCAGGAACAATTGCAACCTGCAGACTTGCTATTGGGTCGCAAGACTTTTGAGATTTGGGAGAATTACTGGCCACAACATGCCGATATGTGGCCCGGTATTATGGAGGTTACCAAGTATGTATTAAGCACTACCCGAACCAATAGCGATTGGGAACCTTCAGTTTTTTTACCTGATGTGGAGGCCATAAAGAAATTGAAGGACAGTGAAGGCAGTGACCTTAAAATTTGGGGCAGCAGTGAGTTGGTTCATCTGCTGTTGAAGCATGATTTGGTGGATGAGTTTTGGTTGAATATTCACCCCATTATTTTAGGCAGCGGAAAGCGCCTGTTTGATGCAGGCAGTATGCCTGCGGCATATAGATTAGCTGCGAGTGTGGTGGCTGCAAACGGTGTAATTGTAGCGCACTATATAAAAAGCGGTGAGGTAAAGACAGGGGATGTGGGAAGTTAGCGAGAACGATTAGGCATATGTGGCTTAACCCTAAACTTTTGGCACAAGAAGCTAAACCATATCCCGGCTACAGTTCTTGCGCCATATCAGGAAAATCTTGAAAACAATTAAAAAAGCAATCCATGAGTAATCAACGCAGGCTTCCCCGTATTTTCTTTCTCCTAACCTTTTTTGGTGTGCTGAGTCTTTTAGCGATGATAAGTAGTTCAGCCTGGGCGAGCATGCGTGGGGTTGACATTGTTCGCTTAATTGGCACCGGTATGTGCTTTGGTGGTGCCATCGTTTCGCTTGGGGCATACTTTCGCGGCCGTGACTGATAGTGCTCTCATAAAACTATTGAACAAATGATTAGTTCCTCGGATAAAGAATACCAGCAAACGAAACAAATTATGCTTGGCCACGAAGTTATGAATCCAGACTTCAGGCCACTTGCGGACTACATTGACCAGACATTCGGCGTGAAGACGATAAATATTATGTACGACACCATTGAGAAAGGTACGAGGCCGCGACTGGGTGTTTTTTTTGAGTTCGAACACGAAAAAGAAAGCTTTAATGAAAACAACGGCATTGTAAATTACGACAGCCGGAAGCAGCAGTTAATTGCAGAAAGATTCCGCCAGGTGATTATTGAAAAAAAGCTGAATAAAAATTGGCAGTTCTTCGATTTGTGGAGGAAGCCGGAAAAACCAAAGTACGACACAACTAATATCTGGATTTACTATAGCGCATTTGAACCAATAGCAAAAGAAGAAACCAATGAACGCGTTACAGAAGATAGGATAGAACAATTGAAGGTCGAGCTAAATTGTAAGGACCTATGGAAAATATCCAGAGGATTTTCGGCAACAACCTTCTTTTTGTATACCGACTGAACAGCACAACAATATGTAGATAGTGATACGAGGAAAATTTGGCGGATAAATATTTTGACCTTATAGCCCTTACAACGAGTTTGGATATTTTAAACGGGATGGTTTTGCTATTTACCTTGACAGCAAAGAAAATTTTGATGTGAACTACCAGGGCAATTGGTATTATTATTACCACTAAACGCCTGAAGCCATATTGAAGCGGGCCTCTGTGGGCTTGATTTGGCTCAAGAAACGCTTACCCATTAAAAACCAATGGCAACGCAAAAAATAATGAAGCGAATATTTACACTTTTATTTATCTGCTGTCATTTTATTGGCGCTACGCAGGTTGCTACGAACGGCGAAGCTCTTTTAAATACGCAGTTAGGCTCCTTTCAATCGCGCTTTAAAATATTAATGAACACCCGTGGTTTTACGTGTACCGGGGCAGAGATAAGATTGAGTTAAAGCAGCTGCAGGCTGCGCTGCCAGGAATACAGCTACTAAAACGATGAAAGCCCTGAAACTCTATTTGCTGTTTTATCACCATCAGCAGGATACGCTTTACAGTTGGCTGCTGAATAAATCAGGAATTGTTAGCGCTGATTATAGCATAGTATCGCCGGGGGAATTAGTTGATTTGGAAGCCAAGCTTAAAAGCAGTCTCCAATATGAATCCTCCACGCCATTATTGGCTGAAGACCAACGGCGCGGAGCAACGGGCAGAAATACCGATACCACTTTTTTAGGCCTCTTTGCTTTTTATTCCCGGCAAATTTCACTGATTTTTCCGCCAAAAATTTCGGAGCAATTAATAAACGTAAAGAGTTTGATTATTGTACCGGAGCTAAATATCTCATCACTCCTTTGTATGCCCTTCAACCGTTTAGTGATGACAGGTATTTGGTTGATAGAATGAGTATTTCATTGGACATTCGCTGGACGAGTTTTTGAACCGGGCGGCTTACTACTGCCGGTTAATGCTTAGCCATAATGAACCGGAACTCCTATACCTTTACGGAGGCCGTAGAGCGTAAAAAACCAATTGCTTTTGTCCCCGAAAACCGCTGGTGGTGGGCAACCTGGATTATAGCAAATGCTCGAATTTATATCGCCGACTGCCGGGGGCTGAAATTGAGGCAAAGCTGGTTAGTGACAAATTAAACACCACTCCTTTGCTGGGAAAGGCCGCCACTAAAGAAGAAGTGCTGAAGCGGATGAAAAGTTCAGAGTTTATTTATCTGGCAACACATGGCCATGCGGATGTGGATTCGCCCTTAACCAAAAGCCATTTGGTATTTGCCGGCGATGAAAAAAGTTGCGGGTTTTGGAAAAAGCCAACGAAATTCAGTTTGACACGGGCATTCTTACAATGCTCTGGTTATTTTAAGTGCCTGTAAAACGGATTAGGTAAGGTGCTTGATGCAGGCATTATTGGTTTAAGCAGGGCTTTTATTAAAGCAAATGCAGGAAAACGTAGTAATGAGTTTGTGGAGCGTTCGATGATGAGGCAACGCAAAGACTTGATGGATATTTTTACCGATGAACTTTTACCACAGTATTCTTTTCCAGCCGAAAACCTGCGGCAGGCTATTTTAAAGTTTAAACAAAAGGATGCGAAACTTTCTCATTGGTCGGCCTTTGTAAATATGGGCACGCCTTATCCTCCGGGTTTGATGATGCAGTTGAGGTGAGAGTAAGAGGTAAATCGCCACTTTGGCACAAGAAGCTTAGTATGCCATATCCCGGCTACAATTCTTGCGCCGGATGGGGTTAACTCATCTTTACTGAGATAAAACGAATCCATAACAACCACCGAATCCGATGCAGAGGAAATAATGAATGTTGCACCGGGATCAGCAGTTGAGGAACGGAATGTAGCCTTTTGTAAAAAACGGCACATCTTTAGCAAGCCCTTCAGTTTGTCAAAATTTTCCTGCTTAGACCTGTAATAGTTGCCAGTGCTGCGCCTGTGAACGTTATAAAACGATTTTGCGAACCGCTTATGCGCTGCAATCCATATCTTCTAACCAAATGGCAGAATCGGCCTGCACGCTTGCCAAAGCTTTTCTATTAGCGGAAAATTCTTGATTTTGATCTGCGAGGAGCAATTCCTTCCTTAACTCCTGTGTTGATTGTGCAAGGACGGTTCGCTACGGTCCTGAGCCTTCTGCAGGTCGGAAGAACACAGGGAATACAGAGCGAGCCTTGTTGTCATCATTGAGTCCACCAAGCGCTACCGGCTCACGCAAGCGGCTTTTGTCAAACTCCAGATAAATTTCGAGAGCTATCAATCGGCTCTTCTGCAATGGTTGTAACAGAAGGTCTTTCAAGAGCAGTTCGATTGTCGTGTGAGCGCAAAAGCCAGACTCCAAAACTGATTGCGATTAGCACTACAGTATGCCACAAACCACATATGTCCTGCTCCACCGCATATTGTTACTATATTAAAATAAATACTGGAGGACAGAAAAAATTAGTCCTTATAGGTCTTTATTATTTCAATAAGAGATTTGTTACGAATCTCGATAATCTCAAATGGATCATGCCTTATCTCGTATGCCATCCCATTTTGGTCCAAGCCAATAAAATCTCCATCTTCAAGATCAAGCAAACGATAGTATCTCTTACCAATCCAGTTCAACCGCGTAAACATAGTGAGGGATTGACCAGTTGTCTTCTTCATCATTTAGGAGGTTCTCTACTTCCTGCCAGTCCGGATTTTTATCGAAAACCTGCCTAAATCTGGTTACATCAAACCTATCAGGTCTATTTTAAATTTAGAAGCCCCTTGAATAGAATATCCATTTATTACACCAGACGAAACATAAATCGTGTAGGGAAGAAACACATTGTCGGGTATCGTAGACTGTTATACCCTGAAGCACATAGACCTTGCCTGCACGTCTTCAATATGCTTTTTAAAAGATACCACTGTTAAATTTAAAGGCAGTGTAGCCTTCATATCACTGGCATTTGTCAGCACACCGCGAAACAACCCATCATTAACTTGGGCCTTTAGTTTATTCTGTATTAATAGGCAAAGAACCAATTACATTTAAAAGGAGCCTGATCTCCCAATCCTTTCAACCTTTGATCTTTAAAAATATTAAACATGAATTTCTCCTTATAAAAGGTCAACCATTTTTACCGTTAACTTACCTGCTAAATTGCCGCTACAGCATTTCTAATTGGAATATATTCGTGCCTCTCAGCAATAATATAGAATGGATCGGAAACAATTAGACATATTTCGAGCGGCATTTACAAGCGAACTATGGAACTCTCTTGCCGAATGAAATTATTTATCAGCAAAATATACGACATTGAAACCTACCCAAACGGAATGCGGACGTATAGCGCACGATCCTTTTACGAAAGACGATAATAAATTATCAGCTTGAATTAGTGGGTGGCGATGACTATTCAACCTGGCACAACATATAGACCATACCGGCACTATTGCCACTCTGGATACTTATGAGGTGTTGCTATCCATCTATCTCGGAGGATCCGGACAGAACAGAAAGGGAACATCGGGAAATTCAGGCATAATGATCTGCAAAAGTGCTGAGAGAGTGTAAAGGGACTTGAACGCAGCTTTGATGATGAGAGGAGTTCGAGAAGAACAATGTGATAGTTATACGGGAATATGCCTGACGTGCGGAAAAGCTCTTCTCCGCTATTGTGGAGTGGTTTAAAAACAGATAGTCTTTCAGCTATCATCCTAAAGGAGCAACGCAGCAAAGCACCTGTAGCAAAGATGTGTTATGAGTTTAAAAAAGCTATGAAGTTGGAAGGGCATGTCCTTAGGCACGACTAAACCTTTTGGAGTGGTATTCAGGAAGTTAGTTCTTTTCAAAATCACAATTGGGCTCATTCTCGACCGTTTATAATGCCTCAGCAGCTGTTCCTGTAAAATATTGGTAGTTGCTATAGACAAAATACAAAACACGGCGAAGCCCATTGACTTTTTAGCAAAAGAAAGAGATAATGCTTGTCTATTTTTTAATCGAAGGAATTAATACTTTCTTTACTGACGGTAAACAGCCGAATACAACAACTACATTAGCTACCTTAAAATAAAAGCCAAGCAGCTTTTTCAAAAGAAATACAAACCATTTTCAACTTGACATTCTCGCCTGACAGCAACTGAGCAACATACGCAAGCAAAAGTGAAGCATGATAATGGCAAATTAGAGTTATTAGCTTTCTATTCCAATTACATGCTTTGGCTAAGCGATATTTCTCACCCAAAATTCTGCTGAAATTGAAGAACAACTTTGTCAAGGTATGGGCTGCGTTTTTAGCAAAACACTAAGTTTAAAAAGGTCAAATTACTCAAATGATGATGAAGTTCTTGATAAATCCGAAGGCAGGAACTCCTTAGACGGCAACGTAGGAGTATTGCGAAAAGAGAGGTAAGTTTTATTCGATGAAATTTTACAATGCTTGGTATTAGCGGTGACAATGAAACCTCTATTCCCAATCAGCACAGCATTTGACGAAAAGTCGTTTGTTCAAAATGTTTTCCAAGTAAAAGACAAAGCAGACTTACTAAGGTGCTATGAGCAACAAATATCCGTTCTATCTATGCTTAAACTAATAAATGCTGTCACAGGAAGCAAGCTGATAATTTTCAATTAATCAACACTGTAACAAATCCAGAGGCACCTTTTAATTACTTATTGCACTTCAGCGGCAGATTACACATTTATCCTTTTCAAGATAAAGGTTGAAGTTTGCGGTGAGCGATGCAAAGACTAAAAGAGAGTATACCAAAAAGAAAAGTGTTGTAGCTTGTCCAAGTTGCAGCAAACAAGTCAATGACCTAAAAAGTGTTCGTTTGAAGATTGCGACAAATTGTTCTGTTTTAGAAATGACTGAAATAGTTATGTGACTTGATGGAATATTCCTTATGTGTCCAACCTAGAGAAATACTTTATGCAAAAGATGGAAGCATTGATGGGAAACAGGAGGTTAGCCACTCCGGTTTATTAACTCAAAATATTCATAACATGAAACGTTCAACAAAATGTAGCAGTGTCGCACAGGCAAAAGAACTAATAGACTTACTTCAAGACTTTCTCCGTAGGTTGGTGTTCTTACCAATTCTTGTGTTAATGGAAACTATTTTGAGGAATTTGTAGCCTAAGCATCGACTTATCGAACCTTTGGAGTGATATTCAATTTGTTAATTCTCTTATAAGTGATTTTCACTTCCGCCGAAATATAACTTTTCATTTTTATTAGTTATCATTTGGTTATTTGAATAAATTAAATTAGTCCTTCGATTAAAATAATATACATTTGGGGGTTAGCTGCCACCCGTGACGACCACGTTAATTTGAGATTGACAACAAATAATTGAGTATGAAGGACACAATTAATGACTTGACAACGCTTTTTGATGAGTTGAAGCCAGAATTGAATTTGAGTTTGTTCAGATACTTATTAACTACAGAGGTATGGGGACGAAAGAATTGTCAAATAATCTGCATGAATGCTTCCGAGGCAATTGAATTTTATAAACGACTTTATTACCACCACGAATAAAGAAAAGACAAGAATTGAACACTACTTTACTCAACATTCTTTTGAGAACAGCGACTTCTATAATATTCTTGATCTTGTAAAGTAAAACACTAGGCTACAAGCGTTCGTCTTACCTTTTTTGGAAAACGAAAAGTATGAAAGATTATTAGAATTGGCGAAAAGAAAGATTTTGCTGGAGTTTCGGACGATGCTGGCAACCTCACGTCATTTCATTCTTCAGGATAATCATTTCAAGGAAATCAGAAACACATTTTTTCATTCAGCTTATTCGTTGCCGAATGAAATTGACATTAGCAAAATATACGACATTGAAACCTACCCGAACGGAATGCGGGACGGTTATAGAGCACGATTCCGTTTTACGAAAGATGGCAACAACAACTATCAGCTTGAGTTAGTGGGTGGCGATGACTATTCAACCTGGCATAAGCACATTGACCAAACCGGCACTATTACCACCCTGGATACTTATGAGTTGCCGCTAACCATCTACCCGGAGGATCCGGAAAGAACAGAAAGAGAACATCAGGAAATTCAGGATCATAACGACCGGCTGCAAAAGCTGCTGATAGCAAAGGGGCTAGAACGCAACTTTGATGATGAGGAGTTCGAAAAAGCCAATGTGATAGTTATAAGGGATTATGCTTACCGAAAACCCGACGTGCGGAAAAACTTCTTTTCCGCTATTGTGGAGTGGTTTAAAAACAGATAGTATTGGCCCCATCCAATCTAAAGGGCGAGTAAAGATGGCGATTTAGGACGTTAGGCCTGCAACCTATATATTAGTGATGCATTGAAACCTGTTAGCGATCAGTTAGTAAACAAACATTCGGCGGACAAAAAAATTAAGCGGACAAAAAATGTGGTTTTTTAATAAAAAAAAGAACATAGACTATGATCAGCTCGTTTCGACCTTAGAACAAGGGGAAGTGACTGCTATTTTAGAATTATTGTGGCAACCTAAGAATGAAAAAATTAAATACCTCCCAGTTGTGACCACAATGCTTCAACAACTAAAAAAACCACACTCCGCCGACGAAGGACTTTCAATTTTTAAAAAGCTAGAGAAAGGAAATTACGAACTAATCATTTTTAATACCCCCTGGACGGCTGATGACTTGCCCTTCTCACCACTAGTTCTTGACAAGATTTCCGGAAAAGTTGTTGGCGTAATGCTACCTTTTAATGAATTACATACGCATATCTCAAAGCAAGATAATTCAACAATTGGTGACCTTGGGGCACAATGGGTAATGTTCACGATGGATTATAGGTCAAAAAATAATCAGTTTAAACGTTAGCCGTACTGCTAATTTTTTGGGGTTATTATCGGTTGCTTCTGTAAGTTTTTGCGCCTCACATCGCTACACTAAATAGGCAACGCAGCAAAAGGCAATAAATGGTTTGACTTAGCGGGCAAGCAATGTGTGTAGCCCCGGACGGAATCGAACCGCCATCAAAGGTACCGGAAACCTTCGTTTTATCCATTAAACTACGGGGCCAAAAAAGGCGAAGCTTGTGAGCTTCGCCTTTTGGTGTGGTCCCTGCTGGGATCGAACCAGCGACCCTCTGATTATGAGTCAGATGCTCTAACCGTCTGAGCTAAGAGACCATGCTGAATTGCTTGCAGCGGGCACGAAAATAAGGATTTGCCCCAAATTTTACAGACAAAATTAGCCTCCCCCTACCTGCAGGCGGTTTCGTCCGCCACTCATAAAGCCATACCTACCGTTTGTGAAGTGTGCCGGAATAGACCCGGCCTGAACCTGACATTTGCGCCCGAACAAAATTTCAATCACCAATTACTTAACAATGAAAAGAATTTCTACCCTGCTGGTTCTGCTTTTTGCACTGGGCAGCGGCACCTTAACCGCCGGCGGACCTTCGGCACCTAACCGGTACGATAACACTTTTGGCCAGGATGGTTTTTATATTGATACCACCAGCGGCACCTACATTCAATACAACGAAATTATGGTGGGCACCGCCAAGCAGTTTTGGGTGGGTGGGGTTGCCAATGGTAGTTATTTAGCCAAAAAATTTACGGTGGACGGCAACCCGCTTATAAGTAAATCGGGTTTGGCGTATAACGCAGCCGGTGCCTATACCGGTGTACTAAGCGGCACTAAGTTTTACCTGGGCGGACAAGCCAGCAATGGCGGCCATTACCAGAACATGGCCTTTAACTTTGACGGCACTACCAATCCTATCTTCCATCAAACTTCTCAGCCCGATTCGTTTTTAACCGAGGCTTTGTTTGGTCCGCAATACCCGGTTGGCCAAAGCGACCCTAATTGCTCGGATGTATTGAGCAACGGGCATATTGTAACGGCCATCAACAACTATTCGGCCGATAGTTTATACATCGCTGAATTTGACCCCGTGCAGGGCACCACGGTTATGGTTCACCCTAAACTTACCAGCGGCAGCGGAGTGCTGCGTTTAAAAGCTTTACGTACTATACCGGGCACTAACTCGTATGCTTTGTTAGTTTACAATGTGCAGGGTTCTTCTACCGTGTTTATAATAACCAATGGTGTTGCTACCGCACTTTACAGTTGGAACGGTATTAAGTACGAAGCTATGATTGCCGTAAGCGCTACGCAGATGCTGTTAGGCGGAGATAACATGGTATTCTTTAATGTTACCAATGGTAACACTACAGCAACCCCTGCTTCGCTGGCAGGAGTAATAAAGTTATCGCGCGATGCTACCAGCAATGAATTATATGCCTTTACCGGTAACAACATTTATGCTATGGATGCCACCGGCACCTTTGACCCAACTTTTAACCCGGATGGATTCGGCAATAACTTTTATGTAGCTCCTGTTGCTACCGACTTTCTGCTTGGTTCTTCGCAGGTGTATTATACCGATATGGAAATGCAGGGCAATGATATTCTTATCTCAGGTTTTGTGCCTCAACTGAACAACAACAACCTGAGCATCGGCTATGCCGGTTTTATCATTAAGCTTTTAGGGAAAGGTTCTGTGGCAAATGCCTGTGCTAATTTCTCGGTACAGTTAGACTCGGTTTACGGAACAACCGGTTGCGATTTTAATGCGCATATCACTTTATCGGGTCAGTTTCCGATGACGGCTTATATTAACTGGAGCAGCGGCGGTACCACTGTTTCTGTGAACTCCTCGCCTTACATACCCAACGGCCTCTGCCCCGAAACATACGAGATAGTGTTTGAAGATGGCCACCACTGCACCGGTCTGGTGAACTTTGTAACACCTCCACCGGCCCCCTGCGCAGCACCTGTAATTACCAACCAGTTAGGGCTTAGCTACGATTTTTGCGAGGGAGATCAAATGCAGTTAGGTCCGTTAACTGTTAGCGGCACCGGGTATACCCACCAATGGTATAACAATGGTGTGCCCGTTTCAGGTAGCACCTTTGGTCAGCTATTTATACCAACCATGACCAGCGCTGATGCCGGTACGTATTACTATGTAGCTACCAATAGTTGCGGCGCAGATACATCGAACAGCACCACCGTAAACATGGTAGGCAACACCACACCGGTACTACAACAGAACGGTGATGTGCTTACAGCCAGCGGTTATGCCAGCGGTGCCCAATTGCAATGGTATTACAACAACAGTATACTAAACGGAGCTACCGATGTAACGTATACCGCCACGCAAAGCGGCGATTACTATGTAGTGGCTACTAATCAATCGCTTTGCTCGCGCTCCTCGGCTGTTACAGCGGTAACTGTTACCGGACTGAATGAAGTAACCAATACCACCCGTGTGGCAGTTTACCCTAACCCCGCTAACAGCACCTTATTTATTGAGTGTGTGGAAGGCTTGGAAAGCATAGACGTTTATAACCTGATAGGCGAACGCGTGCTGCAGGTGAAAGGCAATGCCAACAGCCTGCATGTTTCGGCCCTACCACAGGGCATTTACACGGTGCAGGTTAAAACGGTAAGCGGCAAAACAGCGCAACAGAAATTTACGCATCAATAACTACGATAAGTAAAACTCAAGCTTGTGTGTTTGAGTTTTGTTTCGGCCCGGCTGCTTATTGGTAGCCGGGTTTTTTATTTGCAGGGTACAGGTTTTGCCGCAACTGAATAAAAAAGTAGTTATGGGCGATCAGGTTAGTCAGGATGTGCCAAAGCCACCTAAAAAGTATTACTGGTTGTTTTTGTTGCTGGGCTTAATAGCTGCCGGTGTAGTGCTTTCGCTTTTAGTGTGGCTGTAAGGGCAAGTTCATTCCCCGTTTGCGTGGTTAGGCTGTGGCAAATGCCCACGGATGGTGTGTGACTGTACATACCACACACATGTTAAGCTGGAATGCTTTTGGCGGTAGGGAGGCATTACAAACAAAAATGCAGATATGAAAAAGATACTTTGGGCGCTTGCGCTGGTGGCAGTTGCCGGCTGTTCGAAAAACGATGACAACAATACCAAGAACAACAATCAGCTAAACAATCAGGACGAGCAGTTTATGGCTATGGCCAAGGAGGCGAATGTAGCAGAGATAGATGCGGGACAGATTGCGATGGCAAAAGGAAATTCGATAACCGTGGTGAATTTTGGCAGTTGGATGGTTAGCGACCACACCACAGCCCGTAACAGTTTAGATTCAATGGCAACGGCTTTAGGTAAATCGTATCCCGATACACTTAGCGCTGCCCACCAAAGCATGAAACAAATGCTGAACAATGCCAATGGACATAGCTTTGATACTACCTATATAGGCGGACAGGTACGCGACCACCAAAAGGTGATACAAATGTTCCAGAACGAAATAAACAGCGGGCAACACAGCGCGGTAAAGGGTTATGCAAGCCGCTTTTTACCACACATACAAATGCATTACAACACAGCCGATAGTATACGGATGGCGCTATAAAGATGGATTTCAGCACAGTAAATGCCATAATCTGCACAAGGTTATGGCATTTGTGTTTGTAGGGGTAAAAGGCTTACCTTCGGTGTAAATGCCCGTGGGAATGAAAACACTGTTGTATAGCGCTGCATTGTTACTTGCAGCTTTAGGTGTAGTTGGTATCAGCCGCACCTTAGCTACTGAAACGGAAACAGAAAAAGAGAAGCAGATAGAAGTGCCTTATGAAAACTTTATGCTGCAACGCATGTATCCCGATGCGGTGTTTGATGAAGCTGCCTATAAACAGGTGATGCAACAAATTAGCGCCAGCCTGAACCTTGGCACACGCTCGGCCGGTGTTAGCAGCAATTGGGTTTTGCAGGGGCCCGGTAATATCGGCGGTAGAATTAACTGCGTGGCAGTAAAACCCGGCAACCCCAATGTGATGCTGGCCGGCAATGCCGCAGGCGGGATTTTTAAAACGAATGACGGGGGCGCCAATTGGTATCCCGTATTTGATTCGGAAAGTTACCTGGCCATTTCCTGTATTGTATACGACCCGCAAAGCCCGAACATACTTTATGCCGGCACCGGCGACCGTAACATGGTGCGGTACACTTATAACGGAAATGGTTTATATCGCAGCACCGATGGCGGCGAAACATGGCAAGCCTTCGCCTTAGCCCAACAAGGTGTTATTTCTAAACTGGTGATTAACCCGGTTAATACCCAAACCATGTATGCCGCTACCATGGGTAATCCGTTTGCACCGGATAGTTTGCGCGGGGTTTATAAAACAACCGATGGCGGTATTAACTGGCAACGGGTGCTGATTGCCGGCACCAATGCAGGTTGTATTGACCTACTGATAAACCCGATGGATACAACCGTGTTGTATGCAGCCACCTGGAACAGCATACGCTCCAATACCGAGAACACCAACTCGGGTTTACAGAGCAAACTTTGGAAAACAAGCGATGCCGGTGCTACCTGGCAACCGGTAAATGCCTCGTTTAACCAGGAACCCCTGGGACGCATAAGTTTGGCTATGAGCGCCCAGAACCCCGACAAGATTTATGCGTGTGTGGTAGATACCTTTAAAAGCTTAAAGGGCATTTATGTTAGCAGCAATGCCGGCAGTACTTGGACGCCACTGGATGTAAGCACCGTGCAAAATGAAATTTATGGAAGCGGCGGCTATTATTTCGGATGGTATTTTGGATTAATACGGGTAGACCCTACCAACGACAATATAGTTTATGTAGGCGGTATACAATTGTATCGCGGTGATGTAAGCAACCCCACTAATGTTTTTTGGGAAACTGCAGACCCCGAATGGTGGACCTATGAAGTACACGCCGATAAGCACGACATGGTTTTTGTGGACGGTAACACGTTTATGCTGGCAACGGATGGCGGCTTATATAAAACGGAGGATTTAGGAGCTACCTGGAACGATGTAGAGAATATACCGAATACGCAGTTCTACCGGGTGGCCTATAATCCGCATGACCCTACAACTTATTATGGCGGTGCGCAGGATAACGGTACCAGCGGCGGCAATGCGCTTAGCATTACGTTATGGAACCGCATTTGGGGCGGCGATGGTTTCCGGCCGATATTCCATCCCACGGATCCACTTACGTTTTTCTGCGAAACACAAAATGGTGCCATGGTATATACCAATGATGGAGGCAACAACTTTTTTGATTTTACCGCAGGCATTGATCAAACGGACCGCATTAACTGGGACTTCCCCTACATAATGAATGCTACCGACCCTACACGTTTTTATGCAGGAACTAATTATGTATACCGGATGACTTCCGCCCCGTTAAATAATTGGGAAAAAATGAGCGGCGATTTAACCGATGGTGATGTAACCGGTAACAGTGCCGGGCAATCGTTTAATGTTATCAGCGGATTGAGCAGTTCTGCCAAAGATGCCAACCTGATTTATGCCTGCACTACCGATGGTAATGTTTGGCGTACCGATAACGATTGCAATAGCTGGACGAATGTTTCGGCAGGCTTGCCGGATAGGTATGTAACGAGTGTAAAAGCATCACCCAATAACAGCAATACGGTTTTTGTATCGCACTCGGGCTACCGCAGTAACGAATACATAGCGCATGTGCACCGCTCGGTTAACCGCGGAGCTAACTGGCAGGACATTTCGGGCAATTTGCCTGCAGTTGGTGTAAACGATTTGCTGGTTTTACCGGGTAGCGACAGTGTATTGTTTGCCGCTACTGATGGTGGTGTATATGTAACGCTGGATGCCGGCAACGACTGGCAACGATTGGGCCTGAACATGCCGGTGGTGCCCGTGTTTGAATTATGCATTAATAATGCGAAGCAGGAAGTGGTGGCGGGCACCTATGGCCGCAGCATTTATAGTTATTCGCTTGATTCGCTGGGGGTAAATTTGGCGCAGGATACTACGGTTGTTATTTCGGTAAAGGATATAGAACCAACTTTAGATGTGCGCCTGTTCCCAAATCCAACAACAGCGCAATTGCAAATACAATCGGCAGAGCATTTTAGCGCTGCAACTATTTACAACTTAGCAGGCCAGGAAGTGTTGCAGTGCAATTTGCCGCAACCACAAACCCGGTTAGATGTAAGCGCATTACCGGCCGGCACTTACCTTCTACAATTAAAAGGGCGCAGCACAGTTAGCAGGAAGTTTGTTAAACTTTAGGGCAAGCCCTCTGCTTTGCACTATGTAACCTACAAGACGTAAGACATTTGTTAGAAACCTTTCCTCATTTAACTTCTTTAACAGCCCCGTACCTTTCATTTTTGAAGGATATACCTTTTATTCGTCGGCTTTCGGAGGAAAAAGGTGATTTATAGCCGTTTATGCGGTGTTTTTTGTAATAAACGTGGATTTTTTGTTCAAAAACCGGCGAAATGACGAAACCCAAAGGGCTTAATAACAGTAAAACCGTTAACCAACTATTGACTAAACTATTGTACCCCGTGAAATTGCCTCAACTATTTGTCTGGTTACTGACAGTTTCATTTACCTGCGCGCTATTGCCGGTATCGGCTATGCCGGGTAATAACATCTTCTCGAACCTTACTGAAGAAGAATGTGCCTCGGGCGAAAGTTTTGACATTATGCAACTGGCCAGTATGAAGGCCACCGATATCATTGATTCGTTTTACCGCAAGCGTGTAAAGAACGACCACTTTAACGGCGCTGTATTAGTTGCCAAAAACGGCGTGCCTTTGTATGAAGGCGCTTTTGGTTATGGCGATTTCAGCACCAAAGATCCTATGACGGTGCATTCACCTGTGCAATTGGCTTCGGTTTCTAAAACCTTTACCGGTTCCGCTATTCTTTTGTTAGCCGAGCAGGGCTTTTTATCATTGGATGATTCTATTCAGAAATTCTTTCCTGATTTTCCTTACAAGGACATTACCGTGCGTTTATTGTTAAGCCACCGCACCGGTTTGCCCGATTACACGGTGTTCCCAAAAGAATACTTTACCAAGAGCGCCGAGTATATCACTAACCAGGATGTGATCAATTACTTTACGGTAATGAAGCCGAGCCTGCGCTGCAAGCCCGACCACATGTTTATTTACTGCAATACCAATTACGCCATCCTGGCTTCGATTGTTGAGCAGGTAACGGCGATGAGCTATCACCAGTTTATGCACGATTTTATTTTCGCGCCGCTGGGCATGGATGATTCGTATGTGTTTAATCCGGCAGATTCTACCACCTTCCGCGGCACAACCAGCTATACAGCAAAGGGTGCAGTTTGGAAGAACAACATTTATGATGGTGTGGTGGGCGATAAAGGCATTTACTCTTCCGTTGAAGATATGTTGAAGTGGGACAATGCCCTACGCAACGGTTTACTGTTAAGCGAGGAGAGCTTGCAGGAAGCTTACAAGCCACGCAGTTTAGACAAATACAGCTTTGCCGGCGAAAAAGAACGCAACTACGGCTACGGCTGGCGCATGTTAAAACAACCGGATAAAAGCTACCTGATATACCACAACGGTTTTTGGCACGGCAGCAACAATGTGTTTGCCCGCGACCTGGATGATGGCTATACGGTTATTGTATTAGGCAACAAGAGCAATAACAACAACTACTGGACCCAACCCGTTTGGGACGTGTTGAACCAGTTGAAAACCTTTACAGGTATTGCTTCGGCACAGTAATAAACTACCTTACTTTATTTGGTATTCTGCCCCTGGGCGGCAGCTGCTTTGGTTTTTGCAAAGAACAGCTTGAAACGGCTATAGGCAGAAGTCTTTTCCTTTACCCGGTTAAAGTTTTCAAGAAACAACTTGTAATCCGTTTTATTCAGGGCTTTCATGTAGGCCTCGTGGTAGTAATCCAAAGCCTGAATGTATAAGCCTTCTGCTTCGTGTGCCTGCCCCAGCAAGTTCATCATTACCGCTTTGCTAACGCCGGGCACGGCCATAGCAATAGCTGCATGTTTCTTCAATTCTTCGAAACGGCCCAGGTAATTCAGGAAGTTACAATAGTTGATCCAGGCTGCTGGAAAGCGCGGCGAAAATTTAATAGCCAGTTTGTAGTGATACTCTGCCTTGCGGTAGTTATCGAGTTTGTAGTAATACAGCCAGCCGATGTGGTTGTGGGCACGACCGCAATCGGGCTCCATTTCCAGAATATCTTCCAGCACCTGACGGCCCTCGGCATATTCTCCATCTTCAAATAAACGATCGACCTGCAAAATCATGTCCTCTACTTGTGTATCCATTTATTACCAGTATTTAATTGCGTTTTTTGCTTGGTGTATTTACAACAGCTATTATAGACGTTTATTTAACGCTTAGTGATACATGCCTGCTGTACATTTTTACACTTTTAAACAGCAGCATTAAAATGAGGGCTGTACCTCAACCCATTACCGCTGCTTTAGTAATATGTTAAAGTTGCGTGCCACCTTGTTAAAGGTTGGCACGCTGTTAACCTGTTACGCCGTTTGGGGCAGGGGCTCCTGCAGGCACCGGTTGGCCCAAAGGCTTTGTTTCGGTGCGTTGTGCTTTTAGTTGCTTTGTTAAAACAACAAATGCAATAGCCGCTGCTTTTATTAATACTAATGTTAATTCCATAGTTACCTCCTTTGTTATCCCGGCGCATACCCCGGGCAACAGGAAGAACCTGCCACCTTAGGCTATACACTTATGTTTTTCTGTTTTGTCATTTACTTGTTTTAAAAAATTCACTAATTCGTTTACGTAAGGTTAGTCGTCCATTTTAACAATGCGCGGATAAAACAGACCAACTACTTCCACCAATTCTTCCTGTGCAGCCATTACATCGTGGATGTTTTTGTACGCCATAGGCGCTTCATCCAATCCGCCGCCCAGCAATTTTACATTGTGTGCGTCTAACACCTCTTTTAAAGCGTTGCGGGTAATGCTTTTAAAAGCAGCACCACGGCTCATTTTACGTCCTGCACCGTGCGAGGCCGAGTTAATGGAAGCAGAAGCACCTTTACCTTTTACAATAAAGCCGGGCGCAGTCATGCTGCCGGGGATAATACCCAACACATCCTTACCGGCCGGTGTAGCGCCTTTGCGATGCACGATCACCTCCTTGCCTTCCCAGGTTTCCTTCCAGGCAAAGTTGTGGTGATTCTCCACCATAGCAATCGGTTTTTCGCCGATGGCCTTTGCCATTTTGCGGTGGATGGTGTGGTGACAAGCCGAAGCATAATCGCCCGCCAGGTTCATAGCCAGCCAGTATTCCATTCCTTCTTCGCTATCCAGGTTTAACCAGGCCAGATGCTTTGCCTCTTTCGGCAACACCGTTTTCTCCATAGCCAGTTTGGTATAGTGGTTAGCAATGGTAGCTCCCAGGCCACGCGAACCCGAATGCGATAACAAGGCTACATATTTACCGGCCGACACACCCAATGCATTCTGTTCGCTTGTAATATCAGCAATACCCCATTCTACAAAGTGGTTACCCGAACCTGATGAACCCAACTGCTTCGCTGCTTTCATCTGCAGGTTTTTCAAGAAGGGCACCGCATTGAATTCTTTACGATCCAACACTTCGTGTTCCACCAGCTCCTTAAACTCTCGGCCTGCACCAAACAAGGTGTTCGCTAACAACTCGCGGGTATAAAACTTATCGCGGGCCAGTAAATCACCTGCCGGTATATCAAACAAGCTGAGGCACATACGGCAACCGATATCAACGCCAACACCATAAGGTATAATGGCGTTTTCTGTTGCCAATACACCGCCTATCGGCAGTCCATAACCCTGGTGCGCATCGGGCATTAGTGCCCCCGCTACCGATACCGGTAAACGCGCGGCTATCTGCATCTGGGCAAAGGCTCCTTCCTCAATATGCGCTGCACCATAGGTGTTGAACGGAATACCTGTTTCATTCAGCTCCACGCCTTCAAAAACCTTCTTTGGTTCTTCCACCAACAATTTTGCGATTGCACCTAATACCTCATCCGTAATATACTCCGCAGGTTCTGCTAACACTTTAACCAACACCTCAATGGCTTCCTCAGCGGTAGCGTGCTTATAGTTTTTCTCCATCACCTGCATGGCTACGCTTACCACAGGCCCTTCGGGGTAACCGATGCTACGTAAATCCTTTCCGCGTAATTTTAATTTTCCCATTTCTCTTTCGTTTTTCAGTAAAGCCATCGCGGCCACTACTACATTTTATAATTCCGGCTCCGGTGCGCTTATAAGCACCACCAGATGCCGGTTTCGTGTTTCATCTTTTGTTTGTGTTGCTCTATGGCTCTTACCTCGCTAAAGGTGAAGAAGCCCCGCAACCAAGCGGCTGTTTTCTGCAACCACTGTTTAGTTGTAGCGCCTGTTATTTGTTGTATCGTTTTCATTCGTACCGTTTTTAAAAATTGTTCCGCCCTAAACGCCGGTTGGGTAAGGGCAATAAAAAACCCGACCGGTTTGCGCAGGTCGGGCATTTTTGAACGGCAGGAATTACAAACTCCTTAGGTACAAAAACACCGCTTCCTGTATTTTGAATTGAACTGATTATATCGAAGGCTGTGTAGCATGGCTTAGCGCTGATTGTTTTTATCTAATTGCTGTTCGATATACGACAGGGGCGAACCGGTTATCTCTACAATATTTGTAAAGCCGTTCTCCGCTGTAATAAACGAATCGCCTGCATCAATAGCGCCGGTATGTTTACCGTGGCCTTTCTTGTTCATCAATTCGCCGCTGGCAGGGTCTACGGAACCCCAATCAGCCGGACGCTGTGGTCCAATAGGCTCAACAAGGAACTTTCGCTTTCCCTTGATCACCCAAAATCTTCCTGTGTCGCTCATACAATTGGTTTTAATGGTTAAAAATAGTTCCGTAGCCAACGGGAGGCTGTTGCAGACCAACAGCTTTCCCGCAGGCAATAAGTTTATAAGCACAATAAAAAAAGCCCGGTCATCAGATGCCGGGCTTTCGAATTTCCATACAAGGTAGTGGTATTATAACCATCGCTTGTAGCGGATACGAAAGCCCCCAAACAGATCTTTATCGCTCGACAGCACTGCGCTGAAGCCCTGATTGCGATATGTTTGGATGCGGATCATTTTTATTGTTCTTTTTGTTTTTGTTGGCGCAAATATAGGAGCGCGCCTTCCGATTTTCCAACTTTTGTCGCAACTATTTTTTTTACCATCTCTTGAAACCCTTATCCCCCAAGGGTTTCAGCCGTTAATTTGTAATGGTTCCAAAAAACAGTAAAACGGTTATTTTCCCCGCGTGAAAAAATTACAAATCGCGCTTGTAATCATGCTTTTAACGGCCGGGGTGGCCTATTGGTTTTTTCATTCGGAAACATATAAGAAAGCCCGCAGAGCCAAACAGCTACAAACGCATGTGTTGCCTGATACCTTACGCAGCCAACTTTACCAATCGCTTGACACCTTCTTTACCAATCGAAGTATCGAAAATGGATTTAGCGGCAGTGTGCTGATCTCCTATCGCGGCGAACCTGTTTACGAAAAATGCTTTGGCTATTGCGATTACCGAAATAAGGACCTTATGCACGATACTGCTTCGTTTCAGTTGGCATCCATATCAAAAACATTTACAGCCACCGCTGTGCTTTGGTGTGTGGAGCACGATTTGCTGAACCTGAATGATTCGCTGGAGAAATTCTTCCCTAAGTTCCCTTACCATGGGCGCACGGTAGAACAATTGCTTTGCCATCGTTCAGGACTGCCGAACTACCTGTATTTTATGTCGGGCAAGTGCGATAAGGGCAAATACCTAAACAATCAGCAGGTAATTGATTATATGTGTGCCGAACAACCGGCGGCCTATGCAGCCGCCAATAAAAAGTTTGAATACTGCAATACCAACTATCTGCTACTGGCCTCGATTGTAGAAAAAGTGAGCGGCAAAAAGTTTCGCGACTTTATGAAGGAGACCATTTTTGAGCCGCTGGGCATGGAGCATTCCTTTATTTATGATGTTAATGACAGCACCGACCGCAAGATTGCCATTAGTTACAACAGCAAATGGGAAATACAACATGATGATTGCTTTGATGGCGTAGTGGGCGATAAAGGCGTATACAGCACAGTGCACGATATGTTTTTATACGACAAGGGCTTTTACGATGGGGAACTGCTTTCGCAGGAAATGCTGGAGGAAGCGTATAAACCCCGCAGCTTTGAGCACCCCGGTGTGCGCAACTATGGTTATGGCTGGCGCTTAACACAAAAGCCCGACAGCAGTTGGTTAGTGTATCACAACGGCTGGTGGCATGGCAACAACACCGTTTTTTACCGCAACATACAGGATACCACAGCCATCATCATCCTCTCCAACCGGTATAACAAATATGTGTATAATGCTCAACCTGTATGGCAAATTTTGTACGGATTAAAACATCAGGCTGCCGAAAACGGAGAAGAGTAAAAAAGAAAGCCCCGGTTTGGGAACTAAACCGGGGCGAGGCACATATAGAAGAAAAAAGAACAATCAATTTGTAAGCAACAGCTTTGCTACCTGCATACCATTTTGGTTTTTAAAACGCGCCAGGTATAAACCCGGTTGTTCGGCACTAAGGTCTACCGTAAACTTATCGGTGCCGTTACCTTCCCACACTAACCGGCCATCTACACCCATAATCTGCACACCGGTATTAACTGTTACCGAAGGCAGCGTTATAGTAAACACACCTTTCGATGGATTAGGGAATACCTTTACATCCAGCGCTGTATTTATTTCTTTAACCGCCAGCGTTAAACCATCCTTGTTATAAACGTCGATACCGTGCGAGAGGTTGCTTAGCCATAAATTATTGTTTGCATCAACCGCCATGCTGGTAATAAACCTATCGCTTATGGGTGAATTGCCTACGGTAAAGCTATCCCAGGCGGCGTTCTCGTAAAAGTAAACGCCGTGCAAAT
This sequence comes from Chitinophagales bacterium, assembly GCA_046329495.1. GTDB lineage: Bacteria > Bacteroidota > Bacteroidia > Chitinophagales > LD1 > Bog-950. The sequence goes on along the minus strand of JAXLUO010000015.1, from coordinate 22,833 downwards.
TATCGCTTACATACATGCGGTCGTCAATAAACTTAATGTCTGTAATAGTTTGGTTGCCGGCAGTTTCCGGCAATAGCATGGTGCTCCAGTTAGTACCATCGTACTTTATAACACCCCCGTAGATAGTGCCGAACCAGATGTTATGTTGCGCATCTTCTTCAATGGTTTCTACCGCATCGTAATACTGCTGAATACCCGGTGTGGTAGAATCGTTATAGAAGGACAGCACACCATTCTGTAATTTAAAGATGCCTTTGTAACTGGCTACCCATATAGCATCGCGTGTAGCATCGTAATGAATATCGCGTAAATAAAGATTGGTTGAAAGCCGGCTGTTGTCATCACTATCGTAAATGGTGAAGTTGCCGCTGTGGAACTTAGCAATATAACCTGGGCCAACCATCCACACATTGCCCTGGTTATCGCTGGTAAGATGGTCTACCTCAGGGGAAGGAAGCACCCCTTCTCCGTATTTTAACCAACCATTTATATCATCATAAACCTGCAGATACATATAGGAGGTGCCGGCATAAAACTTACCATTGGCGGCTTCAATATCGTTGGGGGCAACAGGTGGTTCCCAGAAAAACGGATTGGTAAATACGCCGGTTGCCGGGTCTACCCGTTGTATGCCGGTACCCTCTACTACCAGGAAGTTGCCCTCCCCATCGGGCTTGATACCGGAAACCCAGTTCCAGTTGATGGAGCTATGGCGTAGTCCTAATTCTTCAACAATAGGCAGGTTGCTTTTATGATAAACGCGTCCACCATCTAAGTCGCTTCCTGCCCAAACGCTGTTAGCTGCATCTACATAGATAGATGTAATAGAGCCGTTAGCGCTCCCTAAATTATAAGGCACTAGCTGGCCGTTCACACGTTCATATACATTTTTGCTATAATCAAACAGTAGTAACAGGTTGCCGTTATGCATCTGCATTTCGCCGGCAAGCGTATTTATTTCAAAAGTGTCGGTTTCAGTAGTATCGGTAAAAGTGGCTACGGTACCATGGTCGCCTGAGAAAACGAAATGGTGGTCATCGATGGTAAGCACCCGGCAACTGCCGTAGGCAAATGCGGTAGTGGTTAGCACCTGCATATTGTCAGTAGCAGGATCGTAGAAGAAAGGCTGATTGGCCCCACAGAACAATTTACCGTTTGGCGCAAAGTCGAAGTCCCAAATTGGTGAAGCAGAACTGTAAGGTGTAGGCAAATAGGTAGTAAATGCAGCGTTTTGGTATTTATATAAACCGCGTGTGGTGGCAGCCCATACAGCACCATCGGGGGCAATCTTCATTTCATACAGCATGGCATTATCATCGGGGAAGGGGATATGTGTCCACACGGTGCCATTGTACTGCGCCAAACCGTTGTCGTAGGTGCCAATCCAAATGTTGGAAGTTTGCGGATGCACGGCAACACGTTCAACAGTTAAAGAAGGCAAAGCATCAGGCCCTTTCTTAAAAAAGGTTTGTTGACCACTAACCTTATCATACATCACCAGGCCGGCTTTATCGCTTATCCATATTTCGTTACCGCGCGTAGCAAATGAAGTTACCTGTATGTAGTTAGAAAAGTTAGTCCAGTTGCCCGCGAAAGTTTGCACTGCGGCCAGCATGGCGGCCAAAAATAGCGCTATTGATTTGAGTCGGTTTTGCATACACATCGAATTTATGAAGGCAAATGAACGGCATACTATATATAACAGCAATCGAAAGTTTGGCCTTTAATTAAAAGTTAGATGCTGAATACTGGAAAAGGATTGTATGGCCACTGATCGGCATTAGCACACTGAATACAAAAACAGTTGAAAAAGAAAGTTGGGTTTCCATAAATTAAAAGTCTGATTATTTTTAAGGTAGTGAAAAAACCTTCCAACGAGCTGTATTTATTGGTGCAAAGCCTGAACCTGAGTGAAAAGCGCTACTGTTCGATCTATCTAGCACGCCATAGCACGGGCGAGGCCAACCGTTATTTACGCTTGTTTGAATTGTTAAAAGAGCAATCCGCTTATGATAGCGCAGCGGCCATGCAAGCACTGGGCTATGCTACCCAACCCGGGCACTATGCCGTGCTTAAAAAGCAACTCTATGAGCAATTGCTTGACGCGCTTCATCAATTTGATCTATTCACCAATCCGGTGCAGCAGTTGTTCAGGGGTATCCATCAATGCCATTTACTACTGCAAAAAGGGTTGTTTACCCAATGCGAAAAGCGCATTAAAACATTATCGGCTACAGCCGTTGAGATGAATCAATATGAGGCGCAATTGCAACTGCAGAGTTTAAAGATGATGATGAAAGCCCGCAGCTATTACCGGCAGGTGAGCGAAGGTGATTTGAAAGAATGGTTGATGGATACCACGAACCTGCTTAGCGACATCAACGTAACCATGCGTTACCGGTATGCAGGCGGTTTGGTTTACAAAATGCAATACGAAGCCGGGGGGCGCGGTAAAGAATTAGCGGCACGGATGGAAAAGGTGATGGCCTTGCCTGAATTTAAAGAAGAAAAACAGGCGCGCACACTGAGCGCCCTGCTGGATTTTCATCAGGTGAAAGCACTCTACAATTTTGCCAACCTACACCCGGAGGAGGCTTTAAAACATAATGAACAATTCCTTGCATTGCTTGATAAAAATCCGCAAATGCGGCAACTGCATGCGGATAGATATTTTTCAGTGCTCAACAACTTTTTAATTGACTGCCTGGTATTAAAAAAATATCCGGTATTGGAAGAAGGCTTGCAGAAACTGCGTAGTTTATCAAAAATTCCGGCCTTTAAACGATTGGCAAACATTGAAGCCAATGTGTTCCGATTAGGCTATTTGCTGGAAATGAACTACATGATTACTACCGGCAATTTTAAACAAGCCTACAAGCAGGTTCCATTGCTGCAGCAAGGTTTATCCCAGTATGCCGAAAAAATTGTAAAGCACAACCGATTAACCCTTCAATACCTCTCGGCTTATACCTGCTTTGCCCTGGCGAAGTATGATGAGGCCCTGGACCACCTGTGGCCAATATTACAAGAGAAAGAAACCGCGGTAGCTGAAGATATACAAGTTGCTGCACGTATGATGCAGTTGATGGCGCATTTTGAGAAAGGCGACAACATGCTATTAGACAGTCTGATAAAAGGTGTAAGACGTTTATTAAAAAATGATGAGACCAGCTCCGTACAACGTCAGGTATTATCCTTTGTAAACAGCAGTTTGCGCAAACCCGAAATAACTGCTGCCTATGGGGAACTGCAGAAAAAATTAGAGAAACTCGCTGCCAACCCTGCCGCAGCCGGTAGTTTTAACCTGTTCAATTACCCGGTTTGGGTAAAGGCCCATCAGGCAGGTAAGCCCTTTGCCGATATGTGGGAATAATAGTTGGAATACAATTATGCAACGTTACTAAAGCTTTTACGAAACGCTGCTTCTGCTATCTTTACAGCAGACCCATAGATTATGAAAAAATATATACTTGCCTGCACCGGCCTGCTGCTGATGCTTTTGGCAACGGCCCAAACCGATACCGTTTTTTGGTTTGCAGCACCCGAAGTTTCCATTGATGCCTCGAACTTTGACAGGCCCATCGTTTTACGCATTACCAGTTACAGCCAGGCAGCCACTGTAAGTATTTCTCAACCCGCAGGTGGTGGTATGCCCACACAAAACGTAACAGTGCCTGCTAACAGTACGCAAACCGTTGACATTACTACCTGGATTGACCAGATTGAAAACAAGCCGGCTAACACTACCCTTAACTATGGCTTATACATCTCCTCTACTGCGCCGGTAACCATCTACTACGAAGTGGTAAGTTCGCAATGCCAGTGCAACCCTGAGATATTTGTTTTAAAAGGGGGTAATGCTTTAGGTACCGATTTCTTTATCCCTTCACAAAACTATCTTGATAATAACCCGGGTTATTCACCCGTACCCTATTCTGCTTTTGACATGGTGGCTACACAGAATAATACTACCATAACCATAACGCCGGTAAACAACATAGTAGGACATGCTGCAGGTGTGCCTTTTAATGTAGTGCTGAATGCCGGGCAGACCTATTCGGCAACTGCCGCCAGCGGGTTAGCGGCACAACACCTGCAAGGCTCGCGGGTTATTGCCAATAAACCGATTGCTATAACCGTTAAAGATGACTTATTAAACGGCGGACCCTTTGGCGGTTGTTCCGATTTAGGTGGCGATCAAATTGTGCCTACACCATTGTTAGGAACCGAGTATGTGGCCATGAGCGGCTTTTTAAATGCTCCCGGCGATCAATTATTTATTACTGCAATACAGAATGGAACCAGCATTAGCAAGAACGGAACCTTACTGACCACCATTAATGCAGGACAAACCTATCAGACAGCCGTAGGTGGACCATCGGCTTATATTCAAACCTCGGCACCGGCTTATGTATGGCAAATGAGTGGCATTGGTTGCGAAATAGGCCTGGATCAACTACCGCCTATTGTTTGCACGGGTTCTTACTCCGTATCGTTTACACGTAGTACTACCGAGGATTTGTATGCAAACATTATGGTACGCAGTGGTAACCAGGGCAACTTTTTAGTAAATGGTGTAGCAGGTGTAATTACGGCTGCGCAGTTTAGCGCTGTGCCCGGTACAGGCGGTCAGTGGTTAAATGCGCAAGTGCTGTTGCCCGTTGCCAGCTACCCGCAAAACACAGCGATTAACGTAAGTAACACCAGTTCATTCTTTCACCTGGGTATGATACATGGCGGACCGGGTAGCGGAACCCGATTTGGTTACTTCAGCAACTTCTCGAAGATAGAAGTGGTAGCACAAGCCAGCGCACCCAATATTTGTGCGGGTTCGGGGCTGCAACTAAATGCCGACACCATACCGCAGGCAACTTATAGTTGGAGCGGCCCCAGTGGATTTACTTCCCTACAACAAAACCCTTACCTGCCTAACACCAATACATTTAACTCGGGCGATTATATAGTAAGCGCTACACTGCTTGGCTGCCCCAGCAATGCTGATACGGTGCATGTGGATGTGATCAATTGTTTTCCGGATTCGGATAATGACGGCATAACCGATGAATGGGATATTGATGATGATAATGATGGAATAACTGATGCTATTGAATGTGGCAACGGCTCGTTGCAGAATTTGATTGTGAACGGCAGCTTTGAGCAACCGGTAATTTCAGGCACCAATGTGATGTATGTGGATGAAACCCTTGTGCCGGGATGGGAAACTACCAGTACGGATAATACGATAGAACTGTGGGGCAACAATTTTAACGGCGTACCCGCTTATGCAGGCACCCAGCATGCCGAGATAAATTATACACAGATGAGTGCCTTATACCAGGATGTGGCCACCACTCCCGGCGATGTGTTGGTCTGGTATTTTGCGCATCGCGGTAGGGATGGGGTGGATGTAATGGAACTGCGTATCGGCGCGCCCGGCAACACACAGCAACAGGGTCAGTTCAGCACCGGTAATACAGCCTGGGCATTATACAGTGGTGTATATATTGTACCTGCCGGACAAACTTTAACGCGTTTCGAGTTTCAGGCAATTTCTACAGCAAGCGGTAGTCCGGCTGCAGGTAACTTTATTGATGATGTTGCCTTCTATTCGGTTAACTGCACGCTGGATAGCGATGGTGACGGCATACCGAACCCCTTGGATTTAGATTCGGACAACGATGGTATTTACGATTGCTATGAAGCAGGACACGGGCAGGCCGATGCCAATAATGATGGCCGCATTGACGGACCTAATGCTTCGTTTGGCAATAACGGTTTATACAATGGCCTTGAAACAAGCGACCTGATTAACGGTACCATTACCTATACCGTTGCCAATACCGATAATGCCGGCACCTACGATTTTATTACGCTGGATAGTGATGGCGACGGATGCTATGACGTGTGGGAAGGCGGCTATGCCGATGCTGATAGCAATGGCATTACAGGCACAGCACCGGTAAGCGTAAACGCCAATGGTGTAGTGCAGGGGGCAAATCCTGCTTACAACAACGCGCCAACACAAACAGTGGCCGGCACTAACGATTACACCAGCACCTTTGTTCAATTGTGTAATTGCATAACTGCCCGCGACACCAACTTTGTAAGCATTTGTCCCGGCAGCAGCTACACTTTGCCAAATGGCACTTCGGTAAGTAATACTGGTGCTTATAGCGATAGCTTTACCCTTGCAAACGGTTGCGATAGCATATTTGTAACCATGCTTAGCTGGTATGCGGTTTACGACACCAGTTATAACGCATTTATTTGCCAGGGGAACACCTACACCACACCGGGCGGACAGGCTGCCACCACCACCGGTATTTATACCGATACTCTGAATACCGTTAATGGCTGCGACAGCATTATACATGTAAACCTTACAGTGTATCCAACATATTCCGATACAGTTACTCCGGCCATTTGTAATGGGCAAACCTATACATTGCCTGATGGAAACACCGTAACAGCAGCAGGAACCTATACAGATACATTAAGCACCGTAAATGGCTGCGATAGTATTATAACAACTGAACTTACGGTTTACCCAACGTATAGCTTAACGGTTGCGGATAGCATTTGTCAGGGCAGTACGTATGCATTGCCGGGCGGAAGCAGTGCTACTACCACAGGCACTTATACCGACACCTTAACTACGGTGAATGGTTGTGACAGTATTATCATTACACAGCTAACGGTTAAACCAATTAGTGTTAGCAGTGTTTACGATACTATTTGCAACGGTAGCAGTTATATATTACCTAATGGCAGTGTTGTGACCACAGGTGGCATATACAACGACACCCTGCAAGCAAGTAACGGTTGCGATAGCATTGTAACAACCCATTTAACGGTGATTAGTGTAACACTTACTGCCACAGCAAACAACCTAAGCTGTTTTGGCGCTAACAACGGAAGTATACAGGCTATTGCAGCAAATGGAGTTGGCCCGTATACGTATGTATTAAGCACAGGTGGTGCACCAATCGGCAATAATAGTACAGGCACATTTACGGCGTTAAGTGCAGCAAATTATACTGTGGATGTAACTGATACCAAAGGCTGCACGGCTCAATACAACCTTACAATACAGGAGCCAAGCGCTTTAATCAGCACCGCAAGTTACACTGATATTAGCTGCCCCGGCAAGCAGGATGGCACCTTAACATTGCAGGCCACGGGAGGCACACCGGCTTACCATTACACGGCAGCTGGTAACAACAATACCAGTGGCTATTTTAGCGGTTTAGCAGCCGGTGCTTACCCTTATACTGTAACCGATGCCAACGGGTGTAACGACACGGGCTCAGTAACTATTACCGAACCACAGGCCATAGTGCTTACGCTATTACCGGATAGCTTAATACTGAACCTGGGCAGTAGTGCGCAGGTAAACGCCACTACCAATTACGATCCGTCGGTTGTTTATAGCTGGAGTCCGGTAACAGGTTTAAGCTGTACCGATTGTGCCAATCCGGTGGTGCAAATCAATAATTCGCAGTTGTACCAGGTGCATGTAACGGTTACTATAAACGGTAACGATTGTGAAGCTTCGGCCACATTGCCTGTTACGGTTATTCCGCAATACGATTTATTTATTCCGAATGCATTTACACCTAACGCCGATGGCAAGAACGATGTATTTAACTTGTTTGGTAACCTGCAGGCCTTAAAGTATCTGGAAGTATCCATCTTTAACCGTATTGGTGAAAAGGTGTTTGAATCGAACGATATTTATTTTAACTGGGATGGCACCTATAAAGGCAAAGAAGCCGATTACGGTGTATATACTTATGTAATACGTGTTGTGTTTATCGATGGCTTTACGCCTAAACTATATAAAGGCACTATTACGCTGATACGTTAAGAAGCAAGTATGGTTAAGATTGCCGTAGCAGGAATTGGGGCTGTTGGCGGATATTTCGGCGGGCTGCTGGCGAAACGCTATGCCGGCTCAGCCGATGTGCAGGTATATTTTATTGCCCGTGGCGAAAATGAACGAACGATACGGCAGCGAGGTTTACGAATTGAAACACCTGAAAACAATTGGACAGCGCATCCGGCTTTATGTACCAGTAATTGTGCCGAAATAGGGACCGTAGATTACCTGCTTATAAGCACCAAAAATTATAGTTTACCCGGCCTGCTTGCGCAACTGCGGCCTTGTATTAAAGCCGAAACAATTTTGTTGCCATTGCTGAATGGTGTAGAGGCAGCGGATTTATTACAACAGCAATTTCCGGAGAATGAAGTTTGGAAAGGATGTGTGTATCTGGTAGCGCGGTTAACCGAACCGGGTTTGGTAACAGATTCGGGTTCCATCAGTCAGTTACATTTTGGCAGCAACACAGGTACCAAGTACAAACTTGAGCACTTTGGAACACTGCTAAAAGATGCGGGTATTGATGCCCGTCTTTCAGCGGATATTGAAAGTACAACCTGGGAAAAATATCTGTTCATAGCTACTATGGCCACTTTAACAGCCTACCTCGATAAAAATTTTGGACAAGTGCGCGAAGATCCACAAGCCGTAGCCTTGTTTGATGCCTTATTGAATGAAGCGGCAGCAGTGGCGGCCAAAAGAGGTGTGCAATTTAAAGAAGATATAAAAGCCAAAACAAAAGCCAAGCTGATGGCTGCGCGGTACGAGAGTACCAGCAGCATGCACAGCGATTTTAAAAAAGGAGGGCCAACGGAACTGGAGAGCATTACCGGTTACATGATACGCGAGGCAAACCGATTAGGTATAGAGGTGCCGACCTTTACGAAAGTCTATCAGGCATTAAAACTTCGCGCTTAAGGTTCAAAGGTAACTGCCCAACGATATTCTTCGGCTGTTTGCTGCAGCATCTGCTGCCCCTCGTTGATGGAAACGTGCAGTTGATGATTAATTACATTTTGCACAAACTGCAACTGTCTCTCGCTGTTTTGATGATCGAAGAATATTTTACCTGTGCGGCGGATAAAGAAGTCGCTGAGGTGGTAAATCATTTCGTGTTCAATACAGTAGTATAATTCTGCCAGGCAGTAAAGGTCATCTCCTTCCACCTGATTATGGCGCAGCAGTTTTACCTTGTCAACCAGGTATCGGAGATTGCTTCCGTACCTGAAAAACCAACGCTTCAAATGATCGCGTGGTATCTGCTCTTCAGCCGACCAGCGCTCCAATGCATCCACAGCCTGCGCAAATTCTGCATCGTTATTAAAGGCTCCCCCACTTAGGCGATAATTTTTAGTAAGTGAACCGCCAACACTTTTGCCCAGTGTTTTTGCGGCCAGGTCGGTAATTTTTTCGGCCATCAAACGATAGCCTGTAAGTTTGCCGCCGGCAATTGATATCAATCCGCTTTCGCTGATCATTATCTCATCCTTGCGCGAAAGCTCGGATGGGCTTTTACCATCTTCATGTATCAAAGGGCGCAGCCCGGCCCAACTGCTCACAATATCTTCCTCTTTCAGTTGAACCGAAGGGAACATTTTGTTCACAGCCTTCAGCAGGTAAGTGGCATCAGCTTTTGTGCAGCGGGGTTTATCTATTTCCTGGTTGTAAACGGTATCGGTAGTGCCCACGTAGGTAACGCCATCGCGCGGTATAGCAAAAATCATACGTCCGCCATCTACATCAAAATAGGCAGCTTGTTTTAAAGGCAACTTGCTCTGCGGAAAAACGATGTGTACACCTTTGGTTAGTTGCAGGCGCTTGCCCTTTAAAGAATTATCTTCTTTCCGCAGCAGATCAACCCAGGGGCCGCAGGCATTAACCACCAATTTGGTTTGGATAGTAAAATTCTCCCCGCTTAGTTTATCCTTTACCTGTACACCTTCTATCTTACCCTGTGTGCTATAAACAAAATGCTGCGATTCGGCATAGTTCAACAATATAGCACCATTGGCAAAGGCACTCTTTGCCAATTCAATAACCAAACGCGAGTCGTCGGTGCGGTACTCAAAATACAAGCCGCCACCCAATAATTTATCGGTAGCCAGTAAGGGCTCTGCCTTATGCGTTTCGTGCCGGTCCAGCATACGCCGGCGCTCTTCGCTTTTAACCCCCGCCAATAAATCGTACACCAGCAAACCCATGGATGTAGTAAAACTGCCAAGGGAACCGCCTTCCACGATTGGCAACAACATTTTTTCGGGTATAACTACATGGCGGGCATTGCGGTGCACAATGGCGCGCTCGCTGCCCACATCGTGCACCAGTTTTATTTCCATCTGCTTCAGGTAACGCAAGCCACCATGAATAAGTTTGGTGCTGCGCGAACTGGTGCCGCTGGCAAAATCATTTTTTTCGATTAATGCAACCTTTAAACCTCGGAGTGCTGCATCAAGTGCAATGCCGCAACCGGTTATACCTCCGCCAATTACCAATAAATCGAATTGGGTAGTGGTTAGCCTTTTTTTAAAATCGGAACGATAAAGATTGGAAAAGGTAGGAGCTGACACTTTAGATATCTGTAGATTTTGAGCCCGGTTTTTCTTTCTTCTTTTTGTAAAGAGGAATGCCTGCTTGCTTTATTTGTTCATAATCATCTGCCACTATGCGCACCCGCTCGAACCCTGCCCGTTTAAATAACGAACCTGCTGTTAAAGCATCGGCACTTTTGGCACCGTAAACATAATAGCTTTGGTTGGCATCAAGGGTTGTTAAGGCCTGTACTAAATCAGCCAGGGCCACATTTTCGGCGTCTTCCAGGCGTTCCTCAGCAAATTCTTCGGGCGTACGCACATCAATCAGGTAAAATTCATCGAACTGGTAATCCATCTTCAATTCGTCCGCTTCAATGATAATCAGCACATCTATAGGCTTACCGGCTTCCACCCAGGCATCATAGCCGCCTTGCAGGTAACCGCAATACGTGCTTAATCCGCTGCCTTTTACCATACGCTCCAGGGCTGGTCTTTGTTCTTCGGAGGTAACTAAAAGGAATTTCTCTTCATCTTCCAGTACTTCGGCCAGGCGTTCTAAAAAGCCCTCGCCTGCCTGTACGGAAATAGAACCCGGTATAATTCCGGCGAATAAATCTTCTGCGGATCGAACGTCGATAATCGTATATCCTTCTCCCCCCAGGCGCTCAAAATCGGCTACCTGCCATGCCTGCATATGCAAATTTTGGGGCGAATTTACCTTAAACAGGCCTAATCAAAAAAGTCGGTAAGGCCTTTTTCGATTTTTGAAAGCAGGGAGTAGTTAACACTATAATAAATGAACTTGCCTTTCCGGGTGGTTATCACCAACCCGTTATCGCGCAAAATGCGTAAATGTTGCGAGGTTACGGATTGCTCCAGTTTTAATGTATTGTATATTTTATTAACGTTAGTAGACTTATGTTGCCCAATAAACTCTAACAGTTGTAATCGCAACGGGTGGGCAAGAGCTCGGAACAAACCGATAACCGTTGCCAGATTTTTGTCGCTGATCAAATCGATTCTGGCCGCGTGCATAGATGTGGGTTATAAGTGTTAAAGAAAAAGATTAAACCAAAAACAATCAAGTCCTAATAACAGCAAGTTTATGTTCTTTTATATTAATTTTCAAAGTATTACCTATTCAATTTTTTTTATTCGTTTTATATGTTTAAACATCATTTTTCAAAAGTAATATAAAAAGACCATCAAATCTTTTTTTAAGACATCCGAAATACAACTTTAGATTTTTGAATTGTTAAAATGCTGAATGTTGCGGCCTTAAAAAACCATACCACTTATATGGAACTTACACGCTTATCGTGTTTCACTTACGGAACCACAGCCGCATATGGATGAATAAGGTCTACAGATTTAAATTGTAATTTACCACAAGCAGGTGCCTAAATTGATTAGGGTTTTGTTAGTTAGTTAGACGTTGAAGCAATGGAATGGCCCCCATCCCCACCATCTTATTCGGGCATTTGGGGCTTCTACCCTACATTCGCGCTCAAATACAGAAAAATGATGACGGCACATGCCCGTAAAGTAGTAGGCACCTGGTTGCTGATTGGTGTAGTAATGGTTTTTGTGCAGGTAATACTGGGTGGCATAACCCGCTTAACCGAATCGGGTTTGTCCATTACCGAATGGAAACCACTTAATGGCACTATCCCGCCCCTGAACGAACAGCAATGGACCCAGGAGTTTGAGCTTTACAAGCAGAAGGTGCAGTATCAGGTAATTAACGAGGGCATGACGTTAAGCGAATTTAAATGGATCTTCTTCTGGGAATACTTCCATCGCCTGTGGGCCAGGCTTATAGGCGTTGTATTCGCCATACCGTTTGTTTACTTTATTATTAAGAAATATTTCGACAAAACGCTGGTGACCCCGCTGGTGCTGCTCTTTTTATTAGGTGGCTTGCAGGGCTTTATAGGCTGGATAATGGTAAAAGGTGGACTTGACTCGCTGTTTGTACCACCTCTGCGCTTAACCACCCACCTGGTGCTGGCTTTTATCCTGTTCTCGTATTTAATATGGATGAGCTTATTGGTCTACCGGGGCGCTAACACTTGGGTAAGTGCAACGAACCCGCAATACAAAATGGCCAGAACCTGGTCGATAGTTTTATTGGTGCTGGTGTTTTTACAGTTGTTTTTAGGCGGTGTGGTTTCGGGTATGAAGGCGGGATTGGCCTATCCCACCTGGCCTGATATGAACGGACAATTCATTCCATCTGCGTTGTTTACAGAAAAAGCTACGCTGGAAGGTTTTAAAACTTATTTACCACAGGACTTTTGGGGCCGTACGTTCATTCAGTTTGTGCATCGGTTAACAGCTTACATACTGGTTGCGGTGGTTGCCTTCTTCTACTTTAAAACCAGGAACCTGACAACAGATAAGATTTTAAAGGCGGGTTTAAATTTCCTGCCGATCATGATTTTAGTGCAAGCTACGCTGGGCATTATTACTGTACTGAACTGCGTAGGTAAAATACCGGTAATCTGGGGCATGTTGCACCAGGGCGGCGCTATGCTGTTGTTGGCAACGGTGGTTTTTATAACTTTCCATTTGTATACACCTGCCCAACCGAATGAGTGAGAAGAAAAGTGCCTGGCTTGCCTATAGTATCATCATAGTAGCCGCTCTCGGCTATTTTGTCGACATCTACGATCTGATTCTTTTTAATGTAGTAAAGAAGGAAAGTCTGGAAGTGCTAATGGCCGGGCAGGCTGAAGACCTGCGCAATTCAACCGCCCAGTTCTTGTTTAACATGCAAATGACCGGCATGCTGGTAGGCGGCGTGCTATGGGGCATATGGGGCGATAAGCGCGGAAGGTTGTCCGTATTGTTTGGTTCCATCCTGCTCTATTCTATCGCCAATGTGGTAAATGCTTTTGTGCAAACCATTCCGGTGTATGCTTTGGTGCGTTTTATAGCAGGCGTTGGTTTGGCCGGTGAGCTGGGTGCCGGTATTACGCTGGTTTCGGAAAGCATGAGTAAGGAAAAGCGGGGCTATGGCACTATGATAATTGTAACCTTTGGTGCATTGGGAGCCGTAGTTGCTGCTTTGGTAGGCGCTAAAGGGGAAGTAATAGGCCAACAACTAACCAAACTTTTCGGGGCACCTTTTGCCAATTGGCAGGTAGCTTACATTTTAGGTGGTGTGCTGGGGCTTTGTCTTTTAATGTTGCGCATTGGCACGTTAGAGTCGGGCATGTTTAAAAATGTACAGCAGCAGGATGTACAACGTGGCAACATCCTGATGCTGTTCAATAACTGGGAGCGTTTTAAGAAATACCTGTATTGCATTTTAGTAGGTATACCGGTTTGGTATTTCATTGGCTTGATTATAGCCAACTCGCAGGCTACCTGGGCTGCAGAACTACAGGTGCAGGGGCAGGTAATTAACGGCACCAGTTTAATGTATGCCTACCTGGGCCTCAGTGCAGGCGATTTAATTTGTGGTTTGATCAGTCAGGTATGGGGCAGCCGCCGAAAGGTGGTGCTGGTTTATCTGGCATTAAGCTTTGTACTACTTACCTATTACCTGTTTTTTGCAAAAGGTATTTCGTTAAACGGATTCTACCTGCTTTGTTTCCTTATTGGCGCAGCCACCGGCTACTGGGCTATTTTTGTAACGATAGCCGCAGAGCAGTTTGGCACCAATATCCGCAGCACTGTTACCAATACCGTTCCGAACTTCGTACGCGGCTCGGTGCCATTAATTGTGTTGTTGTTCAACTTTATTAAGCCTTCCACAGGCAATGTAGTTAGCGCTTATGTAGTAGGCTTGCTCTGCTTAGCGCTGGCCGCCTTTGCCATTTTTCAATCGCCGGAAACTTTTGCTAAGGATTTAGATTACGCAGAGTAAATAAAAAAGCGCCGAAGCTTAGCCTCGGCGCTTTCACTGTATCGGTTCGATACGTTATTTACAGGAAAGGTGTTTTAACCACAACAGCTTTAATTGCCTGGTTGCGGATCTCTACGAATATCTCGGTGCCTACATTCGAGAATTCAGTTTTTACATAACCCATACCAATAGCCTTACCTAACGAAGGCGACTGGGTGCCTGAGGTTACTTCACCGATTTCGTTACCGGCTGCATCTTTAATTTTAAAATGCTGGCGCGGTATTTTGCCTTTCTCCGGAATTTCGAAGCCTACCAATTTTTTAGTTGGGCCATTGTCCTTAATGGCTTTGTGGTAGTCGCTCTTTACAAAGCTCTTGGTAAACTTGGTGATCCAGCCCAGGCCGGCTTCGATAGGCGAAGTGGTGTCGTCAATATCATGTCCGTACAAACAGAAAGCCTTTTCTAAACGCAGGGTATCGCGACAGCCTAATCCGGCTGGTACAATATCAAATTCAGCACCTGCTTCAAACACGGCATCCCATAATTTGCGGGCATCGGCGTTGGCTACATACAATTCAAACCCACCGGCACCGGTATAACCGGTATTGGATATAATTACCTGTTCAATACCCGCCATGGTGCCCACAGCAAAAGCATAGTAAGGAATACTGCTTAAGTTTACATCGGTAAGTTTTTGCAAGGCTTTAATGGCATTGGGTCCCTGCACAGCAAGCAGGCTCATGCCTTCGCTCATATCTACCATCTCCACCCCAAAGGTATTGTGGTCTTTAATCCAGTTCCAGTCCTTTGCAATGTTGCCGGCGTTAACTACCAGGTAATATTCATCGGCCTTAAAGCGGTAAACCAACAAATCATCTACAATACCGCCTTCGTTATTCGGCATACAGCTATACTGCACTTTACCATCGGTTAATTTGCTGGCATCGTTGGTAGTTACCAGTTGTATCAGGTCCAGCGCCTTCTCTCCTTTCAGGCGAAATTCGCCCATATGGCTTACATCAAACACGCCAACGCTGTTGCGCACGGCTTTATGTTCTTCGTTAATACTGCTGTAAACTATGGGCATATTAAAACCGGCGAACTCGGCCATTTTAGCACCCAGCGAAATGTGTAGGGAAGATAAGGCTGTCTCTTTCATTTTTCTGCTCTTTTTTATCTGTTTCGGCATGCGGCCGCAAGCGAGGCGAATGTAAAAAGACTATTGACAACATAATCCCCATTTTAGCGTTGCAGCAGGGGTTGTGGATTGAATTTTATATTCGTGTATGAAATTTCCTAAACCCGTAACCGCCGGCGAACTGGCGGCATGGACCAACTCCGAAATTATAGGTGACCCCGGGGCCCTTGTTTCCGGCCTGAACGAAATACACAATGTAGAGCCAGGCGATATTTCGTTTGTTGACCACGAGAAGTACTACGATTTTACCCTGCGCTCAGCGGCTTCATTTGTCATCATCAATAAAAAGGTAGAAGCGCCTACAGGCAAAACCCTGCTTTATAATGAGAACCCATTTGTTGCTTATAATTTAATCGCCCAAAGATTTCAACCTACGTTACGGCAGGATAAAAATATAGGAAGTAGCGCTAAAATTGGCGAAGGCACGTTTGTGTTTCCCAATGCTTTTATCGGTGAGCAGGTAGTGATCGGTAAAAACTGTGTGATACATCCAAACGCTACTATTTACCCCTATACCGTAATCGGCGATAACGTAATAATACATGCCAACACCACTATTGGTGCTGATGCTTTTTATTACAAGAAGCAGAAAACGCATTACGATAAAATGCACAATGCCGGCCGCGTAGTAATTGAGGACAACGTTGAGATTGGCCCCGGCTGTACCATTGATGCCGGTGTTAGCAGCGATACCCGCATAGGCAAAGGCACTAAACTGGATAGCCAGGTGCACCTGGGCCATGACGTTAAGATTGGTGAGAACTGTATACTGGCCGCGCAGGTTGGTATAGCCGGCAACACCAAAGTAGGCAACTGGGTTACACTTTACGGCAAGGCGGCTATTAATAAGAACATTGAAATTGGCGACCATGCGGTAGTGATGGCTACTACGGCAGTGCCTTCTTCTTTAGAGGGCGGCAAAACTTATTTAGGCATACCGGCAGTGGAAGCCCGCACCTTTGCGCGGCAGGCCGCCATTATTAAAAAACTACCCGAACTGTGGGACAAACTGAAAAACCTGTAAAAGGATATTTAAGACAAAAAGCCGTAAATTCACAGTAAAATCAAAAAATGGATTTGATTTCAAAATATGAGCTTATTGAGAAAATCGTTAAAACCACGGATCAAGTGGTTTTACAGCAGGTGAAGACGTTATTGGAAGAACAAGGAGATTCTTCTCTGGAAAATGATCCGGAATTAAATGCTGCGCTTAGGATTGCTGTAAAAAAGGCAAACAAGGGCAAATTGATTCCACATGCCACTGCTATGAAGCAATTAAGAAAGAAATATTCCAAGAAAAAATGAATGTTCTTTGGTCAACTAGCGCCATTGATTCATTCAACCAGAATATAGACTACTTGCAAGAGGAGTGGTCCCAAAAGGTATTAGAAGATTTTCTGGATAAGGTTGATGAGGCTGTGGCTTCCATCTCAACATATCCACTCGCGTTCCCTATATATGGCAAGCATAAAAATATCAGACGTTGCTTGGTCGTTAAACAGATCACTCTATTTTATCGAATCAAAAATCAACAGATAGAATTGCTGTTATTTTGGAATAACTATCGTAATCCCAAACGCTTGAAATTATGAGCAACAAAAAAGCAAGCACAATAAAGAAATCTTCTACGAAAGAAAAATATACTGGTCCTACCGATGGCAAAACCCGTTGTGGCTGGTGCTTGGGCGACCCTATATACGTAACCTACCACGATGAAGAATGGGGCAAGCCGATCCACGACGACCGTTTGTTGTTTGAGTTTTTGGTACTGGAAAGCTTTCAGGCGGGTTTGAGCTGGCTGACCATTTTAAAGAAGCGCGAAAACTTCCGCAAGGCATTTGCCAACTTCGATGCAAAGAAGGTGGCAAAATTCGACCAAAAGAAATTCGACAGCCTGATGCAAGACGAAGGTATTATCCGTAACCGATTAAAAATTGCGGCAGCCATTAACAATGCGCGATTGTTCCTGGACATTCAAAAGGAGTTCGGCTCGTTCGATAAATACGTGTGGAGTTTTGTAAACCACAAACCATTGGTAAACAAGGTTACCACCATGCGCGATGTACCGCCCCGCACCGAAATAAGCGATGCCATGAGCAAGGACATGGGTAAGCGCGGCTTTAAATTCCGTGGCTCTACTATTTGCTATGCCTTTATGCAAGCCGTAGGCATAGTAAACGACCACGTAGATGATTGCTGGAAGAAAAAGCGCAAGTAGCGTTACTTAAAACAAAAACGGCACCAACATCTTTACCCTTTGCTGATAAGCTTTATAAGGTTCACCGAAGATTTGCACGAGCTTCTTTTCTTCTAACCGGGCGCCTATATACGTGTATAGGTAAATAAAGAGCAGTGTCATGAGCCGCAGCTCGGTGGGTTTTGCGAAAAAGAAACCGAGCACAAAAACGAACGTGGCAAAGTACAGCGGGTGCCTTACCAGGGCATACATACCGGTAGTGCGCAATGTTTCCACCTGCTTATTGGGTTCCGCCGGTTTTAAATAGGCAAAGCCCAGAAATTCCGATACATCGAAGCCGGAGAAGGAAACAAGCATGAGAATGCCGCCGATAATCAAAAGAGCATAACCGGTTATAATTGTCAGTTGCGACTGCCCGAAGAACAGCATGCTTTCATCCCTCCAAACTGTTAAATAGAGCAGCAGGCCGAGTAAGGCCAGAAAAAACAGGTTATAGGCAATGCGGTAATACCTATACGCCTTACCCAAAAAGGCAGCCATCCGGGCCTTTACTTTTAAATCGGCCAGCAGGCTGTGTAACACGCCGAAAACCACCCATAAAACAGCCAAAATCAACATACTGCGCTAAGATACGCTTAAAGGCTGAGAATGAAGGCTAACAAGGGTTTTGGCCCTATTTAATTAGGCTTTGTGCCCCGTTCTGTTATATTTGCGCTCCGTTTTAACAAAACAGTATCATTATAGTATGGAGAATCTAATTTACATCCTTCCCGTTTTCGGCCTGGTAGCATTAGCCTACATGGCTATTTTATCCAGCTGGGTATCCAAGCAGGACGCAGGCGATGCGAAAATGACCGGTATTGCCGGCAACATAGCCGATGGCGCTATGGCTTTCTTAAAAGCTGAATACCGTATTCTGGCCATTTACGTGGTATTGGCAGGTATCGGTTTAGGTGTGCTTTCGCAGGTGCCTAAAGTAGCTGCCCACAGCAGCGTGCTGATTGTAGCGGCTTTCGTTATCGGATGTTTCTTCTCGGCCTTAGCAGGCTTTTTAGGTATGCGTATTGCTACCAAAGCAAACGTGCGCACTACCCAGGCTGCTAAAACATCGCTGGCTAAAGCATTAAAAGTGTCTTTTGGCGGTGGTACGGTAATGGGCTTAGGCGTTGCCGGCTTAGCCGTTTTAGGCTTAAGCAGCCTGTTTGTAATCTTCTTCCACCAGTTTATGGGCGGCAACTTTGCTACCGGCGGTGGTTACGAAGGTATGACCAAAGTATTAGAAGTATTAGCTGGTTTCTCATTAGGCGCTGAATCAATAGCCCTGTTTGCCCGCGTAGGTGGTGGTATTTACACCAAAGCTGCCGACGTAGGTGCTGACTTAGTAGGTAAAGTAGAAGCCGGTATCCCTGAAGATGATCCTCGCAACCCTGCAACCATTGCCGATAACGTAGGTGATAACGTAGGTGACGTGGCCGGTATGGGTGCCGACTTATTCGGTTCGTATGTAGCTACCGTATTAGCTTCAATGGTGTTGGGCAACTACATCATCCGCGATAACGGTGGTTCTATTGCCGATAACTTCGGCGGCATTGGCCCTATCTTATTACCTGTGGCAATTGCAGGCGTAGGTATTGTAGCCTCTATTATCGGTAGCTTTTTTGTTAGCGTTGGCGAAAACGCTTCGGCCGACACCAACACCGTACAAAGCGCGCTGAACCGCGGTAACAACTTAAGTATGTTAATTGCCCTGGGTGCTGCTTTCGGTTTAATTAAACTGATGTTGCCTGAAACTATCCAGATGAGCGCCTTTAACGCAGGTGAGTTCGGCATGATTACTACCACTTCGTTAAATGTATTCTTCGCTGTATGTATAGGTATGGTAGTAGGCTATCTGATCTCTATGATCACCGAATACTATACAGGTTTAGGTGGCAAGCCGGTGTTAGGTATCGTTCAAAAATCAGCTACCGGTGCTGCTACAAACATCATCGCAGGTTTAGGTACCGGTATGCTTTCAACAGCTTTCCCGGTTATCATTTTTGCCGCCGCTATCTGGGGTGCTTATGCTTTAGCAGGTTTCTACGGTGTAGGTATTGCTGCTTCGGCTATGATGGCTACTACCGCTATGCAGTTAGCGATTGATGCTTTCGGCCCTATCGCCGATAACGCCGGTGGTATTGCTGAAATGAGCGAACTGCCTAAAGAAGTTCGTGAAAAAACCGACGTGTTAGACTCAGTAGGTAACACTACCGCTGCCGTAGGTAAAGGTTTTGCTATCGCTTCGGCTGCGTTAACTGCGCTGGCCCTGTTTGCTGCTTATGTTACCTTAACCGGTATCCACGGCATCAACATTTTCGATGCGAAAGTATTAGCTGCTTTATTCATCGGTGGTATGATTCCGGTTGTATTCTCAGCCTTAGCTATGAACAGCGTAGGTAAAGCTGCCATGGATATGGTGAACGAAGTTCGTCGCCAGTTCCGCGAAATTCCGGGTATCCTGGAAGGCACCGGCAAGCCTGAATACGGCAAGTGCGTTGAGATCTCTACACAAGCGGCTTTACGCGAAATGTTACTGCCTGGTGTTATCACCATCGTTACTCCGGTATTGATTGGTGTAGGTATGGGTGCCGAAGCTTTAGGCGCTTATATGGCCGGTGTAACTGTAAGCGGTGTGTTGTGGGCTATTTTCCAAAATAACGCCGGTGGTGCATGGGACAATGCCAAGAAGAGCTTTGAGAAAGGTGTTGACATTGAAGTAAACGGTAAGAAAGAAACTTTCTACAAGAAGTCGGAACCGCACAAAGCTGCTGTGGTAGGTGATACTGTAGGCGATCCTTTCAAAGATACTTCAGGCCCTTCGATGAACATTTTGATCAAATTGTCATCGCTGGTAGGTTTAACTATCGCTCCGCTTATTGCTGTTGAAAAACACGAAGCTGCTGCTGAGACCAAGACAGAAATGAAACAGGAAGTTAAGCAGGAAGTTGCCAAGCCAACTGCTGCTGCCAACACCGTTAACTACGTGGATTTCATCTAATCTGTTTTCGATAAAGTTTTAGAAGGCCCTGCAAATGCGGGGCCTTTTTTGTTTGCCCTGTTAATTAAAGTTCAAGTTCCTTAAACAACGCGGGGAAGCTCGGCCTCAGCGCTTATATTTGAATAATCTCCTCAAAATAAGTACATGCGCTTCCTCCTCTATTGTTTGGTATTCCTCGGCACTTTGCCTTTGGCTGCCCAGCACTACCCCGACAACATCTTCCCCGATACCGCCTATGCGCCTTTCTACTACGGCGTAGCCAGCGGCGATCCCTTACAGGACCGCGTGATCATTTGGACCAAAGTGTTTGTTGCCGATACCAATGTGCAAAGCATAGCCCTTACGTGGGAGGTAGCCGCCGACGCAGATTTTAAACAAGTAGTGAACAAAGGCGATGCAAGTGCCACGAAATTCCATGATTATACCACCAAGGTGGATGTAGACAACCTACAGCCCGACCATCAATATTACTATCGCTTTACAACCACTGATAAACGCCATTCGCAAACAGGTATTGCTTATACCTTACCGGGCGATTCAGTGAAACAGTTTAAGCTGGCCGTAGTAAGTTGCTCCAGCATTTGGGCCGGATACTTTAATGCTTACCGACGCATTGCTGAACGTAACGACATTAAGTTTTTAGTGCATCTGGGCGATTATGTGTACGATTACCCCGATGACCGGCAACTGTGCCGTATGCCCGAAGGCAAGGTGGTAGACTGCGCCTGTTTGGTTGATTGGCAGGAACGGCACACCTATTATCTGCTGGACCCTGACCTGCGTGCTGCCCGCCAAAACAAGACCTGGATTGCAGAATGGGACAACCACGATACGGATGTAGAGGCCCCCGGTAAACAGGAAGAAGCTGTGCAGGCTTTTTGGGATTACCTGCCCATCCGCCAGCCCGACCTTGCACATCCTGAAAAAATTTACCGCCGCTTTCAGTTTGGTCAGTTAGCCGATTTAACCATGATTGACATGCAGTTGTTCAGGGGTAAAGAGGAATTTGCACCGGGCAAAAAATCGGTACTGGGTGCCGAGCAGGATGCCTGGTTAAAAAATAATCTGAAGGCCAGTACCACACAATGGCATTTGTTGGGCAACCAGGAAATGATGGTAGACTGGTTGAGCGAAGGCGCGCCGAAGTTCATTAGCAAAAAGCGCGGTAACGGACATGTGTTTGATACAGGCAACTGGAATGGTTTCCCCGAAGACCGTCAACGTTTATACGACTTTATTGACAGCAATCATATTAATAATGTTGTAGTGCTTACAGGCGACATCCACATGAGCTTTGTGATGGATGCTACCGGCTACCCTAAGGATAAAACCAAATACAACAAGAAAACCGGCAAGGGTGCTGTGGCCGTAGAGATAACAGGACCCAGCATTTCGCGGGTGAATATGAAAGAAGTAGGTGTTCCCGGCTTTTTAATTCCGGCCATTCAAAATTTCAGCAAAAGCATTAACCCGCACCATTTGTGGGTGCAGTTTAGCAAACACGGTTACTTTACCATTAATGTAACACCCGAAAAAAGTATAGCCGAGTTTTGGTACGTGCCTATTAAAAAACGGACAAACAAGCAAAGCTTCGGGAAGGGTTTTGTAGTAAAGGACAAGGCCAACCACTGGGAACGCAAATTCATAAACAAGCAGAAAAAAGGAACCTACCCTCCGCAACGGCATGGTAATTGATATGAATAGAAAATCTATTTTTACCGTATTAATATGAAACGTAGCTACCTCCTGCTTATAGGCCTGTTTATAGCGCTAACCGGTTTTGCGCAAAACAAACCCCTACCCGCTAAAACCTTTGTAACCCTGCGCGATTCAACTACCAGCATGGATGTGGTAATGATGCAGGGAAAGGGCGGCAGTTTATCGCTGGAGGGCCGCAATGTGCGTTTGTTCAATGGTTTTTTCGAAAACAAAACCAGCGATAAATTCAAAGCACCGCAAGCCGGCAACATAATGTGGCTCATCAATGGCCGCGAGTTTATTTCCGGTAATTACTTTTTAGGCGATAGCACCGGCTACATCATATTTACCAAGGATGGTAAAGAATATGTAAACGCTATTACCCCATCGGGCACGTCCTTCTTTAAATCGCAGGTAAAGAACTAACAGCACGTACA
>JAXLUO010000014.1:0-98123 GCA_046329495.1 Chitinophagales bacterium | reverse complement strand
TATAGAAGGGGCTACTTACAAATCAGGAAGTGCGCAGCAGTACACGTTTTAAACGGGCACCGTCTAAAAGCAATACCAGGCCTGCAAATACCAGCATCAATAAACTGCTGATCACCCAAAAAGGTACCGGCAACAATGGGGCACTATATTTAAACACCAACCACAAAGCCGGCCCCGCTACGATGTATAACAACAGGTGGAACAAATCGTAATTAACCCGGTAATACTTTTGCCCTAAAATATACGATACCACCGCCATACCCGAATAGCAGGCAAGCGTAGCCCAGGCACTGGCCATGTAGCCGTAAGCAGGTATAAACACTACATTTAACACAATGGTTAAAACAGCACCGGCCATTGATACGGCAGCACCCATTAAGGTGCGGTCAGTTAACTTATACCAAATGCTCAGGTTGGTATATATACCTAAAAACAGGTTTGCCATTAGCAAAATGGGCACCACCTTTAACCCAACCCTGAAATCTTTACCGATAAAATACTGGAACCAGGGCAGGTACAGCATTACTAACAGAAAAATGAATACACAGAAAATGGTGAAGTATTTTAATACGTCGGCGTAAATAGTTTTGGCATTCTGTTGATTGCTTTGCGCAAAAAAGAAAGGCTCAGCCGCAAATCGGAAAGCCTGTATAAACAGCGACATAATGATAGACAGCTTATAGCAGGCACCATAAATACCCAACTGTTGTGTAGGGTTAGGTACACTATCGTATGGCAGCATATGCTTTAAGATCATCCGGTCCAGCATCTCGTTTATTATACCGGCAAAACCGATTATTACCATAGGCAGCGAATAGCGCAGTATTTGTCTGAACAGATCCTTATCAAAACCTGCCAGCGCCCCGCGAAAGTGTGGTAGTAACAGTAAAGTTTTAAAGGCACTGGCAGCCAGGTTAGCGATAAACACATAGCCCACCCCTATGGCAGGGTTATAACAATGGGCAAAAAAGTTATCCTGTCCGCTTATGTATGCCTTTCTACATATCAAGAGAAAAAACACATTCAACGAAAAGTTAACGCCAATCTCGGCCACCTTAATGCCTGCAAATTGGATGGCTTTGTTCTCAGCCCGTAGCTTCACAAAAGGTATAGCACAGATAGCATCCAACGCCAGCATCCAGCCAAACCAGCGGATGTATTCCTTGTGATCGCTGTATTGCATCCAATCGGCAATGGGGTTCGCAAACAAATAAATCAGCGCCAGAAAAAGTGAGGAAGTAAAAAGAATAAAGTTCAGCGTTGTAGAATATACCTTTGCAGGGTCCTTCGCCTCTTTATGAAAGCGGAAGAAACCGGTTTCCATACCAAAGGCAAGTAGTATGGTTAGGAACCCGCTATAGGCATAAAACTCGCTGTTTACCCCGTACTGCCCGGTATCAAACACCCGTGTATACCAATAGGTTAAGCCAAAAAACAAAAACCGCCCGGCTATGCTGGGTATGCCGTAAATGGCCGTTTGCGATAAAAGGCGTTTAATGGGATTCAAGGCTTCCGGAGGCTGTTAGAATTTAATAAAGCTAAAATGGCGGGTTTTAGCCGCATTGTTAAACTGCTTGCAAACAGCGCATTTAATACGTGTAGATGATAAACAACAGGTAACATTTTGCGCACAACGCCGTATTTGTTGGTAACCCAGTGCTGTAACAAGCCATAGTATATCAAACAGGGCAAACATGAAACGGAATTTGATCATTGCAAGTATATTTTTAGCAGCCACTGTTACCACGCTAATGGCCGGTAACGAGGCTACTACTTATATAAACGGCAAATACGAGGGCGAAACCAAAGATGGTATGCGCAACGGTCAGGGCCGCGCCATTTACTACGATGGCAGCATGTACATGGGCGAATGGAAAGCCGATAAGCGCAATGGTGTTGGCCGTGCTGTATTTAAGGACGGCAGCAGCTACTATGGCGATTGGAAAGATGATAAGCGCGAAGGCCGTGGTGTGTACGAATTTCCGAACGGCGATAAATATACCGGCCAGTTTAAGGACGACCAGCTGCAAGGCTATGGTACCTACCAGTTTGCCAACGGCGATAAGTATGTAGGCGATGTAGCCATAGGCAGCGCCAACGGCAAAGGAACCATGTTTTACAAAAACGGCGACCGATACGAAGGCGCGTTTGCCATGGGTAAAAAAGAAGGAAAAGGAAAATATTTCTACCGTAGCGGAAACACTTTTGAAGGAACGTTTGCGGCTGATAAAAAAGCAGGTTTCGGACAGATGAACTTTGCCAACGGCGATGTTTACCTGGGCGAATTCAACGATAACAACCGTACCGGAAAAGGGGTTTTTGTTTGGGCAAATGGGGATAAGTATGAAGGCGAGTTCGTGAATGGAAACATGAACGGGTTCGGAACCTTCACATGGGCAGACGGTGAAAAATACACCGGCACATGGACCAACAACAATCGCGATGGCAAAGGTACGTTTGTAAGCAAAAGCGGTGAAGAACAGATCCTCTCTTTTGCTAATGGTGTAAAACAGTAAACACGAACAAGCTGTAACAACATTATCCGCCGGGCCATCGGGCGGATTTTTTTTTGCTCTATCCCCCTATTACTTTTAAATCTACCGGCGGGCAAATCACTCCGTTACTGCTTGCATCAAGTATGCCTTTATTTTAAAATTACTCACCTTCTACTTCTTTCAGATAAAATTGCTTCATCTGGTCGTAAAACGAATGACGACTTACAAGGAGGGCGAAAAAACTTGCCAGCAAACCGGCCATCATTAAATGCAGAATTAGGTTATGCCGGTCGGTCATTTCCAACACCAGAATTGCCGAAGTAAAAGGTGCCCTTGTAATGCCGGTTAAAAATGCCACCATGCCTGCCAGTATCAAAACGTTGGAGTCGGCAGGAGTTAAATTCAACCAGGCCGAAAGTGTGGCACCTATCGTTCCTCCGGCACTTAGGCCCGGTGCAAACACCCCACCGGCCGCACCGGTGGTAAACGAAAACAAGGGCCCGATGATGCGCAACACGGGAATATACCAATGGGTGTATTTTTCATCAGTAAATAAGGCGTGGGTAATCAACTCCTTGCCCGAACCTACTACTGCTTTGTTCACCAGCAGGGCCATTAACAGTAAAGCCAACGAACAACAAACTAAAAAAGCCAGATGCTCGGTAATTTTGGTAAAGCTCCGTTTCCAACTCACCACCTTAACTATCAGTTCCGACATACCGGCACCCGCTATACCGGCAATCATTGCTACCAGGGTTACCCCAAACAATATCAGGTTCGAGTATCCCTCAACCCGCGGATAGCCGAAATATAAATATGAACCGGCCAGGGTTTGCGCCGTTAAACCCGCGATAATAACTGCTGTAAAAATTGCCGCTTTAAAATAATTGATATGTGTTTTGGTCAACTCTTCTACCGCAAATACAATACCGCCCAGCGGTGTATTAAAAGCCGCCGCTAAGCCTGCTGCCGCACCGGTCATTATCATATTTCGTTTTGATATACGAGGCCACCAGTGGGGTAGCCACTGGTGTATTTTTACAAAAATAGAACCCGCTATCTGTATAGTAGGCCCTTCGCGGCCAACTGCGGCACCGCCCATTATCATTAGTAAGCTGCTTACAACCTTAACCACCGATATGCGCAGGCTTACAAAACGGCTAACCTTAATTTTGTGTTTGCCATCCGTTAGTTCAAGTGCCGCCATTATTTGGGGTATACCGCTGCCCCTGGCATAGGGCGCAAAACGATGCACCAGATACCAGGCCACTACAAAACAAAGAGGCGAAATAGCGAACATCCACCAGGCATGATTGGTTAGTAAGCCCATGGCAAACCGTTCGGTAAATGCAAATACCTGCGCATAACCTACTGCAAACAAGCCTGTAACAAGCGATGCCAGCCAAAAAGGTATGGCCTGTAAAAAATTTTGTTTAACCTGTTCGTTACTAATACTGTCGAAAGCCTGTTTTAGTTTTTGCTTTATGGCCGAGCGCACTGAATCTTCCACCTGCTGTCGTTTGTTTTTAAAGGCTGCAAAGATAGAGGCCTCATCAAACGGCATTATTAGATGTTCATTATTTAAGGGGAATTATGTTAAACCTCCACCTGCACATGGGTTGTTTAACACCCGGGTGGAAATTTTAGCCCCTATATTTTTCCGGGCTCCCGTTTATTTACCGATTCTTGCAGCACAACCTTTCACCTTGCTTAAAAGCTGTTACCAGAAACAATTCATCGAGGCCGGTACCGACGAAGCCGGCCGTGGCTGTCTTGCCGGACCGGTGTTTGCTGCAGCAGTGATTTTTCCGCAAAAGTTTAAGCACAAACTGATCAACGATAGCAAACAGCTATCGCGGCAAATGCGCGATGAAATGCGTAAGGTTATTATTGGCGAGGCGGTTGATTATGCCGTTGTATCGCTCGATAACCATAAGATTGACGAGATCAATATTCTGAATGCATCGCTGCTGGCTATGCATTTGGCATTGGATAAACTAACCAAACCATTTGAATATATTATTGTTGACGGTAACCGCTTTAAACCTTACAAAAGCGTTCCGCATACAACCATCATCGAGGGCGATGGTAAATACCTGAGTATTGCAGCAGCAGGTATACTGGCTAAAACCTACCGCGATGAATTTATGGAGCAGGCCCACGAACAATACCCCCTATACGACTGGAAGAACAATAAAGGCTACGCTACCGAAAAACACCGTAAGGCAATTCTTGAACACGGTAACAGCCCCTTGCACCGCCGCAGTTTCATCATCAAGGAACTGCAAAGGGAACTCTTTTAAATAAAAAACGGACCCTACACTGTAAGGTCCGTTTGCTTATGTGTTGTTGCAATATTATTTCTTAACGGTTAACTCCAGTTTACCTGAGCCTACCTTTAAGCAAACGGCATTTTGATTGCCCGGGCTCTTCGTTAATACTTTTATCAATACATTAATGTCGCCGGCTTTAACCATTTCCTTCAGTGCTGCACCGTTCAATTTTAAATCGAACGAGGTAGTACCGCTGCCTATGTTTTCCGAATAGGCCACCTGGGTGCCCTCGCCGCTGGTACCTGTGTTCTTTAAAAATACTTCTACCGAGCCTATTTCATCAAAGTTACCGTTGCCTTCAATCGTAGCTTTTAAACCTTTTACTTCGGCTTTTTGCAAACGGCCCCAGGGGTCGTTAACACCGGCTGCTGTAAGCGCAGCTTTAACATCGTTTTGTGTAATGGTGTAGTTAAACAAGGTGTAACCATACACATTTGGGTTGGCAGGGATACAGATAGGACTAAAGTCGCTCATGTTGTAAGGCACAACAATAGGGTCCTTACTGCAGCTGGTGATACCGATAATGCCTGCAAGTACAAACGCAACAAGCGTAGTAACAAAAAGATTCTTTTTCATTTGGGAGTAGATTTTAGTTAATCGAATATAACAATTAACTAAAACCCATAGCTTAAATTATCTCTATCTGCCTAGCCACCTTTTGCAGGATTTCGAATACCGTTTCGGCCATTACGTTTTCGCTATCAAGGGTAGGGTTAATCTCCGTAAACTCCAGACAGCAAACCCGCTCGTTCTGAACCAGTTCAAGGATAATATCCGCAGCTTCGCGCTCGTTCAGGCCACCCTTAACCGGCGTGCCTGTTCCCCGCGAAACGGTTGGATCCAGCGAATCAACGTCAAAGCTGATATAGATTTTATCGCACTGCGAGAGATACTTTAAAGCTTCGCGGCAAATTTTGGTAACCCCGGTTTTGCGTATTTCCGATGTGCTGAAGTTCTTTACCTTGTTTTTCTTCAACAGGTAGCCTTCCTGCTCTTCAAAGTCGCGTAGGGTCATAAACAACAAGTCGCGGTATTCTACCTTCGGCGAAACATCGCCCACGGTCTTCAAACGCTCCCATAACTCAATTGTATCATAATCAAGGTCGTTTACCTTGTTCTCTATATTATCCTCAGCCAGGGCTGTGGCCAGGGGCATACCGTGCATATTACCGCTGGGGCTGGTAAAGGGCGAATGCATATCGGCATGGGCGTCAATCCATATTACCCCTAACCGCGATTCGGGATAAGCCATCTTAATGCCGGCAATAGTGCCTCCGGCAGTAGAATGGTCGCCGCTGATTACAATGGGGAACTTTCCATCGCGCAGGGCATCCTTTAATGCCGCGCCAGTTCGCTCATACATCTTCAGCACACTACGTATACGCTTGGCATAGCGGTTCTCTACAAGGCCGTGCAACGCCACATTATCATCGGGTATATTCATGCTCCGGTGCTCCTTAAAAAAGTTGCTCCGGAAGTCTAAAGCCGCTATTTTAACTGCATCTACACCCAGGCTGGCACCGCGGGTACCCGCGCCAACTTCGCTCTTCACCTCAATTAATCTAATCTGTCTTACTTTTTTCATAAGCCATTGGTTTTCAATGGGCAATAACCTCCACACTCTTCGCCGGCAAACCGCTCAAAAACCCTCAACGGGGCTACTCCTTAAACACGGTCTGAATTAAAAAATGTTTATAAGTAAGGAGTAATGAGTATGAAGTCTTTCTATATTAGTTGCTAAAATATCCTTTCCCTTCTAATCGGCAAACTTATGGCAGATAACAGAAAGTATATCCTCGCCCTCGACCAGGGCACTACCAGTTCCCGCTCTATTTTATTCGACGATCAGGGCAATATCGTGGCCATGTCGCAAAAGGAGTTTACCCAAATATTCCCACAGCCCGGCTGGGTAGAGCACGATCCCGATGAAATTTGGGCCTCGCAGTTATATACTGCCCGCGAAGCCATGCAAATGGCTGGTATTGAGCCCGGTCAGATAGCCGCTATAGGTATCACCAACCAGCGCGAAACAACCGTGGTATGGGACAAACACACCGGTATACCTGTACATAACGCCATTGTTTGGCAGGACCGCCGCACGGCCGATATCTGCAATAACTTGAAGAAAAAGAAGGACTTTGAGAAATACGTAAAAGATAGCACCGGGCTAGTAGTTGATGCTTATTTCAGCGGCCCAAAAATACAATGGATACTGGACCACGTAAAAGGTGCCCGCAAGCGCGCTGAAAACGGTGAGTTGATGTTCGGCACTATCGATTCGTGGTTGGTTTACAAGCTAACCGACGGCGCCCTGCACGTAACGGATTACAGCAATGCTTCGCGCACCATGCTGTTCAATATCAAAACCTTAAAGTGGGATCCCAAATTGCTGGAGGCCATGAATATACCAAGCCTGATGCTGCCTTATGTTACTGATAGCAGCCGCATTTATGGCTTTACGCACCGTGCCGTTTTTGATGTAGAAATTCCGATTGCCGGCATAGCGGGCGATCAACAGGCTGCCCTGTTCGGACAAACCTGCTTTGCGCCGGGCACCGCTAAAAACACCTACGGCACCGGTTGTTTTATGTTAATGAACACCGGCGACAAGCTGGTGAAAAGCAAAAACGGTTTGCTTACCACCATTGCCTGGGGTATTGGTGGTAAGGTGGAATATGCCCTGGAGGGCAGCATATTTATTGCCGGCGCGGCCATTCAGTGGTTGCGTGATGGTTTGAAAGTGCTGGACACAGCGGCTGATTCGGAATATCTGGCTAACTCGGTCGAATCATCCGAAGGCGTATATGTTGTACCTGCTTTCGCGGGCTTGGGTGCTCCTTACTGGGATATGAATGCACGCGGCGCCGTTTACGGCTTAACACGCGGTACCGGCAAAGGACAATTAGTTCGCGCCACCTTGGAATCCCTGGCCTACCAAACAAAGGATGTGTTAGGGGCAATGGAACAGGATAGCGGTATTAAGTTAAAATCGCTGCGTGTAGATGGTGGGGCTTCGGCCAACAATTTCCTGATGCAGTTCCAAAGCGATATGCTGGGTGTGCCGGTTGACCGGCCTAAGATTACCGAAACAACCGCTTTAGGCGCAGCCTACCTGGCAGGCCTCGCAATCGGCTATTACAAAAAGCCTAACATCCTGAAACAGTGGAAGGTGGATAAGCAGTTTAAGCCGGTAATGAAACCTGCCGAACGCACCAAATTCTATGACGGTTGGAAAAAGGCCGTTAAGTTAACTATCGAGTGGGGCAAGAAGTAGACTCCGTGCCCTTTATCACCAACCCTTTCTAATACATCTCTTAGGTTTGCTAACCTTTGCTAAAAAGCGCAGGAGGCCGGATAGCCTCATAGCTTAGGGCAACTCACTATCGTACCTTCGCGCCAAATTGTGTAACACATGTATAGTAATTTAATATTAGTGGCTATTGGCATTATGGCCGGTTTACTGGGGGGCCTTTTAGGCATTGGCGGAGCTGTAATCATTATTCCGGCCCTGGTTATGTTTTTAGGCTATAGCCAGCAACAGGCCCAGGGCACCACTTTATTTATGCTGGTATGGCCGGTTGGTGCATTGGCAGCCTGGCATTATTACAAAGCCGGCGATGTGCTGGTAAAACCCGCTATTCTGTTAGCGGTTGTGTTTTTTATCAGCAGCTATTTTGGTGCAAGGTTTGCTACGCATGTTCCTTCGGTAGCATTGCGAAAAGCCTTTGCCATTCTGCTGGTAGTAATTGCTTTTAAAATGTATTTCGATAAATAAGAACAATGAAAGAATTCTGGAACGAACGTTATGCAGCCAAGGAATATATTTATGGCGAAGCACCAAACGAATTTTTTAAGGAGAAACTGGCAACCCTAAAACCCGGCACACTGCTGTGCCCGGCGGAAGGGGAAGGCCGCAACGCCGTTTACGGCGCCACACAAGGCTGGCAGGTTACTGCCTTTGATATCAGCGAAGAAGGCCGCAATAAAGCCCTGCGCCTGGCTGATAAAAAAGGGGTGAAGATCGAATACATCATTGCCTCCTTCGGCACCTACGAGCTTACTGAAGCCACCTTCGATGCCATCGTTTTAACCTTTACCCATTTACCTGCTGAAGACCGCCGTGCACGGTTTCAAAAAATAATAAAAGCGTTAAAACCCGGCGGCACCCTTATTCTTCAGGGTTTTTCGAAAGCACAGTTCGGCAAAACAACCGGTGGCCCTAAGGAGTTAACTATGCTATGGAGCCGCGAGGAGCTGGAAGGCGACTTTGCAGGCATGCAACACTTGGTAATAGAAGAAAAAGATATAATACTTAACGAAGGTCCGTTCCACCACGGCACGGCATCGGTTATCCAGCTTACAGCGCAGCGTTAAACCTGTTACTTGCTAACCTGCTGGCTACAAGGGTGACTTAAATCACTAACACTTTGGCCAACAGTTCTGATTTTTGAATTCATAAAATCAAAAGGATTATGCAAGTAGAACAAATTTATACCGGCTGTTTAGCCCACGGCGCTTACTATCTGGAAAGCAACGGCGAAGTTGCCATCATCGACCCACTGCGCGAAATTCAACCCTACATTAAAATGGCTGAACAGCGCGGCGCTAAAATCAAATACATCTTCGAAACACACTTCCATGCCGACTTCGTTTCGGGTCACGTTGATTTAGCAAAGGCTACCGGTGCAACTATTGTATATGGTCCTACGCAAATGAAAACCGGCTTTGACATGTTGGTAGGCACCGACGGACAGGAATTTAAATTAGGCAAGGCCACCATTAAGTTGCTGCACACACCCGGACACACCATGGAAAGCAGCTGTTACCTTTTGATAAATGAAGAAGGAAAAGAAGAAGCCATCTTTACCGGCGACACCTTGTTTATCGGCGATGTGGGCCGCCCCGATTTAGCACAACATGTTATCGCTGACCTTACCCAGGAAAAACTGGCAAACCATTTATACGATTCGCTGCAGAACAAAATATTGCCATTAGCAAACGACATCATCGTTTATCCCGGACACGGTGCCGGCAGTGCCTGCGGCAAAAACCTGAGCAAGGAAACCAGCGACACCCTGGGCAACCAGAAAAAAAACAACTATGCTTTACGCGAAGGCATCACCCGCGAAGAATTTGTAAAAGAACTTTTAACCGGCTTAACTGCTCCGCCAAGCTACTTCCCTAAAAACGTGTTGATGAACATACAGGGTTACGAAAGTGTAGATAGCGTTGTAAGCCGCGCTACTACTGCCATACCAGTTAACCAGTTCGAAGCCATCATCAACGAAACCGATGTGGTGTTAATTGATACACGCGATGCCTCGGAATTTGGTAAAGGGTTTATTCCGGGTGCCATTAACATTGGCATTACAGGTAGCTTTGCTGTATGGGTAGGCACTTTAATAAAAGATATCAAACAGCGTATCGTATTTGTTGCCGAACCGGGCCGCGAGGAAGAAGTAGCCATTCGCTTAGCGCGCGTGGGTTACGATAACTGCCAGGGTTATTTACAAGGTGGTATGCCCCCCTGGAGAGATGCAAACTATGCCGTTGATACCATTCCGATGGTAAGCGTT
The DNA here is from genome assembly GCA_046329495.1 of Chitinophagales bacterium. Taxonomy (GTDB): domain Bacteria; phylum Bacteroidota; class Bacteroidia; order Chitinophagales; family LD1; genus Bog-950. The sequence goes on along the minus strand of JAXLUO010000014.1, from coordinate 87,719 downwards.
GAAGAGTTTGCAGCAGAAGAAGCAAAGAACCCGGCCATCAACATACTTGACGTGCGCAAGAAAAGCGAATACGACTCCGAGCACATTATCAATGCCATCAACGCACCGCTTGACTATGTGGACGAAAGCATGCTGCAGGTAGATAAGCATAAAACCTACTATGTGCATTGCGCAGGTGGCTATCGCAGTATGGTTTTTGCTTCCATTTTAAAAGCCAAAGGGTATAACAATCTGATAAACGTAAACGGCGGCTTTTCGGCAATCAAAAAATCGGAGAAATTCAAGATCACCGATTATGTATGTCCAACCACCATATTATAGTATGGCACTGCTTACCAAATACAAGTTTTATATAGCAGGGGCTTTGTTAGGGGCGATAGCCGGTTACAGCTACTATTATTTTGTAGGCTGTGCCAGCGGCACTTGCATGATTACTTCCAAACCGCTCAATAGCACCATCTACGGAGCCGTAATGGGTAGCCTGCTACTCAGTATACTCGATCCTTCTGAAAAGAAGTAAAGAATTATAGTCTCATTCCGGGGGCGCATTTGCAAGGTGTGCCCCTTTTTTATGCTATTATCAAAACGTAAGGAATAATACCTTCGGGGTCTTGATTCCTCATGTTAGAAATTTAGGGCAGAAAGTAGGGCTAAGTGCCTTTATACTTTTGGTATCACTTTTTACGGGAGTGCACAGCCAATCCCTTGGTGATAGTATACGTTTAAAGTATCAACTACCCGAGTTGGCGTACGCTGTGGTATCCGCCGATAGTGTGTTGGAAATTCACCTAAGTGGAATAAAGCAAAGGGGCGGTAACCATCCGGCCGAATTAACCGACCGTTTCCGCATTGGATCTAACACCAAGGCTATAACTGCTTATATAGCCATGCGCTTGGTGCAACAAGGCTTGTTAAGCTGGCAAACTAAGTTCGCTGAGCTTTTCCCCGCGCTTAAAAAAAGCATGAGGCCGGCATACCGCAACTATACGTTATTAAATCTCCTCACCTTCCGTTGCCGCTTACCTAAGTGGACCTACACCAATGCGCAACCTTCCGCAGCAACTATAGCAGGTTCAGCCGTGGAGCAACGCATGCAGTTCGCCCTGTGGATACTAAGACAAAAACCGGTGCACGCGAAGGACAGTATCAATTTCTCAAACCCAGCCTATGTATTAGCTGGATTAATGTTGGAAAAAGCCAGCGGCAAATCGTATGAACAGTTGATTCAGGATTTGGCGACCGAGTTGCATATTGAAATTGGCTTTGGAGCACCGAACACTTCTGATACCCTGCAACCATGTGGACACGATGCAGATTTAGCCCCTGAAACCAACAACGTTAATCCCAGGCTAAACTGGTTGATGGCTGCAGGTAATCTTAATCTTTCCCTACCTGATTACATCCGCTTTATACAGTTACAGTTAAAAGGACTTCAAAACGGTGATGGACAAATCTCGAAACAGCAATACCAGTGGTTACACCATGGTTTTACACGTTTCGCCCTTGGCTGGTTTAACCATACAGAGCAAGGCAAACAGTATTCCTTCAATACAGGCAATCCCGGTACTTTCTTAAGCCATGTGTTGGTAGCTGACGAAAGCAACCGCGCACTCATTATTTTTACCAATGTTCAATCGCCTGAAGCCGAACAGGCCGTGAAAACTTTAACCGATAGTTTGCGCCTGCGGTACCGGTTTTAAACATATTCCATTTAATTATTTGATCTCCCTTTCCGGAAAATCCCATCCTGTATTTGTTTTTGCCCTATCTTTCGGTTCTTCAACTCAGCGATGACCGACATACAAACTACCCGCATTAAAAGCATTGCCGCGCATATGCGCCATTTGCGCAGCGAAGGCCGTGCTACCGCCCTTTTAGTTGGTGCAGGCATATCTGCTTCTGCAGGCATACCCATGGCCGGTAAAATTGCAGACGACATCCGGCGCGACCCACGGTATAATTACCGGCTGGATGACTTGCAAATGAACCCGGAACTGGGCGATTATAATTCGCTGATGCGGGCGCTTACCTACAAACAGCGAGAGGAATTATTGCGTGGTTATATCGATGAGGCCAAAATTAATCTCGCCCATCTCTATATCGGTATGCTGATAAAAGAAGGTTATGTAAGCAGTGTGCTCACCACCAACTTCGACCCTTTGCTGGTGCGCACCATGGCCCTATTTAATCAGCACATTTATGTGTACGACCTCGCCAATATCCGCGATTATGTATCCGACTCGGTGATGTATCCAAACATTTTCTACCTGCATGGGCAGGGCCATGCCTTCCTGATGCTGAACACGCCTGATGAACTGCAATTGCCCGGCAAGTATTTCAGCACCCTGGTAAACGATATGATGCAGCGCCACTTCTTTCTGGTAGTTGGCTACAGTGGTTTAAGCGATTTTATTTTCGATAAGCTTTGCACTTTCCCGCGTTATAGCAGCGATCTAATTTGGGTGGGTTACAAATCCGAACAAGCACCCAACCACGTTCGCCAGCAGTTGTGCAATAAAGATTCGGTACGCTATATAAACAGCAACGGGGCAGATAGTTTCTTCCGCGATTTAGTGAATGAGTTGGGCATTGATACCCCTCCTTTTTTAGATCGCCCTTTCGAATATTTAAAAAGCCTGCTTTCCAATATCGGCGATCTGCAATACGATGATGGTTCTGAACTACAGAAATTTGATCTGCTGAAACAACCACTACGCAAAATTGAAATGGCCATTGAGTTAGTTGAAAAAGGGGAAGTAAAAAATATAGATGATGACCTGAAAAAAATGGTGGTGGGTAAGTTGGAAAACGAATTGATGTCGTTACACCTGCAAAGCCGTTATGACGACATTATAGCCCGCGCGGAAGAAATAAAAAGCTATAACAATGCAAGCCTTAACGAACAACTGATCCGTGCTTACAGCGTAAAAGCAGGCAAACTGTTCGAAGAAGGAGAGGTTGAAGAAGGCGAACGCCACTATGCTTTAGCACAGGCTTTAATGAGCGATAACTATGCCGGCTATTACAACTGGGGCACCGACCTGGTAAAAACAGCCCTACAACGCGATAGTAACGAAACACTCTTCCGCCGCGCTTTCGAGAAATTTAGCTGGGCCTTAAAGGTAAACCCCGATGGCTACCATGCCTTGGCCAACTGGGGCAATGGTCTGTTGCGCTTGTATGCCAAAACCGGCTACAAACCCTACCTTACCGAAAGCATTGAAAAAATGGAGGCTGCCAACGCCCTGGCACCGCACATTTGCGATTATAGCTTAGCCTGTGCTGCAGCTTTACAGAACCAAACCGAAAAAGCCTTCGAATTACTGGAGAGTTCCTTCAGCAACAAAACCGTGAACGATACCCGCCCGCAAATCGAAAAAGATCCCGATCTGGATAGTATTCGCAACGATCCTCGCTTCCTGCAATTGCTTAACCAATATTTACCGCTGGCAGGGCAACAGGCTGCATCTGCTTTATAGGCTTACTGTAAATGATACTCCACTAACCGCGCTTCATTGAATTCGCAATTGGGGTCGGCAATGTAAAAGTTAGTATAAAAGGTTAGCCCCACATTGCGGCCATATCCTTTCACCGTGCTCCGCTGGTTAGTTCCATTGCAAAACGTGCCTTGGTCTATCGTAATGGTTGTAACCTTTGTAATAGTCGGAAAGCTTCCGGCAGGAACGTTTTTTTGAGGTGCCGAGTAGTTCATATGTGAAATGCTTGTATAAGGTACACCTGTGCTGGTATAGGGAGAGAAATTCTGTGCGCTTGCTTCTACTGTAAATTCAATTTCACCGGTTTCATCTACCATCCACATTGCTGAGTCGCGCAAATAACGAACCCTATGCTGTGCTCCACCAATCAATTTTTCATCTACTTTGTAAAAGGTATGTGCATTTATAATGGTATCACCCACTATTTCAATAGTATCATTGTTCCAGGCTAACGTTGTTTCATTTCCACTACTATCTACATGAAACCATTTATACACCCAATAGTTGCCGGTTTTCATGGGGAAATAGGAATACGAATCGGTTACATAATCGGTCTTGTCCTTTTTACAGGCAGTCAACAATAAAGAGCAAACAGCGCATACGAGCATTAATTTTTTCATGGATCCTGATTTTTTGAACCAATGAAACGACAGGCGATAATTGTTATTGTGGTGAGTACACCTAAAACTCTTCGAGCATGCCATCTAATTAGGCATAAGGCGGAATAATACAATTACACTTCGCGGCCATTCGCGTCTTATCTATAACCAATCAGAAGCCCGGCTCAAAAGCAAACTTAATTGCCCAGTTACGCATGTTAGGCTGATTGCGGTAAGTAACGCGCCAAAGAAAATCTACACGAAACATGTAAGCTATATTCTTTAATCCTACACTCATTTCAATATACGGTATAGGGAATGGCTGATGTAATTCGGAAGGTATATCCAGCACGGCTGCGTTCCTTTTACTAAAGGTGCCAAACAGGCTCTTCATACCGATCACTTCGCGCAGTTTCAGCTTATTAATGCCGGGTATTTTATTCAAAAAGAAACCATCGAAGTTGTGCTCAATCCACAGCGAAACATACTGGTCGGTAATAAATTCAAACTCACGCAGCATGTTATAGTTAAACTTGTTCAGCAGCAAACCTAAATTGCCCTGGGTAATATTAGCCACCGTATAAGGCGCCCTGCCGAAAATTTTACCGGCCGTAAATATGTAATTAGTATAACCAATGGGCGAAAACAGGCGCTGCCGCAGGGTAAACTGCAAATAATGATAGTTAAAGAAATCGTGCTGCATATCTACAATGCCTGCACTATAGCGGAACATCACTACCGGATACTTTGTGGTTTGAAAATAGCGGTAGAAGTTGCCGATAAAGTAAAGATCCTTATACGAGTAGCGTGTATCAATGGTAAACTCGCTCACATTAAAACTTGGTATGCGGCGCTTTACCTCTCCTTCCTGTCGGCTAAAGTCAAACACACCGGGGATATCAAAATAGGTTTTCTCGTTAAAGCTGGTGGTAGCCGAAAAGTTCTTTACATACTCCTTTTCGTAGCTTATACGAAACTCACGCACCTTCATAATTTTGGTAAAGGTGGTGGCCGTTATCAGGTTCACGATGTTATCAAAAGTTATCAGCGTTAAGTTCTCATCCTGCCCCGGCACGCGCATATCATAACGAAACATAGCTTCCAACGATTGCCAACGGTCGTTTTTACGTGGCAAGGCGAAACGCATTAAGGCCATGTATTTCCAGTCCTTATCCTTTAAGCCATAGGCACCATAACAACTGAAATAAAATTTGCGCAGAAAATTGTTAGCAGGTGTTCCCTTGTGCTGAAAGCGCGGATTGGTTTCAAAACCAAAGCGCACCCGCCAGCCTTCCACGTTATCGCGGCTACCAAAGTTAAGCACCCTGCCAATGCTTATGGGGCCTGCATCGGCATACGCGGCCGTAAAAAAGCGTCCCAGCCATTGATAAGTTTTCCAGGCGCGCACTTTAGGGAAGGTATCCGAAATAAAATACACCTGTTCCTGTTGCGGGGTAAGCGGCTCAAAGCGGGCACTATCCCAATAAGCACGGCTACGGTCGCGGGCACTATCAGCTAATATGCGGTCCTCAGGTCCTTTAAAAATGCTATCCGGTATAAACGAATCAATTTCAAAATTGCGCCGGCTATGCATTTTCGAAACCAGGATGGCCATCTTGTTCTTCTTCTTAAACAAGGAACCTACGGTGGTCATCTCCTCGCGGTTCATTAACCAATACTTATCCTTCAGTATCGTATAGTCCTGCTTAATGGTATAATCATTAATAAAGTTGAAGTTGGCTTTTTCGTTGGGCCTGAAGATGATGGACCTGATAGCCCAGGTGGCACTGTCAATCCAGGCATAACCTTTCAGGGCTAAGTCCTCTTTTACTTTGCCCACAAAATGCAGCTTATAGCTTACCCGCCCGTCTATCTTGGCCGTATCCGTTAAAAAATAGAAGTAGTTTACAATGGCGGTGTTGGCAAACGGGCTAACAAAGGATGTTTGCGCCAATACAATAAGGTTGTCATAGGGGTTAACTACAGCAAAGTGGTAGTTGGCCATGTTGCCAACGCTCTCATTATCTACACCCGTAATAACACTTGCCTTCACAAATTTCTTAATGCTTTGCGGGTGTTTGCGGTAATACACATCACAAACCTGCTCGCTTAATACGCCGGGTATAAATACATTGCCTTCTTCGGTGGTATCGGTGTTTTTAAATGCAAAGCGGAAAGGCTTAAACACCCACCAGTTCAAAAACTTCTGCGGTGGATTTAATAAAGAAAATTCTGTTTTATCATAACTCTCGTACTTGTAGGTATTAATAGCTTCATCACGGTTTTGGTCCTTGTGTTTCAGCACCTGGTAAAACACATAGTTCGCCGTGGTGTCAATCACCCGCTTTTTGCGCTTATCAACCTTAACGGTAACCTCTTTCAGGGTTATATCACTACCCCCCATTTCAATATCTAATTGTTGCGAGGCCCCGCGCTTAATAGCTACATAGCGGGTGTTATAGCCCAGGTATGAAAAAGCAATGGAGTCAACCTTTTCAATCGTACGCAAACGGTACTCACCTTTCGGATCAGTTAAGGTGGCTTTCGGAACACCCACCAACCGTACATTTACATAATCCATGGGTTCCTTGGTTTGAGCATCTATAACCTTACCGTACACTTCGGTATAGGTTTGTGCCCAAAGGCTGCTTGTTGCAAGCATAAAAAGAAAGAGGAAACCAAACTTTTTTAACATAAATGGGTCGGCCGCGAAAATAACATCTGTAATCACAAAACCGCCCCTAAATTGCGTTTAGAGGCCGGCTGAAATAACAAGCATTTGTAACGTAAAAATTATGCCAATGTTCAAGGCTTATAAACAACCGTAACAGGTTCAACCTCATAGCCTTTTTTGCGCAATAAACTTATAACGCCTTCATTGCCCGGCAGGTGCAGAGCCCCTACCGCAATAAAAGTAGGCTGATTTTTAACGAATCCTCCTATCCGGTTGGCCATGCGCACATTACGATCGGTTACCAGCGCTTTATAAAATTTGGGAGGCATGTTAGCGGCATCATCCATCTGCGCCACACTATCCAATTCCTGGGCAAGGTAAAATCGCACCAAATCCGGCCCCTGCGAGCTATCGTTCTGCAAGCTCTGAATTTCTTTGGTCAGCATATCGGCCTGTTCCTGGTAAGTAAGCGAGTTTAAAGCACTTAACTGCTCATCTGCCGTTTCTATACCTATCACTTTTTTGCGTTTTTCCTTCGCCAGCCTGTGCAGATACAAGTCCAGCACTTCACTACTTTCTCCTCCTTCCTGTGCAAGGCCCATGCCGGCGGCTTCCAGCACGGTCATTACAAATACAGGCGCTACGTTATCAAATAACATGGCCGGCAAGCCAACCTGCGCCTTCACAATCGAATCCAAAAAGGCATATTCAGGTGCAGGAACCATTTCCTTTAAGCTATACTTTTTACCCATCATCAATTTAGGTATCAAGCCCATATCCATCGCCTTATCAGGGTCCAGTTCCATGGCATAAGCTTTAGCATTGTGGAAGTAAGGCAATACACTATCACTTAGTTTATGGATACGCGAATCGCCGGTGTGCATGGTGCCAAACAGGTAGCTGGGAGTCTCTATACCATTGCCCGAAATTTTCCAGAGAAGCGATTTATATTGTGCCTGAACAGCCAGGTGTAAAAAGGCCGCCAGTAAAAGCAGTAATTTTCTCATCTTGCGAATTAAAGGATATACCCCTGATAACGCCTAAAGGTTCCGAAAATTTTGGATTTTTGTAGCCCCATACCAATTCAACAACATGATAGTAATTAACGACAAGGTTTTAAGCGATGATATTGTAGAGCAAAAGTTTGTTTGCGATTTAGCTGCCTGCAAGGGCGAGTGTTGCATAGCAGGCGACTTTGGTGCACCGTTGGATAAATCAGAACTTGAAACACTGGATAAGATATACGATACTGTAAAGCCTTACCTGACAAAAGAAGGCATTGAAACCATCGAAAAGGAAGGCAAGTATGTTTATGTAAAAGAGAATAAGGAGTATTGCACACCGCTGATGAAAAACGGCGGAGGCTGTGCCTGGCTGGCATACGATGCCAACGGCATAGTAATATGCGCTATTGAAAAGGCCTACCGCGAAGGCAAGCTGGATTGGAAAAAACCCATCAGTTGCCATTTGTATCCTATCCGTATTACCAAGTACAAAACCTACGATGCAGTTAACTACGAGCGCTGGAGCATTTGTAAAGCTGCCTGTAAAAACGGCAAAGCCCTTAAAGTGCCGGTTTACAAATTTTTAAAGGAACCCCTCATCCGCAAATACGGCGAGGAATTCTATGCCATTTTGGAGCAATACGTAGCCGAAAACCAAAAAGACTAAAAAACCGTCTTTTACAGTGTGCACGGCATATGGGTTTGTGCAATCATTTAAGCTGTAAAACGTTAAGGTGCATGAGGTAATTCTACCTTTGTTACGCTATTATGGCAAAATCCGCTTTCAACAACACCAATTTTTGGGAGGTATTTAAACGTGTGCAAATAGCCCTTTGGTGTTTTGTGCTGTTTGTAATCCTGTTTTTTGTAGGTGTTAATTATGGTTTACTGGGCGAAATGCCCGACCTGGACGCCATACAAAACCCGCGTAACGAAATAGCCACAACCATTTATTCGGCCGATCACGAGGTGTTGGGATCCTTCTATACCGAGAACCGTATCGAAATTTCCTACGACGATCTTTCTCCTTACCTGGTACAGGCGCTGATTGCCACCGAGGATAAGCGTTTCTACGATCACTCAGGTATAGACTTAAAAGGGTTGGTACGTGCAGTGGTAAAGTCCGGCATACCCGGGCAGGAAGGCGGCGGGGGTTCAACTATTTCGCAACAATTGGCCAAAAACCTGTTCCATAACGACTTTGCCCATGCAGGCCGTATAAAACGTATTTCACAAAAGTTGAAGGAATGGGTACTGGCAGCAAAGATTGAACGCACCTTTACCAAAGATGAAATCATAAATCTTTATTTTAATACCATCGGTTTTGGCTACTTGTCGTATGGCATTAAAACAGCTTCTTTAACCTACTTTTATAAAGCACCGGCCGAGCTAAAACCCGAAGAGGCTGCGCTTCTGGTAGGTATGCTCAACGGCCCCTCGTTCTACAATCCGCGCCTGCATCCCGAACGTGCCAAAGAACGCCGTAACCTGGTAATGCGTCGCATGGTTGAGGCCGGCTATCTGAAACAGGCTGCCTACGACTCGCTGGCAAAGCAGGATATTGAGCTAAACTTCCACAACCCCGATTTCCGCGAAGGCGTAGGAACCTATGTGCGCGAATATGCCCGCCAGGAATTACAAAACTGGTGCGATAAGCATCCTAAACAAGACGGCAGCAAGTGGAACATCTATAACGATGGATTGAAGATCTATACCACCATCGATTCGCGCATGCAGCGCTATGCCGAGGAATCGATGCAGGAGCATCTAAAAGGTTTGCAGGATGCCTTCTTTAAAGAATGGAAAGGCCGTGAGCCATGGAAGTTCGGTATACGCGCCAAGCCCGACCTGTTGGATAAAACCATGCGCCAAAGCGAACGTTACCAGAGCCTGAAAGCCGAAGGAAAGAGTGAAGCGGAGATATTAAAAGTGTTTAACACCAAAGTGCCTATGACCGTATTTAGCTGGCATGGCAACAAAAGTTATAGTGTAGACACCACCATGAGCCCTATGGACTCCTTGCGCTATTACCTGCAAATTGTGCAGGTTGGCTTTTTGGCCGTAGATGCTAAAACAGGCGAAATAAAAGCCTGGATTGGCGGACCCAACATCCGTTATTTCCAGTTAGACCACGTAAAGAAATCAACCAAGCGCCAGGTAGGCTCTACCATGAAACCATTCCTGTATGGTTTGGCACTGGAACGTAATTACGAACCATGCACACTTATACCTTATCTGCCTCCGGAATGTGGTGGTAACGATGCTGCGTGGAATCCTGATGGAACAGATAAATGGAAGGCCGGTGAATTGGTGCCTATGCAGGATGGCTTAGCAGCTTCCGACAACCGTATTACCTCGCGCATTATGTGCGACATTAACGACCCTAACCAGTTGGTTGAATTTGCGCATCGTTGCCAAATCGAAAGTCCGCTGGAGGCTGTGCCTGCACTTTGCTTAGGTGTATGCGATGTATCGCTTATTGAAATGGTAGGCGCTTACACTTGCTTTGCCAATTTAGGAACTTACAGCAAACCGCATTTCCTGAAACGTATTGAAGATAAGGATGGCAATGTATTGGCTGAATTCGGCACTGAACAAAAAGAAGCCATACCCGAAAAAACCGCTTACGTACTTACCGAAATGTTGAAGGGTGTGGTGAATAAAGGTACTGCTACCCGCTTGCGCAGCAAATATGGCTTAGGAATGCCTTTAGCAGGTAAAACGGGCACTACACAAGGCAATGCCGATGCCTGGTTTATTGGCTACAACCCCGATATAGTTGTGGGTGCCTGGGTAGGTTTAGAGCAGCCGAGTGTGCACTTTGCCAGCAATACCTCAGGCGCAGGTGCAACAGGCGCATTGCCTATAGTGGGCGGTTTTATGCGCCGTGTATTCAACGACCACGCTCTGCGCACTAAAATTACCATGAACGATTTTTCACTACCCTCCGACTCTACCTTTACAGTTAATTTTAATTGCAGTGCCGTAGATACGGGCCGCAGCGAAACACCGGGCCCTTAAATGCCCTGCGCTTAGCACAAGAATATATTACATACATGCAAAACAAACCCGGCACCTTATACCTTATACCTTGTTTTATGGGCGAAGACAATCCCGCCATTATACCGAAACAGGTAACTGATATGGTTGAATTGCTGGATGAGTTTGTAGTAGAGAATGCCAAAACAGCCCGCCGTTATTTACGTGCTATCGGTTACCGCAAAAACTTTGATACCGAAGTAATCATTCATGAATTAGATAAGCATGCTACGCATCAAAACTGCCATGCATTGCTTCAAAATGTGCTGCAGGGAAAGAATTGCGGATTGATAAGCGAAGCAGGCAACCCCTGCATTGCCGACCCCGGTAACGAGCTGGTAGCCTATGCTCACAAGCACGGTATAAGGGTGGAACCTTTAGTGGGGCCATCCTCCATTTTGTTAGCGCTTATTGCCTCGGGTTTTAACGGGCAACAGTTTACGTTTAACGGCTACCTGCCCATACAGGAACCTGAGCGCAGCCGCAAAATTCAACAATTGGAAAATACCGGCAGCGGTGGTGTTACTCAGATTTTTATGGAAACCCCTTTCCGCACACAAAAGCTGTTAACCGAAATACTGAAGAACGGCAAGGACCATACCCGCCTGTGTATAGCCTGCGACCTTACGCTTAGTACCGAGTTTATACGCACAGCAACCATTGCCGAATGGCGCAAGCATACCCCCGATCTGCATAAACGCTATTGCATTTTTCTGTTCGGGTAAAACACACGCAATTTCTATTTAACATCAAAGGTTATAAAACAAAAAGCCCCCGCTTTGCAGCAGGGGCTTTATTATTTGAAAGCTTATTCTAATTAGTGAGCTACTACAAAACGCTTGCGGATAGCTTGGTCGCCTGCGCTGATTTCTACGATGTAGATACCGGCAGTGAATTCTTTCACGCTGATTGGTGTAGTTAACTTGCCTGTAGCAGTTTCAACTTGTTTCAGCACAACTTTACCGGCAATATCGGTAACAGTCATTTGTATAGCATGTGTGTTCGCAATTTCTACAACTACATTGATCATGTCGTTAGCAGGGTTAGGGAACAGGCTTACATTGCCTACAATGTTCTGTGTTTCTTCAATACCCACCAGGTTAGCAACGTTGGTGTTAGCTGAGGCGCTGCAACCGTTACCATCGGTAACTGTTACGTTGTAGTTGCCCGGAGCCAGACCGCTGATGCCGCTGGTAGTTTGACCGTTGCTCCAGCTGTAGCTGTAAGGTGTTGTACCACCTGTAGCAGATGATGAAGCAGTACCGTTAGTGCCGGTTGAACCGGTTGACGTAGCGCTTACTGAAAGAGCAGTAGGTTGTGTAACGCTTGATGTATTAACGGCTGTGCAGCTCTTGCTATCGGTTACAGTTACGGTATAGTTACCGGCCGCTACGTTAGTGATAGAAGAAGAGCTTGAACCGTTAGACCAGGTGTATTGGTAAGGGCCTGTACCACCTGCAACTGATAATGAAACAGCACCGCTGGTAGCACCGTTACAATTTACATTAGTTACAGTTGGGTTAAAGGTAATAGCATTAGGTTGTACCAGGGTTACTACGCTGGTAGCTAAGCAACCACCGTTATCGGTTACGATAATAGTGTAAGTGCCTGCACCTATGCTGTTAAGGCTGCTGCCGGTTGCGCCGGTGTTCCACTGGTAAGTGTAAGGAGCAGTACCGCCGGTAGCAACTACAGTAGCTGAACCGTTAGTTGAACCAAAACAGGTAGGGTCGGTATGCAGTACGTTTAAGGCTGGGCCGTTGCTGTTGCTTACTGCACCGGTAGCGGTAGCAGTACAACCGCCGGCAGTAACTGTTACGGTGTAAACGTTAGCAGCCAGGTTGGTTAATGTAGCAGATGATCCGCCGTTGCTCCAGCTATAAGTTGGAGATCCGTTGTTGTTTGATACAGTAGCTGTAGCAGAACCGGTAGTAGCGCCGCAGGTGCTGTTAGTAGTGCTAACAGAAACAGTAAGCGGGTTAGCAGGTTGTGTTACAGTGCCCGTAGCGTTCTTCGAACAGCCGCTGCCGTCGGTAACGGTTACTGTATAAGTACCGGCTACCAGGTTAGTGATGCTTGAAGTTGTAGCACCGGTATTCCAGCTGTAAGTTACGTTGCCCGAAGCACCGCTAACGTTTGCAGTAGCTGAACCGGTTGCTGCACCATAACAGTTGATGTTGGTAGTATTAACACTTAAAGTAAATGCTGCAGGAGAAGATACTGTTGTAGAGGCCGAAGCTGTACAACCTTTAGTATCGGTAGCAGTTACGCTGTAAGTGCCGGCTGCCAGGTTGCTGATGGTAGCACCTGAACCACCGTTGCTCCAGCTATAGGTATAGCCTGCAGTACCGCCGCTTGCGCTGGCAGTTGCAGAACCGGTGTTAGAGCTGCATGAAGTTTGTGTTGAAGTAGCGCTTACACTTACTGCACTTGCAGGTTGTGTAACATCTACTGTAGCAGTAGCAGTAGCAGCACCTGAAGTTACAGTAACAGTATAGTTACCGGCAGGCAGGTTGCTGATAGTGGCAGAAGAACCGCCGTTGCTCCAGGCATAAGTATAAGTAGTACCGCCGGTGGCAGTTGCAGTAGCCGAACCGGTTGAACCGCCAAAGCAGTTTACATTGGTTTTGCTGATGGTTACTGATAAACCGCTTGCACCACACTGGGCATAAGCTACATAAGATGAAGCAGGTGAAGTATTAACCGTAGGGCAAGGATCGCCGCTGGCAACAACACGCAGGTATTCTTGTTCAAAACCGGTTACACCGTAGGTGGTTGCCATTTGGGTAAGTTCGCCGCTGAAGCTACCCAGGGTAGTGTTCAGGGTTACATATATCTTCATAGTATACTGGCCGCAAGGCGCATTGGTAGTGCCGGTTACAATAAAGCAACCAGACTGTCCGCCATTATACAAAGCAGGGTTTTGGTTAGCCTGCCAGCTTAAACCTGTAGGCAGGTTAACGATACTGTCAATCTTCATGCTGTTAACAGTAACAGCAACAGGTTGAGTAATACCGCTTGGTACTACAAAAGTGTACGTTTGGCTAAAAGGAGAACCTTTGGTAATACAGTTTACGTTAGCTGATTTTGGTTCAAGGCCGCTGGTAGTTCCGGCGTTTGGATTACAAGCACCGCTGGCAGCCTGGGTTGTAAAGGTTAAATCGTTACCATTGCTGGTACCGTTGGTGTTGGTAGCTTTAACACGGAAGTGGTAAGTTGTGTTAGCCGCTAAACCGCTGATAGACGCACTTACTGCTGTAGTAGTGTTGCCTGTTACAGGGCTTGGTGTGCCGGCTACAGTTGTGCCGTAACTGGTGGTTAAACCATATTCAAACGATACAGTTGAACTGGCATTGTTGGCATTTACTGTACCGTTTAAGGTAGCTGTTGCAGAAGTTACTGAAGTGGCTGCTGTGGTAACTACGGTTGGAGCGCTGCCTGCAGCTGCAGGGTTAGCTGTAACGTAGGCAGGTATAATCCAGTTTTGTAATGGAAAGTACTCGCAACCGCCGGCAGTAATGGCACCGCTGGCATCGCAGTCAAAATATAAACCGCCTACATCGGTACCAAAGAAAATACCCGATAGGTTGGTAGTAGCATTTACTTTATAGTTTAGGTAGTAAGCCGAGTTGCTGTCCACAAAAGCAGGTTCAGCCTGGCAGGCATCGTTACAAGCATCGCGGTAGCTGGCAATTAACTGGAAGTCGTTTGCCTTGTTACCACGGAACTCAACATAAATACCGAAAGTGTGACCTAAAGGTAAAGTTAAGTTAGGGCGACGGGTAATTTGGTATAAACCGTTACCCAGGTTAGTGCCTGAACCGTTAATGGTGTTGGCGCCGGTAACTTTAATAGAGTCTTTCCACAACCAGGTGGCAGAGAACACAGCGTTAACGCCGGTGCCGGTAATGGTAGCGGTCGACAGATCGTATACATAAAAGTATACGGTATCGGTAGATGCAGTATTTACACGCTCGTGGAAATAAAGCACATCGAAACTATCGAGGCGTACGGTGGTTGAAGCTTTAGGGAACACAGTGATAGGAGCGCCGTTGGCATAGTCCCAGTCAACAATGTTATCATAACGCACCGTGGCCCAACGCATCGTAAGAAGCGAGTCGTTAGGTAGGTTTTTGTTTAGGCCCCACAGGTAATAGCGCGTTGTATCAGTAGCGTTAGGAGTGCCATAGTACGAACTCTCTATCGCATCATAATCCAGATACAGGCTGGTCTGTGAGAAAAGGCTCATTGCAAACATGCAGAGTGCAAAAGCCAGAAGTGTAATCTTTTTTCTCATGGGTATTTAATATGGTTTTAAAATTAGGCGCGGCAAATGTAGCCGATAACCCTGTATTTCAAAAACACTACATGATTTTAAAATAGGAAGGCCTTTACCTGCCATAAAACCCGAAAACCTTTTGCCTATGCGGCTTTGCGTCTGCGCCTTGGCACATGAGGCGCATTTAATATGGCGTTAACAATGTTGGGTAAGTCATCATCAAATTTAATCTGCACGGTGTTGGCCGCATCCAGCCAGGCACGGATTAGGTTGACATCCAGATCAGTAGCGGTAGCCACACCCATTTCCTGCAAAATACGGGTATTGCTCAACTGCTCGCTCTGCTTTTTAATAGGTATTACAAATAGCTTCTTACCAAGGTATAAGGCTTCCGATACCGTTTGAAAACCTGCCGCCGTAATTACCCCGCCGCACGACGCTATATCCTGCGTAAAACTATCGTTATCAAGTGGTTTAATAATACAATTGGCCACCACTTGCTGCTCCCTGGCCGTTTTGGAGTAAATAATAAAGTTCTTATGTCTTAACGGAAATTGCGTAAAGCACTCGGTTAGTTCCTTATCGCTATAACCGGTTAAGTATACCAGCACAAAGTTACGGTTAAACACCAGCGCATCTCTAATCTCGCTTCGAATTACCGGGTAATAGATAAAGTCATCGAAGCGGGTAAAGTGCATACCTATTTTGTTTTTGGCCGGGCACATGATCCTGGCAACCATACGCGTAGCCCACGAACCCTTCGTTTTAGGGAACTTTCGGCTGGTCATGCTGTACATATTACCGATACCCACTCTTTTTACGCCCGCAATTTTGGCGCCCCACAGAGTAATAGGTTCAAAATCCGAGATAATGAGGTCGTATTTTTTGAAAGGCACCTTCCAAAGGGCGGCCGCTATGCTTATAAAACCAGCTTTGCCGATTGATTTCAGGATAGCGATCTTGCCCTTCTTACCATAATAAAAGCTCAACCCCTTGTATTCGTAGTTAACCTCAAAGGGTAAGCTCATCTGAGCCTTGCCCCCGCTTATCAATACATCCAGCCGGGTTACGTCCGGGTGCTGTTTCAGCAGTTTGTAAATCTCGGTACTGCGGCTAATATGCCCGTTACCGGTGGCTTGAATTCCAAAGAGAATTCGCATGGTTAGGTTTTTTAGGGAACGAATGGAGCAACCGTTCTATTGCGGATTCCCCTGCCGGTTGTAACGAAGCGTAGTTAAACGCATCCGAAACAGCGGCAGCGGAGCCCGAATTTGTATGTAAATTGATTATCAAGCTGTTAAGGCTTCAGTTTTAGCGGAGGAACGAGCCGCCCCTGCACGGTGATTATTGAAAGCCAGTTGCATAGCCTCAATATCCGGCGAAAGTTGGCGCATCATCGTATCGTCAGAATTTACGGTATCTAAACCTAAGGCATGGTAATGCACCAGGTTCCATTCACCATTATATTCTAATGCGGTTAGGTTTTCAATCCAATCGCCGCTATTCAGATACGTTACGGTACCCCGGTGGGTCTCCATTTCGCGCATCACCGGTTCGTGAATATGTCCGCAGATAACGTACTCATATCCCTCTTCAGCAGCAATACCGGCTGCCGTTTGCTCAAAACTACTGATATGTTTAACGGCTGCCTTTACGCTGTTCTTTACCCGCTTCGAGAACGAGATCTTTTCACGACCCATTTTCTGTAGTGCTAAGTTTACGAAACGGTTAAGAAGTATCAGAAGATCATAGCCCGCACCCCCGATTTTTGCCAGCCATTTACTGTGCTGCATGGTTACATCAAACACATCGCCGTGAAAGAACCAGTGTTTCTTGCCATCCATGTTCAACACCAGCTTATCTTCTAAATGCAGGTTGTCGAGCCTAAAACCGCTGAACTTACGCATCAGTTCATCGTGGTTGCCCGTTAGGTAATACACCTGCGTGCCGTTTCGCATCATCTTAATAATGCGTTGCAAAACACGCCAGTGGCTATCGGGGAAATAGTATTTACTTAGCTGCCAGATATCAATAAAATCGCCGTTTACCACCAAAATCTCGGGATCAATGCTTTTCAGGTAACGGTTTAATTCTTCGGCGTGGCAGCCGTATGTGCCCAAATGCACATCCGAAATAACCGCCACTTTCATCTTTCTTTTTTCTATGTTTTTATGGTTTTACAAAGTTGCTTATACATTATCAAGTAAACATTACCTCAATGTTAAGAACCGGGTAAATATTGGTTGCCGGATTGTGAACGGTTACCGGGCAGCTTTAAGCGGCTGGAATGGCCCGTGACACCACATTAAAACGTCCTGTAAGCGGAAATTTTCTTCTTTTGCCCTGGGCCTAAGCCCCTTGCAATATGAAAATCCTTATAACCGCCGGCCCAACTCAGGAACCTATCGATCCGGTTCGCTATATCAGCAACCGCAGTACGGGCAAAATGGGCATTGCCCTGGCGGAGGCTTTTGCGGCCGAGGGCCACACAGTTACCCTGGTAAAAGGCCCCACCGAGTTAAAAAGCAAAGCACCCGGCATAACCGAAGTGCCGGTAGTTACAGCGGCTGAAATGTTTGAAGCCTGTGCGCAATATTTCGAAAACAGTGATGTTATAGTGTTTGCCGCTGCCGTAGCCGATTACACGCCGAAGTTCCCAAGCGATATCAAGATCAAAAAGAAAGGGGACGAGATGGTGCTGGAACTGGTAAAAACCAAAGATATTGCCGGCATACTGGGCAGCCGTAAAAAACCGGGACAAACGATTGTAGGTTTTGCGCTTGAAACGGATAATGAACTGGAGCATGCTAAAGAAAAGTTAAGTAAAAAGAACTTTGATTTTATCGTGCTAAATTCGGTGCGCGACGAAGGAGCGGGTTTTGGGTTCGATACCAATAAAATTGCTATCGTTGACAAACAGGGGAATGTAACTACCTTTGAACTGAAAAGTAAAATAGAAGTAGCCAAAGACATAGTGCAATATGTGCACCGTATAAAAACATCATGAAGTTACATCAACATATAATTAAATGCCTTACAGCAGCTACACTTGTGTTACTGCTTGTTCCGTTTAGTGTGCAGGCACAGGAATTACGTTGCCAGATAACCGTTAACGGTTCGCGTATTAATGGCGTTGACCCCAACCTGTTCAGCACCATGCAAACGGCGTTTAACGAGTTTATGAACTCACGCACCTGGACCACTGAACAGTTTGCTCCGGAAGAAAAAATTGAGTGCAACTTCTTCATCAATATCGTTGAGTCGCCTTCGCAGGATGTGTTTAAGGCAAATGTTACCATTCAATCGTCCCGCCCTGTATTTAACAGTTCCTACAACAGCCCTGTTTTTAACTATATCGATCAGGACTGGATGTTTACCTACGCACAAAACCAACCGCTGGAGTTTAACGTTACGCAATTTAACAGCAACCTTACCTCGCTGTTAGGCTTTTATGCTTATGTGGTTATTGGTTTAGATTACGAGAGCATGGGCAAAGGCGGCGGTACCAAGTACTTTACCATGGCCGAGCAGATCATGAACAACGTACCTACCAATGCACCCGATGTAAAAGGCTGGCGCTCGTTCGATGGGGTGCGTAACCGCTACTACCTGATCAACCACCTGCAAACCGCTAAATACGATAGCTACAAACAGGCGATCTATACCTATCACTTTTTAGGGATGGATAATTTTTACGAGAAGCCGGCTGTGGCACGTCAGAACATTTTGAATGCGCTGGACCTATTGGATAAAATTGCCCGCGAAAACCCCAACGAAATTCTGCTGGCTGCTTTTTTCCAGGCCAAGAGTGATGAACTGATCAACGTTTTCTCCGGAGCCGACTTAGGCGAAAAAACCAAGGCCATTGTATTACTGCGGCGCATTGACCCCTCCAATGCTGCCAAATACGATAAACTGGCCAAGTAAAGTAAGCCATACAACAATCAGGATGTTTTGCGGTAGTTAACGATTGCCCAGGTATTCAACACCACCGCGATAATAATAATAGCCAACAGGTGCGTGGTAATGTTGTGCATGCCACTGCCTTTTAAAACAATCATGCGCATTACATCAATAAAATAGGTAACCGGTATGGCGTGCGAAATATACTGCGCCCATTGCGGCATACTATCGGTGGGCGTAAACAATCCTCCCATCAAATTAAAAATCATAACAAAGAAAAATGCGATGGACATGGCCTGCTGCTGTGTTTCGGCATAGGTGGAAACCAATAAACCAAAACCCAGTACTGCCAGCAGGTAAACGCCTAAAAACGCATATAGTAACGCAACGCTGCCTAAAGGCACAATACCATATACAAAATAGGCAATTAGCATACCTATGGTAAACACCACCATGCCCAGCACCCAAAAAGGAATAAGCTTGCCAAGCACAAAATGGTATTTCTTTATTGGCGTAACATTTATCTGTTCAATGGTGCCTATTTCCTTTTCTTTTACAATGTTAAGCGCCGACATATATCCACCCAACATGGTTACCAGTATCACCAATATACCGGGCACCATAAAAATGTGATAGTTCATCAGCCGGTTAAATCGGTTGGTAGAAGTTATTTCAATTACCGGCGCATTATTAAAGCGTGCAGGGTTGCTCCACTGCAACCGGATATCATTATTATAATTTCGAATAATGTTAGCCAGATAAGCGCTGCCTAAATTTGCTTTGGTGCCGTTAATAGCATTAGTGGCAATAAACAGTTTTTGCTCTCCTTCGCGCACCAGGTTTTTCTCAAAGCCGGCCGGTATCTCCAGTATCAAATCGGCCTTATCTTTTTCAATAAGCGCCATAGCCTCTTTATACGAGTTATCGTAACCGGTTAATTTAAAGTACCCGCTGGCTGTAATTTTATCAACCATATGCTGGCTGTAGGTGGAGTGATCGTGATCAACCACGGCCAGTAAAATATTTTTAACCTCGTAATCGGCTGCCATGGGCAAAAGCAGCAGTTGAAGAACGGGTGCCACGAAAATCATAGGCAGTATAGACTTGTTCCGGAATATCTGCCGGAACTCCTTCTGCAATAAAAAGCGAATCGTCCTCATGCCATCCTTATTTTAAAATTCTTAATGCTCAAACCCATAAAAAACAGCATCATACCAAACAGTATCAATGTCTCGCGCCATATTTGTTGAATACCCAGCCCTTTAATCATTACCGATTTTACGATGATGTAATACCACCGCGAAGGCACAATGTTCGAAATGATCTGCAGAGGCACAGGCATGTTTTCTATAGGAAACATAAACCCGGTAAACAGCAACGTTGGCAACATCATACCCATCAGCGATATCATCATAGCTGCCTGCTGCGAATCGGTTTTTGTAGAAATAAGCAGCCCGATGGCAAGGCATGTGAGGATAAACAGCGTACTTTCAGCATACAACAACAATAAGCTGCCGTTAATGGGCAGATCGAGCAGAAATACACTTAGCAATAAAATAGTAGTAAGGTTTACCAGCGAAAGAAAAAGATAAGGCACGGCCTTACTGATAACTACCATGATAGGATTGAACGGCGAAACCAATAATATTTCCATAGTGCCCAATTCCTTTTCACGCACTATCGATATGGCAGTCATCATTACACAAATCAGCATCATCACCAACGAAATAACACCGGGCACAAAGTTGGTGGCGCCTTTTAATTGCGGGTTATATAACATGCGCACCTCAGGCATAATACGCAGCGGCACTTGTGCTGTTTTTAAAAGCTGTAGCTGGTATTCGCTGATAATACCCGATAAATAGTTGGTAAGCGCTGTTGCAGTATTCGGATCGCTGGCATCCGCAATTACCTGCAACTGCGCTTTGTGCAGGTGGTCGAGATTTTCGCTGAAATTATCCGGGATTACCACCGCCAGCTTGATATGTCCGCTTCTAAAAGCTTCATCTATTTCTTCGTGGCTCATTAAACTTTCCTGTATATCAAAGTACGCGCTGGCCTTTATTTTCTCCACCAGTTGTTGCGAAGCAGCGTCCTTCGCATAATCCACCACTACAATTTTCGAGTTTTTAATTTCATTGGTTAAGGCAAAACCAAAAAGCAGAATCTGCGCCACCGGTATGCCGAACAACATCAGCAGCGTTTTCGAATCGCGGAAAACGTGATAGAATTCTTTTCTTATAAAAGTCAGGAACTGTTTCATTAGTCGGCCTTTCTTTTTGCGCCCCGCGCCAGTTGATAAAATACATCCTCCATCGTATCGGCCTGGTATTGCTTTTTCAAATTCGCAGGCGTATCCAGTGCCTCAATCGTTCCGTCCACCATTATCGATACACGGTTGCAATACTCCGATTCGTCCATGTAATGCGTGGTTACAAAGGCTGTTACACCACTGGCAGAGGCTTCGTAAATCAAGTTCCAGAATTGCCTGCGCGTAACGGGGTCTACACCGCTGGTAGGCTCATCCAAAAACACTATTTGCGGCTGATGGATAATAGCTACCGAAAAAGCCAGTTTTTGTCGCCAGCCCAGCGGCAGCGAAGCCACCAATTGTTTCGCTTCTTTCTGCAACCCCAGTTTTTCAATCAGCTTTTCGCTTTCGTTTTTAATTTGTTTGTTGCTTAACCCGTATATACCGGCAAAAAACTCAATATTCTCCAGTACGGTTAAATCTTCATATAACGAAAACTTCTGGCTCATATATCCAATATTCCGTTTAATGTCCTCGCGATGCCTGTACACATCAAAACCGGCTACAGTAGCTTTGCCGGCGGTGGGTATCGAAAGTCCGCAAAGCATACGCATAGCGGTTGTTTTACCTGCGCCGTTTGCACCCAAAAATCCGAATATCTCGCCTTTATAGGTTTCGAAACTTATGCCGTTAACCGCCACAAAGTCGCCGAAACGTTTGGTCAGTTCTTCTGTCTTTATTACTGCCTCAGTCATTGCTTCTCATTCATTAATCGGATAAAACAATCTTCAATGCCCGGTGTTATTTCCTCGCAAGCTACTGCATTGTAACCCTGTTGCTGCAAGTAGTGCTGCAGCTCCTGCAAGCTTTCTTCCGTGTCGGCCTTAAGGGCTACATGCAGGGCATCACCAAAAGGGTAACAGCTATAGGTGCCACTAAATGCACTTATCTTTTGCTGCAGGCCGTACAGGTTTTTATCGCGCAGGGCATACAGTTTCGATGGATAGGATTTTACGATGCCTGCCGGCGTATCGGTGGAAAGTATTTTTCCATCCTGCATCAGGGCAATTCTATCGCACAGGGTAGCCTCGTCCATATAAGGTGTTGAAACCAGGATGGTAATGCCCTGCTGCTTAAGCCGCTTCAACATCTCCCAAAACTCGCGGCGCGATACTACATCCACCCCTGTAGTTGGCTCATCTAAAAACAATACCCTGGGTTTATGAATTAACGCACAACATAAAGCCAGCTTCTGTTTCATACCACCCGAAAGCTGCCCCGCCCTTCTGTTTTTAAAAGGCTCTATCTGCACATAGATATCCTTAATCAACTCGTAGTTTTCCTTTATGGAAGTACCGAATACCGTGGCAAAAAAGTTCAGATTCTCTTCTACCGTTAAATCCTGATATAACGAAAACCTGCCGGGCATATAACCCACACAACCTCTTATTTCCTTATACCCGGTAACTACATCGTAACCCTCTACAGTAGCCGCACCCTTATCAGCCAGCATAAGGGTAGTAAGTATGCGGAAGATGCTGGTTTTGCCGGCGCCATCCGGGCCAATTAAACCAAACAATTCGCCCTTCTGTACCTGCAACGAAAGATCATCCACCGCAAGCACCTGGCCCTTGGCATAGGTTTTAGTAATATGGTTTAACTCAACCGCTGCCACGTCCTTAAAATTTTACTTCGGCATACATGCCTAACTTTAAAAGGCCATCATTCTTTACCCTTATTTTAATGGCATATACCAGGTTAGCGCGTTCATCCTTTGTTTGTATGGTTTTAGGCGTAAACTCCGCTGTGCTGCTTATCCACGAAATGGTACCGGCGTATTCTTTGTATTTATCTTTCCCGTTATCGGTAAACACTTTTACCTGCTGGTTTAATTTCAGTTGCGAAAGTTGGTCGCCGGTAACATAAGCTCGCAGCACTACCGTTCCCAAATCGGCAATTTTGTAAAGTGGTTTACCGGGGGCTGCCACTTCATTGGCCTCGGCATACTTGGTAAGCACGGTTCCTTCTACCGGGTTCACCAGCCTGCATTTGTTTAGCTGGTCATTCAACTGATCGATTTGCACTTTTAAAGGCACCGATTCCTGATTGATGGACTCGCTGGTAATACCCAGGCTGCTTTCCAGCGCATCAATTTGTTTCTTAATCACATCAATTTGCGTGGTGGCATCGTCCAGCTGTTTTTGGGTGGCAGCATCTGCTTTCACCAAGTTGCTAAGGCGTTGCTGCTCGCGCTGCGCGCCTTTCAGTTGTTCCTGCAGCGCGGCCACCTGCCTTGTAATATCAGGCCGGCGGCTCAACGCAGCCTTAACCTGCGCTTCTACCTGCCGCTTTTTTAAATACAACTGGGTGCTGTCAATATAGCCTATGGTTTCGCCCGCGTGCAGCACTTGCCCTTCTTCTATGTTTAGGGCCTTGATGGTACCGGTTGCTTCGGCCGAGATGATGGTTTCCGTAGCTTCAAATGTGCCGGAGGCATCAAATTCGCTGGCGTTGCGGTTGCAACCCGTTAAAAACAAAAGGCCGATTGCTGCGATGGTAAATCTTCTCATTGCTTTTATTATTTGTTTAGTTACCTGATGTTGTTTTGTAATTGTACTGTGCCATTAATAATTGGATGGTATGCACCAATTTATTCTGGCGGGCCTGATCTTCGGCATTTACCTTCAACACAAAATCGCTGCCGGTAATTACACCGTTTGCCAATTGCGCCTGCGCCGATTCTTTTATCTGCCCGCGAAGGCTGATAATATCATCATCGGTGCTTATAAGTTCCTGCAGCTTTTTTAATTCACCATCCTGCTGCTTTAAAGCAAAGTTGGTGTTAAACAAAAAGTTCTCCTGCTGCACATCTATCAAACTACGGTTTACGTCCAGTAGCTTTTTGTCTTTTTTAAAAGTGTAAAAGCCATTCAGCGACCATCCCAGCTTTACACCTGTCAGGTAATAACCCGCAAATTCGTTCTTAAGCATATTTAAGCCGGGTTTGGCATACCCACCCTGAAAGAAGACACCCAGCCTTGGTATGGTTTTAGCCACTATCAACTTGTCCTGCAGGCTCAAACTGCTTTTTTGTAGTTCAAACAAAGCCAACTCCGGCCGGCTGATAGCGGTATTTTCAACTACTGCTACCGGTGTTTCAAGCTTTGTATCATCGCCCAGTGGCTTATTTATAAACTGGCCAAGCATGGCCAGGTAAGCAGTGCGGGTGGCTTTCAGTTCTATCAGGCGCTGATCGGCTTTCAGCTTTTCAGCCTGCAGCTCAGTAAGGTTGCTTTTAAATGCTACACCATTTTTAATAGCTGCCTCCATGCGGTCCATGCCGGTTTGTAAATCCTTTTGCAGCAACTTTACCTGCTCCTGTTGCCCGTCAATAAGTAATACCCCAAAATATAACTGGTTAACACGTTCCTTAAGTTTATAAAGTTCCACCTCCAGCTTTTGCTTTTCCACCTCGGCATTAGCGCTTGCTATTTTGCGCTGCGGCTCAATAAACACCGCATCGGTTAGCGATTGGGTAACCTCGCCATACATTTTGTATTGGTCCTTGCTTGGCGGCTCTACGGTAATCTGTATCGGCAGGTTATCGGGCAGCGTTAATTGGGTAACATCGCTTTGGTAAGTAACCTGCGCATTAAAGTTTACCTGCGGCAGGTATCCTTTTTTTATGTTATCAATATTATAGGCTTTGCTTTTTTCAATTAAGTCGCGTTGCTTAACTAAGGGATATTGCTCCCTGGCCAGTTGGTAACACTGGTCAAGGGTCAGCGTTTCGGCGCCCTGCGCAAAAAGTACTATAGTCGCAAGTAAAAGTGCCAGTGTGTTGCGTATGCGTTTCATCATTAAAAAAATTTATACCAGTTTCAATAGTTTATATACTCATCGTTTGCTTAATCCAGCCCGGTACCAGTAACCGGCGTTGCTCCATCATTTTTTTAAACTCGTCATCGCTCATCTTACCTAACATCTTTAGCATAGGTGCCGCTACAAACGGAAAAATCGTTAACCCCATCATGTTAACTACCAGCTGCAGTGGATGCGTGTTCCTTATTTCTCCTTTTTTAATGGCCTGTTGTATCTGCTGCATAAACACCGATTCCATCAGTTGTGTTTCCCGGGTTAACATACCGGTTAGCTTTGCAGGGTTATTATTTATTTCATTTATCACAAATAGCGGAAGCCCCGGGTTTACCAGCAGTATATCGATGTAATAGTTAACCAGTAAATCAATTTTTTGCTGCCAGTTGGTTTGCTCGCTATGGCTAATCAAGTAAACACCCCGCATAAATTGTTGCAGGTTCTCGCGCATAATAAGGTCAAACAGTTTTTCCTTGCTGCGGAAGTAATAGTTAAGCAGGGCCAGGTTAATGCCTGCTTCCTGGGCAATATCGCGGGTACGCGTGGCCTTAAACCCCTTTTGTGTAAACACTTTACGGGCAGCTTCTTTAATACGCTCTTCAGCGTTGGCCTCCGGAGTATCCTTTTTGTTGCCTGCTTTTTTCATTACAGCACAAAAATAAGGGGCCATAACAGCCTTAATCGGCTGATTTAATCAAATGATTAATTTCAGGGCCGAAACGTTCAAACCTTAAATTGAACCGTTGGGGGAAGGGATTATAAGCCGTTGAAGGAAATACCTACGCTGAACTCGTTGGCCTTAGGGCCGCGGTCCTTTTTAAATACGTTCAGAATGCCGTAGTAAGCTGTAATATTAAAGCTGCTGTAGCCAATGCGGATAGTTGGGCCCATGCGGAACAAACTGTAATCGGGGAAGCGGCGTTCAACATACACCTTAGTGCCGTTGGCATCCTTTATCTTCTGCTTGGTGTGTGCATCTACCCGTATACCTGCTTTAAAACCAACGGCGAACTTCCAGCATTGGTCCAGCTTATCGGGATTGGTTTTTATACGGAATTCAACCGGTATATCTACATACTGCAACGAAATCTTGTTCACCTTAACTGTGGATGCATCCGTAATGTTAGTGAAGTGTATGCCCAGCGAATCCTCGATCTGGTTACTGCGGTGGTAGATATTAGAACAACTGTAGCCGATACCCGGTGCTATACTGAAACGCGAATTTTTGATGCGGAAATCCCAATAGAAATAGATGTTAATGCCGCGCGAATACCACTTGGTTTGCAAGCCTGCAAAACCAGCATCGTTCTTATTATATATCCAGTTGGTACCCAACAGGTCAATAGCAAAACGGTCCTTCGAATATTTATTAAAAACAGCATTAACGCGGTTGCGCTTGGCCAGTTGTTCGGCAGTAGGGGGTGTTTTACCACGATGCGCCTTTTGCACCGAATCGGGTTCAAAGGCAAAAGCCGAAACACTAAAGAAAAGTAAGGCAAAAGCGGTCAAATATCTCATTACCGGTTATTAAGGTCTGTAAAAACGAGGGGCTAATGTAAATATTTTGCGTAAAGGGCAGGGTTTAGCCCTTATAATTTGGGGTTAATTGGCAAAAGCGCAGAAGTTTCACTCGAATACATGAAGGATAGAGATTGAGAGGTAGAACTTGTATCAAAGGGATTGCTGCGTGAAGTGAGCCGCTGGATTTTAAGGGAAATAGGTATAAATGTCCTTCCGGTGAAGAAACCTAAGTAAAGTCAAACCTCCGGGATTTTGTTTTAGGCCCAGGCGATAATTACCTACCCGAATACGATAATAATCTCCCTTAGCCTTCATTTTCTTGAGGTTCTTTACTTCAGTAAGACTATTACATTGTTCTAAGGTGTTGATAACGGCTAATACCTGATTTGCCAGTTTCCGATCGGATATTTTTTCTATATCCTTTTCAAATAACCGTTGGACTTCTATTCGCATTAGCCCTTTGCGATTTTTTCAAGATGTGCTTTAACTTTCGATAAACGGCCCTTTGGACCTTTTTCAGCCTCTTTCATGGCGCGCATAAAAGCCAAATCAGCCAATTCATCGGATGAAACAGTTGAAACATTCTTCTGCATCTTTTTTAAAAGATTTCTAAAAAAGGCGGTTTCGCTTTTTGATTTTGTAGGAAACACGATGTACTCCATAACTAATTTATTCTACCAAAATTAAACAATTCCTACCTCTCTCACCAAGTAACAATCTATGCTCCATTATCCCAGATACTTCCCTTCTATCGGCATACGTCTGCCCATGCCGAACGCTTTTGGCGAAACACGCAGAATAGGTGCCATCTGAAAACGCTTCCATTCATTGCCATTCACCATTTTAAGCACACGGTCAACTAATGGTTTTTCAAATCCCATAGCCACTAACTCTTTCGGGCCTTGCAGTTTTTCAATGTATTGAAACAGGAGCTTATCTAACAAATCGTATTCCGGTAAGCTATCCGAATCCTTTTGCCCCGGCCGCAGTTCTGCCGAAGGCGCTTTAGTTAAGATGTTCTCGGGTATTACTTCACCGTTGCGGTTAATGTAACGGCATAACTCATACACCTGTGTTTTATATACGTCGCCCAGTACACTTAAGCCACCGCACATATCGCCATACAAAGTACCGTAACCTACTGCCGCTTCACTTTTATTGGTAGTGTTCAGTAGTATATACCCAAACTTATTGCTAAAGGCCATCAGCAATATTCCTCGCACACGCGCTTGAAGATTTTCCTCCGCCACGTTAAAAGGCATATCTTTAAAAAACGGCTGTAATGTGCTTAACAAAGCCTGGTAATTGCTTTCAATGGGCACGGTTTCGTAACGCGTGCCAAGGTTGTTACACAACTTAACCGAATCCGACACCGAATGATCGGAAGAATAACCCGAAGGCAATAACAGCGAGAGCACATTCTCCTTGCCCAGGGCTTCCGCAGCCAGGCAAAGCACTAAGGCCGAATCAATACCGCCACTTAAACCCAATATAGCTTTGCTAAAACCAAGCTTCTTAAAGTAATCCCGAATGCCCAGCAGCAGCGCTTCGTGTATCAGTTCAATTTTTTCAGGCACCGGTGTTGTAACCGTTGCCGACATATTTTCTGTATCAACTATACTAATGGCCTCTTCAAAGAAAGGAAGCCGCGTCACTACTTCGCCACCGGCATTCATCGCCACGCTGCCGCCGTCAAATATCAATTCGGTTTGTGCACCTATCTGGTTTACATAGATCATTGGCACCTTGTAACGGGCCACATTAGCACGTATAACGTTTAATCGTGCTTCAAAATGCGTATAATTAAAGGGCGAGGCCGATAAGTTGATGATAATATCAGGATGGCGCTTCGTTAATTCATCCAGCGGACAAACAGGATACAACGGATTATCGTTCCCTACATTCCAAACATCTTCGCACACGGTTAAGGCAATACGCTTGCCTTTAAAAACAACCGGTTCAAAGTTACGGCCCGGTTCAAAATAGCGATACTCGTCAAACACATCATAAGTAGGCAGCAGCGATTTATCGCGTACTTCTTTTATCATCCCCTCGTGTAACAAAAAGGCCGAGTTAAAAAGGTCCTTCCCTTCCAATACAGGGTTGCGGCGCGGACCGCCCACCAGCGCAGCCACTTTATGCGTATGCCGGGCTATTTCGTTAATAGCTGCTTCGCATTGCTGAATAAAGTCATTGAATTCCAGGAAGTCGCGCGAAGGATAACCGCATACACTCAGTTCGCTAAACACCACCAGCTCGGCTCCCAGTTCTTCGGCCTTTTGGATGGCCGCAATCATTTTATTGGTATTAGCAGCAAAGTTACCTACATGGTAGTTTAACTGCGCAAGGGCTATTTTCATACAGACTGCAAAAATGGGAAATTGTTTCTGTTTACAATTTGGATAAAACATAAACCGAGGAATACCGCTTATATTAGCCCTACCACTAAATGAACAGGCGCATGGATTTGCAGAAGCTGGAAACACAAACCAACGAGATAATCGATTACTGGATTAGCGAATACAAACGCTATGATTGGGAACAGATACTTGCCAAACCAAGCGAAAAGGAATGGAGCTTAGGCCAGGTGGGCATGCACCTGTGGATGAGCGCTAAAGGCTTCTTTTTTAAACGTGCCGAGCAGTGTTTAAACAAGGAAGAGACTGTAACAGGCAAAGGCAAAAATTTTAGCGGACACGTCATTTTTACACTGCGCATGTTTCCCCCTGCCAAATACGAAATGCCAAGTTCAGTGGCAGTTATCCCCCGCCAGCCCGAATCGAAAGAGTTATTGATACACAGGTTGGAGGAGATTAAAGTTTTAGCCAAGGATTTTATCAAACGCATACCACAAAGCGACCCTTCACAAAAGATCCGTCACCCGTTTTTGGGCTACCTCAATACGGCTGAATGGATCTCTTTATGCAACATTCATTTTCGCCACCACCTGCGCCAAAAAAAGCGCATCGAGCAGCATTTCGGGCTCAAATAGCGGTGTTTGCCGTATTTCCGCCTTCAAACCACCCCCAATTGCAATAGCCCGCGGGGCGAATCGTTATACTTAACAGTGTGTGCCGGCCGGCTATAAATGGCTGATTATTAAAGCCGTTTTGTAGTTTTTAAGATTGCCGGAACAGCCTAAACGAAATCGGGATTATATGCCAAAACCATTACTTTTGGCGCTCAAATTTCAACCAGTGAGATTTTTGTGCTTTTTACCTGCCCTTGTTTTGCTTGTAAGCACCACTACCCTGTTTGCCCAATCGGCACCCGAAAAGTGGACGCTTGAGAAGTGTATTGATTATGCTACCAAAAACAACATCGGCATACAACAGGCTGACTTAAATACCCAGTTAAACAAAAACAACTACATACAGAGCTACGCCAACATGCTGCCCTCTATCAACGGTGGCATCAGTAACGAATGGAGTAACGGTAAGCAGTTTAACCTGGCGGCTTTTAAACTAACCACACAAACCTCGGTAACCTTTGCCACCCAGTTAGGGGCCGATCTTACCCTCTTCAGCGGTTTGCAACAGGTGCACAATGTGCTTAAAAACAAATACAACCTGCAGGCCGCCCAAATGGATTGGCAGGACACTAAAAACACGGTGGCCCTAAATATTACTACGGGCTTTTTGCAAATAATGCTGGTGCGCGAAGTGCTGCAGGTAGCCAAAAACCAATACAACATCAGCAGCACGCAAAAGGAAACTATTGAGAAGCGCGTAAATGCAGGTATGATGCCCGAAACAAACTTGCTGGATATTGAAGCACAAATGGCGCGCGACGAAGCCAACATCACCAATGCCCAAAACACAGCCGATTTGGCTATGTTAGGCTTGCGTCTGCTGTTGCAATTAAAACCTGATGAGCCTTTTGATGTGGAACTACCGGTGTTAACGGAAGAAGTAACCAACCAGCAGGGCGAAAACCTGGCGCTGGGCGTTTACAACACCGCGGTAATGACCCAGCCAAGCATACTGGCAGCACAGGCCCGTGTAAAAAGTGCCGAGTTTACCCGCAAAATGGCCTGGGGAACATTAAGCCCTACCCTTACAGCAAATGGTAGCCTGTACGATTACTACAACACGCAAAATAAAAGTCTGGATACCTCGGTGAATGATTATGTAACTACACCCTGGAACACCCAATACAAGGATCAGTTCCGTAAAAGTTTCTCGCTTACCTTAAGCGTGCCCATTTTCGGCAAGTTGCAACGCATTACCAATATCCAGAATGCGAAACTGCAATACCAGAACGCCTTACTGCAGTTGGAAAGCAAAAAGCAAAGTTTGCAACAAACCATCTATCAGGCCGAAGCAGATGTAAGAGCAGCCGCCTCGGCTTACTTTGCCAGCAAAAAAAGTTACGATGCCAGTAAGCGCGCCTTCGATGCACAGGAGAAACGCTATACTGCAGGTGCCAGCACCAGCCTCGATTACCAAACGGCTAAAAACAACTTAGCGGCTGTGGAGAGTGACTTAGCCAAAAACAAATACACGTTCATTTTTAAATCGAAGGTGTTGGATTTTTACCAGGGTAAACCAATAACATTAAGCAAGTAGTTTAATTACCATACAATGAAAAACAGGGTTTTAATAATAATAGGTGCCGTTGTTTTAGGCGTTATAATACTGGCTGTAATAGGCAAAAAGAAAGGCTGGATAGGCAAGGGCGATATTGCCCAGGTAGCCATTGATAACGCTGCAAAGCGTTCGCTTATTGAAACCGTTACTGCCAGCGGCCGCATTAACCCGCAAACCGAGGTAAAGCTTAGCTCCGAAGTATCCGGCGAAATAATCGACCTGCGCGTAAAAGAAGGCGACTCCGTACGCCGCGGCGATTTGCTTTGTGTAGTAAACCCCAGCATTTACGAAGCGGTGGTTACCCAGGTTACCGCCAGTGTTAACCAAACCCGGGCTACCCTGGCCAGTGCTAAGGCCAGTTTAATTCAGGCCAAAGCTGCTGCTGATAATGCTAACCGCAATTACGAGCGCAACGAGAAACTGCATAACGACAAAGTAATTTCAGATATGGAATTTGAAGGTTCGCGTTTGCAACATGAGCAAGCCGATGCCAATTACGCCACCGCCCAGGAACAGGTGAACGCAGCCAGCTTTAGCGTTAAAAGCGCCGAAGCACAATTACAACAGGCGCAGGACAACTTGAAAAAGACCAAGATTTATGCGCCAATGAACGGCATCGTATCGCTGGTAAACGTAAAGTTAGGTGAACGTGTAGTAGGTACCGCCCAAATGGCCGGCACCGAAATTATCCGCATTGCCGACCTGGCCAATATGCAGGCTGAGGTAGATGTAAACGAGAACGACGTACTACGCATCAGCTTAGGCGATACGGCCGAAGTGGAAGTAGACGCCTATGTAAACAAGAAGTTTAAAGCCGTGGTAACACAGATAGCCTACTCAGCCACTAACTCTATTAATGCAGTAATAAGCACCTCGCAGGCCACCAATTTCACGGTTAAGCTCAGCCTGCTGAAGGATAGCTACGTAGATCTGATTCAACCGGAACTGGGCCGCAAGTATCCTTTCCGCCCCGGCATGAGCGCTACTGTAGATATTAAAACCGAATCGCGCGATAATGTTTTAACAGTGCCTATCCAAAGCGTTACTACGCGTGAGGACGAAAAGCTGAACGAAAAAGACAAGGATTTAAAAGAATCGGTAAAAGGCCAGCAACTGGGCAATGGCAAAAAACAATTGAAAGAGATTGTGTTCGTTGTAGTTAATGACAAGGTAGAGCAGCGCGAAGTAAAGACAGGTATACAGGATGCTAACTATATGGAAATTACCAGTGGCCTTAAAGAAGGCGAAAAAGTGGTGAAGGCTCCTTTCAAGTTAATTTCGAAAGTGCTGAAGAATGGCGATTTAGTGAAAGTAGTAGAAGAAAAAGATCTGTTT
This sequence comes from Chitinophagales bacterium, assembly GCA_046329495.1. Taxonomy (GTDB): domain Bacteria; phylum Bacteroidota; class Bacteroidia; order Chitinophagales; family LD1; genus Bog-950. The sequence goes on along the minus strand of JAXLUO010000014.1, from coordinate 55,152 downwards.
AAGGACGACAAGAGCGCTGCTGAATAAGTTAAAAAACAGGTACTATGGCTTGGGATGACGACGATGATGAAAATGACGCTTTCGGTTTTAACTACGATGATTTATCACCGGAGGAAAAAGAAGAGCTGGATCGCGAAATGCGCGAATTAGATGAGCGCATCCATAACCACCCGCTTTACATAAAGGCCGGCGAAATCTACGACATCGTTCACTCCCTGATTGAAACCCTACCCGAAGCCGATGGCCGCGAAATGATGCAGCAAATTTTGATGGAAGATTCATCGATCCTGCAGCCTAAGGTCGCCGGTGCCATGGGTAGCCAAAGCTGGCTGGTACATATGGAGAATGCCTCCATCATCCGTTTTCATGCACAATCGCTGCTTACACAAACCAGTGGCTTAAAAATGTTTATACCCGAAGCCGATGAGAGTTATATAAAAGTGCTGCGCGAAGAAATGATTGAATTCCGCCGCCTGTTTAACTTGTGGGTGTTAACCTTCCCAACGCTCGAGCGCGAGGATTATGAAGATGAATGGGGCTTGTATATCCGCCCGAAAGAATAATCATTTATTGTATATCTTATTTTTGTAGCTTAGGGGTTCAAACAACTTACAGCTATGCAACAAATTATTGATACCCCCGACCAGGACCAGGTTACCTTGCACTATGCAAGCTTTTGGGCACGCTTTGGTGCCATATTTATTGACGGTCTATTGATGGGCGCAGTACAAACCTTACTGATCTTCACCTTGGGTGATGGCTCATTTGAGGGGCAAAATCTTTCTGCCCGTTCGTTGGCAGTAGTATTTCAACTCCTGTATTTTACACTTATGGAAGGCTCGGCAAGGCAAGCTACTGTGGGCAAAATAGCACTTGGCATTAAAGTGGGCGACGAGTATGGCAACCGTATTAGTTATGGACAGGCCCTGGGTCGCTATCTTGGCAAAATATTATCAGGCCTTATTTTGCTTATCGGCTATTTAATGGTGCTGTGGGATGATAGAAGACAAGCCCTGCACGACAAGCTGGCCAATACGTACGTATACGAAGCTTAGTAGCTTAAATAAGGCCACGGCTTTTTAATTCCAGATATTTATTAACCGTATTTACCGTTAGGTCCTGCGGTTTGGTAAGTACACTGTAAATACCGTATTGCTTTAGCTCCCACACCAATTGCTGTTTTTCGTAAATGTACTTTTGAGCGATAGCCTGCGTATATACCTCCTCCATAGTGGGGGTTTGATGCGGCGCAGCCAATGAGTTAACCTCGGTATTCTCAAAAAATACCACTACCAGCAAATGCTTTTGATTGATTTTACGCAACAAGGGCAACACCCGTTGCAAGGCATACGAGCTTTCAAAATTGGTGAAGAACACCAGCAAACTGCGGCTTTTAATTTTATTGCGGATGGCCATATACAGCAACTCGTAATTAGCCTCCACAAAGCGCTCCTTCTCTTTATAAAGTGCATCCAGTATTTTGTGTAACTGCAGTTTGCCGCGATCAGCTGCCAACACGGTGTTGGGCTTATCGCTAAAGGTTATTAAACCTGCTTTATCCTGCCGGTTAATAGCAATATTGCTTAATACCAACGAGGTATTGATGGCATAATCCAGCAGGCTTAAGCCGCCAAAGGGCATCTTCATCACCCGGCTTTTATCAATAATGGTATAAATGCTTTGGGCCTTTTCGTCCTCGTATTGGTTTACCATCAGGTCGCTGCGGCGGCCGGTAGCCTTCCAGTTTACGCTGCGGTAATCATCGCCCTGTACATAGTTCTTAATCTGCTCAAACTCGTAGCTGTGGCCTATGCGGCGCAGCTTTTTAATGCCTTGTTCGTTTGTAGTGCGGTTAAAGCTTTTCAGTTCGTGCTTGCGCATTTCTACAATAGAAGGGAAAACCGCAATAGTTTGCGGCGCAGCAATCACCCCCCTGCGTTGCACCAAACCAATTACCGACGAAACAAACGCATACAGGTTACCAAACTTATACTCGCCCCGCTGCACCGGGCGGAAAGGTTGTTTGTACTGCACTTGCTCCGCACTCTTCAACTGCAGGTTAATTTTAAAATCGCGCAACTGCAGTTGGTCGGGCATTTCATCCAGTAACTGCACCGTTAAGCGCATGCCCGAAAAATTGTGTAGGGTATAAACAATGGTAGTTTCCTGGCCATTGCTAAGCACCGCGCCAACAGTACGGTTACCTTTTAGTTGGGTTTGTTTGCCAAAAACCATAGCTGCATCGGCCGCCGTAAACAGCAGCAACAGCAACAGCACCACAACCGCCACAGCAATTAATCCGGTATTGGTATAGCCAAGCACAAACAGCAGCATAACCCCGGCCCAGGCCAAAAAGAAACGGGTGGTTAAGTAAAAGTTGGCAAACAGGTTACGCATTAGCGGGGCACTTCAATGCTGTTAATAATCTGCTTAATTACATCCTCGGCCTGCATATTCTCCATCTCCTTTTCAGGGGTTAGGATAATGCGGTGATTAAGTACGGGGTAAGCCATCGTCTGTATATCATCAGGCGTTACAAAGTTACGCCCCTGTATACCTGCATAAGCTTTGCTGGCCTTCATAATAGCCAGCGAAGCGCGCGGCGAAGCGCCCAGGAACAGATCGCCGTTGTTGCGGGTTTGATAAACGATCTGCGCTATATAATCCAGCAACTCATCTTTAATATGAATATGCCGCACAATGTTCTGACATTGATGTAGCTGCAGTTGATTAATAACCTGACCTACCGTATTGGCCAGCTCAAGGTTAAAGTCTTCTCGAAAACGGCGTAGTATCTCTTTCTCCTGCGAAAGTGTTGGATAGCTGATCTTAACGCGGAACAGAAAACGGTCTAACTGCGCCTCAGGTAAGCGATAGGTTCCCTCCTGCTCTATCGGGTTTTGTGTAGCCAATACAATAAAGGGGAAATCCATTTTATGGGTATAACCATCTATCGTAAGCTGCCGTTCCTCCATTACCTCAAACAGCGCTGCCTGCGTTTTTGCCGGTGCACGGTTTATTTCATCGGCCAGGATAATGCTCGAGAATAGCGGCCCCTTCTTAAACGTAAATTCCGACAGCTTCATGTTGTATACATTGGTGCCGGTAAGGTCCGTGGGCATCAGGTCGGGCGTAAACTGTATACGCGAAAAACCAACCGAAAGCGTGCGCGCCATCAACTTTGCCGTCAAGGTTTTTGCTACGCCCGGTACACCCTCCAGTAAAATATGACCATTGGTAAGTATACCGGTAATAATCAGGTCTATCATATGCTCCTGACCCACCACCACTTTCTCCAATTCAGCCTTCATACGGCTAACCGTATCAGCCAGCAGTTGCAGTTGTTCCTGATGTTCAGGCGCTGTAAATTCTGTTTCCATATGCGTTAGTTACATTTATTATAAAAGTTTTGTAAAGTATGATGGAACTCTATCAGCGTTTCATCAGCAATGCCATGTGCACGCGAAATCCAATCATACGATTTAAATATCTGTTCTATATCCTTTAAGGGCACCTTCGATTTTCTGGCCAGCTTCTCCATATCAGCGCCTCCCCATTCCTTCACAGCAATATTATAACGATGCCTTACAAAGGTTAAAAAGTACTTCATTTTATGCTGCGCTACAGCCGCATGGTTTTTCTGGAAGAAATATAAATTGCTGATAGTGCTGATGTACGAAAGCGAGGTATTTACATTAGGCTCCTGTATTTCCATTACCCTTTGGCGGCGGCGTGCTACAAACAGCAGATACAGCAACGCACCCGCCAGCAACATATACCAGGCATATCGTAAACCGGGCTGCGATAGAATATAGCTCAGGGGCGTACCGTTGTCATTACGATTATTGTTTTTGAACTTCGGCAGCTGGCTATATTGGTCCCAAATAATTTTACCCGGCAACAGGTGCGAGAAAACACCTTCGGCATAAGCCAGTCCATCCGCATCTTTCACAAAGTAATTGGTAAAAATAATGGGTGTGGTATGCAGATATAAATGCCCCTTACCCAATTGAAAGGACGCGAAGTTTGCATAACCTTCGTTTATAAAGCCCAGCGCCACAGGGGCGCTTTTCTTACCGCAAAACAAAGCGCCATTAATGCAGTACCAATTATACATGATACGCTCCTCCATTATCCGCAGGCTAAACGTATATCCGCTATCGGTACGCAGGGTGGGGTGGTAAAAATTCATACGCACCACCGAATCAAAATAATCGTAGTTGTTATAATAGTCGCCACAGTTGCCTTCGTAAATCTTATTAATAATCCGTTCAGGAACTCCCTGGCAGGCTAAAAACACATTATTACCCCGTGCCATAAATCCGGTTAGCATCTCGGCATCCTGTTCGTTCACAAACACATTGCTGCCAATAAAAACATAGTTATAGCCGCTGTCGTATTTTGTGCTGTCGCTTAAAAACTCGCGCAACGGTTTGTTTACGTTAATAATGGCGCCATGCTGCTTTTCCAGTAGTTTATAAATAAAGTAGGTGCCAAAAGGCTCTTTACTATCTGTTTTGTAGGTTTCCTTCCAGTTATATGTTTTCCTTTGGTCGCGGGGTTTAAAATACCAATACACCGCACCTAACAGCAGCAGCAGCAATAAAACAATAAGCCCCAGGTTACGTGTATTACGCATAGCTGCCTCCGCTTAATATTTTACCAAATAGCTCCTGTGCCTGTTGCATATGCGCTTCATCAGGCACTACATCGCCATACCATGCCACTTCAAACAATAAGGTAGCCCGGCGTATATCCGCAATTAAAGGATGATTCTTCAGCTCGCGCAGGTAATGGTAGTTGGTTTTATCCTTCCGCCACTCTATAAGGCCCTGTTCGCGATACTGCGCTATCATCATCAGGTAGTAATAACGTAGGGCCAGCTTGTAATTTTTATCTGCAAGTGCTTGTCGCAACAGTTTTTCAAGCGCGGAACGCTCGGTTATCTCTTCCTCGTTTATCTGCAGTGTTTCCGGCGTAGCAGTAACTTTTTTGTTTTTACCAAAACCACCTATGTCCTTAAACAGCACAAATAGCACGGCCAACACTACCAGCACTGCCAAAGCAATCAATAAGGTTTGTAACCATTTGCCCGTTTTACCGGGTGTGTAAGGTGCACGCTGGGTTTCTTGCTCATCGCTATGCTTCATTCGTCCCGGTTCGCCTTCATCACCGCCATCCTGCGCTTTTGGGTCTCCGCCTTTTTCCGCCCCTTCACGCTTCTCACCGTAGGTTTCCCCGTCAACTACTTTTTGCCATTCATTTTTATCAAAACGCTGCACATCCAAACTATCACCTAAATAGCTCTCTCTGTCCTTATAGGTTGCGGGGTCACTCTCCTCTTCCTCCACCGTATCATACGATTCATCCTCAAACCCCAACGAATCAATATTCTCCTGGGCCGACACATGTATGTTTGCCGCCAACAACCAACAAAAACATAGTAGCAGCTTACGCATTGGTTGTAAGGGAAGATTTTAAAAGTTGTAATTTTTTGTGCAGGTCAGCAGCGGTTTGCATTTCGTGGCCCGAGTAATACAACACCATAATGCAAATAACATCAAAACATAGCACCAGTAAACTACAGGTGGCCTGTATAACTATAGTTAGTATTTCAAGCGCTTTCTGCAGGTATTGTAAATCGGGAGGCAGGTTCATTTGCAGCGCACGGTAATACACCCAATACAGCGGCGACGTAGTTACCAGCGAAAACGTAACGGTAACCGTCATTAACAACAAAAACAGGCCAAGCGTTCGGCCAAACATTTCAATCGTCATTTTAAAAAACGGGCCAACAGCCGATGGCAACAAAACCTGCTTGTGGTGTGCGGAATAATTAAGCAACAAAAAGTAGGGAATGAATATGCCCAACAACAATACGGCAACACCGCTGCCTGCATATAAAAAGTAGTTAATGCCCGCCGATACAACTAAGGCATTTACCAAACCGCTTATATAATAAACAGCGCCGTTGGGCTTATTGCCGGGTACCACGTTAAACAGCATATGATTTACCGTAAACAGCAATACGGCAAGCACCGGAATGCAAATAGCCAGATACTGTGTATTGCTGTAGGTATAAAAACGAAACACCCGCTGAAATAGCGAGGCAACAAAGGCAGCAAACGTTTCTACCGAGAAATCGGCAGGTGGCTCCAATTTATAATTGGCTACGGCAATGATGGCTCCTGCAATAACAGCCGGCACCAACAGGCGCACAAACAACTTCTGAAAAAGCCGGAATGCATCCTGAAATACTTCTGCATTGGTTTTGATAGTGGTGAACACCGTGGCCTCGCGCTGGGTAATGGCAATCTTGGCGTCTACCACCGGCTCGCTGAACCCACGCCGCGATTTTAGTTTAGGATATACAATGAAATACCCTACCACAAAGCACAACGAAATCAGGATGAAGGCAAGGCGAATCAGGCCGGGCACCTCGGTATACCGCGTAAGAAAGCTTTCTACAAAAGCTGCAAAAATGAAAACTGGAATAGTGCCCAACAGCAATTTTACCGACCGCGATGCAGCAATAAAAAACGCCTGGGTACGCGTATACGTGCCGGGCAACACAATACCGCGGGCCAGTGTTAAACCCGCACCGGCAGCAATAATTATCGACGAAATCTCCAGCGTGCCGTGTAGCCAGATGGCCAGCATCGATTCGCCCAGCAACCCGTGCTGATAAAAGAAATACTGAAACGTGCCCACCATTATACCGTTATACAATAACAACGAAAGTGTTCCCAAACCAAATACCAGGCCACTCATGTAAACCAAAAAGGATACATACACATTGTTCATGGTTATTTGCAGGAACATTTCACCCGAAGCACTGGATTTATATACCGCCATCGGGTCACCGCTGTTGATGTATTCTTTGGTCATGCGGATATACGACTCTCCAAGTATCGAAGCGGCAAAGTCGGGATCGTTGGCACTGCTAACGACACCTATTACCACCGCCAGCAAAAACACCAGCAGCGAAATCAATAACTCATACCGGCAATACAATACTATCTGCGGAAGTTCTTCTTTCCAGAAACTTACAAAACTGCTCCACTTACTGCGCTTGCGGGTGTAAATAAGGGCCGAGAACTTGGTAGCAACCTGATTAAGGTAAACCGTAATATAGCGGTGTGCGAAAAACGTACGGGCATACGATAAATCGTCTACCAACTGAACAAACAAACTGCTTAGCTTATCTGTATCTTTTTGTTTGGAGGTAAGTATGTCTTCCGCCTCCAGCCATTTTTCTTTATTTTGTTCTATGAACTTAGATTCTTTCATGGGTTACTGCGAATTAATCTAAAAAACACATCAGATGAAAACAATTTCTATCAACACCACGCAAAATGTCCCCATCGAATACGAGGTGGCGCTGGTGCGCGACAGAATCTTTGCATATATAATTGATGGCTTTGTTATAGTGCTGATTGGCACGGGTTTAAGTTTCATTTTGGGCATCTTTTATTTAAGGGAATTGTACATGAGTATCGCCTGGCTGCTGGTATTTGTGTTCTATAACCTTATCAGCGAATATTTTATGAACGGCCAAACCTTAGGTAAAAAGGCCCTGCGCTTACAGGTAGTTAAAATATCAGGCGAAGAAGCCACCCTTACCGATTACATTACACGCTGGGCATTTCGTATGGTAGATATTTATCTTTCGCTGGGTTCTATTGCAAGCATGTTGGTTAGCAGTAGCGAAAAGGGCCAAAGGATTGGTGATATAGTGGCTAACACCGCCGTAATTTACAAGCGCCCCAGCCGCGACGTATCCGTGCGCCAGATTGTACATGCCTACGACAACAAGAATTACCGGGTTACGTACCCCGATGCCCGTAATTTCAGCGACCAGGAAATGCTGATCCTGAAATCGGTTTTAGAGCGCAGCGAGAAATACGACAACACCGCTCACGAAGATGCTTTAATGCAAGCTGCTGAAATTGTAAAGGAACGATTGGGCTTAACAGGCCGCATCAACGATAGCCGCGGCTTTTTAAAAACCGTGCTGGTAGATTATATCGTACTCACCCGTTAACGAACTATTTCAAATTTTACGTAGTGGTTATGCTGCCCGACCTTTAATCGCGCAATATACATACCGGTAGGAACCTGTAGTTGCACCGTTTGTTTTACGGCTCCAGCATTTTTCCAGCTTTCCTGCCACAGTTCCTGTCCTAACATATCATAAATAAACAATTCAACCAGTGGTGCATTAAAGCCCTCTACTTCAACAGCAAAACTACCGGCAGAAGGGTTCGGTGTAATCTTAAATGGTAGTTCCGCCGCCTCCCTTAAACCTGAGGCTCCACAATTTGCACCAACCGTTACAATATGTTGTATCAACGCTGTATCACTTACCACCCCACAGGTTTCTATAGCCTGTAGCTTTACGGCATACACACCCGGAGCGCCATACGTATGGCAAAGTTGCAAACTGTCATTCTGCACAATATCTCCTTCGCCAAACCACCAGGTGCTGTGTTGCGTGTTCTGGCTTTCATTTTCAAAACAAATAGTACAGCCCTGCAGGGCACTTAGCGAATCGGCCAATGCAAACTGCGCTACAGGCGGTTTAGTAATAGCGGTACTTACATACACCTTCTGCGAGGTATTCACACAGCCATTGGGATCGGAGATAGTTAACAGATACGCGCCTTCCCCGGCCGGATTAACCACCAGGGCAGCATTGTTGGATAATACAGTACCTGTTGTATCCATCCAAATGTGAAGTCCATTGCCGGTTCCATACAAGGCCACGGGTCCCTCGCATCGCACTGTATCGCAGCACGCGGTTACTACAGGCAAGGGATAAACCGTAAATTTTACAGGGCTCGAATAAACCGTATCCTGTGTTACACAGCCATACGTTGATACCAGCATACAATACACGCTGTCCTCATCCGCAGCGCTTGTAGTAAAACTACTATCGGTTGAATTGGCATACACCCCATTCTTATACCAGTAGTAACTGCCATTCGAACCACCGTATTGCGAACTTGCCACCAGCGTAGGTGCCCCGCCGGCACAAAAAGCGGTATCATTGGCCATCACTTGTATGGTTGGTGTTACTGCCTGTATAACTAATATGGTAATCGAATCGCTTAGCTGTGCCGGCACTACACATGTTTTGTTGGAAACCACCGTGCAGCGCACCGTTGTAGTTTGATTAACACCATTTGCCGTTAGTGTGTTTTGATTTTGAACCCCTGTAATACCCAACCAGTTATAGGTAGCCGAAGAATCGCCTGTATAGTTAGCCGTAAGCAATACCTGCGATGTTTGACCGGTGCAAATAGCATTGGGTGTAGCACTTAACGATAGGCTGGCCGTGGCAATACCATATATGGTTTTGGTAAGGCTGCTGGCCGTGGTAATGGTGGGCGGACAAACACTGCTTCCATAGTAACTAATGGTTAAACGAAAATCGGCCGCGCCGCAGGTAACTGTCCCGCTGTAAAAATTATCGGCACTGCTTTTTACAAGCACATTGTTTTTATACCAGTTATAAATAACCGTGGCCCCGCTGCCGGGTAGCTGGTTATCGGTAGTAAGGGTTATAGGCGTGCCTGTGGGAACGGTATCAGGTCCGCTATAGTTAATAAACGGCGGCACATGAAAGTAATACGCGTTGCTGATAGCACTGCTGCAGGCGCTGTTACTGCAATTGCTGCTGCTGCGTACATTCCAGCGGTACACCATGCCCGGCTGTAGTGGATTGCCAATGTTTAGCGGTGCGCCGTTATTGGTGGTGCAGGTATCTAAAATAAGATTGGCCGAACCGAAAGGATATTTACTGCAATACACCTGATAGTACGGTGCCGATCCGCTCCACATTAAGGGAGCACCTAAAAAGGTAGCCGTGCCTGCTCCGCATCCCGTAGTACCGAAATTTGGTACAGGTACCGGCGGTATATAGCAGCTAATAGTAATAGGTAAACTCATTACATTATTGCCTTCATCACTCTCCGTAACTGCTAAACCATTATCAGCTCGTAGCAATAAATAATAACTACCGGGGGCTGTTGTATTGGCAAGGGTAAAGTTATTGTTAAGTACCGAGAATATACTGCCGGAAGCCAACACGCCAAAGCCCGATATAGCACCCAGGTACACATCCGTACCGGTATTTAATACAGCATCTGTACTAAGCCAAACACCCACCACATTGGCCCCTGCACTTGCAACACCCGCATTGGTTTCCGAACAGGCTACATTTATACTTGTTCCTGCAGCAGCAGTTGCAGGTGCAGTAGCGGATGCCGGTGTAATAAGTAAATCAGGCAAGGTGTACTGCGCACAAATAGTAAAGTCCGTACCCGCCGTATTACCGGTATAATCATACACCCGCACAAAATACGTAGTGCCGCTGGTTAACGAAGCATTTATACGTTCCCTGCCTCCCGCACCGGAACTATCCGAACATTGCAGCAGCGTAAAGTTAGGGCAGGCACCCGAATACAAACCCATCACGGCATTCATGTTAGTGCCCGATTGACAAGTGATGGTTACATTACTTTGCGATGGTGTAATGGTATACCACACATCCAGCGCAGTGGCAGCCGTGTTGCCGCTACAAGTACCGGGTGCAATAGATTGCGTAGCCAAACAAACATCACCTGCTACTGTGCTACAGCTATTACCTATGGGTAACGTTGTAGGCGAATAACAGGAATTATTGCCCGGCGCTGCACTGCAACCGGCAGGCTGACCGTAACAAAGCGTCAAGTTACCCGGCGTATAATAATGGTCCAGTATCCAGGTATACAACTGCCCTTGCTGTGCCCAACGGTGCGAACCCCACTGGCACATGCCGCGCCAGTGTCCGCTGGAGGTGCTGCCTGCACAAACAGCATCGCTTACACATGGCCATACCGGCGCACCACAGGTAGTGCAGCCCGTGTAACCATTACCGCAGCCAAAGTTGTTTGTTTCGGCCGCATACTCGCTAAACGCAATGGCATTGCTGCCATCTACTAACACTTCACCTGCGGTTGCCGCCGCCGCATTTACTGTATAGCTGCTGCTGGTAGTACCGTTCCAATGCTGCTTACAAGGGTACGCAACAATGTCGTAGTTGGCGTTCATAGGGTGGTTAACCCAATAAGCCCCATACGTGCGGTACGCCACAGCACCTGCCTTTAGCGATTCATCGTTCCAACTAGCTATCCATTCATCATCCAACCCAGTGCTTACGTAATTTTCCATACTCAACTGCACAATGGTTATACAGCCTGAACACGACGTGCAGGGCAGATTATTACCCCCCGTGTTCAACCGCACCACCTGCGGCACCGTACAACTTGCAGCACCTTGTGCGGCCCCGTTAGTTACAGGTGCATCCGGTACAGAAGACTCCGGCTCTACATCAATTAGCTTATGTTTCCATGTAAGGGTGGTGGTGCCATTGCCAGGTTGCAGCGCAAGCTTCAAACACAGCCTGTCCTCGTATAAGGGCAAGTGTTCATACGTAATAGAAGCATAGCCCGTTTTTGTAACCTGCAGTTCGCAGGTAACCGGTTTTTTGCCATCGCTGCCTTTAGCTGTGTAGTGGCTGCTCTCAAACTCAAAATAACCGGTAGCATCCGTTATAACCTCTGCACCCGTTGAACTTTGCACCAGGGCATTAACCATCGGCAGTTGTGTTTCTTCATCGCGCACGTAACCACACACTATTGCCTTACCGACCGGTACAGAAGGCATAAATCCGTTAAGGGCATCTAATTGAACGCTCAACTTTATCAATTGCCCCCCACTTAAACTATAAGCAGCGGTTTGACTGCCGTATCCCGTTGCATGGCAGGTAATAGAGTAATTGCCGGGTTTCAATAACAGTTCAAGTCGCGCACCTTTTATTATTTCATACTGCTCATGCCCATTATCCCCCTGCAGTTCTACTACCGCAGGTATAGAAAACCCCGTACGGCCATCCACCACACTCAATCGCAATTGTGCTTGTTCAGCGTAAGTGCTTACTGAAGTAAGCACTGATAGTAAAACAGAAATCAGCCGTAAAATTTTCATCAAACCCGGTGCTTACATTTTATCGAATTGCAATTCCTCCGCACCATTCTTCCAGATCCGCTCGCCCAGTTCCTTTAATAAAGGCAGATCCTCTTCATACACCACGGCAAATATATTGGCGCAATCCAGCAACTTCCCTTCACCATAAAATATACCCATACACTTAGCCACCTTATTACGTTCAGGATACAAAGGGCCGATGGCTATTTCACCGGGCTTGGCAAACACCGAAGCATTCTCCTGCAGTATATCAATTACCGGTGCGTCATCTGTCCAAATTTCCTCACCCGAAACCCTGGCCTGTTTAAATAACCGTTTAAAAGGCAGCAACTCCTGCATGGCCAGCCGTGTTACCGGCGCATCATTATAATAGCGGAAACGGATCGTTTTATTATCCTTTGTTTTTACATGAAATCCGGGCATAAGCAGCTAATTAAATCCATAAATCAGCACACCAACAACACTAATTTACTAAATCCACTCCTCTGCTACAAAAATTGTTGCCTGCTCTCACGGGTATGCTATCTGCCAAACATTTGAACTGCCTGTCGCGCGTTTACAACGCGTGACGACTAAGTTCCGCGTTTGTAACGCGATTAATTCCGACGCTACAACTTTGTTAAATAAGAAATATTATTTGAAACCAACCGTCTTTTATTATATCTTCGCATTAACCCTCGTTCCTTGACATACCTGTTGAAACACTAATTCCCCGGCGCAGCGATTTCATTTTATGCCAAGCCATAGCCGGCAAAAACGAAATTGCTGACTGAACGGCACAACCATGCCCGTTCTTCTAACACATTAAAATTTCAGCAATTTGTGCACGCAAAATCAAGTGCACAAATGTGCACAAATGGAAACTTTCGTAATGTGTTACGTTGCGCCCGGTTGCAAAGCAAAAAGTTTACACTTCCGTGCTAACCACTGTCAACTTTTTAAGGGAAAACGACGCGCTTAATAGCAATAACAGCTCAAAAACGCTAAAAAAAAGCTCCTTTTGCCCAAAATCTGCCTAAAGAAGCAAGCCATTAAGTGTAAACTTTACATTTCAATGTAAACTTTTGTCAACTTTTTTCAGGACGATACATTGGCTGTTAATCCTTCAATCTTTAAATCCTACAAATCCTAGTTCAGACAAAAAGTGTAAAGGAGTGTAAAGTTACTACTGGCATCACCTGCGCGCTGTCATTCTGAACGAAGCGATAGCGAAGTGAAGCTTGTCCGCCGCAGAAGGGAATCCCCGGCTCACAGCCGCGGATAAAGCAACGAGCAAAAAGTGTAAAGGAGTGTAAAGTTCACTCGACATAATGCCTTGGGCAGTCATCGGATGACTTTTTGTGGCAGGGCTATACCTTAACCTCCGATAGACCTACTTGAGGAAGAAGTCATCCGATGACTTAGCGCGCCCTTGTGTAAACCGTTCATTTTTTTCCCGTTTTAACACAAAAAACACTCATATGAAACTTTCTGTAACTTGTGCACAAGCAAAAACCTGCACAAGCATGCACAAGCAGTGTGGATAACGTAAGCAAGACAAGTGCGGATACTAAACTGCTTTTGCAGCCTGGTCCCCTTTAGGGTAGGGTAGCAAAGAGCAAAAGCAATGACTCGTACCGGCACTCCTAACTCAAAACTAATTAAGTGTAACCCTACAATGCAATGTAACCTTTTGTAACCTTTTTCCGGATGGTGCGGTTTCTTCTTATCCTATAAATCCCCAGCATCCTGAAAATCCTGGTTCTGAAGCAGCGCTAATCATAACAATCAGTGTCATCTGTGTTCCATTACAATTCGCCGTGAACTGTGAACCGTGAACCTTTTTAGTTCGCCATCTCGCTCATAAACTTGATGCGCACCAGGCGCAGGTCGTCCATTTCAACGCTATCGCCTTCAAACTCGTTGTAAGCATCATCAATGCTGCCGCTTTCGTGGGTGCGGAAGAAATCGTAGATATAACCTAACAACTCCTCATCGTACTTCTCGTTCAGGTAGTAGTCTATGTTCAACTTAGTGCCGCTGTTAACGATGGTCTCCAGTTCGGTAATCAGGTCGGGGCGTTTCATGCCCAGCGTTTTGGCAATCTCATCAATACCAATCCGCTTATCAATAGCCTGAATGATCTTGATCTTATCAGCGCCTTTGCTGGCTACACCTTTCACTACAAAGTCCGTTGGGCGGTCGATATCATTATCGTCCACGTACTTCTTAATCATCTCCACAAACTTCTTACCGTAGCGGTCGGCCTTGCCTTTACTTACACCGGTAATGTTGGTTAACTCGTCCAGCGTAATAGGATACTTGGTTGCCATCTCCTCCAGCGAGAAATCCTGGAAGATCACATAAGGCGGTAAATTGTTTGCCTTACCCACCTGCTTGCGCAGGTCCTTCAGCATGTTCAGCATAGCAGGGTCCAGCACGGCACGTGCCCCGCTGTCTTCCACCACTACCTCGCTGCCATCGTCCTCGTAGTTATGGTTAATGCTTACCTTAATGGCAAAAGGCTTCTTCAAATACTCCTTGCCCTTAGCGGTAATCTTCAGCACACCATACTCTTCAATGTCCTTATCAATAAGGCCCAGCATCATGGCATTGCGCACAACCGAGTTCCAGTGGTGCTCGTCTTTATCAGCACCCTTGCCAAACAGTTCGTGCTTGTCGTATTTAAAGTCGGTAAGTTCCTTGGCCTTTTTGCCGGTTAAAAACTTAACCATGTAAGGCAAATCGTGGTTCTCCTTAACAGCCTTAATGCTATCGATAGCCAGCTTGGTATCGGCAGTAACATCCACCTTCTCTTTCGGGTGGCGGCAGTTATCGCACATCTTGTTGCAATGGTCGGCATCAAACTCCTCACCAAAGTAATGCAGGATGAACTTGCGGCGGCACTCGGCACTTTCAATGTAAGCCACGCTCTCGTTAATCAACTGAATATTGCGGTCGCGTTCGGCTACGGTTTTATCGCGCAGTAGCTTCTCTAATTTGCTGATATCCTTATACGAGAAGTACACCACGCAATCGCCTTCCAGCCCATCACGCCCGGCACGGCCGGTTTCCTGGTAATAGTTCTCTAAGCTTTTTGGTATATCGTAGTGAATAATGAAGCGGATATCCGGTTTATCGATACCCATACCAAAGGCGATGGTAGCTACTATCACATCCAGTTCCTCCATCAAAAAGGCGTCCTGGGTTTGGGTGCGCACCTTACCATCTAAACCGGCATGGTAAGCACCGGCCTTAATACCGTTAGCCCGCAACACCTGCGAAAGCTCATCAGCCGTTTTGCGATTGATAACATACACAATACCGCTTTTGTCCTGGCGCTGCTTTATAAACTGCACCATGTTTTTAATGGCCAGTTGCGGGGTTTTCTTAGGACGAATCTCGTAGTACAGGTTAGCGCGGTTAAACGAGCTAACAAACACATTCGGCTTACGTAAGTCAAGCGTCTTAACTATATCGTTCTGCACCTTAGGCGTAGCGGTAGCGGTAAGCGCTATAATCGGAAAGTCCTGGTCTATTGATTCTATGATCTCGCGTATGCGGCGGTATTCCGGGCGAAAGTCGTGCCCCCATTCCGAAATACAGTGTGCTTCGTCTACGGCAATAAAGCTCACCTTCACCTCCTTAAACAGGTCGATGGTGTCTTCCTTGGTTAAGGTTTCAGGGGCTACATAAAGCATCTTGGTGCGGCCGCTGCGTATATCCTTAATAACCGCAGTGCGTTCGCTGCGGCTAAGGCTGCTGTTTAAAAAGTGCGCAATATGGTCCTTACTGCTGTAGTTGCGCACCAGGTCAACCTGGTTTTTCATAAGTGCAATAAGCGGGGAGATGATAATCGCCACCCCTTCGCTCATTATAGCCGGTAACTGGTAACACAGCGACTTACCGCCTCCGGTAGGCATAATAACAAAGGTATCCTTGCCCGCAAGCAACGATTTGATGATCTTTTCCTGGTTACCCTTAAATTTATTGAAGCCGAAATATTCCTGAAGCGCATCGGTAAGCTCCATGGTACCTATTTCCATAATCCCATTTTAGTGAAACAATTTAACGTAGAACTATCGCCGATAGTTTTACCCTTTTTTCAACAGCAAGTAATTTACTAAGACTTTTTAAAAAAAGGACGGCGAATTTACTAATCTGTTTTAAAGCACGCGGCTTTATTTACTTTTGCGGCCTTGCTTAACAAAACTTATAGCGGAATGGGCAACGTGTATGTTGCAATAATGGCAGGCGGCATTGGCAGCCGGTTTTGGCCCGAAAGCCGCACCGCACGTCCCAAGCAGTTTCTGGATATACTGAACACCGGTAAAACGTTGATTCAGTTAACGTTCGAACGGTTTTTAAAGTTGGTTCCCAAAGAGCATATCTACGTGGTTACCAATACCGAATACGAAGCGCTGGTAAAAGAACAATTACCCGAACTGGCTGATCATCAGATATTAAGAGAGCCGGTGCGCCGCAATACGGCCCCTTGTATCACCTATGCCTGCGATAAGATATATGCCAAGGATAAAGACGCAACTGTCATTATTTCCCCTGCCGACCATCTTATTCTGCAGGAAGATAAGTTTGTGGCGGTGGTAGAAAAGTGCCTGGACTTTGTAAGTAACAATACGTTTTTAGTCACTTTAGGCATTAAACCTACTAAACCCGCTACCGGTTACGGCTATATACAGTTTGAGGATGAGCATTCACCTGATGGCTTTTATCGTGTTAAAACCTTTACTGAAAAGCCTACACTGGAAATAGCCAAAACCTTCCTGAAGAGTGGCGACTTTCTTTGGAACTCAGGCATGTTTGTATGGAAAGCCAAAACCTTGTTGGAAGGCATTCGTAAGCATTTGCCGGAAATAGGCGATGCGTTTAAAGAAGGGCACAACTATTACAACACGCCCGATGAGCAGAAGTTTATTTCTACGGCCTATTCGCAGTGCACCAACATATCTATCGACTATGGCGTAATGGAAAAAGCCGATAATGTATTTACTATACCTGCTGAGTTCGGCTGGAGCGATATTGGTACCTGGGACTCGCTGTATGATGTATACGACCACGATTACCTCGGCAATGCCGTATCAGGTAAGAATGTTAAAGTATACGATGCCGCCCATAACATGGTAATGGTGCCCGATAACAAACTGGTTGTAATACAGGGGCTGGACGGCTACTGCGTGGTTGACACCAAAGATGTGCTGCTAATTTGCGAAAAGAACAGGGAAGAAGAGATCAAGCGCATTACGGTAGACCTGAAAGTAAACGACCTCGATAAATACCTGTAAGTTCCTAAGAATACGCGCAAAAGTTGCGCGGTAACAGCTTTTAATTCACTCCGGCATTTCGTATTTTGCCCATCTCAGCTATGAACTTTCCGTCCGGCATAAACTCTAAATTACCCAATGTAGGCACTACCATTTTTACGGTAATGAGTGCCCTTGCGCGCGAGCACAATGCCATCAACCTTTCGCAGGGCTTCCCCGATTTTAATCCGCATCCACTGCTACAGGAAGCATTGGAGAAAGCTATGCGCAACAACCAGAACCAATACGCCCAAATGGCCGGCAACCAGTTATTGCGCGAACGCATAGCTGAAAAAACAAATGAGTTATACGGCGTTAGCATTAACCCTGAAACGGAGATAACGATAACCGCAGGCGGCACCCAGGCCATTTTTACGGCCATACTGGCCACGCTGCGCGAAGATGAAGAGGTAATTATGTTTGCCCCGGCTTATGATAGTTACACGCCGGCAATTGAACTGGCCGGAGGCAAAGCCATTTATTACGATATGGAAGCACCGGACTACCATATCGACTGGCAAAAGGTTAAGCGATTGATTAATCAGCGCACCCGTATGATTGTGATTAACACACCACACAACCCATCGGGCACTATACTCAACAAATCGGACCTACTGCACCTGGAGAAACTGACCAAGGATTCAGACATCATCATTTTAAGCGATGAGGTATACGAGCACATTATATACGATGGTGCCGAGCATGAAAGTGTGTTGCGCTATCCCAAACTTGCTGAACGTTCATTTGTTGTTTCATCGTTTGGCAAAACCTACCATTGCACCGGTTGGAAGGTAGGCTACTGCATTGCCCCTGAGAACATGATGAAAGAGTTTAGAAAGGTGCACCAGTTCAATGTATTCAGCGTAAACAGCATTGCCCAGGCTGCCTTTACCGATATATTGCCAAAAAAGGATCTATATCTGGAGCTAAGCGCCTTCTATCAACAAAAGCGTGACTTCTTCAGAAATGCCATTCAGTCATCGCGCTTAAAGTTGTTAAAGTGCGAAGGCACCTATTTTCAACTGGCAGCCTATAACCGCATCAGTGAGGAGCGTGACACTGACTTTACCAAACGCATGACCCGCGACATGGGTGTTGCTGCTATTCCTGTATCCGTCTTCTACAGGCACAATGTAGATAAGAGCGTAATACGCTTTTGCTTTGCTAAAGAAGAAGAAACCTTAAAGCGCGCAGCAGACAAGATTCTGAAAATGTAACTGTATCTTTGCAGTTATGAATCCGTTGCGCATTACGCTTATCCAGTCTAACCTGCAGTGGGAAAACATCGAGGCCAACCTCCAAATGTTCTCGCAAAAGATTGCGGCACATAAAGAAACGTGTGATGTACTGGTGTTGCCTGAAATGTTCAGCACCGGTTTCAGCATGCGGGCTAAAGAACTTGCCGAGACCATGGAGGGAAGTGCTGTGCAATGGATGAAGCAAACGGCCGCCGAAAACAATTGTGTTGTAACCGGTAGCTTAATTATTGAAGAAGCTGGCGAATACCATAACCGCCTTGTTTGGATGCGGCCTGACGGCTCTTTCGAAACCTACGATAAACGACACTTGTTTTCGCTTAGTGGCGAGGATAAGGTTTATACCGAAGGGAAGGACGATTTGATAGTAACCGTAAACGGTTGGCATATAAAGCCTCTTATCTGCTACGACCTGCGCTTCCCTGTTTGGAGCCGCAATAAAAATGGTGCGTACGATGCATTAATCTATGTTGCTAATTGGCCCGAACGCCGTGTGCAGGCCTGGAAGTATTTGCTGATTGCCCGCGCGATTGAAAACCAGGCTTACTGTATTGGCTTAAATCGGGCTGGTAACGATGGTAACGATATATACTACAGCGGCGACAGCATGGTTGTAGATGCTGTGGGCAATGTGCTCTTTCATGAACAACATAACGAAGTAATAACCACCATCACCTTAAACCATGAAGAATTAATTAAGACCCGAAATACATTCAGGTTTTTAGAGGACGGTGATGATTTTGTAATTAACCCCCGCCGTAAAATTGTAGGACACTAATGCCCCTTTTAAACGATAACAATAGCGAAGAAGATAAAAGCTTTGCCCTGCGCTGGTACGAAGTACGCAACCGCGTAAAGGAACAATTCGGGCAGCGGCCCGATATTAATGCCATGTTGTTCATTATCGGTATGAATGAAGTTGGCCAGGTGCGCGATAATTGGGAAAAAGAGGAAAAACAGGCTCTGATGCATGTGGCCATGTGCCGCCTGCTTGAACCCGATGGCTATTACCGCTTTACGCATACCGATGCTGACGGATGGCCTCATTTTGAAAAAACAATCGAACTTCCTCCGCTTAGCTTAAAGGACCAGGACGAGCTGCTTAAAAGGAGAATAGTGACCTATTTTGAAGCCCTGTAACAACTAACAATTATCATACCGATCGGTTATTTTTTTGTGTAGGTTTGAGTTATATCCTATAACAATAAATCTATTATTATGTTAGACCTCCGTTCTGCTCTGCTTAACATTTCGCGCCGCTGGAATTACAAGATGGATGAACTCTCGCCCGAGGTATGGCGATTGGATGTGGCCATTCCCATTCAGGATGGCAAATTCCGTTATCAGTTTGTATATGTTTGGATTGCGAAAGGCCGTTGGTTCAATCAAAAAGACTGCATATTCATTAACAGCCGCTGCGGCACCTACACACAGGCATTAAATCATTATAACCTATTGAAAGAAGCGGGATTTGGTTTTTACACTTCGGTTACCGTTGCCAATGACAAGGATGCCGAAGGCCGCCCATGCGAAACGGTTGCTGTTCAAGCTGCACCACTGCTGGAATTCACCACAACTGAATTATTGAATGAAATAATTTATGAAGTGGCTTACCATGCCGACCTTATCGAAGAACGCTTCTTCGGTGGCGATAAAAATTAAAGCTCTTTTGTATTATTTGTATTATTAAAAAAGGCCCCCTGTTTTGCAGGGGGCCTTTTTATTTCATCTAAAACCAAATGGATTAACGCTGATGTTGTTCGCGTGTTCCTTCTGCTTTAGGTTTTGTAGTTAATTCAGCAGGCATTTGGCCGAAGCGGATAGACTTACCATCCCACCACATTCCAAGACCGTTGCTTTCTTTGTTCGAATCATTGAACAGCGCGCCTTTTACATTAGTATCAAAAGAAGCGTCTTTCATTTCGGCAGGAACTTCAGTTATGTTGGCGTCCACACGGTCGCCAACAGCGATCCACGAAATTTCAACGTTGCTGTTACCTCCGTTTAATTCGGTTACAGTAAAGCCGTTCTTATCAACCGATGAAACGTAAACACCTTTACAGTTACCCATTGGGCTGGCTGTAACAACAGGCGATTCGCCTAACAGGCTGGTAAAGTTGTTATCGAACTTCACATAAGCTGAACCATTGGTTAAGGTTACTTTGCCTTTGTTGTATACTGTAGCCTCCGTTGAAGTGGCCGTGAAAGCAGGTGTTTTTGTTTCGCCTGTTTTTACCATTTCAATCTGGCGGCCTGAGGTATACACATCGCCTACGTTATAAGCGGCAAACAGTTCACCGGCATTCATTTGGCCGGCAATTTCGCCACGCGAAACGCTACCTACCATGCTACCAAAGAAACCGCCACCAATGCCCTGGAAGGCATTTTCAGCCAGGTAACCACCACCGCTTGCATACGCAGAGGAACCATATACGCCATAGCCTATCGCACCGCTGTTTTTATACCCCAGCGAGCCCCAGTAACCACCACTTTGCTCAGCACCCATGGTGCCGCCACAACGGGTATAGTCGTTATAGTTAAAGCCTGCTACACCAAAGGTGTATAAGTCGCCCCAGAAGCTATAACCGGCTGTAGCGCTATTGGTAGTACCAACAGAGTATGAAGTACCATCATTCTGTGTGTCGCGGGTACGGTAACCAAATATTGTAGACTGTCCATCGCCAGTTGCAGTAAGTTGTTGACGTCCTACCTGGAAAAATTTGGTTGCGTCAAGGGTAAGCCAGCTTCCTACGTTCAATGTTGTACCATTATCCTGAATTAGTGAATTGCCACCACTTGTGCCGTTAGGTGTAAACTTAACAATGTAGTTAGTAGTACCGCTAAGTGTACCAGGACCGGTAGGACCCGTTACACCCTGTATACCTTGAGGGCCGGCAACACCCTGAATACCTTGCGGGCCTTGCGGACCTGCCACACCCTGAATACCTTGTGCACCAGTTGGACCTGTTGGGCCGGTTACACCTTGGATACCCTGAGGGCCTTGAGCACCTGCAACACCGGCAGCGCCGGTATCACCAGTTGGACCTGTAGGACCTGCAGTTCCGGCAACCCTGCTCAAATTACCCGAGCCGTCAATACCTACATAAGCACCTGCACCCGGTAAACCTGCAAAGCGTACAGTGCCAGTAGTATGCAATTGAGCGGTTGGCGTAGCAGTTCCGATACCTACACTATTTGCATTATCACGTATAGTCATACGAGTGGTTGCACTACCCGGAGTAAATGTAATGGGTACAGAACCAGTGAAGATATCATATGTTCCGAGGTACCCTTCCATACCGCCGTAAAAAAGACCATTTTGGAAAGAGTAAAAGCCTTGCGCAGAGGCGGAGTTAGCAGAAACACCGCCACCGTTTACATCCATCTTCGTATATGAACTGAACGGACTGCCAACTGAAACCGTTGTGCCATCATCAATCATCTGTGAATTACCGCCACTAATTCCGTCAGGAGTAAATTTCACCATATAGTTTAAGGTACCATTTAAAGTGCCTGGACCTGTAGGGCCGGTAACACCTTGAGGGCCTGTATCACCTTGAGGACCGGCTGGGCCAGCAACACCAGGATCACCCTGAGGACCTGTAGGACCAGCTACACCAGGGTCACCTTGAGGGCCAGCCGGACCGGCAGGGCCTTGTGCACCTGTATCGCCTTGTGGGCCGGCAGGACCAGCAACGCCTGGGTCACCTTGTGGACCAGCAGGACCGGCAGGACCTTGAGCACCTGTATCGCCTTGTGGGCCGGCAGGACCGGCTACACCAGGGTCACCTTGTGGACCGGCAGGGCCGGCAGGACCTTGCGCACCTGTATCGCCTTGTGGGCCGGCAGGGCCAGCTACGCCAGGATCGCCTTGCGGACCGGCAGGACCGGCTACGCCAGGATCACCCTGTGGGCCTTGTGGACCTGCTGCACCTGGGTCACCTTGAGGACCAGTAGGACCGGTAGCACCACCACCAGGGCCTTGAGCACCAGTATCACCCTGAGGGCCTGTTGGGCCGGTGGCACCAATTAAACCGGGATCGCCTTGGGGACCTTGCGGACCTGTATCGCCCTGTGGGCCGGCAGGACCTGCAACGCCAGGATCGCCTTGAGGACCCTGAACACCAGGATCGCCTTGTGGGCCCTGTGGACCTGTATCACCTTGTGGGCCAGCAGGTCCTTGAGCACCTGGGTCGCCTTGTGGACCTTGAGGGCCCGGATCGCCTTGTAAACCTTGAGGGCCTTGTGCACCGGGATCGCCTTGCGGGCCTTGCGGACCTGCCACACCCGGATCACCTTGTGGACCCTGAGCACCGGTATCACCTTGAGGGCCTGCAGGACCTTGAGCACCGGTATCGCCTTGCGGGCCTTGTGGACCCGGATCACCTTGCGGACCTTGAGCACCCGGGTCGCCTTGCGGACCCACTAAACCTGGATCACCTTGTGGACCGGTAGGACCAGTTGGACCCCCACCGGGGCCTTGTGCACCTGTATCACCCTGAGGACCGGTTGGGCCAGTTGGACCTTGCAAACCAGGATCGCCCTGAGGACCAATAGCACCGGTATCACCTTGCGGACCTTGTGGACCGGCTACGCCGGGATCGCCCTGTGGACCTTGCGGGCCCTGTGCACCAGTATCACCTTGCGGACCTTGAGGGCCAGCTACGCCAGGATCACCTTGAGGACCGGTTGCACCCTGTGCACCAGCAGGACCCTGGATACCTTGAGGACCTTGAGCACCTGCTACACCGGGGTCGCCCTGAGGACCTGTAGCACCCTGCGCACCAGCAGGACCCTGAATACCTTGTGGACCTTGAGCGCCTGCAATACCGGGATCGCCTTGCGGACCAGTAGCGCCATTAGCACCTGCAGGGCCTTGCGGACCTTGAGGGCCGGTAGCACCAGTTGCACCGTTAGCGCCGGCAGGACCTTGTAAGCCTTGTGGACCGGCAGCACCGGCAGGGCCTTGTATACCCTGCGGACCTTGAGGGCCTGTTGCGCCGGTAGAACCGCCACCACTATTCCCCGCATAAATAGCGTAAGGCACGCTTATTAACTGCGAGTTACCCATGTTGGTGAAAGTGCCCGTATTGTTCACGTCAACTTCAACCTGTAAATATTTTGCACCGTTGCCCCAGTTAACTACAGCCAGGTTGCCGGTAGAACCGATCTCGGTTGTTACGAGGCCGAAGCTGTTAGAGGTGGTGTTTAGTGTTTCGGTGTAAACGGTTGTACCCGTGGGGGAACCGTCGTGGATACTGAACCGGAGAGCAACGGGTGTTCCGTTACCAACCGGGCTTCCGCCGGCATCGCGAACTACCGCCTGGTAATTCATTTTCTGTGGAGCTTGTGCCCAGCTCAACAGCGTTGCCGCGAAGAAGACGAGTAATAGGTAAATTCTTCTCATGCGCTTAGTTTAATGGTGAGTAAAATGGGTATTAGAAAAAATAAAAAACAAGGAACACAAAAAACACTTTGCCATCATAAAACCACTGATCAGGGAACCTAAGTGGGGTAGTTTGATTACCTGAACATTATTCAACTCGACTCTCAGTAAATATATAAGTTGATTTAATTGAAAAGAAAAAAAATTGCGCAAAAATTGAACAAATTGAACAACCCGTTCTTTTTGAGGCCTTTAGAAAGAAGGACGTGTTTCTCTGAATATATTAGTGCCTGTACAAAACCATTGGAAAATGAAAAAACCACGGATATACATTAATTGGAGTAGTGGTAAGGATTGTTGTTACGCGCTACATCTGTTACAACAACAGGGGCAATTTGAGATAGCGGGCCTGCTTACTACGGTGGCTGCGGAGCATGGACGAATCAGCATGCATGGAGTGCGCGAAACCCTGCTGGATGAACAGGCCGCTGCACTGGGGTTACCTCTAAAAAAGGTGTACCTGCCCAGGGACTATAATATGCAAGTGTATGAAGCAGCCATGCAAAAGACGATTGATGAATATAAGCAAGAGGGCTGCACGCATGCTATGTTCGGCGATATCTTTTTAGAGGACTTGCGGCAGTACCGCGAAACAAAACTGAAAGAACAAGAAATTACCTGCGTGTTCCCCTTATGGAAAATGGATACCAAAGCATTATTAGAAAAAGTGTTTGGCAGTGGAATAAAGGCCCTGGTTGTTTGTGCTGATGCGCTCTTACTTGAAAAAGAATTTGCCGGTGTTGAATTGGATAACAAGTTTAAAAGCGCCTTACCAGGAAATGTAGATGCCTGCGGAGAGAATGGCGAGTTCCACACCTTTGTATTTGACGGACCTATGTTTACTAAGCCGGTAAGTTTTACAAAAGGTGAGATTACTCTGCGCACATATCCAAATCAGCATGGCACGGAACCACCGGAGTATAAATTCTGGTATTGCGATTTGCTACCGGCCAAATAAAACCGCCGGCTGGTAGGCCGGCGGAAAAGAAGTTTGGTTAGCAACAACTTTTGGGTAGAAAAGTATGATGGTGTAAAAGTATTTGTAAAATCTGCATGCAGCAATCCCGAAAAGTGAATATTCTTACTACGCCATGCTTTTAGTGAACCTATTGCAAGTATTAGAACCAGCCGAATTGGAACGGCTACATCAGTTACCTTTAAAAGGTAAGGAAGCGCTGGTAATGGATTACTGCCTTGCCAACCGCGATAAAAAGGTGTTCTCCCTTCCGCGTGCCGTAAAAAGTTTGCAGATCAGCAACACACACCTTTATAAGCTTAATTCGGTTTTGTTTGATAAGGTATTGGCGCATCTGTTTGGCACTAACCCTTTGCAGCACTTAACGGAAATGGCCACACGCCTACGACTGGTACCGGTGGTGCGCCATGTAATGAAGATTACCGAGCGGAACATAAAGAAGAGCGGCAGCAAGCAAGACTTATTCGATTTTTACGAATTGTGTTTCAGGATTGAGGCCGGACATTTTGCTTCCGACTTTGATGAAAAGTTGCTGCGCTACTATGAAAAGGAATGTTTGAAATACTACAGTGGCGATAAGTTGAAGTTACAATTGGGCATGGACATTATGGCCCAGAAAGGATTGATTAATTATCACACCGCCCTGGGTTCGCTTGGCAAGAAGAACATTTTTAAGGCACACAGTGATGCCTTGATAAAGATTACTTCCCGGGCAGCCGAAAAGCATTATTACGAATCTGAGTTTCATGCACTGCTTGTTTATAGCCGTTTATATTTTGACACCAACCGGCCCGGCGAGGTGATTCCTCATTTACGGCAGGCAGAAGATATTGCAGGAAAACATGGAAAGGAAATCCCTTCCTTATTGCAAATGGAAATGAAGTTACTGTTTGCCAAGGCCCTTTATTTAACCAGCCAGTTTGAAGAGGCCTTTAACCAATACCGCGCTTTGGGTATACCTAAACAGCCTATGGACAAGGCCATCATAGGCTCGGATGTGGCGAAGTTTATGCAACTGAGTTTGATACTGGGGCGGTATGAAGAAGCAAAAGAAACATCCATTTACTTTCAACGATTCTACACTGCCAATAATTCAGCGGGGTTAATGGCACGTTTGCACGGCATTAAATACCTGGTGCATACAGGCCGCTACCACGAGGCTTATATGCAATTGGAAGATATTGCGGAGATGGTAAAGACCATGAAGATAATGCAATACATAGTTGAGTGGCGATTGCTTACGGCACTTACCCAACAATTAATGGGCGATACACACGCTGCCCTGCTAACCATTGGCCGTGCCATCAAATTTTTATATGCGAGGAACCATCCTCAGTTGCGCGATTTCATTGAAGGCTTTCAGCTTTTAAAGTTCCTTTGCACGTATCGCAATAAGCAGCTTGATGCAAGATTAAAAGCAATCGATACGCTCTATCACGAGTCTTCCTATGCACAGTACGGCTTACTATTTGACCGTATTAAAAGGTAAATTAGGCACCAGGCATGAGCACACTCATCCTTCTACAATTTTTTCTTCTCTATATTTGGGTTGGATAAAGAATTGTGTAACACATGAATACATGGAAGAAAATTTTGTTGGGAGTGGTGGTGGTGCTTGTAGGTATCCAGTTTATCAAACCGGCACGTAACATCAGTCAGGGAACGCAGGCTAATAGCATTGCTACCGTGTTTACTACCCCCTTAGAGGTACAAGACATCCTAAAAGTTTCGTGTAACGATTGCCACAGCAATAACACCATTTACCCCTGGTATGCCAATGTACAACCTGTTGCCTGGTGGTTACAACACCACGTAAACGAAGGCAAGGAAGAAATAAACTTCGATGAGTTTGCGACTTACAGCCCCCGTAGGCAACACCATAAGCTGGAAGAAATGGCGGAGATGATCAACGAGGGCGAGATGCCTTTAAACTCCTATACCTGGATACATAAGGATGCAGTTTTATCAGCAGAAAAAAAACAGATGCTGCTTAATTGGACCAAAGAGCAGATAACCGCTATGGAAGCAAAGTATCCGAAGGATAGCTTAGAAATGCCTAAGCGGCCGAAGCCCTAATCCTTTTTGCGCTTTTCCATTTCTTCGGCAATGCGGGCGGCATCGTAGGCATTTACCTGCTTCAAATGGTCAATTACACTTTGGTAACTTTCCTTATCGCGGTTTTGGCTCAGTTTAGCAACAGCTTCAATCCGGTTCACCTTTACCTGAATACCAACTAAGCCGCGCAAATCGGTTTCCAGCATCTTTGCAGGAATCTCCTCATAACTCAGGGGCTTGTTCGCATGTGCATTTTCATAGCGGGCCATTAAAGTGCGCAAACCTTTCTCTACTTGCTCACCTTCTACCAAACTAACGGTTCCGTATACATGCACTGCGCGATAATTCCAGGTGGGCACATTTTTATGGTTATACCAGGAAGGCGACACATACGTGTGCGGTCCCATAAAAATAACCAGCACCTCGCTTACGGTTTCAAATGTTTTCCATTGCGGATTGGCTTTTGATAAGTGTGCGTTTAATAACCACGAACCATCCGCCTGCACTTCCAGCTCAAAAGGAATATGTGTTGCTACCGGCAGGCCATCCTTATTGCTTACAATGGTAGCAAAACCAAATTCGCGTACCAGTGCTTCTATTTCTGCCTTGTCCTTTTCTTCGTAAGGTTTTGGTATATACATGGCGCTACTCCTTGTTTTTCGAATCGATGTTGATGGTAACGGGGCCATCATTCAGCAAAGCTACTTTCATATCGGCACCGAATTCGCCTGTGCCAACTGCTTTGCCTAAATCCGCTTCCACCTGCTTTACAAATTGCCCGTAGAGCGGAATAGCCTGCTCCGGACGTGCTGCGCGAATGAAGGAAGGACGATTACCTTTTTTAGTCATAGCATGCAGGGTAAACTGCGATACGATAATGATATCGCCACCTACCTCTTTAACCGAAAGATTCATCTGTCCGTTTTCATCCGAAAAAATGCGCAGGTTCACTAGCTTGCTGCTCATCCACTGCAAATCTTCTGCGCTATCTCCTGCTTCAAAACCTGCTAATATTAGCAGACCTTTACCGATTTGCGCTTTCACCTTGCCTTCGATAGTTACAGAAGCTTCACTAACCCTTTGAATGGTAACGCGCATTATTCCCAGTGTTTGTAGTTGTTCTTATAGTCGGTCATAATATTCAGGTAGCTCACATAGCGCTCCTCGGCAATGCGGCCGTCTTCATATGCTTTCTTCACGGCGCAACCCGGTTCGTTTTCGTGCAGGCAATTATTGAATTTACACTCCGTTAGCAATTCGCGCATTTCGATATAGTAATGCGAAATCTCCTCCGGCTTAAAATCAAGTAAACCAAATTCGCGGATACCCGGCGTATCAATTACACGGGCATTGTTATCCAGCAAATGCATTTCGGCAAAGGTGGTTGTGTGCATACCCTTGCCACTGAATTTTGAAATTTCGCCGGTACGCAGATCAAGTTCCGGTTCCAGCAAATTTAGCAACGAAGATTTACCTACACCCGAATGGCCCGATACCAGGGTGGTTTTATTCTTCAGCAATCCTTTCAGTTCCTCCAGTCCTTCTCCTGTTTCAGCAGAAGTAAAAATGGTTTTGTAACCAATACGGCTGTAGATGCCGGCCACATGCTGTTGTTTACTCTTTGTTTTTACGTCCAGTAAATCCTGCTTATTAAAAACAATAATGGCAGGAATGTGATACGCTTCAGCCGTAATTAAAAACCGATCGATAAAACCCATGCTGGTGCGTGGATTGGCCATAGTAGCAATCAGCAGACATTGGTCCATGTTGGCAGCTATTATTTGCCGGGCCCCTTTATGCTTTGGCGAAGTTCGTACGATATAATTGCGGCGCTCCTCAATTTCCTTAATGGTATAGGTTTCGTCATTCTCCCCCTGTTCCATACTTACATTATCGCCCACGGCCACGGGGTTGCTGTCCTTCTCTTTCGATTCATCCAAACGGAACACGCCCTTCAAACGGGCCTTTAACACATCACCGTTTTCGGTTAATACATCGTACCAACTACCGGTAGATTTTATAACAACACCTTTCATACCTTTCTTTCTGCTTTACTTACCCAGTAGGCAACCCGCTCTCCGGGTTTTAGATCTTCCTGCGCTTCGCGATCGTAATGGAAAACCGTTCCAATATACCACGATAAACCTTCAGCCATAATATAATAACGTTCATTGCCATGCGAACCCACATTAAAGGCAAATAGCTGCTCATCGCCGTTTAGTTGCCATCCAAGTTTCAGGGCAATTGTATTTGCCTCATTACCCTGCAACAGTTCCAATTGAGGTTTGCTCCAATGGTCGGGCCAATGTGCACCGGTGTGCAGGTTATGTACCCTTACAGCGTAAAATACCAACTCCACCTGATGGTAGTAGCAAAAATCGAAACTACCTAACACAATCAGGGCATCTGCAGGCACATCGCTTGCAGGGTAGGATATATAACCACCGTTTTCATCCTTTTCATCCCACTGAAAACTTACACCGGTGCTATGCAGGTTTTCGTTCAACTCTGTAAGCGTTGCAATAATCTCTTCCGGCTTAGTAAATATCCGCGAATGAACCTGCATTACTAAACCCGTTTTACCGATTTAGTTCCCAATGCAATTTCCATCAACAGCTCAGGTGATTTTTCCAACGCGTTACCTACAATCAACACATCGGCACCGGCATGTGCCAGCGTTTCAGCCTGCTCGCCGCTGCGTATTCCACCACCCACTAATAAAGGCAATTGCACTTGTTGCTTCACCGCGCTAACCATAGCCGCAGTTACCGTTTGTTTTGCCCCACTTCCGGCTTCCAGATAAATGGCCTTTAACCCCAATTGTGCACCGGCTAAGGCTGTTGCAACTGCCACATCGGTTTTATCGGCCGGTATGGGAACCGTTTGCGTAATGTAACTGGTGGTAGAAATTCTTCCGCCATCAATTAATAAGTAACCCGTTGGTATAACTTCTAAACCCGAAGCTTTGATGGCAGGCGCCGCAATTACGTGCTGCCCGATAAGATATTCGGGATTGCGCCCACTAATTAAACTCAACAACAGTATAGCATCGGCCGCAACACTTACCTGGTAATTGTTACCGGGGAAAATGACAACCGGAATGCTGCAGTTTTTTTTCAGCACCTCAATAGTTTGCTGAAAACGGTCATCCATCAATAAGCTACCTCCCACAAAAAAATAATCGACCCGGCTGCTTTGGGCATTGGTAGCCAAACGCTCCAGTGCTTTTGCTTCCTGCTTATCGGGATCTACCAGCACAGCTAATTGCGATGCGGTAGCTTTAAGTAATTGTTGGTATAACTGCTTGGTCATATTATCTTTTCAAAGGCAGCGAAATTTTCTTTTTACCGGTGGCCCTTCTTTCTGCAAAATAAATTCAAAGAAAGTAAAACAAGTGTTTTCTTTTGTGCTGAGCCCAAGGGCCTTAAATCACCTCCGTTTATGAAACACCTTACCGGCATTTTGCTGCTGCTAATTTGCATTAGCGCTGCTGCTCAAAATATTACCCATGGTCCGGTTTTTGGCGCCGTAACACAGGATGGCTGCAAGGTATACCTGCGTAGCAAACAATGCGGCCGTGTACTAATGGAAATTAGCACTACCCCCGACCTGCAAAAAAGTATGGCCTTTGGCGGGGTTACCGATACGCTGAAGGATAAAAGCATTATGCTGCCCTTAAGCAACCTGCAACCCGACACCCGTTATTATTATCGCATTTTGTTTGAAGGTGTAGAAGACACCATTCACGGATCGTTCCGCACTTTCCCGAAAGAAGGGGCGAAAGGCGATTATGTATTTGTTACCGGCAGTTGCCAGGAAACCGAAAACATGAAAGTGTTTGATGTAATGCCTTTGCACAACCCGTACTTTTTAATGCACAGCGGCGACTTTACCTATCCCGATTATATGCTGAGCCGCGATTACAGCAGCACCATAGAGGGCATACAAAAAAGTTACCGCAAGCGCTATAACGAAAAAGAAATGAAACAGATGCTGTACAACATGCCGATGGACTACGTGTATGACGACGATGATTACGTAGGCGCTGCGGGCGGCAGGTATTGCATTAACAACATGGAATCGGGCATTAAGGATGGCAAGGTGTTTCACCATATGGAGGCAGATACTTTCCCTGAAAGCTGGCGACAAAATGTTATACGCGGCTACAACGATTACTTTCCGCATTACGATTTGCCTGACACATCAACGGCTATTCACCACAGCTTTAAAATGGGAAACGCAGAGTTTTTTGTGATAGACCGTAACAGCAACAAACCTTTCCCCGATAAGGATGCGTTTAAATACAATGCAAAAAAGAACAAGTATTACTACGATCCGCCTAAAGGCTGGGCGCTGTTTGGTAAGGAACAAATGGATTGGCTGAAAGAAGGACTCAAAAACTCGAAGGCCGACTGGAAGTTTATTGTAAGCGGTGTACCGCTTAACGGCGCTTGTAACAAACTGGTAAAAGCTGGATTGAAAATTCAGAACTGGCATTATAAAGAATGGTTCGGTTTTCATCTGGCCACAGGCTTTACCTCGTACTGGAATGCCTACCCCGAAGAGCGTAACGATTTTATGCACTACATTGACAGCAACCACCTAAAAAACATAGTGGTAATTAGCGGCGATACACACCATTGCGTAATGGACGATGGCAGCAATGCGGGTTTGCCCGAATTAAATGCCAGCGGTTTAAGCGTAGCCACAACCGAACTTGCCAAGTATTTAAAGTTGATAGGTAATGCTACGGGGTTGTTTCATATGAAGAAGATATGGAACAAGGGCGGCATTGGCCTAAGCAGTAAAAAATGCAAAAACGGATTTGGCAAAGTGCGCATAGTTGGCGACCAATATGTGGAGCTAAGTATTATTGATGAGGACAATACAGTGATTAGCAGTTTTAAGGTGCCTTTTAAGAAGTAATTGAACGCGAATTTAACAAATTGGACCAATTGGACGAATTGGACAATTGGCACAAAAGAGAAGAATAATTGCCACGGTTCCGATGCCTCGGAAACACGGATTAAGACAGGATGGTTAGGTGAATTGGACCAATTGGTGGACTTGAAAAAATGGTAGAAAATTGGTTCCGGCTCAGCCTGAAATAAGCCTAATATCAGCATGAATGCTGATAGCATGCTGAGGTTTGGCTGAGGTGTTTTAAGGCCCGCAAAAACATAAGTAATTGATAATTAATTGTTTTTAACCCCAATGCTGATATTTGGCTGATATTTTGGGTGGGTAGGCCCAAATAAGCAATTCAATAGGGCATAATGCGGCAAAGAGTTGAGCGTTGATTGCGCAACAAGCACTACGAAGGGGGGGGGTATACAGTATGTCAAAGAACGGCTTGGCAGGCCAAAGATATAATATAAGACGTTTTGTTTCAAATTTAATTTCTATTTTAACAAAAATAAAAACATCATCCCGAGGGTTATATTCGGGTAACAAAGCAGTTTAAATGAGCAGGGAACAGGAAGCGGGCAAAATTTTGGGAAAGGCTTTTGAGCAGTATCCGCTGATGCAATATGCCTTTGAAGGCAAAAGCGCACAGGTAAAACAACAAGGGTTGTTGAACCTGTATACACATTGCACCTATGCTGCTTCGAAATACGGTGGTTTGCTGTTGCGTGAAGACCGTAAAGGAGCATTGATCTGGTTGCCGGGCAAGGCATTTCCGTTGGGCTTATTGCGCGAGATACAAAGCGGCATGGCGGCTATACCTTTTAAACTGGGCCCTAAAACAACCCTGCGCCTGATGAATCATGATGCAGTGCCGGAAGGCTGGATTGCAAAAAATGCCGGCCCCCACATGGGTTATATATGGGTGGTAGGTGTTAGTGCGGCAGAGCGCGGTAAAGGCTATAGCCGCGAGTTGATTGAACAAAGTATAACCGACATGAAAGCACAGGGACTAACAGAATACTGGCTGAAAACGGAAGACCCCAAAAATGTTGGCATTTACCAAAAGCTTGGATTTGAAGTGGTAAACGAGGTGGTAGTTAAAAGCAGCGGCATCCGTAGCTGGATGATGAAGCGTGTGTAGTGGTACATTTTGTGCAGCATGGCGGCTAAAAAAGTTATGGCCGGACAACTGCTAAATAAACGGGTTGCCATTTTGGTAACCGATGGTTTCGAAGAATCGGAATTTGCAAAACCTTATGAAACGCTGCAACAGGAAGGCGCACAGGTTGATGTGGTATCGCTGAAGGAGGGGAAGGTGAAAGCCTGGGCAAATAAAGATTGGGGCAAAGATTACCCTGTAGACAAAACATTGGATGAAGTGAGTGTTGAAGACTACGATGCCCTGGTATTACCCGGCGGCGTAATGAACCCAGACACCCTGCGCATGCATGAAGATGCTGTAGATTTTGCTGCCGACTTTTTGGAAAGTGGCAAACCGGTTGCTGCCATTTGCCATGGCCCGTGGACTTTGCTGGAAACAGGATTGCTGGAAGGCATAAAGGTTACTTCGTGGCCTTCGCTGAAAACCGACCTTACCAATGCCGGTGCTAAGTGGATAGATGAAGAGGTAGTGGTTGACAAGGGCATAATAACCAGCAGAAAGCCCGATGACCTGCCGGCTTTTTGTAAAAAGCTGGTGGAAGAAATAAAAGAAGGTATACACACGGAAAGGGAAGAGTAAAACCGGGTTTACGGTTTGGGTACATACACGCCCCTGCGCAGCACAAAGGTGCCGCCAAGGTGATCGGGTGTACACTCCATGGGGGTGCGGCTCTCTTCAACGTCGTTCAAACTAATGATTTCGTAACCATCTGCTACCGGCATGGAAAGCGTAATGCTACGGTCGGTATTAAAGGTTACTTCGTATTGCCAACTGCAGTTGGTTTGATGGGTAACCAAATCAATGGTATCCTCCTTAGCGTCATTTTCAGCAAGGCTATCCTTTCGCACCCCTTCCGTTTCGCTATTCTCTTGTGCATAGTTGGTAATAGCGGTAAAGAGGATGGAATCGGCATCCAGATCCCATACATCAACCATGGTAAAGCCATAAGCCCATCCGCCTGCTATTCCTCCTTCGCCCAGTTCGGGTTGGCCACCATAATTATGGTGTGCTTCAAAAGTCCATTGAACAATAATTTCCGGCATGCCCTTGCCATTTAACTGTATGGCTTGCAAGGTGGCGGTTTGCGCTCTTTCGATGCCATCGAAATTATACGCCGGCAGATGCTTCGTTTTTTTGCCCCGCTTCAATTCCCAGTAAAAAACATCGTTGCCTAGCGAATCATCGTAATAAGTAATAAAGGCTACAGCCGGCTTATCCAGGCGAGCCAACTCGGTAGTATCGCCCGCTTTAGCGGCATAGCTTAAACACAAAAAAGAAAGGAGCAGTAGCTTGATGCGGTTCACCAATTTAAAACGATTAGCTATTCCATTTAGTGTCTGCTTCATCCCAGTGTGCGCAAAATCAATTATTTATAATCTGCAGCCCAATACCAATGGCTGCACTGCGAATATAGCATTAGGCAAGTGTACTCATTTTGCATGAACACAGTTGCATTTACCCAAAAGTGCGACTACTTTGTAGTAAATAAACCGAGCAAACAGGCTTTCTACATCTTGTAATGAACCAATCGCTTTTTGTATTATAAAAATTAAGGTGTTAAACAAAATCAGTACCCTTACAACCACTCAAAAATAATAGTCGGCGATCCAAGCTACTGCATCTCAAAAAAAATGCACCTCACTATCTTAAGGCAAATCAACCTTTACAATAAAAACCGGTAAGCACTACCATTTACATACAAGGCAACCCACTACTATGCAATTACAAATAGGACCTGAAAAATTAAACGAACTGTTCCCATTCCATTTGCTGATAGGTAAGGATGGTATGATAACATCGGTAGGCCGTAGTTTGCATAAGATGCTGCCGGGTTTAGTAGCCGGTCAACAGTTTCTTGAGCAATTTGAAAGTCAGTACCCTGCCGAGCCTATAACCGAGGACAACTTGTTTGCATTACAGGCAACGGCCATTTTGCATTACCGTGCCTCAGGAGAAAAATTTAAGATGCAGCCGGCGTATATTCAGGAGTATCTGTTGTTAACCGGACATCCCTTCATCGATTCAACTTTTCATTTAGAAAAATATCAATTGCACGTTACAGATTTTGCCCAGCATAATGGTGTAATAGAGCAACTGTTCTTAGCCCAGGCATCGAAACGTTCGCTTGCAGAAGCAGCAGCTGTAACACAAGAACTAAAGCATAAGAACGAAGAGTTGCAAAAGAGCGAGGCCCGCTACCAAATGGTGGTAGATAGTGTGCACGATATCATCTTTCAAACCGATGCAGAAGGCTATTGGACATTTTTGAACAAGGCCTGGGAAGATGTGCTGGGTTTTACAGTTGAGGAGTCGATAGGGCAACTGTTCTTCAGATACCTGCATCCAGATGATGTGCAGCGCAACCAGGAGTTGTTTGAGCCTTTAATATTACGTAAGAAGAGTTATTGCTCGCACCAGATACGGTACCTGGCCAAAGACGGTGGTATAAAGTGGATTCGTGTGTATGCAATACTCACCTTTGATGACAAAGGAAATATATCGGGTACAGCAGGCACTCTGCAGGATATAACCCTGCAAAAAGAAAGTTTTGAAAAATATGAACTGCTGGCCAATAACATAACCGATTTGGTTTGCATATTGGATATGCAGGGTACCTTTACGTATGTATCGCCCTCCATTACTAAACTTACCGGTTTCTTGCCCGAGCAATTAATAGGCACCAATGGAGTTGACTATCTGCACCCGGCTGATATGCGGACCTTAACGCAGGCGCGCAAACACCTGAAGGCGGGCAATTTTGAAATAGACAATGTACAGCACCGGTTTAAAACTACGGATGGACGATGGCGCTGGATGGAATCGGCAGGACGGATGACAAAAAACGAGGCCGGAGTTACTACCAGCATAGTAATGTTTGCGCGTGTGGTTGAGGAACGCAAACGGGCGGAGCAGGCAACTATTAAGGCCATGAAGGAATTGCAGGAAGTGAGTAACCTGAAATCGAAATTCATTTCGCTGGTATCGCATGAAATGCGTACGCCTATGACCTCCATTTATTCGGGGGTAGAAATCATGGAAATGTATGCTGCCATTAACCATTTGCAGAACCCCACTTTTGCCAACCAGTTTCGAATAATAAAGGGGGAGGTAGAACGCCTGAACTCGCTGATTGATAAGATTCTCTTCTGGGGCAAAGTGGAAGGTGGAAAGGTTAAAAACCACCGCGAGCAGGTTAATCTTTGCGAGTTTATAACTGATTTATGCGCCAGGCATAATCAAATGCAAACAGATGGGCGCATAGTGCAATTAAGTTGCAGTGGCGAACCCCGGAATTTATTTATTGACCCATTGCATTTAGAAAATATCATCGGCAATCTCATCTCCAATGCCTTTAAATACTCCAAAGGTAAGCGCGAACCCGAACTGCAGGTTGACTACGCGGATCATTTTATCAAACTAAGTGTTCGAGATTATGGGTCAGGCATTCCGGAAAAAGAAATGCCGCATTTATTTAAATCGTTCTTCCGTGCCTCGAATGTAGAGCATATTGAAGGCAATGGTTTAGGCATGGTGATTGTGAAATATTTTGCCGAGGTAAATAATGCCGCCATACAGGTTTACAGCAAGGAAAACGAAGGCACCGAAATAAGCATCAACTTTAAAACCGGCGACCCACCGAAAGCCAGCAACCGATTTAATGCAGTAAGCCTGGCAAGAAGATAAGCTTCCTTAAAACAAAAAACCCCGCAGTAATTGCGAGGTTTGTATGTGGTGTGGGAGGACGATGAACCTAGCCTGAAACCCGTGCCACGCTTATATTTTCAAATTTCAAAAACCCGATAGTGAAGCAAAAGTGAAACATGAAGGTTCAATTCCCGAATAGGATTGAACTTGTTTACTGTTCTGTTTCGAAACAAAGGTAAGATAATTCGGAAAATTTCAAATTGTTTCATTGCATTTTATCATGAGGTAGATTCCTACTGCCTCTACTCAACTTTTGTTTATCAAATCGATCGAATACACATGGATTAAAGTGTTTGCAAACTTTGTCGCGTGATCGTGATGGGCTTACCTTTTCCAGAAACAATTTCTGGGGGGGGTAATTACTATTGAAAAATGGGAGACGCAGAATTGTTTGCAAACCCATTTTATTTTAACTATAGGCGGCTTCAGTCAAACTTTTTGGAATATGGTTAAACTTCAATCCTTCACAAATTTAACGCTGATTGAAGAGTTAGAAAGAGTTAAAGTGCAAAAGTACATTCCACTTGAAAGCAACTCAACTTCTGGTAACTCAATTTTATTATACCCTTCGATGAGCTTTACGTCTTTAACCGCTATAAGCGAACCAGCATAATCGAAAAACCTTAAAACAGAACTTTCCGCAACACTTGAATTAACGTGAAGCGTGGCAGAATTGTGAGTTGGATTAGGGACAATCAAGACATAATCATTTTGTTC
This sequence comes from Chitinophagales bacterium, assembly GCA_046329495.1. Lineage (GTDB taxonomy): Bacteria > Bacteroidota > Bacteroidia > Chitinophagales > LD1 > Bog-950. The sequence continues at coordinate 17,597 of JAXLUO010000014.1, read as the reverse complement.
GTAAGTTTCTTCTGTAATTCCATTGTAAGCTGTATTGTTTTTCTCAAACTCTAAAATTACAGGTGAACATGTGTAGTTGCCATTTAACACTTCTGCTTTAAGTGGGCTAAGTTGTATTCGTATTACATCGCTTAGTTTATCTATGGGACGTTTTACAACAAAATTGAGATTGAATATAGATGTACCTCCTGCAATATTCGCTATTTGTCCATTTGGGTCATACCATAAGAAGCGCACTTCACCTTTATTTGAATTAACTAACCCAAAGTTCGCATTAGAAACTGATGGAACTCCAGCCGTTTGCATACCTGTAATTTCAATATAATTAGGGTCAATAAATAATTCAAATTGCAAACCTCGTCTTATCTTGAAATTCTCAATTCTTATAGGTAAAGACACATTTGCCCCTTCAGCTAGCGAATAGTCAGTAAGAACAATTTTTACTGCTTCCTGAGAATTATCGCGGGAAGGGTCAACATCGTTATCAATATCGCCTAATTTAATACCTATAAAATCTTGATTTGATGCAGTAGAAGTAAGGTTATTAAGCTGAATGGTACTCGGAAAAGGAAAAGGATTACTGGGGTTCGGGAAATTGTAACCTGCTGGAACAAACTGCCATGAGTTGACAGGTAAAACTGTAATCTGCCCTAACGTAAATTGTTGAAGAATACTTAAATCTGTATTATCTACACTATTAGAACCATTTACATCAGCAGCAATAATATTGTAAGGGTTATTAATTGGTAAGGTTCCTGAAATATGTTGTTGTATCAAAACTAAATCTTGAACTGTTATTCCATTGTCATCCTCACCATCTTTAGTGGGAGTGATAACGTAACTGGCTCCCGCTGTTAAACTACTGCATTGATAATTTCCATCTTCAAGCGTAGTATAGCTACATCCGCTTCCACCTGTAATGGCGACATCAACTGCATTAATAGGAGCATTTGCTTTCGTATGAATATTGCCTAAAATAAATATATCCGAACACTCGCTATGACTTACACCATTATTTACAACACTAATTGTTTCAGAACTTACATTAAGGGTTAAATTGGAAATTGATGGTATTAGAGTCGTGGCTATTGTCGAATAACCGCCATCATTTGAAACGGAATAAGAACTAAAGTTATTGCAATATGTTTGGCCAAAATTGTCAAATTTGACCAATACATTATCAGCGGCAAGTGACATATAATTACCAATGCCAGAAACTAATATTCCATCATCGTTTGTTACAATAATATCACCACCATTGATACCAGAGTTAATTCCACTTTTCCAAACGAAATTTCCTGTTGCATCAAACTTGAGCAATAAAACCTGATTAGGCATACCAGGGTTTGTAAACTTAGTAAGCATTACAAAGCCACCATCTAGGGTAGCGGCAATTTCAGAATAATCCAGTTCCTGATACCCTACGATTTCGTACGCCTTTGACCAAATTACAGAACCGGAGGCATCAACTTTAATAAAACAAGCCTCGTTTTGCCCTGTAGTGATTTGCTTTGTGCCTGAAATTAGGTAGGAGCCATTAAATGATATAACACGACTTCCGTTATAAATGTTGGTATATGATTTTGACCAAATATTATTTCCTGCATTATCAATCTGAACAAGTTTACTTCCTGATTGAATTAATACTCCATTCGAATTGACTATATGGGACCGATTATACGCACTCAAGTCTGGCGACTTTTTTGACCAAATCAAGTTGCCGCTGCCATCTGTTTTAAACCAACAACCGTAATTAGCTGATGACATTCCAGAGACGAAATATCCACCATCTTGTGTTTGACTAACTTGAAATGGGAAAAACCCATCAATTCCACTTGGATTAGAATAGCGTTTTGACCATTGCACATTACCTGCAGCATCGACCTTAACTAAGACCACGTGGTCTCCAAATATATTTACATCATATATCCCGCTGCATAAAATTGCTCCTCCGTCTGAAGTGAATTTAAAGGACACCTCAGCACCACCATCAAAATCTAGGGTCGAAGTCCTATATTTTTTCGACCAAATCAGATTGCCATTTTCATCAACCTTAACTAAGGATATGGGACTAGGCGGAGGCGAATATTGTCCAGTAGGTGTCCAACCACATAACCAATAATCGTTATTTTGAGTTTGTAACACCTTTGCCCAACCTTCAGTTTCTAAAACGTCCCCATAATATTTAATAAATTTCGTTGATTGCGAAGTAGGTTGGAGTGAGTTATTAAATGAAAATATTAACGACCAACTGCCCCACCCACCATTGTTATACGCTCTCACACGCCAATAAAAAATTGTTCCGTCATTTGGTAATCCTGCAATTGAAATTTGTTCGTTATAAATTGTACTGCTTGAGGAAAAAATGTTCGAAAACGAATTGTCGTAAGCGAGTTGAAATTCGTATTTCGTAGCGCCAGACACAGGCAGCCATTGAAATTGTATTGACGTTGTTCCCTGATAAGAAGTGTTTGGCGGAAAAACCAAGGAAGGTTGTTGAGGTGTTGTATTGGGACAAATTACGCTTAATGAATAACTACCTACAGCGCCATTGTAGCCATCAACAACAATATAATACATACCTGCCGGTGCGTTAGATGCTGTTGCTGTTGTATTCCCTACTGCAATACAATTGGCAGGATTGCATCCGCTAAGGATGAAAACATCTAAGTCAATTCCGTTGAGGTTAGTAAGTTCTGCTGATATGTCACCTTGTGAAACTGTTGTGAAACTATATACTCGTTCGGGTCCTGATTCATTCCATGTTGTTCCGCTATATGTGGAAACATTACTATTACCACCAGTTGTATTTCCGTTGTATACCTGCCCACAATTTATTGATTGTGCATTGATGCAATCAAGGGCTGTCGAGTTATTAGCGTTGGCGCAGGTAATATCTAAAGAGTATGAGCCACTCGCTCCCAAATAACCGTCAACTACAATGTAATAAGTTCCGGGCATTGCATTTGTTAGAGTTGCTGTAGTATTTCCGGAAGCCATACAACTATTTACATCACATGAACTTAAAATGAAAACATCTAAATCAGTTCCATTCAAATTTGAGAGAGTGGCTGTAAGTGTTCCTGTGTTTGATACTGTTACCTGATGAACAATTTCAGGGCCCGATTCATTCCACGTAGATTGACAAGGGTAAAGATTCACGTTTGATGCACCACCGCTGGTGCTACCATTATAATGTTGACCGCATGTAACACTAACAGCGTTGTTGCATATGAGATTATTGCCGCCGCCATTGTTTTGGTTATTGAATGTAGCAGTGAGTGTATAACTTCCAGAAGCACCATTATAGCCATCAACAACAAGATAGTATGTCCCTGCCGATAGCGTTGTTGTGCCATTGTTGTCAAAAACGTTTACACAGGATGATTGATTGCATGCATCCAAAATAAATAAGTCAAGGTCGCTACTCATACCGGTTAACGAACAGGTAAGCGTACCAGTTGAAGGTAATGTAATGGAGTGAACAATTTCTGAACCGCTTTCATTCCATGTATTGCAACCATATTGGCTGACTACTGAACTTCCGGTGGTTGTCGACCCAGTATAGGGTTGTCCGCTGGTTAAAGGAATTGCATTGTTGCAATTGAGAGTTTGAACTGAATTACTTGGACAGGTTATTTGGATATTGTAGCCGCTTGTTGAACCGTCATCAGCATCAACTACAACATAATAAGTATGACCAGCTACCGCATTATTAAGTGTTGCATAATATGAGCCTACTGAACCTACACAGGTTGACGGGTCGCACCCGCTTAGAATGAAAACATCTAAATCACCAGTATAGTTCGAGATAGTTGCTGTAAGAGTTCCATTTTGTGTTGGAATTACTTTGTGAACCCTTTCAGGACCAGTCTCAGTCCAGTTGTTACATCCATAGGTTGTAACATTCGATTGCGCGTTGGATGCAGGGTAGGAATAAGTTTGACCGCACTGTAAAGTTGGTGCATTTGCGCAATCAAGGGTGTTTGTTATTGAATTATTGGGGTCGGTGATACAAATATCTGTATAATAGGCGTTGAGAATTTGGTCATACGTGTAACCAAAATTCGAAGCGTACCGTACAGCACCACGTTGGCATAAACCTGCTCCGTGTCCATAAATGTGACCGGGACTTCCGGTAGTTGATACAGTAACAGCACAGCAATAACCCGAATTAACTTCTCCCGGAACTTGGGTACAATTTATATGACCAGAACAGGGCTTACTTAAACAATAAGGGAGATAACCGTATCCGTTTTGTGAACATTGTGCTTCGTATGAATTTTGTGTATAATCACCATTGCACCGAGCAGAATAATACGCCTTAATAACATTGCCCGTTCCATTATAAGTCATAACCATTCCTGATGTTGCATTTACCGCATTCATATAAACTGGATAGTTGGCTATGTCATCACTATATGCGTGACCACAATTAGCAGATGAACCGCTATTGATATTGTATTGCGCATAACTCCTTGACGCAATAGCATGGGCCTTCATAGCTTCCGAGTAGGATTGTCCTATACTAAACTCCGCTCTTAAATTTCCAGCAAGAAATTCGTCAAACGGCATATTGCCAGTAAATCCACCCGAATTACATTGTTGTGCATTATTACCATTTACAAGATGATTTACGTGAACCTGTGCAGGAACTTGAAATGTACAGGTTGTTCTACTTCCGCTAGGTGGAAGGTTATTGGGATCATATATTTCATTTGCAGGAGACGTATCAGTTCCTGAAATATTATTTGCTACTTTTTCATTCCAAGCGTTGTCTTCGATTTGCTGAATTTCGATTGGGGTAAGATTCGCCTTTTGTAAAAGGAAATTTAGCGAATTTGAGGACTGAATTATTGGATTATAAAATAGTTTACACGAAGGGGAATACTGATTTGCTGTAATTTCTATGAAGTAGAAATCATTGTTGCTACCGGTCAAAGGTAAGTCCAATTGGTATTGTCCACTTAAATTTGTTTGTGTAGTTCGAAAGAGTGTGGCTTCTTTTATTGGCAGTATTGAAACTGTTCCATCGCTTTCTATTCTGACTTGGCGTTTATAAAATTTTATGATAGCACCGGACACAGTTGAATTAGTGAGATTGTTTGTAACTGTTCCTGATATATGCTTGCTTAAAGTTTGTGCGGTGGAAAGTAGAATTGGGAAAAATAAAAGAGTGATAATAGAATATTTGGGTATAGAAGTAAATAGCTTTTTCATGTTGTTTACTTTGTTGGGAGAACAATAAAGATAAATTTGATTCCATAAATTAGAAACCTGCAATAGGATAAGCGGTGGATAATTGTTAATTATTTGTTTGCTATTCGAGTTATTCTATTGCTTTGCCATTTAATTCGCCACTTCACCGTTAGTGCTTTCTGATAAAAAGAAAAAATGATCTACCTCTTGGTCTCCAATATTTTTAAAGTGTCGTTTTGCGTTATCTATTAAAAGCTGTTTACTTCTTCCGGCCTTGGCTATACCTCTACTATACGTGCGTCGTTTAAGCAAATTCCAATCATCACATACATTCCCTTTTTTCATAAACTCGGCATAAGTATGTCTATGTATACTACCGGGATCATCATTTACTCCCCCCCCCGTGTAAAGAGCAAATTCCTTTTTACTCAACTTGCAATCTTAAACTGATGAGTTCAGTAACAATTTTAATAAAGTCATTTAATGGTTTCAAATCTTCATCGACAAATGCCTCATAACTTTTTCGTCCTTCTTATACACTTGCAAAATCTACCGCGTATATTTATCGTTTGTCCTTTACTATATGGTTTGTTGCTTAGGAATAATATTCTCTGTCCTTGTTCATCACTGATGACATTTTTGAATAATTCAAAACGCTTTCGGTAAGCTTTCACTACTACATTTCTGGAAATCAATAATGAGTCAGCAAAAATATTTGGATTACTGCGCAAATCCGAAATCGTAATTTGTGGCTCGAATAGTTTCGCCATCTTTGACCCTGAAAATAACCTGCAGCCGAAGTAACCGGTTGCCGCGGCTTTATTACAAAAAGGATAATTCTTCCCATAGTTTAATTTTATTTGTTTTCGCATTCTAGCACCCCCTTAAGCATAAGCTCTCTCCGTAGCCGTTGCCAACGTTTCATAGGCCTTAGCTGGATATTTCACTCAAACTGACCACCCTTTTTTACTGCAAATTGACCACCCCAAACAGACTACCATTTAGCAGGTCATTTTCAGGTTGATTTTTGGCGGTTAAAAAATTACTCATTCAGCGTTTGATTCGGCTTCTTTCTTACTAAATTTTCTACGCAAAGATTCACCTTTTAATTCAATTCTGTGAGCATTGTGCACGATTCTGTCCAGGATGGCATCTGCTACAGTCTGTTCTCCGATTACATCATGCCATTGTTTTATGGGTACCTGTGAAGTAAATATAGTGGACCGTTTACCGTGCCGGTCTTCAATCACTTCCAGTAAAGATAAACGGCTCTGGTGGTCGAAGGGCTGTATTCCAAAGTCATCTATAATGAGCAAGTCCTGTTTTTCAATACGGGCCATTTCTTTGATGGCGGAGCCATCAGCCTTAGCCATTTTGAGTTGGGCAAAAAGCCGGGTAGCATTGGTGTAGAGTATCTTATAACCCAGCAGACAGCACTGGTGGCCGATAGCAGAAGCCAGGAAGCTTTTACCGGTACCAGTGCTGCCGGTAATAAGTATGTTCTCCTTCTTAGTGATGAAGCTACCATCGGCAAAGCGGTGTATCTGGTTTTTGTCAATACCCCGGTCCCCGGTATAGTCTATCTGCTCAATAGTAGACTTGTAGCGGAACCGGGCGTTCCTCATTCCCCGTTCAATAGAGCGGTTATGCCGGTCGTCCCATTCGCTGTCAATAAGGAAGCTGGTCATTTCATCGGCTGTAAACTTCTCCGTCTTGCCGTTTTCAATACTGGTTTTAAAGGCGCGGTGCATACCTAAGAGTCGCATCTTGCGCATTTTTTCTAAAACATCTGTGTTCATTTCGATTGTTTTTATGGTGAATAATAGGATTGACTATTGGTAGTACTCACTGCCCCGTATATTGCTGTGCTGGGGCATTGGCTGTTTAGGTGACTCTTCTTCGCTAAAGTGGTCCAGGTTCTTTTCCAATATTTGCAGGATGATGGGGTAGTTGTAAACGCCGAAGAGCATGGCCCGTTTACAGGCGTTAACCAACCGTTGATTACCAACTTTGCGGGCAAGGTTCAGAATACCGGAACAGGATTTATAGGCCTGCTCAGGATGCATTTTTGTTTCCAATACCTTGGCCAGATACTCAGCTACTTGCTGGTGTATAGCCTTGCCCTGGTCTATAAACTTCTCCGGTGTCCAGTCCGATACAAAGCGGTGGGAGGAGGCTAAGTGTTCCTGTATAGTGGTGTATTGGTATTTACGCTGGTCGCGGTTATGCAGGGCAATACGCTCATAGTGGTAAAAGACTTCTACCTGTGCAGAGCTGTAAAGTATCTTGACCTTTCTACCGATAAACCGGTAGGGAACACTGTAATAGTGCTTGTCGTTTCCAAGGCAAACATGGCCGTTCTTCATTACGGTAGCCATAGCCTGCTGCTTTAGCTCATACCGGTAGGCCGGTAACGGTTGCAGGGCAGCTTTCTCTACTTCTTCAAACTGCTGGCGGCGGCTATAGTCCCGGCCTTTAAAGTGAGCCTGGTTGAGTTTTTCCAGTTCAATAGCAATATCCTTATTGAGTTCTTCCAGGCTGTAATAGGTTCTGGATTTAAGCACGGCATACATCCGTATGTAGATGATTTTGATAATGCCTTCTACCAGCGATTTATCCTTGGGCCTGTAGGTTCTGGCCGGGATTACGGTAGTGCCGTAATGCTCCGCAAAGTCAGCAAAGGTTTCATTGATAACCGGCTCGTATTTACTGCTCTTGGTAACGGCGGAGCGAAGATTATCCGGCACAATGGCTGCCGGTACTCCGCCGAAGTAGTGTATGGCATTCTCGGTGCCCTTAACCAGATCTTCTTTCTTCTGGCTGTAAAGGGCTTCTGCATAGGTTAACTGGCTGCATCCCAGTATAGCAGCAAACAGTTCTACCTCTCTTATCTCACCGCTATCCTTGTCAACGATATGCAGTTTATCACCGGCATAGTCTATAAACATTTTATCGCCGGCCTTATGCTCCATATGCATTACCGGGTTGGAACTGCGCATATAGCGCCTGTAGTGATTGTAGAACGCGGTTATTTGATAGCCATCGGGATACTGTATCCTGTATTGCTCCCACGCCTTTTGCAAGGTCATGCCCTTACGCTTCATCTGCTTCTCTACCTCTGGAAGCAGTTTGATGAGGTCGGCATAGCGGTTATCCGGCCTGATCTCCTCTACCGCGCCAAACAGCACGTTCAGCTCATAGTCTGTCATGGCGTTGACCGCTTCAAAAGTCAGTTGCTCGCGGGCAAATTTCTTGAGGTATTTTTTGACCGTATTGCGCGAGGCACCGGTCATCAGGCTGATTTGTTTCTTGCTTTGCCCTTGGGTAAAGTGCTTTAAAATCTGTCTTACTTTGCTCATGTTGATCGTTTTGTTGGCCATAATTGCTCGTTGGTTATACTTCCAACGTTGGGCATTTATGGTTGCCAAAACAACCTGTTCAACGACCTGCTAGGGGGTGGTCAGTTTGCAGTAAAAAAGGGTGGTCAATTTGGTGTGAAAATGGGTGGTCAATTTCAAGTGAAATTAGGTGGTCAATTTCAGTGTTTTTTCCAGCATAATGCACACTTTCATCGCCGGCTTCTATATAATTCGTAAAGTTTTCGCTGATAAACCGGTAAAAAAGGGTGCCTAATACAAACTGTTTAAAGTCCCAACCATCTACCGAGCCACGTACGTCGTTGGCTATTTTCCAAATTTTATTTTGTAGTTCTGTTCGCTGTGCTGCACTGGTCATTATCTCCTTATTTTTTAAGCCTCTAATTTAATTTTCCTATACCGTTCTTTACTCCGGTAAATATAATTTTTGACCGGTATTATATAGGCTTTCCTTGTATAACAAATGGAAAAGAAATGCTAATTGCTATTGTTAGGAAGCGGCTGTGCCGTCCATGCTCACGGTGGCCTTTGAAAGTCCTTTCGGTTCAATCAGCACGTTTTGCGAATAAACTGTCCCCATTTGCCATGCCCAATTGCGTCGCAAAGGGGGACGAGATAAAACAAGAAAAGCGTAGCTATGGAATAGTCTTGTTTTTTCGGAGGGGATAGAGAGGCATGGCTGGTTTAAAATACCACCTTGACCTGCCTTTAATCATTAAAGTTCCTACTTGCTCTCGTATGCCTTGTTGTTGGCCTGCTTAATTGAAATTAAGTGCTATTGTTAGGAACGGGCAAAGGCGAGTAGCGGATTGTAATCTCCATTGTCGGCTGCCCTTAGTGCTTTTAGGTAATTGGTGCGGACCACGCCTGCATCAGACAAGTTAGCCGCGCCCCAGGTAAATGGAGGTTGCTTATAAATCTTCTCAATCAGGATATCCGCCATCAATCGGCTGTGCCGTCCATTCCCGTTAGGGAAACAGTGGATGCTTACAATGCGGTGTTTGAATCGGATGACAATTTCGTCAGGAGGGTAGGTATTATTTGCGTGCCAAAATCTTACGTCTTCCAATAGCTGCCTCAATGCAATAGCTATTTGCCATCTGTCCGTGCCGATGTTCTTGTTGGTAGTACGAAACTTGCCCGCCCATGCCCACACATCTTTGTACATACGTTTATGTACGTTGCGAATAAACTGCTCAGTAAAAACCTCTTCCGGCTTAAAGGTACGCCCCATCTCCCACTGTATCGCCCGTTCTATATTATGCTGCTCAAATTCATCAAGTTCTCCACGTGTGGCAATTGTGGTTATCAGTAGTCCATCTTTTTCGTCCTCGTCTAAGGGTGTTTGGCCATTTATATAATCTAAATTTAATCCCATAACAGTTTAGGCATTTCATTTTTTATAGTTAAGGCCCTTTCCTTTATGGCAGCTTTAATTCGTTGTTTTGAATTGGCCTGATCCTCTAATTTCATGGTATGGGCCGTGCGCATAACAATGGTTGTGGCCAGTTCTAAAGCCCGCTTTTCAATATACGCATCCAGTGACTTGTCATTCGGTACAAACCCATATACCAATTGCATATCCATGGCCTGGGCAACTTCCCGCAGCGATTTGATGGTGATGGAACCATTTTGTTCCCGTTTTTCTATGTCCGATACAGCTTGCTTGGAAATATTCAACCTCTTGCCCAATTGCTGTAGAGACATACCAAGGGTGGTTCGGATGGCCTTTATCCACCCGGTAGGTGGAATGGCTACCTGTCTAACAGCAGCAAAATGAAGCATTTTGCTGTTAAGTTGTTGGATTTGAATGGATCTATGGCTCATATAGTCAATTATTAGTTTGACATTAATGATGTAAAAGTAAAGCAATTATTTGACTTATGCAACTTAAATGTAAAGATATAACTTGACTTAATATAGAAATAGTAAAGGGATAGTTTGACTATACTTAACAGATACTCCGCATTCAGGGCATACGTTAATGGCTCATACTTGGGGCTTTAGGGTCGGCGTTGTCCCGCTCTAAAAATATTATGTTAAATAAAGGAATTAAATAAGAAACAAAACATCTTTTATTATATCTTCGCACTAACCTAAGTTCCTTGACATACCTGTGAAACACTAATTTCCGTGGGAAACGTGGCTTTTAATAGTTCTTTCGGTTCAATCAGCACGTTTTGCGAATAAATTGTCCCCATTTGCCATGCCCAATTGCGTCGCAAAGGGGGACGAGAAAAAACAAGAAAAGCGTGGCTGTAGAATAGTCTTGTTTTTTCGGAGGGGGTAGAGATGCATAATGGATTTAAGACACCACCATGCCCAACCCCAGACACTTTAAAATTTTGGCAATTTGTGCACGCAAAATCAACTGCACAAATGTGCACAAATGGAAACTGTGCTAATATGTCCAATTTCCGGTGGCGCAAGTCCGCTCCCTCTCCTTCGGAGAGGGTTGGGGTGAGGATTGGAAAAGTGTAAAGAAGTGTAAAGTTTCATAACCTCATAAGGCCTGCACAGTCATCGGATGACTTTTGGGGCAGGAGTAGTCCATTGCAGCCGATAGGCCCACTTGAGGAATAAGTCATCCGATGACTTATTGCAGCTTTGTGTAAAATGCTTGATTTTTCTTCGTTTTAACACAAAAATCGCTCATATAAAAACTTCTGTAACTTGTGCACAAGCAAAAACTTGCACAAGCATGCACAAGCAGTGTGGATAACCATAAGACTTTTAAATGCCGCCGGCTGCTGTTACAAAATCAAAAAGGTTACACATCAATGTAACCTTTTGTAACCTTTTTCAGATCGGGAACGCATTTAAACCAAAATTGCAGCGTAAATCATAAAAATCTGTGTTTATCTGGGTCCTATGGTATTAATCTGGAAATCGCATAAACGGCATTATAGCCCCTAAACCCCGATTTTTTCACATTTTCGCGGCAGCATGAAGTTTAGAGCCGAAGACATTGCCCGGTTACGGGAGATAGTGGAAACACCCGCTAAAATGGTGATTGTAACGCACCGCAACCCCGATGGCGATGCCCTGGGGGCCAGCCTGGGCTGGAAGTTGTTTTTAGAGAAGAAGGGACATGATGTGGCGTTTATATCGCCCACCAGTTTTACCGATAACCTGCGCTGGTTGCCCGGCACCCAGGATATTATGGTGTATGAAAACGAGATGGGCAAGAAGTTGTGTAACGCCCGCATTGCCGGCGCACAATACATTTGGTGCCTTGATTTTAATGCCTTGAGCCGCCTGGAGGACCTGGGCAAGGTGATTATGGAAAGCCCTGCCAGTAAGGCGATGGTGGACCACCATCAGCAGCCCGAGGATTTTGCGGCGTTGATGTTTAGCGATACGAAGTATTGCGCTACGGCGGAGATGATCTACGACCTGATTGCCGACCTGGGTGAAACAGATTTGATAGATGCCGCCATTGCCGAGAACCTGTATACGGGCCTGGCTACAGATAACGGCTTTTTTCAGTTTAACAATACTACACCCAACGCCCACATGGTGGCCGCGGCGCTGTTGGCTAAGGGGGCAAGGCCCGATTATGTGAGCGAGAAGATCAATAATATCTTCCGCGAAACGCGGCTGCGGTTTTTTGGTTATTGCCTGAACGAAAAGTTAAAACTTACCAAAAAGGGGAAAGTGGCATACATGATGCTCTCTCAGGCTGAAATCAAAAAATTTAATTTGCAGAGCGGTGACAGCGAAGGGTTGGTGAATTACCCCTTTAAGATTGAAGGGGTGGTAATGACGGCCTACTTTAGCGAGGAGGCCGATAAGGTGAAGGTATCGTTCCGCAGCCGGGGAGATGTAGATGTAAATGCCTTTGCCCGTGCTAATTTTGAAGGCGGCGGCCACCGTAATGCCAGCGGCGGTAAAAGCACCATTGGTTTGGCTAATACGGAAAAGAAGTTTCTGGATGCGCTGAACAGTTTAGATTTGTAGAATAACTTTTATTATAGCTTTCTAAATACTAAAACAAGACGAATGAATAAGAAAGGAAAATCAGTATTGCTTACGCTAACGCTGTTTACCGGTTTGTTTACCAGTTGCAATGCCAACAGCAACAAAACCGAAACTCCGGCTACTCCAACTGCCGAAACGCCTGCCGCACCGGCACTGGACCCCGGCGATGATAGCTGGAAAACCACACCCGGTTTGTATGCTGAAATTGTGACTTCGAAGGGTACGATGGTTGTGGCACTGGAATACCAGAAAGTGCCGGTAACGGTTGCCAACTTTGTTGGTTTGGCCGAAGGCAAAATTAAGAACACCGCTAAAGGCGAAGGCGTTCGTTTCTTCGACGGTTTAACCTTCCACCGTTGTATACACAAGCCACAGCCGTTTATGATACAGGGCGGCGACCCGCAAGGCACAGGCATGGGCGGTCCGGGCTATTCTTTTGGTGATGAGTTCGACTATTCGCTGAAGTTTGATAAGCCGGGTTTGTTAGCTATGGCTAACTCGGGCCCTAACACTAACGGTTCGCAGTTTTTTATTACCGAAGGCGTAACCAGTTGGTTAGATTATAAGCACACTATCTACGGTCATGTAGTGCAAGGCCTGCCTATTATTAGCCAGATTGAAAACGGCGAAGTAATGAGCAAGGTGAACATTATCCGCGTTGGTAAAGATGCCGAAGCATTTGATGCACTGGCAGTATGGGCTAAGAAAGATGAACTGTTGAAAGCCAAAAGCGTTGAGTTTAATAAGCAAAAGAACGCCGGTGTTACTGCCCAATACAAGGCAGCCGTTCAGCAGATTGTAGATGCCAACAAAGGTTACCAGCCTGAATGGGACAAGAAGGTGAAAGCAAAATACCCTAAGGCTAAGAAAACCAGCACCGGTTTGTACTATATAGTTGACCAGCAAGGCAGCGGCCCTAAGGCTGAAGCATTTACCAATGTAAAAGTACATTACACCGGCACCCTGTGGGATGGTAAGAAGTTTGACAGCAGCTACGACCGCAATCAGCCTCTGCCATTGCAAATTGGCGTGGGCCAGGTTATACCGGGTTGGGACGAAGGTATTGCCCTGTTTAATCAGGGTGGTAAAGGTAAGTTGATTATACCTTTCTACTTAGCCTACGGCGACCGCGCTGTTGGTGCTGATATACCTGCCAAGAGCGACCTGATATTTGATGTAGAAGTGGTAGAGGTGAAGTAATAGCCCCTTTAATCACGCTACTGTAATATTTTACAAAAGGCACCTATACAGGTGCCTTTTGTTTTGTTGACCCCATTATATTAGCGCCAAAGTTTTAGTGATATGAAGAAGATAGTAGGTGTTGTATTGGTAGTGGCGGCGCTGGCCGGTTGTTATCCGCGTACGGAATGGAATACCAATAAAATAACCATGCTGGAGAACAAGATATTTGCCGATGCCAAAAACAAGGTGATAGACAGCGCCGGAGTAATGAGCCTGTTGAATGCCTATGAGAGCTATGCAGCGGCTAATCCGCACAGCCCTAAGGCAGCAGAATACTTATACAAAGCAGCAGATTTTTACCGTGCATTAGGCAAGCCGCTGCGCAGTATTGCCTTGTATCAAACTCTGTATGAGAACTTCCCCGAGAAGCGTTCGACCGCATTGTTTTTGCAGGGCTTTGTGTTTGAGAACGAGGTGCATAACCTGGATAATGCGCAGTTAAAGTATCACCAGTTTTTAAAGGAGTTCCCGAACGATCAACTGGCGAATGATGTGCGCTTAAGCCTGCAGAACCTGGGCAAAACACCCGAGCAGTTAGTGCAGGAGTTTATTGCCAAACAAAAGCTTGATTCGCTGAACCAGGCGCAGGCACAGGTTAAATAAGTCCGCTATAGGCGTTGAACAGTTTAACGGCTTCCATAGCAGGTTTTACATCGTGTACGCGCAGCATGTTTGCGCCGTTCATAAGTGCCATGGTATTGGCAACGGTAGTAGCGTTCAGGGCTTCATCGGCAGTGGTTCCTAATAAACGATACAGCATACCCTTGCGGCTGATGCCTGCTAATAAAGGCACATGCAAATGGGTGAAGTAATGCAGGTTGTTGAGCAGCGTATAGTTATGCTGCAGGGTTTTACCAAAGCCAAAACCGGGGTCGATAATAATGTCGTTAATGCCGGATTGTTGCAGGGCGGTGATGCGTTCGCCTAAAAAGGCAGCCACCTCGGTAACTACATTGTTATAGTGCGGGTTTTGCTGCATGGTAGCCGGCATGCCCTGCATGTGCATGATAATGATGGGCGCTTTGTGCCGGGCCACGGTAGCTGCCATATCGCTATTGTAGCACGCAGCGGAGATATCGTTAATAAGATGAGCGCCTTCGTGCAGGCAGGCGTTGGCCACCGCGCTGTGCAGCGTATCGATAGAAAGCAGGGCCTTCGGGAATTGCTTTACAAGGACCTTTACCACGGGCAGTACGCGTTCCTGCTCTTCCTGCGGGTCGATTATTTCAGCACCGGGGCGCGAGCTCATGCCACCGATGTCGAGGATGGTGGCGCCTTCGCTGAGGTGTTTTTCGGCCTGGGCAAGGGCAGCATCCAAACCGGTTAGTTTACCGCCGTCGTAGAACGAATCGGGGGTAAGGTTCAGGATGCCCATAACCACAGGAGAGGAGAGGGAAAGTAATTGGCCGCGGCAGTTGATGGTCATGCTACTTGGTGTTATTTGCGTTGGATTGTGGATACTTTAGGGGGATTGTGTTGTTCTAAAGTATCTTAAACCGTTATCGAAATTATCATTCATTTCTATTTTTGAAACCAATGGAGAACAATACTTCGGCCCAGTTTGATGAGCAGATAAAGCGCTGTAGGGAGATATTTGAGAAGAAGACGCATGATTACGGCACGTCGTGGCGGGTATTGCGTCCACAGTCGTTAACCGACCAGCTTTTTATTAAGGCCCAGCGCATACAAACGCTGGAGGAGAAGGGGACATCGAAGGTGGATGAGGGCGTGGAAAGCGAGTTTATAGGCTTAATCAACTACTCCATAATAGGGTTGATACAGTTGCAACTAAAAGCGGATAAGCGGGTGGAATTGCCCGAGGAAGAAACCATGCGACTATATGATAAGGAGGTAGCCCAGATTAAAAGCCTGATGATGGCCAAGAACCATGATTACGGCGAAGCCTGGCGCGATATGCGGGTTAGCTCCTTTACCGATTTGATATTGATGAAGCTATTACGCATTAAGCAGATTGAAGATAACAAGGGCAAAACCCTGATAAGCGAAGGCATTGATGCGGGGTATAGCGACATAGTGAACTACGCCATTTTCGCCTTGATTAAATTGAACGAATAAACAAAGCTGCCACAGCACTTTGTTTACTAAACCATAAAACGCATGACGGTATATCACATTTTTACCATAGTGGGCATAGCAGCCCTTATACTTACAGCCCTGCGCTATTTCCTGGCCAAACCATCCAATTTGGTGATCTGTTTTCTGCAGAACTTTGTGGGCTCGCTGTTTATCTTCTCGGGTTTTGTAAAGGCGGTTGACCCGCTGGGAACAGGCTACAAAATGCACGAGTATTTTGAGGCTTTTGCAGGCGAAGGCTTCCGTTCGTTTTGGGAGTATATAGCGGAGTACTCAACCGGCATGGCTATTTTGATGATAGCGCTGGAATTGTTTATCGGCTTTGCCTTACTGATTGGCTGGAAGCCGCGCTTTACGGTTACCATCATCTGGTGGTTAACCTTGTTCTTTACCTTCCTAACCGGTTATACCTACCTCTCGGGTTATGGTATTACGCATAAGTTCATTCTGGCTTCGGCGTTGGTAATGGCGGCATTGGCTTTGGTATCGGTGTTCCCTAAAGGGCGTAACCGCAGCGTTGTATTGGCTATTGCCGGGGTGTTGTTCTTTGTTGTGGCCGGCATCGGAATGTTTACCGATCAGTTTTTTACCAAGCCTTTTGCTGAAACCGGCATGAAGGTAACCGACTGCGGCTGCTTTGGCGACTTTATTAAACTGAAACCCTGGGAGACTTTTTACAAGGATGTGTTCCTGGATGTGCTGATCCTGTTTTTGGTGTTGGCGGTAAACCGTATTGACCGACTGTTTACCAATATAACCGAGACTTCATTGATCAGTGTGTCGGCAGTTGCCTCCATGGCTTTCTGCTTATGGAATACTTATATGGATGAACCGTTTATTGATTTCCGTCCATACAAGGTAGGCAACGACATTTGCGATTTACGCAAGGAGAAGAAGCCGGCCGTGATACAAAAGACCTTCTACTACCGCAGCAACAAAACCGGAGAGGTGAAGACTTTTAGCGAAGATGACGTAATGCACGGCAAGTGGGACTATGCCGAATACGATAGCCTGGTTGACCGCAAGGACGTGGTGCTCGATCCCGGTATTCCGGCTAAGATTACCAACCTGTTTGTGGAGGACGAAGAAGGTAATGATATGACGGATTCCTTGTTCTGCTACCCCGGTTACAGCCTACTGGTTATATCACCTAACCTGCACAAAACACATGAGTCGGCTTTTAAGGAGTTGAATGCGATTGCGGCCGGCTGCGAAAAAGCAGGCATTAAGTTTAGCGCTGTGGTGGTGAATGATGGTCAGGTAGAAGAGTTCCGCCACCGCAACCAAACGGCTTTCCCTTTCTTCCACAATGATGAAACCGCGCTTAAAACCATGGTGCGCAGTAACCCCGGTTTGCTGCTGTTGAAAAATGGTGTGGTAATAAATAAGTGGCATTACCGCCATTTGCCTACGTTTGAGACGTTGAACAGCGAGTATTTCAGCAAGAAGTAAGAAAGGAGACAAGTGGAGCTACTGAAGGTTATAGGCAAGCGTTTTGTGAATGGCATACTGGTGATGTTCGGTGTGGTGCTGATTGTGTTTTTGCTGTTCAATATTTTGCCTGTAAACAGTGCGCGGATGACCTTAGGTCAACGGGCCGATATGGCTTCGGTGGCCGCAATTGAAAAGGAGTTCCGTTTGAACCTGCCTGCAGGGCAGCGTTTGTTGCTTTATCTTAATGACCTTTCACCTATTTCGTTCCAT